>JAFDGC010000042.1 GCA_019309485.1 Deltaproteobacteria bacterium | reverse complement strand
GATTACATTTGCCGATAACACTCAATGAGGCGATGTCCAATCATGCCCGCGATTTTTTTATAAAAGGTGCCATTTCTTTCAGGATATTTCTGAAGGAGCTTATCGAGCTCGATTCTTTCGATTTTGTGTAAATGTGTCGGCGTCAAGCATTCAGCTGTAGCAGAATAATAATTGCGATCGAGGAGGCTTGACCAACCAAAAGCTTCGCCGGGGTGGGTAATTTGATAAACTTCCGTTTTCGATTCGCCGACTATTAGCCGAATACTCCCTTCAATTAACGTATAAAAATAATTGGCGTGTTCCCCTTCACGGAAAATGATGTCGCCTGCATTGAACATTTGTTTTGTAGTACTTGCCATAAATTCCTGGATAAACATTCGATCCATTCCATCGAATAAATCTGCTTGATCAATTAACATCGCCTCACCTCTTTTTGTGGCAAAAATAAAGACGGTTTTTGGAACCTATCAATCAGGATCATCGAAAAGAAATTCCACTGGCCATACGGTCGCCTCTTTTAGTAGAGCCCATCTGCCTTGAAAGACGGAGCTTTCGGGAAGCATTTCGGCAAAGGGTGCGCCCCCTTAAAAATTGAAAACCTTGGATTCGGCAGCCAAATCGATGAGGTGAGATGCGCCGCCAAGCATCATGTTCGAGAAAAACGTCGCCTCGTCAACCTGACGGGCGGATGCAAATGGAATTCAGACTCCGATGGGCGCCCCCTTTTCGACCAAACAAGGCAAATAATCTCCGGGGGCATCTCCGGTCCGGGTCTTTATGGTCAGATCCCGTTTCGAATTGGCCTACAGTACACCGTCTTCATGAAAGAAAATGTTTACCGAATGCCCTTTGGAATGGGCGACTCTTGCCAATTGAAAACATCGTGTTGCCGATTCCACATCCCCTTTTCCAAGCGTAAAAAAAATTGGCCATCGTTCACCTCCAGATTTTGGTTGGTTACAACTTGGGGTTGATCTGATTTTTTTTATCATATGCAGGAGTTCATGCAAAGGAATAATGGTGGAGCCTTTGCCCACCATCTGTCTCCGAACATCTCTTCTCCTGAAAGAATCGCTGTGGATTCAAACAGACCCTTGAACCCACCATGATCTTGATTTCCCATCCAAATCGCGATATCATTGTTTTGGATAGAAACATGAACCGAGATATTTTAAAGCCCTTTGTGGGTGAAAAAGCCGAATTTCGTCCCGACGAACTGGTTTGCTACTGCTTCGGCCACACCCGAAAAGACATCGAACAGGATTACCTTGAAAATGGGACATCCACCATCATGGCCAAAATCGCAGCCGAAAAAAAGCGGAAGGGATGCGATTGTGCGAACAAAAATCCCAAGGGTCGGTGATGCCTGGCTGACGTCCGCCAGGTGGTGGACAGGGTTAAAAAGGTGAACGCATGAAAATTGAAGTTCTGGGCACCGGTTGCACTACATGCAATACGGTGGAAGCCATTGTGAAAGAGGCAGTGGCAAAAAGTGGGATAAACGCAGAAGTCAAAAAAGTTTCGAATCGATTGGATATCGCCAAAACGGGGGTGAAAATGACACCCGCCGTAATCATAGACGGTCAAATCAAACTGGTCGGCAAAATACCCGAAATTGAGGATGTACTGGGCTGGTTAAGGGAATCAACCCAATAACCGGTCGATCCAGGACGGACAAAATCGCTCGGCAGAGCGATTTACTTTTGAAAGATATGGTACAATGTGGTATTTATTGATCGGGACGATTTTTTATGGAGCGAGTGAAAAAATAAACCTTGAATTCTTATGGGTTTTCAGGAAAGTTGAGAACCGCACGACGTGTTCTATTCTCTACATGGATGCGCATATCCGCCGGCCCGGCACAGGGTCAAAAAGAATTTCCCCGTGAGTGATCATACGCGCCCTTTAGAGGTATTGTACCAGGAAGGAAAAACACGGCGTTCGACCCGGCAGGAACTGATCCTTGAGGAACCGCTGTCCATCCGGGTTCAAGGAAAGCCCTATGCGGTGGTCATGCGGACCCCGGGGGAGGAAGTGGCCCATGTGGCCGGTTTTTGCCTGGCCGAAGGGGTCGTGGATCGTTTGGAGCAGGTCGGCGCCATCACCTTTTGCGAGGCGGAATCCACAAACGCGGTAACCCTCACCGTCACTCCCGAGCGGATGGCCGCCATCACCGGTATTCTGGAACGCCGGGGTTTTATCAGTCAAACCAGCTGCGGTATCTGCGGAAAGGAAATGGTGGACGACCTTTTGCAAAAAGTGCGGATGCTGCCCGACGGGCCGCCCGTTGACCTGGCAAAAGCCCATGACTGCCTGAAAGGATTAGAGGCCCATCAGCGCCTCTATCGACAGACCCGGTCCACCCACGCCGCGGCCGTTTACACCGTTGGCTTTGACCTGTTATCCATAGCCGAAGATGTGGGCCGCCACAATGCATTGGATAAGGCCGTCGGAAAGCTCTTTCTGAAAGGCATGCTGAACCGGGCGAAGGTGTTAATCCTTTCTTCCCGGATCAGCTACGAAATGGTTCAGAAGGCGGCCCGGGCGAACATCCCTTTCATCATGGCCGCTTCCCGCCCCACGGCGCTCGCCGTCGAGCTGGCGGATTCCCTGAACATGACCCTGGCGTCAGCCAAGGAAACGGGGATTCACGTGTATTGCGGTTTTCGGCGCCTGGCCGAATCAAGCAATTAAGAAAATCACACGTTCTCTTTTGCTTTCCTTACGATGGTCCTTTCTTCCTCCGGGATCGGCGGCGGAACGGTCGCGCCCGATATTTTATCCACCGCCCCGAAGCGGGGGGGGCAAACTTCGAAACAGGTGCCGCATTTGATGCATTTGTCCTGGTCGATGACATGGATCCGGTTCTTTCCGCCCTCAATGGCCTCCACGGGGCACCTTCGGTAACAGATCATGCAGGCCTGGCATTTATCCGGATCGATGTAATAGGAGACGATATCTTTAAACAGCGTTTCTATCTCATCCAGCGTAAAAAGGGTTCCATACCGGCTCTCGCTTTCCAGGCGGGAGTCCAGCTTCTCCCGTTTGACGATCTTGATGTAGGGGATGAGCTTTCTGACTTTCTGTATTTTGGACATCACTTCATTTTTATCGATTTTTTCGCCTTCGGCGAGGGGGCCCAGTGCTTCGATTTTCTTCCAGAAATCATTGACCACTTCGGCGAAGCGGATGCCCTCACCGGAGGACATGAACTCGATCCTCAGCCGGTCGGGATCCAAGCCGATGTGTTCCATTATTCTTTTGCACAAAAGGACCATGTTCAGGGCATGATAATTTCCATGGGTCACGTAATTGCATTCGTTCAGGCGGCATCCGCCGATAAACACCCCATCCATGCCGTTGGCAAAGGCCCTGAACACGAACTCCGGGTCGACTCTGCCGGAACACATGACCCGAATCAGTCTGACATCCGTCGTATATTGCAGTCTGGAAACTCCAGCCAGGTCAGCCGCGCCGTACGCTCACCAGTGACACACAAACCCCAGGATTTTGGGGTTGAATTGAATTCCTTCACGCATCCTATCCACCTTTTTTGTTTTATCTCCTACTAAGCTGAGCGTTTCAAATTTTTGAAAAAGTTAAATTGATAATACTTTTAAGGAATTCTGCCCATTTGAGCTTAAAAAAAGGAAACCCTTCGGGATTTTCGATTTTACCGCATCTACGGCGTCAGATGCCGTTGCGCATAGTGCACTACAGCACAACAACATTTTCCTTGTATCTGCGGCAAACTCGAAAATCGCTCAACTCAGGTCCTATACGAGTCCGATTGCTGCATCAATCTGGCTTTCGATCTCTTCATCGGTGAAGTGTCTGAGCCTGATGGCCCCCGTCGGACACTTGGCGTTGCAAAGCCCGTCCCCTTTACACAGAACCGGATTGACGACCGCCTTTTTTCCCTGCCGCGTCTCTCGAAACTCGATTGCGCCATAGGTGCAGGCAGAGATGCACGCCCCGCATCCCATGCACTGTTTTTCCGCCACATCACAGACGGCGCCTGAAACAGTGACGATATCATGGGCAAGAAGGGTCAAGGTCCGTCCTGCGGCCCCGAAGGCCTGGTTGATCGTTTCCGCGATATGCTTGGGGTAGTGGGCCGTGCCGCAGAGAAAAACGCCGTCCGTTGCAAAATCGACCGGTCTTAATTTTACATGGGCTTCTTTGAAGAAATCATCCGGTCCCAGGGTGACCTTGAAGAATTGAGATACTTCCCGGTTTCCCGCCGGAGGGATCACGGCGGCGGCTAGTGAAATAAAATCCGCGTCGATGGCGAGCTTTTTCCCCAGCACGGGATCCGTCACAGCCACCCTCAAGACGGACCGGCCTTCCGCCTCGGCCGCTTCCACATGGGGTTTGTCCTCGGGCGTATACCGGATGAACCGTACTTCCTTTTCGGAAGCTTCCCGGTAAAAATCTTCGCTGAATCCATATGTCCGCATATCCCGAAAAAGAATGGTGATCTCCATCCCGGGGTGGATCTCTTTGAGTTTCAGGGCGTTCTTTATGGACTGGCTGCAACATACCCGGGAACAATAATTTCGATCTTCGTTTCTGCAACCCACGCACTGGATCATCACGAGGTTGTTCGCGCTGAGGATCTTTTCGTCGCCCTTTGCGATCGCTTCTTCCAGTTCCAGGTTGGTCAATACCCGGTCATCTTCGCCGTAAAGGTACTCGGCAGGCTTGTACACATCGGCGCCGGTCGCGATGACGGCGGCGCCGTGCCGGATTTCAAAGGGTCGGTTTTCAGAGGTGATCTTGGTGACGAAATTCCCCACATAACCGGTGGCCTCCGTAATGACCGCGTCCGTATGGACATGGATCAAGGGGTGACGGTAGACCTTGTTTGTCAGGTCCCGGAGATAGGCCTGGACATCCATCCCGTCTAAGGTGTAGTGGATCCGCTTCGCCATTCCCCCCAGGTCCGTATCCTTTTCCACCAGGTAAACCTCATGCCCCTGATTGGCGATGGAAAGAGCACACGTCATGCCGGCAATTCCTCCCCCCACCACCAGGGTGGCCTTGTTGACGGGGAGATCGATCTCCTGCAGGGGCTCCAGGTGGCAGGCCCGGGCCACGGACATCCGGGTGATATCTTTTGCCTTCTGGGTGGCTTCTTCTTTCTGCTTGGAATGGACCCAGGAGTTGTGTTCTCGAATATTGGCCATATCAAAAAAGTATTGGTTGATCCCGGCTTCCCGAAGGGTGTCCCGGAAGAGTGTTTCAAGGGTTCTGGGGGAGCAGGCGGCCACCACCACCCGGTTGAGCCCCTTTTCCTTGATCATGTCCGTTATTTCCTGGGCGGAGTTGGTGGCGCAAGAAAAGAGTTGTTCCTGGGCGTGGACCACATGGGGCAAGGTCAAGGCGTATTCCACGACGGAGGGCACATCCACCACCCTTCCGATATTCGCACCGCAATGGCACACGAAGACCCCGATCCGCGGTTCCTCTTTGGAGACATCCCTTTCCGGGGCATATGATTTTTCTCTGGCCAGCCTGCCGCGCCGGTATTCCAGGAGTTCACCGCACTGGGAACCGGCGCCGCTGGCGGTGAAGACAGATTCGGGAATATCCAGGGGACCCTGGAACGCCCCGCTGACGAAAACACCCGGACGTGAAGTGGCGATGGGATTCATACTGTCGGTCTTGCAGAATCCATATGCGTTGAGTTCGATGCCGAATTTGTCCGCCAGGTCTTTGTAATTCGCCGGAGGGTTGAGCCCCACGGACAAGACCACCATGTCGAATTCTTCTTCTTTGACCCCCTCTTCGGGCGTGGCGTATTTGATGATCAGGTTTTTTGTCTCCGGGACTTCTCTTTCCACAGAAACATAACTTCGGATGAACCGTATCCCGGCAAGGCTTTCCGTCCTTTGAAAGTAGGGCTCGAAATCCTTTCCATACGACCGGATATCGTTGTGGAAGATCGTGCACTCGGCGTCGGCATCATGGTCTTTTGTCAGAATGACCTGTTTCTGGGTGTAGGTGCAGCATACGGCGGAACAGTAGGTGTTGTCTCCGGGGGTGACCCGCCGGGAGCCGACGCATTGAATCCAGGCGATCTTATGGGGATGCGTTTGATCCGAAGGGCGCAGGATTTCGCCTTCGTGGGGCCCTGTGGCGCACAACAGCCGTTCAAAATCAAGGCTGGTGACCACGTTGTCGAACCTGCCGTATCCGTAGTCCCCTTTTATCTTCGGGTCAAACACGTCATATCCCGGGGCCAGAATGACGGCCCCGACTTGTATTTCAAACGTTTCGGCTGTCTGATGAAAATCGATGGCGTAGTTTTTACATACCGCCTCGCAAATGCGGCATTTTTTGTCTTTCAGATAAAGGCAGTTTTCATCGATATAGGTAATCAGGGGAACGGCCTGAGAAAAGTATATATGAATGGCCTTGTTGGATGACATGTCCTGGTTATAGGGGTCCGGAACCATGACGGGGCAATACTCCACGCAGGTGGTGCAGCCCGTACACTTATCCTCAATAACGTACCGGGGCCTTTTCGTCAGGGTGACCTTGAAATCTCCTGATTTCCCATGGACCCTGTCCACTTCCGTATAGGTCAGGACTTCTATGTTGGGGTGCCGGTCGACCTCGACCAGTTTGGGCGCAAGAATTCACATGGAACAGTCATTGGTGGGGTAGGTTTTATCCAGCTGCGCCATGTGGCCGCCGATGGCGGGCGATTTCTCCACAAGGTACACCTTGAACCCGCCGGCCGCAAGATCCAGAGCGGCCTGGATGCCGCTGATCCCGCCGCCGACCACCATGACATCTCCGAAACCGGCCTGGCCGAAACTTTTGCAAAACTGTTCCAGTCGTTCTTTTTCCACTTTTCTTTATTCCTATCGTTTTTGGCCTTTTAAATGAATTCCTGTATGATCTCCGTGATGTCTTTGATTTCGATTTGTTCCGCCGCGTTCATCGTTAACCGGCTGTCTTCAAAATTGGCGATGCAATACGGGCAGGAGGTCACCAGGACATCGGCGCCCATTGCCATGGCTTCCTTCAACCTTAAGTCGGAAAATCTTTCACCCTTGGGGGTTTCCATCCAAATCCTTCCCCCGCCCCCGCCGCAGCAAAAACTTTCGGACCGCGTTTCCTGCATTTCTTTAAAATGGATTCCGGAAACCCGATTCAGCATCTCCCGGGGTTCGTCGTAAATCCCGTTGTGCCGTCCCAAATAGCAGGGGTCATGATAGGTCACGTTCTTTTCGTATCCGTTCTTGAGAATAAGTTTTTTGTCCCGGATCAATTCAAGCAGATACTGGGTGATATGGACCACCTCGAAATGCACCATAAATTCGGGATACTCGTTTTTAAAGGTATGATAGCAATGGGGGGAGGAAACCAGAATTTTTTTGACCCCCTGATCGATGAATGTTTTGATGTTCTCTTTGGCCAACCGCCTGAACAACGCTTCGTCGCCGGTTTTTCGGATGCTCTCGCCGCAGCAGTTCTCCTTGGTTCCCAGGATGCCGAACGCCACTCCCGCCTGGTTGAGGATGCGGGCGGTGGCTTGGGCCACTTTTTTCAGCCTCGGATCATAACTCAGGTAACAGCCGGGGAAATATAAAACATCCATCCCTTCCTCGAAGGAGGGTACCTGAAGCCCCTCCGTCCAGGCGGCCCGTTTTGCCCGTTCTTCCCCGAGAGGATTCCCCTCTCCGATTAGGCTACCGCTCACCGTACGGATCGAAGTGACCGATTTGGGGAACACCCCGTATTCCGTGGCGATCCTCCGCAGGGCCACCCCCGATTCGATCTGCTTGACGTCCCTGGGACATTGCTGGGGGCACTTTCCACAGGTGGTACAAAGCCATATATCTTCACTTTCGATTTCCGTTAAACCGAAACCGGCTTCCCGGACGATTCTTCGCATGCTGAAGGATCTCACTTTATTCCACGGGCAGACCACATCACACAGCCCGCATTGGAAGCACCGCTTAAAGGCTTCTCCGCCGCTGGCCTTGATCACATCCACGATTTCTTTATAATCGGACAGGTTCTCCACTTTCGATCTTCATCCTTTTCTTGGGACGGTTTCGAATATCCATGTGGTTTTACCGGAACGCTTCCCGAAAGCCCCGCCTTTTAATGCGGGGTCGAGGGAAGCTATCTCAAAATAGGTACTTACCTTACCGGGGAGCCCCGCCCTTAGGGCGTAGGGCTCCACATCTTTTATCGGGGTTTGGAACATGCAGAGAAGCGAACATGCGCTTATTCCTTCTTGGCCACGGACAATCGGGCAACGGTTTCGATAAGCTTTTCCATGCCGTACTTGTCAGCCAATGCTTCCAGGCCGATCTCCAGATCCTCCTGTTCCTCTTCTTCTTCGACTTCTTCTTCCCTTTCTTCGTAGACCAGGGCATCGGTGATGCACCACTGAACGCACAGGGGTTCCGTAAGGGTCGGATCGCTTTCACACATATCACACTTAAGGGGAAGACCCGAATCGGGCTCCTTGAAAAGATCCCTGGAGGGACAGGACGCCCTGCACAAGGCACACTCGTCGTACTCCTTTCCGTCAAGGACGTATTTGTCTCTTCCCATGCATTCGGCCGCCGTGTATTCCCCGGCGTAGACCGGAACGAACATGTCCTTTAACGGCTCGTGAATCACCCGGATGCGGGATCTCGCCGGATTATTGCTGCTGTATTTCGGTGTCGCATGAAAGGCGGAACAGGCCACTTCACACGCCCGGCAGCCGTTGCATTTATCCGCATCTATTTTTATCGTTTTGATAATTTTCTTCTTTTTTTCACCCATGATCCCTGTTCCCATTAATTTTGCTTGGCTTCTTCGGCGGCCTCTTCGGCAGCGGCTGTTTCATCTTCGCTCAGGATCCCCCTTTTCAAAAGGTCCTCGGCGACATAAGCCAAGTCCAATCCGTCCAACGTTTCTTTGGTGGGAATCCCTTCGCTGTTCCACCCCTTGAATCGATAATAGGTATCCAGAAGTTTTTTTTCCAAGTCCGGGAATCGTTTCTTCCAGTGATCTTCGGGCGGTTTCTCGTCGCTTCTTCTCAACCCTCTCCGGGCATTCACGGCCCGGAGCAAATTCCGGATCCTTCTGGCGGTATTCCAGAGCCTGTCTTTATCAAAATCCATCCCCGTCGCCGCCGAAATAAATTTGGGCAGGTTGTGGATATGATACGGGGGTTTTATCGGAAAAGAAGACAAACCCGCGCATATTCCGAGAATATCGTCGATGTAGTGCATGGTCTCCTGCCATTCCACGAGATCACAGGCTGTTTCAGGCGGAGGGTAATGGGGAAACGCGTTTTCTCCTCGAAGTTCCCAGTTTAAGAAGAATTCCTTGAACTTTTCATCGGGAACCTGAATCCAGTCCTTTACAAACTCTTCCCGTTCCTCCCGGGTGGCGAAAGGAACCTGAGGCATCTGGCCCTCGATTTGGGTGATGTTCATCTTTTCACCCGTGGAATACATGAGGAAATAGATGGGGTTCAGCATCCCGAGTTTGATGGGAATCTGTTCATGTTTCTTGATGGTGTTCCGGTCGTACGCCTCCGCGCCTTTTCCGATCTGCCGGGCCGCCCAGTAGGTGCCGTTGGCCAGAATATCCCCGATTCCTTCTCTTCTGACGATCTTTTCAAGGAGCCAAAAAAACCGCTCTTCATTCCCGGATGGAAACCCCGGGAGGTCCTGATCGGTTAAAATGCCGTCTTCATAAAGCTCCACAGCAAAGGCCATGACCTGGGGCGCGGTATATCCGTCCACCCCGTATTCCTGGGCGAGGCCCGCGATCCGAAAACCGAAATCCAGATCGTCCGCCATGGCGCCCATGACATAGGTGAGCTTCGAATAACATTTCATCATGTATTTCGAAATCCCCAGCGCCGGGTAGGAAACGACAGCGCCGCACTTCATGGGGCAGTTATAGCAGCTGATGAGCCGCTCCACCGCCTTTTCCTGCGTCTTCTTCCACACTTCCGCGGTTTCCTTTGTCCAGAAACCCTTCCGCCGGTGGCGAGCGTTTCCCCAGGCAAAACTGGTGGTGTGCCATTCCTCATCGTGTATGGCCATCTCCTGCGGTGATCCGATTCCGGCCAAAATAGGGGGAACGCCTTTAATCGGATTTTTCGCCCTGTGCTGGATATAATTCAAGACCTCGTTGCAAAGGGTCATGAATTCTTCCGGGCGGGCGACGTTGATGTCTTTTTTGCCGCGTACCGCGACGGCCTTGAGCTTTTTGGCGCCCATCACCGCGCCGATTCCACCCCGGCTGGCGCTGGAACGGGAATGCTCGATGGAGGCATAATAAACCCGGTTTTCACCTGCAAGGCCGATGGCGCATACCTGGGCCTTCGGCTCTTTCAACTCGCGCCGGATCATTTCGGCGGCTTCAAGCGCGCCTTTTCCTTGTAAATGGGAGGCATCCCGGATCTCCACCTTGTCATCGTTGATCCATAAATAAACCAGTTCGGGGGAGTTGCCCCGGATGATGACCTTGTCATAACCGGCATATTTCAATTCCGGAGCGAAAAAGCCGCCCATCATGGAATAGGCCATCAATAATGTCTGTGGAGAAAAAGTCGACACAATGGTTCGGTTCGCGCCGGTGGCGGGGGTCCCTCCCAGAAGCCCAGTGCTGAAAATCAACAGGTTATCAGGAGAAAAGGGCTCCGCCTCCGGCGGAACCCGGTCCCACAGCAGCTTGGCGTTGGTCCCCAGGCCCCCCAAATAGAGTGCGGTGTCCTTCGGATTCGTCGGCACCCGTTCAATGCTGCCCCTGGACAGATCAATTTCCAAATTATATCCTGTCTCTGCATATCTCATTTTTTACCCCTTACACCCGATTTGTGCCATAGCCATCTTTGTGTCCCCCTTTCAATTGCTTTCGACGCCGTTCACCCCAGGGAATTTCCATAATGAGGAGCCATAAACCGAAAAAGGGGGACATAAGACGGCTAACGTTCTTTTTGTCCTGGTATTTTTGCGTTCAAAAGTCACCCTAAAGAAAGAAGGGCGGTAACGCCTTGATCTGCAGGCGACCCTGAATGCTTCGGCCCTTGCTGTTTCTAAAATTTGTGATTACATTTTAGCCACAATATAACTATGTGTCAAGAAAAAAAGAAACGCCCCCGCATGACCCGGGGTCTCGAACCCTCGGACCCTCGGACCCTCGGACCCTCGGACCTTTTTTCCTTTCATCAAGCAACCTCAACGTGTTACTTTATGATAAATCCTCGTCAAAGGCGGGGTGCTACGCTAACCCTGGATTGTAGGATGCTTCATGATTTTGCAAGTCCATCCAGATTGAAGCTCCCCCCCAGCCCCGAAAGGCGGGATTTCCGCTTCGTTCCAACCCGCGAAGCACTGCCGTCAGGCTGAACCTGCGGGGAATGCCCTCGCTGTTGCGGTTCACCTTAAAATGCCTATGACAAACCGTATATTGTTTCATTGGCCCCGTGGAGAAGAAAAATAGGCGAAAAGCCGGTGAAACCACAAAAAAACAAAGAAATAGTTCTATGGACTATTGACATTTTTTAGAAAAAGGTTGTAATGGCAAAAAATCGATGTTAAGGAAAATCTATTCATGCGGGTGTACATGCCGCGGAAGCGCCGGTTTATCCGGTATGAAAATCTAAAAAAGACTTAAAAAAGAGAGGACAGAACTGTGAGCAAATTATTGATCGTCGAAGACGAAGCCATTACGGGGCTCCAGTTGGAGGAAACTCTGGAGTCAATGGGTTTTGAAGTGGTGGGACGGGCCATGTCCGGAAAAGAAGCCGTTTCCCTGGCCAAGAAGCACAAACCGGATTTGATTCTGATGGACATTGTCATGCCCGGTGGAATGAACGGCATTCAAGCAACCAAGAAGATACAGGCCAAATCGGACATCCCTGTGATTTTCATCACGGCCCATGAGGATGAAAAGTGGCTGGAGCAAGCCAAATCCCTGCAAACCCTGGGCTATATCCTCAAGCCCTTTAACGATTACCAGGTCAAAGCCACGGTGGAAATCGCCCTGACGCGCATTGAACTGGAGCGGCGGTTGAAAGAAAGCGAGAGCGCCTTAAAAACGGAACGGAATCGCCTGGAGGAAATGATCCAGGAGCGCACCGAGGAACTCAGTATCAAGACGATGAACCTGGAAGACACCAACGCCGCCCTCAAGACCATTTTGAAAAAACGCGAAGAGGATAAAAACGAGCTTGAGGAAAAGGTGCTGCTCAATGTCAAGCGGATGATTCTGCCGTATCTGGAAAAGCTGAAAACCACCAAACTCAATTCCAGCCAGCAAACCTACGTGGATATTATTGATATGTCCCTCAAGGAGATCATTTCTCCGTTTGCCCATACGCTTTCCACCAAATATGTGAACCTGACCCCCAAGGAAGTGCAGATCGCCAATTTGATCAAGCAGGGGAAAAGCACCAAAGAAATCGCCGAAATTTTCGAGTTGTCCAAGCGCACCATCGATGCCCATCGGAATCATATTCGACGAAAATTGGGTTTGAAAAAACGGGGGGGCAATTTAAGGACCCACCTGTTGACCCTTCGATAAGAAACGGTGCCGGCCCATTCGCGAATCCGCCGCCTCCTGGAGTGCCGGAAATCTTTGCTGGCGGCAGCTTGAGAAGCGACGGATTGATACCGGTCAAGACCGTGTTTTCCAGCGCAGCGTCTTTCTGATGGACGCTGAAGGAAACAATAAAAAGCATTGACTTTTTCCCTGTTATTTTCTAAGGGACGATACGATTCAGGCGCTCGTTAGAGCTGAAAAAGGGAACCCCTTGAGAATAGGGGACGGGCCCGCCGCTGTAATCGGGGACAAACACCGCAGGATGCCACTGTGACCCGTGGAAGGGAAATGGGAAGGCGCGGCAAGTAGGACGATCCGAAAGTCAGAAGACCTGCCTGAATGTTGTGTGCTTTTCGCGGACAAAAAAGCACTGTACGATCTAAGGATTCAAAAAGGGAAAATCCCCGGATCGAGGAAATGTCGGTCCGGGGATTTTTTTATTCCGGACCCGGTGAAAATGGTTTTGTATCAAAAGGAGGAAAGGATGAAAAACCCATGGTTGCCGGCAGTCGTCTTCATTTTCATGATCTCGGGGGTCCATGCATCAGAGCCCACGGCGGCGAAGATGGATTCGACGCCCGATGTACTGGAGGAAGTAGTGGTCAGCGCGACGAAAACCGAAGAAAAGAGAAAAGACGTTCCCAATGCCGTGATCGTACTGGACGCCCTGGACATCGAAGAAAGCCCGGCGAAAAGCATCGGGGAACTTTTGGCCAATGAACCGGGAGTCGACTGGAGGACGTACGGAGACTACGGCGGGGCGTCCGAAACCCTTCAGATCCGGGGAATGCCCGCCAACGGGACCCAGGTCCTCGTCAACGGCGTCAACATCGCCTCCCCATCCATGGGAACCGCCGACGTGAGTAAGATTCCCCTCAACAGCATCGAACGGGTGGAGGTGGTGAAGGGCTCAGGCTCCCTCCTTTACGGATCCGGCGCCATGGGCGGCACCGTCAACATCATCACGAAAAGCCCCCGGCGGGACCGGGTGGACCTGCAAGCCGCAGCCGGATACGGCACCCAAAACACGTATGAACTGACCGCCGAGTCCGGCATGTTTTTCTTCGATGACTTCGGATATTACCTGACCGCAGGCCGCAGGGAAACCGACGGCTTCCGGGACAACAGCGATTTGACCCATAATGATGTCTCTTTGAAGCTGGTGTGGGATAAAGGAGCGCTTTTTAACGCCAGCCTATACGGAGATTATATCGATCGGGAATACGGCCGCCCCGGTGTGGAGCCTCCGGAGGGAACTCAGGATTTTTTCGTGGACGGGGTCCGTTTTTATAACGCCGATGCCGCCAATCTTCTGGCCGGGGCCAAGGATCAAGACCAGCACGTGGTCTTGCAGATCAAAAGTCGGCCCTGGCACTGGATTGCGTTGAGCGCGCGGGGGAATTACACGCGGCTGGAAAATGAGGATATGGACTGGTATGTGGGTGAAGAAGGGGATCTCACCGGAACCGCGCTCACGGTGACCAATACGGTGCGCGGTACGGAACTCAATGCCGATATCCGACCTTTCGAAGGGGCAAGCCTTTTGGTAGGGGTGGATCATAAAAACTACGATTGGGAAAATGAAAGCGTGGATAAAGCCGCCGGAGGCGGCAACGTGCCGGGATCCCAAAGCGCCTTTGATGCATCGGTGCACACCACCGGTATGTACTTGGAGGCCCAATACCGGCCCTGCGATTATTTTAAGGCCCTGGCCGGAATCCGGCAGGAAAAACATTCCACTTTCGGCACCGAGAATCTCCCCCTATTGGGCGCGGTAATCAACGCCGGGGAAAACACCGCGTTAAAAATCAGCCATGGGAGACACTTCCTGGCCCCCACGCCCAACGATCTATTCTGGCCCAATCAGGATTTCGGATTTTACTCCTTTGAAGGAAACCCTGACCTGAAGCCCGAAACCGGCTGGCACTCGGATGCCACCATCGAACATCGATTCTGGGAAAACCGGGTTTTTGCCTTTTTGACCTACTTCCAGTGGGACGTCAACGACAAGATCCAGTGGCAACCGGATAAAAACTGGCATTATCGACCCGTCAATCTGGATCGTTTCGAAGGCAACGGCATCGAAGCCGGACTGAATATCGGCCCCTATCGGGATGTCACCGTCTCTTTGACCTACACATACACAGACGCCGAAGAGGAAAACGAATTCGTGACCCGACGGGCCACTTACACCCCGGAACATCAGTGGAAAGGGAGCCTCACCCATTGGGCGAACTTCGGTTTAACTTCGCAGCTGACGGTGCGGTACGTGGGGGAACGCCTTTACTACGGCCATGACAAAACCCTCACCGAACCGGTGGGCACCCTGGATGCTTACTGGACGGTGGACGTGCGGTTCACCCAGCGTCTTTCAGACCATTGGACGGCCTCTGTTTCCGCCAACAATCTTTTAGACGAGGCATACGATACCTACCTGAGCCCCTTTTACGACTATGCCACCGGGGAGTCGACGCTGGAAGGGTTTCCGGGAGCCGGACGCGCCGTTTTCGCAAAACTCAGTTACGCATTCTAAGGACGGACACCCCTGCGGCGGAATGCCGGGGAAGTCTCCCCGGCATTCCGTGTTTGGAATTAACGCACGGGCGTGGCGATGACTTGAAGGAAGCGGGAAAATCCGGTATGGATCGAAACACAACCGGCGGTTTTTTCGCTTCTTTTTCAAAGGGTGTTCTGCACTCGAATCCTGGTGGAACAGGACAAGATCGTAAAACGGCTTGCGGTGCAGACCCCGCCGGCCTTCTTACGATTTCATCAAATAAAAAAAGAGGGAGAGCCAATCGATGATTGCCCTGTTTCAAAGCGGCGGGCCGGTCATGTACCCCCTTTTAGCCTGTTCGCTGGTCATGCTCACGGTCGTAATCGAGCGTCTGATCTACTGGATTCAACTGGACATCCGCCGGGATCAGGCCCTTGTGGATGAAGTGTTGGAGTTATGCCGGGTGGGAAAGTGGGAAGGCGTCAAAGAAAAAGTGGCGGGTTCCAGGGATTACATCATCCGCATCCTGGTCAGCGGGATTCTGCACCGGGAATTCTCCATGAGCAAGGCCATGGAAGCCACCGCAGCCGATGAGCTGAGACAGATGCGGCGCTTCATGAACATTTTGGACACCCTCATCACCGTGGCCCCGCTCCTGGGCATTTTTGGAACGGTGATCGGCATCATCCAGTCCTTCGACCTCCTCGGCGTGAGCGGAATCGAGCATCCCCGGATGGTCACCGCGGGAATCGCCCAGGCCTTGATCACCACCGCCGCCGGACTGGGCATCGCCATCCTCTCCGTCTTCCCCTACAACTACTTCAATTCCCGGGTAGAACACGCGGCCATCAGTATCGAAAAATACGCCACCAGCCTTGAGATCGTCTATGAAAAGCTTTTCCAAAAACCCGGCGGCGGCAAGGAAGCAAATCAATGAAGCTGCCGGTGCATCCCGTTAAAAAGCCGCGGATCGAAATGCTCCCCCTCATCGATATCGTCTTTTTGGTTTTGGTCTTTTTCATTTATGCCATGCTCTCCATGGCGGTCCACCGGGGAGTTCCCGTGGTCCTTCCGGTTTCCCCCACGTCCCGGATCGAACAGAAAATGCTCCTCTCGGTGACCATCCAATCGGACGGCACCGTGTTCGTGGACGAAGAACCGGTCCCTCTTGAAGACCTGACGGAAAAACTCAAAGAAAAAACGGCATCAAGTCCGAGTCCGGGGGTGCTTTTGTTCGCCGAAAACACTTTGGCCTACCAAACCCTTTTTTCCGTAATGGACCGGATCCGGATGGCGGGAATCGAAAGGATTTCCCTCCAGGCGGAAGCGGAAAAAAGACCGTGAAACGCTTCTTGGCGGCGCTGGGGTTCTCCTTGGCCTTGCATGCACTCCTTTTTTACTCTAATCCAAACATTGCGTCCCGGTGGACCTGTCGTACCGGCTGCCGCCCGCACCGCCCGAACCCGAACCCGTTCCTCCTGCACCGGCACTGCGAAGACCCGAACCCCCGCCCCCGGTCCCGAAACCGGATCCCCCAAAAAAGGCGAAACCCCTCCCTGTCCAACCGAAACCCCAACGTCCGAAACCGGCTCGGAAAACCCTGCCGCCGGAACCGGAACCGGAACCACAACGCACTGCACCGGAACCGATGACACCGGTTTCCGAGACGCCGTCGCCCGCACCGGAACCGATGACACCGGTTTCCGAGACGCCGTCGCCCTTTGAGGAAAGGGCTTCGGATCCGCCTTTGGCCGTTTCAAAGGAATCCCGGGCAATCGAGCCGGTCGCCCCGCCGCCCCCGGTGCCGGCGCCGGTCAAGGAAGCCCGGCCGGCATACAAAAAAAATCCCCCGCCTTCGTATCCCAGGTCCGCCCGGCGCAGGGGTATGGAAGGAAAGGTGCTGCTGGAAGTCTTTGTCAGCGCCCAAGGAAAACCGGAAAAGATCAAACTCCTGGAATCAAGCGGTCATGGCGTTCTGGACCGGGCGGCGCTTTCCGCCGTGCGTTCTTGGATTTTCGAGCCGGGCACCATCGGGGATCGTCCGGTGGGCATGTGGGTGCGGGTGCCCATCCGTTTCGAGTTAAAATAGCCCCATATACCGGCAGGATCCGGGGAAAGGGAATCCCCGGGCTCACAAGATCATCACATCGACTTTTCCTGCCAAGGCCTCTTTGAATCGCTCGGCATCGGAGGGACCGCCAACGATGGCGCCGTAATGCATGGGAATCGCCAGGGCAGGTTTGATGGCCAGGGCCGCCTGGACGGCTTCATCGGCTGTCATGACGTAAGTCCCCGAGACCGGAAGGAGGGCGATATCCACCTTCAAATCCTGCATCTCCGGAATAAAGTCCGTATCCCCGGCATGATACAACCGGATCCCCTCCGTTTCCACGATAAAACCGAGCCAGCCGTTGGCCTTGGGATGGAATTGCTTGTCGGTATTGTAGGCGGGCACCGCTTCCACTCGGATGCCCTGCACCGTGGTCGCGTCACCGGGACAGACCACCTTTACATGGCCCTTCAGTTTTTTGGCCGAATCCTTTTCCGTTACGATGATGGTGTCGTCTTTTTGGACCTTTTCCACATCTTCCGGGCTGCAGTGGTCAAAATGATCGTGGGTGACAAGGATCAGGTCGGCCTTGGGGCCGGATTTGATTTGATAGGGATCGATATAAAGAATCTTTTCGGCATCGATGCGGAAGGCGTCATGCCCCATCCAAACGATTTTTTCGGCGAATTCTTTTACGGTCATGGGTTCCTCCTTTCAGCGGTTCAGCTTCTCCTGCACGGATCGAACTTTTTTGGTGATGCGCCCCGGTGCCCCTTTTCGATAATCCATCTTGAGGTGCACCACGACGCGATGGCAGTCTGTTTTCAATGCCTCAAAACAGCGGTTTACCACCGCCATCACGTCCTCCCATTCCCCTTCGATGCTGGTTCCCATGGGGCCCACCCGAAAAGGAAGGCCGCTTTTTTCGATGACGGAAACCGCCCGCGCCACGTAGGGACTCACGCTTTCGCCCTTGTCCAAAGGGAAAATGGATAAATCAACGAGGGTGCTCACGGGATGGCCCTCCACCCTTATTTTTTTCGCGCTGTCTTTTCAATAACACCTTATTTCCGCAACAGCCACAGGATCACGGAAACGATGACGCTGACCAAAATCATCGTGCCGATGGGGATATAGATCTTCACGCCGGGGCGGCTGATGAGGATATCCCCCGGAAGACGGCCGATGGGGATTTTTTCCAGAACCGGCCACAAGAGCCCCGCAACGAAGACGACGGCGCCGATGATCACCAGGATTTTTTGCATGAGACAAACCGAAATCCTTTTCCTGTCGCATGATCTGACATATTATAAATTTTCGCCTTTTTCGTCAAGGTTTGGGCGCATGCCTTGACACGGGGCAAATTGAACCGCAACAGCGAGCGCATTCCCCGCCGGCTCTGCCTGACGGCAGTGCTTCGCGGGTTGGAGCGACGCTGACATCCCGACTTGCGCGGCTGCGGGGAGGCCTCAAAAAGGCACATCCGGGAAGGGGCTTGTGATCACCGGTAAAAAAACGTTTTATGGGATTTCTTCTTTCGAGATGCTGGCCATGTTTCGGCGGGGGCTTTTCTATGCGTATCTTTCGATTTACCTTCGCCACTTCCTGGGCCTTTCGGTGACGGAAACGACCCTGTTCGCCACCCTTCCCATGATCGCCAATGTCTTGTGCCAGACCTTTTTGTGGGGGCCGATCTCGGATCGATTCCAACTCCGCCGCACCCTCATCGTATGGGGGGAATTCCTGGCGGCCTTCGGGACGGCATTGGTCTGGGTCGCCCATCGATTCCCGGACTCCCCCGGGGGCGCCGGGTATGCCGTCATTTTCGGGCTGACCCTGGTGGAAATTTTCTGGTCCATGTCCAACGTGGGATGGAGCGCCCTCATCTCGGACCTTTATCCTCTAAAGGAGCGGAACGCGGTCCAGGGAAAACTGGCCAGCCTCGGGGGTCTGGGCCGGATGATCGGGATCTGGATCGGGGGGGTTCTCTACGACGGAATGGGCCTGCGGTACGACGGCTGGGGCTTTCACGAAGGCTGGCTCTTTTTTGTGGCCTCGACGGTGATGCTCCTTTCCATACTTCCCCTACGGTGGGTCCCCGAAGGGGGCGTCGGAAAACGTTTTTCGCATGCGGATCCGGTCGAAAGGGACCCGGACCCTTCGGATGCGGTGGTTTTTTTTATTTTCATCGCCGCCATGGTCTTCATCAACTTCGGCCGCAATTCCATCATGGTCATCCAAACCCAGTACCTGGTGATGGAGACCGCCTTCGGGGTTTCGAGCCGGGAGCTCTCCCATATCGTCAACATGCAATCGGCGGCCATCATCGTGACGGGGTTTTCCGCCGGGTGGCTCGGCCGACGTATCGGGGACCGACATGCCCTGATCACAGGAACGCTCCTGGCCATTGTCTCCCTGGTCCTCCTTTCCGCCACCATGGACTTGAAACTCATCTACCTGAGCAACTTTTTGAAAGGAGTGTCGGATGTGATCATCATGGCGTCGGCCTACGCCGTGGCCTCGTCTCTTATCGCAGCCAAGACCCGGGGCCGGTTTTTCGGCATTTTCAACGCCACCTTCTTTTTGAGCTGGGGTTTGGCCGGGACCCTCATCGTGGGACCGGCGGCGGATCTGCTCATGATCCGGGGAATCCCCGAGGTGCTTTCTTATCGCATTTCCTTTGTACTGGCCGCCGGAGTGACTTTCCTCGGGCTGGTTCTCATGATCTTTCTCATATCCTCAAAACGATTTACGCCAAAAGCCTCCCGATCCATGGTGCGCGCCGCCAGCCCCTGATGCAAGGAACGCTTAGAGCGCCCTATTCCACCTTGTAAAACGCCTTGACCTTGGCGTTGCAGACCGGGCAGGTATCCGGGAGTTCGTTTTCACAGGTGTAGCCGCACACCGAACACACGTAATAGTCCGCCTCCTTCGGGTTTTCGAGGTTGTCGAGCGCCTTCTGATACAGGGCTGCATGAACCTTCTCCACTTCATTGGCATAGGTGAAACTGCGTTCGGCGATCTTGTCGCCGGCGGCCTTGGCGTCTTCGATCATGGCCGGGTACATGCTTTTAAATTCATGAGTCTCCCCGGCAATGGCTTCTTCGAGGTTTTCCGCCGTGCCATGAATTCCCTTGAGGGCTTTCAGGTGGGAATGGGCATGAATGGTTTCGGCCTCGGCGGCGGCCCGGAAAAGTTTTGCCACCTGGGGATATCCCTCCTTTTCGGCCTGCTTGGCGAACGCCAGGTATTTGCGATTGGCCTGGGACTCACCCGCAAAGGCTTCCCTCAGATTTTTTTCGACTTGACTCATGTGGGTTTTCCTCCTGTTGATTGATGGTTTTGGCCGGAATGTTCTCCAAAAACCCTGTTCTTAAGACCGGGCCGGTTTTCTCATTATTGAGAACGGTTACTATTTTCTATTAAGTATCCGATTCCCTGTCAACTTAAAACCGCGGCACCCATCGCCGGGCAAAACGGGCACGAACCCTGTCGATGATGTCCCGGTCGGGAAGAAAGGGATTTTCCGGCAATCGGGGGGTTTCGATATGCAATTGGTTGAAAAAGGGGGTCTCTTTGAGCTTGAGGTTATAGGCCGCCACCATGAGGGTCTCCAGGGACAGGACATCGGCAATGTTATAGGACAAAAGGGTTTCCAGGGCCCTTGGGTTTCGTCTCTGAAGGTATTCCTGCCAGAACAACACGGCGAAGTAGCCGTCCACTCCTTCCAGGTCCCCCCTATGAATGCCCAGCGCCCGTTCACACCCTTTCAGCCCGCCTTTCAAGCCGAGGCTGTGCAGGACGTATCGCAGATCGATGTGGGCGCAATCCACACGGATCCCGAAGTAGCGTTCGATAAAGGGAATATCAAAGGATTTTCCGTTGTAGGTGACCACCACCGCGTATCGGAGAATGTCCTCCGGGAAACGGTTCAGATTCTCCCCGTTGACATAATAAAAAATATTTTTGCCGTCATACAGGGCGACGGTGGTGATCTCGTTTTCCCAGTCGCTCAACCCGGTGGTTTCAATGTCCAGGTATGCTGTTTCGCCCCTGAACTCGGGAAACAGGCGCCACTGCAAATGGGCCGGGAGGCGATCACCGAAAAACCGAGGGGCTCTTCGGCGCAACCCTTCCCGGGAGGCCTCGATGTGCCCGTCGATTTCCCCTAGTTTTCCCGGCAGAAGTCCTTTTGGAAGGTCCAAGACCCAATCATCCCAGGTCCGGACGCCTGCCTGCCACAACCGCCTTTCGGTCTTGATTCCGATTCCCGGAATATGGACAAACGTATGCGTCAGCATTCCAGGACAACCCCTTTGACGGCCGAAAGGACGCGATCGTGGATACCGCCCACTGTTGCCACCACCCCTTGGTTTTGATTCAGGGTTTCTCCCCGGGAAAAATCCAGGGTACCCCCCGCAATATCCGTCACCCGTCCCCCCGCCTCTTTGATGATGCGGGTTCCGGCGGCATGGTCCCAGATCTTTTCCACATAGTCTCTTTTTCTAGGAATCCTCAGGTAGATATCGGCAATATCGAGGGCGAGTGCACCGTATTTGGCCTGGCTGTCCATGCGCACGGGCGGAACATGGGATCCCAGGCGGCGCTGGATGGCGGCATGGATCTCATGGGCGGCGTGGGAAGGTTCCACCGACTCACACAGTCGGGCCTTACCCGGGGAAACGGATGCACTCCGGCGAATTCGTTCGGCATCCCCACCGTCGACACCCAGGACGCGGGCCCCGGCCCCCCGCACCGCAAGAAGAATGCATCCGGCGTTGTCCCCCGCCGCCGGTCTCCTTCCCAGGCCGGGGCATCCCAGGATCCCCACTTCCACAGTCCCTTTGTCGATCAGCGCCAAGGCGACGGCGTACCCGCGCCGTGATAGAAACCCTTTGGTTCCGTCGATGGGATCCACCGTCCAGAATCGCCCCCGGGTATCAAACGAGCGCCTTCCATAATCGATGAGATCGGACAATGTCTTCTCCGTCAACCCGGGCCACTCCTTCACGGCGACGGATAGGACCGCCCGGCAAATCTTTGCCTCCCTTCGGAGAAGACCGGCGTCTTCTTCGCCCACCACCCGGTCCGTCGGGAATGTGTTCAACAGGGTCGCCGTGATGACCGCCTGGGCGGCGAGATCGGCAAGGGTCACGGGGGAGCGGTCCGCCTTTTGGAACGCTTGTGCGTGCGCAGGATCCTCCTGAACGCGGCGGCATACCCCCAGCGCCTTCTTGACCGCGGATAAGCCCGTTTCAATTTCGACAACGTATTTTTCCATATTACGGTTATCTTTACAGATGAAAAATCCGTTGACAAGAAACAATTTCATGTATATTTAGATATATGAACAATTATTAAAATATACACTGACCGGACTGACCCGTATGCCCCGAACCTTTACAGAAAATGAAAACACCGAGCGGTGCTTTATCCGCCGGATCCACAGGGACCGCATTGAAACTGCTGAAAAAAATGCGCTTCCGAAAAGGGATCTGAATCGCCTCGTCCGGATCTATAAAGCCCTGGGTGATGGAACCCGGCTGAAAATCGCGTTCGCCCTTGCCGAAGGGGAGATGTGCGTATGTGACCTTGCCGCCTACCTGAAATTGAGCGAGTCGGCGGTGTCCCATCAGTTACGGCTTCTCCGGGACCTGAACCTGGTGAAAAACCGACGGGACGGTCAGATCCTTTATTATGCCCTGGACGATGATCATGTATTCGATTTTTTGCGCATCGGCCTGGAACATGTTCGAGAATGATTTCTCGATCCGTGTTTTAAACGCAATCGGCGTCTTTATCGAGAATAAAGGAGCCATTCGAAAGGCCCCGTTTCCTTTTACGACAAGGGCTATAGAGGTGTCATCATGGACATTTTGTTCATTCCGTTTTTAGAAGCATGGAAGCTGCTCCTGGAGGCTTCCGTATACGTGGTTTTTGGATTGATGGTCAGCGGGTTCCTCCGGGTTTTTCTAAACCCTAACGCCATTGCCCACCATTTGGGGGAAGGAAAAATTCGATCCGTCTTCAAGGCGGCGTTGCTGGGGATCCCCATCCCCCTCTGATCGTGCGGGGTATTGCCCGCAGCCGTGTCGCTGCGGAAACAAGGTGCGAACAAAGGGGCGGTGAGCGCCTTTTTGATTTCCACCCCCGAGTCGGGGGTCGACTCCATCGCAGTGACCTACGCCCTCATGGATCCGGTCATGACCGTGGCGCGCCCGGCGTCGGCCTTCATCACGGCCACTGTGGCCGGACTTGCCGAAAACCTGACCGCCCGGAAAAGAGCCTCCGCGCCGCTTGTCCCGAATCTTTCCTGCCCCGTGGACAACTGTTGCGACGGCGTGGACTGCGCCCCTGAAAAACACCGCAGGCACCACACCCTTTTTGAAAAAACAAAGGCGGGATTCGGATTTGCGTTCATGGACCTCTGGGACGATATGGCCGGGTGGTTTTTCCTGGGGCTGGTTCTGGCGGGACTGATCACCGGCTTCATCCCCACCGAATGGATGAGCCGGTACCTGGGAGGTGGATTGACGGCCATGCTCGTGATGCTCTTTGTGGGGACCCCCCTGTATATCTGTGCCACCGCCTCCACGCCCATCGCCGCCGCACTGATCCTGAAAGGGGTCAGCCCGGGGGCCGCTCTGGTCTTCCTCCTTGCCGGGCCCGCCACCAACATCACTTCCTTGACGGTCCTCGCCGCCACCTTGGGAAAACGCTCCACGGCCATCTATCTTTCTGCCATCGCCGTCTTTTCCATCGCCTGCGGCTTGATGCTGGATTGGATGATCGGATATTTCGGCTGGACCGTCCGGGCCCTGGCCCAAACCCCCAAAGAGATCATCCCCGAATGGCTCGAACACCTGGGGGCTTTTTTCCTGGGAGGGCTTTCCATCGTTTCTTTGATCCGGAAAAGGCGCCTGAAAAGAGAAGAAGAACAGGAAGGAACACTCCCCGATACCCCGCCCCGCCCTCCCGAAAACGCCTCCGGAGGGGGCGTATTTTCCGAAAAAAAATGCGGGTGTGATGCGCCGACCTGATCCTGGGTCAACGCCCCCGCACTCAAGGGAATCTTTTGGGCCACGGCGGGTTGTGGCCGGGCCGTATCCGGTTTCGGTGTCCAGCCTTCATCCGGCGTGATTCAGGCATACCCGACTTCTTCCTCGCCCTGCCGGACTTTTGCCCATTCACCGTCCGAAAGGATCTCCAGGGCCATGGTGCACCCCTTTCCCTTCCGGCGTTTTTAAGGTTTTTCGACGTTAAAGGGTTTTTCGGCCAAGTCGTTGATCTCGCAGGTGGCTTCTTGAACCGGACAGGAGGTACATCCACAACCGCATCCCTCGGTCTTTGTCTTTTTAAACATATGATAAAACCGCCTGGCAACAAAAAACGCCGCCAGTCCCACGATCACGGCAATGATGAAAAGTTCCATCCAATCCCCCTTTAATATCCCAGGAATCTCCCTGCCTGGAACAGGGTGATGGCGAGGACAAAGGCCAAAATGGTATTGAAGATCATGGAGAAGATCCCCCATTTCCATGATCCGGCTTCCCGGGAAATACAGACCACGGTGATGAAGCAGGGTGTATAAAACATGGTAAAAAGCAACAAGCTCAATGCCGTCAATGGCCGCCAACCAGGAGAGGCGGCCAACTTTTCGGACAAGGGGAGGCTTTCTTCCACGTCGATCTCCCCCAATGAATAGGCGGTGCCCAGGGTGGAGACCACCACCTCCTTTGCCGCAAAACCGCCGATCAGGGCGATATTCACCCGCCAGTCGAATCCGGCCAGCCGGCTGATCCTTTCCAGGGCGACACCGATACGGCCGGCCACCGAATACCGCAAGGCCGCTTCCCCCAATGCGGCATCCGCATTCCGCAGCCTTTCCTCTTCCGAAGCATTTTCAAAGGCCGATGTATCGGCGGAAGCCGCCGGTTTGAGTTGGGCCAGAACCGTCGCCCGTTCAGAAGCCGGAAGCCGCGGAAAACTCATCAGGGCCCATAGGAGAATGGAAATCGCCAAAATCACTGTTCCGGCTTTTTTGATGTATTGCCACGTGCGCTCCCAGGTGTGGATCAACAACCCTTTCAGGATGGGGAATCGGTAGGGGGGGAGTTCCATCACGAAAGGGGTGGGCTCCCCCCGGATCACGGTGACGCGCAGGAGTTTGGCCACGGCCAGCGCCCCGGTCCAGGAAACAAGGGTGATGGCGAACATGAAGAGCGCCTCGTTTTCCTTGAAAAACGCGGCAATGAGAAGGGCAAAGACCGGGAGCTTGGCCCCGCAATTCATGAAAGGCGCCGTCAGCAGCGTGGCCAGCCGCTCTTTCGGGGACCGGAGGGTGCGGGTGGCCATGACCCCGGGGACGGCGCAACCGCCGGCGATCCCTCCGGAGACGATATAGGCCATGACCGAGCTTCCATGGAGCCCGAAGAGGCTGAAAACACGGTCCAGCATGAACGCCATGCGCGCCAGATACCCGGAATCCTCTAAAACGGCGATTCCGAAAAACATCATCATGATCAACGGAACAAAACTCAAGACCCCGCCCACACCGTCGATAATACCGGAAACGAGGAGGGACCGGACCATTCCTTCTGGGATCGTGGCGACAGTCAACGCCCCAAGCCATTCGAAGAGCCCCTCCACCCAGGCCACCGGGATTTTGCTGTAGGTGAAGGTGAAATGGTACAGGCCGAGGATGATCAGCAACATGACAAGGGGTCCCATCACGCGATGGGTAAGAACTTTGTCGATTGTATCGGAATGGTAAAGGCGGTGCTGATCCGTTCTTCGGGAAAGGACGCCCTGTTTTAAAATTGAATAAATATACCCGTAACGCTGGTCGGCGATAAGGGCCTCGGGATAATTCCCCGTGGTGGCCATCAGATGGTCGGAGACCTTCAGGACCACCTGTTCCAGACGTTTTGAAAGCTCAGGATCCACCGCCCGCCCCTTTGCAAGAATCTGTTCATCGTTTTCCATGTACTTCAATGCAACCCAATGGGCGGGATAGGTGTCCGTCAAAAAGCAATGCGCCTGGATTTCCTTTTCCATCTCCATGAGGGCACGATCCAGGTCGTCTCCGTAGGAGATGCGCAACGGCGGCGGCCCCAAAGCGGCGGCCTTTTCGGCCGTTTCCATCAATTCCCGCTTTCCGAGACCCGTACGCGCCACGGTGGGAACCACGGGGACCCCCAAAAGCGTACGAAGCCTTTCCACATTGATTTCAATGCCCCTGCTTTTGGCCACATCCATCATGTTCAACGCGATGCATAGGGGGACCCCCAATTCGAGAAATTGCACGGCGAGATAAAGGTTTCGTTCCAGGTTGGAGGCATCCACGATATCGATGACCAAATCGGGTTTTTCGTTGACGAGAAAATCCCGCGTCACCACCTCTTCCAGGGAATAGGCCGTCAAGGAATAGGTGCCGGGAAGGTCCACAATCCGAATCCGGGCGTTGCCGGCGGTATATACCCCCACCTTCTTTTCTACGGTGACCCCCGGATAATTCCCCACATGTTGCCGTGCCCCGGTAAGGGCATTGAAGAGGGTGGTTTTCCCGGAATTGGGGTTTCCGGACAGGGCGATGACGGCTTCCTTTTTCATTCCACATCGACTTCGATGAAGTCAGCCTCCTTGTTTCTCAGGGTCAAGGTGAAATTCATGACCCGTAAGGCCACCGGATCGTAAAGCGGCGCCCGTCCCT
>JAFDGC010000041.1 GCA_019309485.1 Deltaproteobacteria bacterium | reverse complement strand
AATCGTTTTTTCCTTTTCGGATTCCGGGACAAAGCCAATGCGTTTTCCTTCCAGTTCTTCCTGGGTCCATCCGAAAATCCTGGTGAAGCTGGGGCTCACATATCGGGCGTTTCCCTCCATATCATAGATCACGATGGCATCCGCCGAAGAGTGGAGCAAAGACCGGTAGACCTCCCGATCCCGTTCGGCGGCCCCGAAAAGGGACCGGTATCGGTCGGCCCGGCGTTTTTCCTCGATTTCCGCTTTGAGGCGGGCGTTGGCGGCCTCCAGTTCGGCCGTGCGCTCTTTGACTTCCTTTTCGAGGTTCTGGCGATGGGCATCGAGCGCCTCCGAAGCCGCTTTGAGCTCGGTGACATCCCGGCTGAAAACGGCTACATGGGTGACGCTTCCATCGGTATCCAGAATCGGGTTGAGCCGGGTCTCCAGCCGCCGGTTGTTGCGGACGTCTTCGTACTTGAGGGGGCGTTTCGTCCGGACCACCGCGTCATGATGGGCCTTTCGGGTTTTGGCAATCTCCGGAGGAAAGACGAGAAACGCATTTTTCCCGATAAGGTCTTTGACCGAACCGCTCATGGCCGCAGCGGCTGTCTCGTTTGCGGCAAGGATGACCCCTTCCGAATCGAGGAGCATGGCCCGGTCTCCGGAAGCATTGATCAGGGCCTGGGTGGTGGCCTCTTTTTTCTGGAGTTCGGCCTCCAGTCTGGCAATGGCGGCAAGGCTTTTCTCCAGGGCTTGAAGCTTTTCGTCCACGGGATCTCGAAGATTTGAATCCGCCATGGGTAGGCCTCCTTCGTTTTGGCCGGAGGGGTGTACCCCATCTTCTAGAAAGATTCGGGAAAGGAAAGGTGTTTTTTCTTTCTGTGGCAAATCATACGGATTCTGTCAATGCATTTTGCACTCGTGGGCTCCCGGATTTCCAGTGAATCTTCGACTTGCAATTCAAGATCATATTTAAAAATGGTCGACCACCACCCGGCCGAACCCCGAACACGAGACCTCCACGGCCCCTTCCATCTGCCGGGCCAAATCATAGGTGACGTGTTTTTTGGACACGGCGCGACGCACGCCCCGGCGCACCAGTGCCCCCGCCTCGGTCCACCCCATGTAATCGAGCATGAGCGCCCCGGATAGGATCAGGGAACCGGGATTGACTTTATCGAGACCGGCGTATTTGGGCGCCGTGCCGTGGGTGGCCTCGAAGACCGCGTATCCGTCTCCGATATTCGCCCCCGGCGCCATCCCGAGCCCCCCCACCATGGCGGCCAGGGCGTCGGAGATGTAATCCCCGTTTAAGTTCGGCATGGCCAACACCCCATACTCATCGGGGCGAAGCAGGATCTGCTGGAACATGGCATCGGCGATGCGGTCCCTGATCACCACTTTTCCTTCCGGAAGAATACCCCCGTACTCGTTTAACAGGGCGTCTTCCGTGAGGGTGTCCTCAAAAAACACTTCCCGGGCCAATTCGTATCCCCAGATTCGAAAGGCCCCTTCGGTGAACTTCATGATGTTCCCCTTGTGCACCAGGGTCACGCTGGAGCACTTGTGCTCCAGGGCGTATCGGATCGCCATGGCCACCAGGCGCCGGGTTCCGAACCGGCTCATGTGTTTGATCCCGATTCCGGAATCGGAACGGATTTTTCTCTTCGTTTCCGCTTCAACCCAGTCGATGATCTTTCGGGCGAATGGGGATTCGGCGGCCCATTCCAGGCCCGTATAGACATCCTCCGTGTTCTCCCGGAAAACCACCATGTTCACTTTTTCCGGAAAGCGCATGGGGCTGGGGACGCCGGGGATGTATTGCACCGGCCGGACACAGGCGTAAAGATCCAATTCCTGGCGCAGGGCCACATTGACGCTGCGGATTCCCCCGCTGACAGGGGTGGTCAGGGGCCCTTTGATGGCGATGCCCAAGGACCGGATGACCTCCAGGGTGTCGTCCGGGAGGAAGCTTCCGGCTTCTTTGAACGCCTTTTCCCCTGCCAGCACTTCCTTCCATCGGATGTATCGCTTCCCCCCATAAGCGCGTTCCACCGCCGCATCCAAAACATGGCGGGTGGCCTTCCAGATGTCGGGTCCGGTGCCGTCCCCTTCGATGTACGGGATTTCCGGGGTATCCGGAAATTTCGGTGGATCGGATTTGGGATCCGGATGATGTGTATTCATGTCGCTCCTTATGATTTCATGGGCTTTTTTCTAAATTCGAACCAGAAGGCCCGCGTTGGGGATCACGGCCAGGGGCCCGTCCCGGTTTTGAATGCGCCAAACGGCCTTTTCAAAAGAAATTTTTTCCGCGCCCATTGTCTTGCAGACGTTATCATCAAGATCCGTCACCATCAGGATTTGGATGCGGGCGGTCTTGGCCATCATGGAAAGGGCGGTGCCGCCGTTTCCCTCATAATGCCGTATGAGCGCTTCGAATGCACCGTCAAGTCCGCCCATGGAAAAATACTTCAAAAAGCTTTCCGAACCCACCCCGTCCCCGCACCGGGCCAGGATCACCAGGGTCCCGTTGTCTTGGACGAACCGGGCGGCGTTTTCCAAGGCTTTGTGACTCTGTATGAAGTTGATGTCCTTGGGATGCCCCCCGCAGGACGCCAGGACCCAAGGGTATTGTTTTTTCACCCTGACTTCGCAATACCGGCCGTGCGCGGCGCAGGCCTTCCGGAAATCCCCCGGCCCGGTGCCGACCATCAGGTCGCACACCTTTCCATGGCGGTCCAGGATGCCGTGTATGGCCAGGTGGGCCGGAAAGACGGCTTCGTACGCCGCAAGGTCTTCGGCCACGGGGTTTCCTTTTAAAAAGCCGGGACGGCAACCCGGTGCCAGTCCCCTGCTTTTTTCATCCAGGAAAAGGGCGTGGTTATGATACACGGCGTCCCGGAACCCCAGGCCCGGGAAGATCAATTTGCGGCCGCCCCCGTAGCCCGCGAAATAGTGATGGGAAACCGCTCCGAAGGTGATGACACAAGAGCACGCCAGAATATCTTTGCGCAACATCGCAGGTGTCTTTGCGGGCGTCTCGCCCAGATGTTCAAAAAGGGCCCGCTCGTTTGCATCGTGGTGAATGAAAGAAAACCGGTCGTAAACATCCCCGTAGGCGGCCCGGCTCTCCGCTTCGCTTTGCCGGGTATGCGTGCCGTAAGCGATGAATATCCGGAGGCTCCCGGGATCCGCACCGGCCTCCATCAGCGCCTCCAGGAGTCTGGGAAGATAAACGGGATACGCGCACAGGCGGGTCTTGTCGGCCACAACAATGCCGACCCGGCTCAGGTCCATGCGTTGCGCTTCCAGCACCCGGCGCATTTTCACGGAAAAACCTTCGGGATCGCATCGCGGTTCAGGATCCTTGATATCCCATAGATCCACCTTTCCGGAAAGATCCCACTGGAAGGTCGTTTTGCCGTATTTAAGGGTCACCTGCATCATATCGGTTCCGATTTTTTATATTAGTACAGCCTTGAAGGAATTTCAAATCTCAAGACGGCGACGCCCGCGGAAACTGCGCCATAAAGACCTTGACACCCGAACCGCTTTATATGAACTTAAAAGATTAAGATTCTTTTATGGACACAACAAAAAGAAAGGGGAACCGGAGATGGAAACCCTGAAAAAAACCGTTTTGCACGACCGCCACGTTTCTCTGGGGGCCGCCCTGGTAGGTTTCGGGGGATGGCACATGCCGCTGCATTATCCGTCCGGGATTCTCCGGGAACACTTGGCCACCCGAAAGGCGGCCGGCCTTTTCGATGTTTCCCACATGGGCCGGTTCCTCGTTTCCGGAAAAAACGCCCTTTCCTTTCTCCAGCACGTGTTGACCAACAACGCCGCGGCCCTGGAAGTCGAAGAAAGCCAATACACTCTCATCTCCGATCCCCAGGGGTACGCCATTGACGACGCGTATCTCTACCGGTTCGTGGAAGACCGGTATCTCCTGGTGGTCAACGCGGCCAACACCCAAAAAGACCGGGCTCATTTCGAGACCGCCCTGAACGACTTTACAGACGTCACCCTGGAAGATTATACCGAATCCCTGGCCATGCTCAGCCTCCAGGGTCCCCGCTCCAAGGCGATTTTAAGGGCATGCCTCGACGAGGGATCCCTCCCCGAACCCATGCGAAACGCCCTTTCCACCGCCGTCGTTGCCGGCGCCACCGTCCAGATGGGCAGAACGGGTTACACGGGGGAGCCCTTGTGTTTCGAGCTTTTCATCAAGCATGAAGACGCGCCCGACGTCTGGGACCGCCTCCTTGCCGAAGGCGCCGTCCCCGTGGGTCTGGGGGCCCGGGACACCTTGCGCCTGGAAGCCGCCCTCCCCCTTTACGGACATGAGTTCGGACCGGATCCGGACGGAAACCCCATCCCCATCTTTGCCTGCCCTTTGGCCAAGTTCGCCGTGAGCTTTTCTCCCTTGAAAGGAGATTTCATCGGCCGGAGGGCCCTGTTCCAGCAGTTCGAAGCCTTCAAGCGGATCACCTTCGAAGACTATTCGGACGTTCGCGACCTTCCCCGCCGGATCCAGCCCGTGGCCCTCACGGAAAAGGGGGTTCCCCGACAGGGATACCCGGTGCTGAGAAACAACCTCCCCGTGGGAAAGATCACCAGCGGCACCATGGTGCCTTACCTGGAATTTGAAGGGGAAGGGATCCACTCGGCGCCCACGGAAAACACCGGACTCCGGGGAATAGGCCTGGCACTTGTGAACAGCGACTGCCGCGAGGGAGACGTCCTCGAAATCGATATCCGGGGAAAGCGGGTCAAGGCAGTCATCGTCCCCTATCACCTGCGCAGTGAAGCCCCGCCCTATGCCCGGCCCGTCCTCTGGAATCAAATCCACCAGGAAAAGCATGCGTCCGGAAAAACCCCCGGCCCTGAAAAAGCCAGGACCCTTCTCGAAAAGGCCATTTTCAATACCCGGTGGCGGCGGGAGGAATGCATCAACCTGATCCCTTCGGAACAGACCCCCTCTCCCCTCGTCAAGCTCCTTTCCGCGGCGGACCCTTCGGGACGATACGCCGAACATAAACCGGTTCCGGCCTTTTCCGAGGCCGAAGTCTTTTACTACCAGGGGACCGAATTCATCGCCGAGGTGGAATCGCTTTTGATCGAGGAGCTGTGCGCCTTTTTGGGATGCCGGGACGTGGAAACCCGGGTCATCTCCGGGCAGATGGCCAACACCGCCGTCTTCAGCGCCATGGTGGACTACCTGAATCAGGCCGACCGGAAAAGCGAACAGCGCCGGATAAGAAAGATCCTCAACAACCACATCATCAAGGGAGGGCACTTAAGCGCCCAGCCCATGGGGGCGCTGCGGGACTTCGTCATGCGGGACCCCAAAACGGAAAAGCCCGCCGTGATCAATTTCCCGGTATTGCCTCAGGATCCCTTCAAAATCGACGTGGCCGCCTGTCGGGAGATCCTTGAAGAACACCGTCCCGAGATGATCATCTTCGGCAAGAGCATGACCCTCTATCGAGAGCCGGTGGCCCAGCTCCGGGAAATGGTGGACACCATGGGCCTGGACTGCATGATCCTCTACGACATGGCCCATGTCCTGGGTCTTGTGGGGCCCCGGTTTCAGGAACCCTTCAAGGAAGGGGCGGACATCGTCACCGGATCCACTCACAAAACCTATTTCGGCACCCAGCGGGGGATCATCGCCGCAGATTGGGCCCTCGAGGATCCGGGTTATGCCGTGTGGGAGGCGATCCAGCGCCGCACCTTCCCCGGCGCCACCAGCAACCATCACCTGGGGACGCTCCTGGGACTCCTCATGGCGGCTTATGAAATGAACCACTTCAAGGACACCTACCAGGCCCAGGTCTTGGCCAACGCCAAGGCCTTCGCCGGCGCCCTGGCCGCCTGTGGCCTGGATGTGGCGGGGGATCCGGAAATTTCCCACACCGAGACCCACCAGGTGGTCCTCAACGTGGGGTACGCCAAAGGCCCGGAAACCGCCCGACGCCTGGAAGAAAACAACATCATCGTCAACTACCAGGCGGGGCCCCTGGATGAAGGATTCACCGCTTCCGGATCCATCCGCATGGGGGTCCAGGAGATGACCCGATTCGGCATGAAGGAAACCCATTTCCAGCAACTGGCCGACCTGATGGCCGACGCGGTGGGCGGACGGCGCTCCGTAAAGGAGAAAGTGGGGGCGTTTCGGAAAAATTTTCAGGAAATGCACTACGCCTTTTCCATGGATGCCTTCACCGATGCCGTGGAACAACTCTTCCGGCTGATTTGAAAGCGACCGCTTTTTCACCCGCATGGGCGCATCCAAAAGATCGAAATACTTCATCGCCGCTGTTTTTACCGGATATCTCGCCTTTTGCGCCGGGATCTTCCTTTTTTTCGAAATCCAACACTTTGTCCGAACCCCGGCCGATCCTTTAGCTGAAATCCAGACCTTTAACGTCTCGCCCGGGGAGACGTTCCGGGGAATCGCCGAGCGGCTGCAACGGGAAAACATCGTTGAAAGCGCGTTCAAACTGCGCCTTTACGCACGGGTGAAGGGTTTGGACGTGCGGATCCAGGCCGGGGAATACGCTTTGTCGGCCGCCCAGCCCCCGGCCGCCCTCCTGGAGGCCATGGCCTCGGGAAGGGTGCGCCTGCATCGGGTGACCGTGCCTGAAGGATATACCCTTTTTCAGATTGCGGCGCTGATGGATCAGGCAGGCCTGGCGGAGAGGGAGGCCTTCATCGCCGCCGCCACGGATCCGGAAACGGCGCGGCGCCTAGGGATCGACGCCCCCACACTTGAAGGGTATCTCTTCCCGGAGACCTACCTCTTTCCGAAACAGGCCTCCCCGGAAACCATCCTCTCAGCCATGGTGGCCCAATTCCGCAAGGCCTTCCAGCCCCAGTGGGAAACGGATGCGGCAAAGGCCGGCTTCACTCTCCACCAGGTGGTCACCCTGGCGTCCATGATCGAAAAGGAGACCGGCGCCGGTTTCGAAAGGCCCCTCATCGCCTCGGTCTTTCACAACCGGCTGAAAAAAAACATGCGGCTGGAAAGTGATCCCACCGTGATTTACGGGATTTATCGCTTTGACGGAAACCTCACGAGGCAACACCTCAATGAAAAGACGCCGTACAATACCTACCGGATCTCCGGGCTGCCGCCCGGGCCCATCGCCAACCCGGGGGCCGATTCCCTTGAAGCGGCCGTCTATCCGGCAGATACCCGGTTTTTGTACTTTGTCTCCAAAAACGACGGCACCCATGTCTTTTCCGAAGACCTTCCGGCGCACCGCTCGGCCGTGAAAAAGTACCAGAAAGAAAAAGGGAAATCGAAATGACGCCGCATGCTTCGGAGGCGCGCCTCGCCGGCTGCCGCCTGATGGTGGGATTCAACGGCACCCACCTGGACGCGGACCTGAAATACCTGATCCGGGACCTTGGCGTTTCCGGCATCATTTTGTTCAAAAGGAATATTTGCGACCCCGAACAGGTGCGCCGACTCGTCCGGTCGGCCCAGGACTTTGCCCTTGCCTGCGGCAGGGATCCCCTGTTTGTGGCCGTGGATCAGGAAGGGGGGGAAGTGGCCCGCCTGAAAGGTCCGTTCTTCACGGAATTCCCCGGAAACCCGCATATCCAAAACACTGCCGGCGCCCGGCGCTTTGCCGAAACCACGAGCCTGGAATTGAAATCCGTGGGGATCAACATGAACATGGCGCCCGTACTCGACGTGGTGCCGGCCGGTATCGACGGCGTGATGACGAAGAGATCCTTCGGAAGCGACCCGGTCCGCGTGTCGGCATTGGGACGCGTGGTGATCTCCCGTTTTCAGGAAAAGGGCGTCCTCTCGGTGGCCAAACACTTTCCCGGAATGGGACGGGCCGTCAAGGATCCCCACGTGGATCCCATCCACCTTCCCGTTTTGCTTTCCAAGATGGAAACCTCCGACCTCGTTCCCTTCAAAGACGCCGTGGAAACAGGCGTTTCAGGCATCATGCTCTCCCACCTGGTGTACACACAAATCGATCCTGATTGGCCGGCCAGCCTCTCCGGAGTCATTGCCCGGGATCTGCTCCGGAAACGAATGGGGTTTGACGGCCTGGTGATCACCGATGATCTGGACATGGGGGCCGTTGACGACCGTTATTCTATCGAGACCCTCGCCGGCCGGATCCTGGAGGCCCAAATCGATGTGGCCCTGATCTGCCATCGCACCGAAAAGATGGAGGGTTTGTTCGATTCAATCCGGAAATCCCTGGAAGGATCCTCCGCTGTTAGGGCCTCGGCAGCGGTGTGCCATCAACGGATCACCCGGATCAAGGACGCGTTTTTCCGTCCCGCTTAATTTCCCGCCGGCGGCCGACCCGCCCGGGAGTATACATCATCCTTAAGGCCGCAGGCTTCCCCCCGGTCCAGGCGATGGTATCCGGCGTGGGCGATCATGACGGCGTTGTCTCCGCAAAGATCCTGGGGCGGAACATGCAAAACGATCCCCTTTTCCCCGGCCGCGGCCTGCATCCGCCCCTGAAGCCGGGCGTTGGCCGCCACACCGCCCACCAGAGCCAGGTGCCGGCATCCCGCGGCTTCCGCGGCCCGGACCGCCTTGACGGCAAGGACGTCCACCACCGCTTCCTGAAATCCCGCAGCGATGTCGGGCACGAGATTCGGATGCTCCGGATGCGTTTGGAGGTATCGGTTCACCGCCGTCTTGACCCCGCTGAAGCTGAAATCCAAGGAAGCCGGGTCCAAAAAGGCCCTGGGGAAGCGGATCCGGTCCGGATGCCCTTTGCGGGCGATTTGATCGATGACGGGCCCGCCGGGATACCCCAGGCCCAGCATCTTGGCCACCTTGTCGAAGGCCTCCCCGGCGGCGTCGTCCCGGGTCTTTCCCATGAGGTCCCAGTCGAGGAAGTCCTTCACCCGATACAGGGCCGTATGCCCCCCGGAGACCAGAAGGGCCACAAAGGGAAAGGACGGGGGAGTCGGAGCAAAAAAGGCGCTGTGGATATGGCCTTCCAGATGATCCACCCCCACGTAAGGGATGTCCGCGGCAAAGGCCAGGGACTTGGCAAAGGAAAACCCCACCAGGAGGGAACCCACCAGGCCCGGCCCCTGGGTCACCGCCACCCCGTTGATTCGGCCGAGGGGAACCCCCGCTGCTTGAAGGGCTTGTTGCACCACCGGAACGATGACCTCCATGTGTTTCCGGGACGCCAGTTCCGGGACCACGCCGCCGTATGCATGGTGGACATCGATCTGGGAAGCCACCACCGAGGACAGGATCGTGGTTCCGTCTTTGATCACCGCGGCCGCGGTTTCATCGCATGAGGTCTCGATTCCCAGTACGTTCATACCGGCCGGTTTCCCCTTTTTCCGATGACCCGTTTCAGGCCGACGGAACGGTCGGCTGGCGTTCATCGGCAGGAAGCGGAACGTCCTCCAGTTGCACGGAAAAGCGCTTGAGGAAAAGGCCGCGGGCCTTGCAAAACGTCTTCACCGCCTCCATTCGTGCCGGATCGGCCTCGGTGAAAGAAACGAGCAACCCGCCCACCGGATGCTTCTCGACAAGGGTCTCCAGGTCCGCAAAGGACCCCAGGATGGGATACCCCTGGAGCTTCCTTCCTGCTTTCAGGGCGTCGTCGTCGATGAACCCCACGGGTTTTACGTTGAGGGCGTCGTTGTTGAGAATCTCCCGCAATAGGATTTCTCCCCCGCGGCCGGCACCGTAGATGATGACCGCATCCCCGGCCATGGACTTCCGGCGCATGGTGTCCCGGAAGAGGCGGAAGGACCCCCGGGTTCCCAGAAGCAGGCCGGTGCACAAAAACCAGTCGATGACGAAGATCCCCTTGGAGAAATCTTCGAACCGGTAGATGAACGTCACCACCGTGACGGACAGGACGGTTCCTGCCGCCGTGGCCTTGAGGTAGGTATACACGTCGGTGGCGCCCATGTAGCGCCAGATGCCCCGGTAGACCCCCATGGCGAAAAAAGCCAAAAACTTGCAGGCGATAACCGCCGGCAGAGACCGTAAAAAGACCTTGAAATAGATGAGAAAAGCGTTCCCCTCGAACCGGAGCCGGTAAGAAACGTAATAGGCGAATGCAATGAGCCCGAAATCGAGGACGACCAGAAGAAGCTGGCGCTTGTAGGTCAGCTCCACCAGGATGGGGGTATACACGCGGCCCCGGAGAAGGGAAAACTCCTCTTCAGGGTAGACGCGGATCTGTGCCAGGTAAATCCCCATGAGCATCACCGACAGGGCCAGGGGGATGATGACCCCCGGCGAGGTGAGGGTGTCGCTGCGGTCCACAAAGACGGCGGAAAGTCCGGACACGGCGCCGATGCCGTAAAGAAACAGGGCGGCCCCCCGCTCGGAAAGCCCCATGAGGACGAGCCGGTGGGACGTATGGTCCCTTCCTCCCACCGAGGCCTTCCGGCCGCTCAAAATCCGGATCAGAGTCACCAGGGTGGTGTCCAAAACCGGGACCATGAGGACCATCACCGGAACGGCGTAGGCCGAGATCCGGTTCCCGGTGCCGTTTTGGGTGTAAAGCATGGCGAGCATGGAAAGGAAAAACCCGATGGAAAGGCTCCCGCTGTCGCCCATGAAGATGGAGGCCGGATTGAAGTTATACACCAAAAAGGCGGCCAACGATCCGGCCAAAACCAGGGTCATGAAAAAAAGCGGCCCGGAATGATCGAAAAAAAGGACGGCCAGAATCAGGGCCGCCACGAGCCCCACTCCGGCGCAAAGACCGTCCATGTTGTCCAGCAGGTTGAAGGCATTGGTGATCCCCACGATCCACACGATGGTCACCAGGGTATCCAGGGTCAAGGAGACGAACCAGTGGAGTCGAAATCCCAGAAAGGCGATGAATGAGGCCACCACGATCTGCCCCATCAATTTGGTGTGGGGCTTGATCTTGATGAAATCGTCCAGAAGGCCCAGCAGGAACAGCCCGGTGATCCCGAGCCACACCGCGGCCTCCGGGGAAGCGGGGAGCTTGACCACCGCGGTCCGGTCCATGTGGGAAAAAATGGAATAAAAATCGGAGAGGACAAAAAGGGGGATCGAAATTCCGGCATAGATGGCGATCCCGCCGAGCAAGGCGGTGGGTTTTTTATGCCAGCGCTCCTCGGAGGGCTGCGCCACCCAACCCTTTGCCAGGGCTGCCTTACGGACCAGGGGGGTCAGGACAAGGCAGATGAAAAAGGCCGCCGCAAATAAACCGTACGCCATGATGTTCTGTTGTCCGATGCTCCAGGATGATTGTCGGTGCCCTTCAGCGGGTGGAAACGGTTTGAGGAATATCGCTCTTTTGGATCAGGGCACCCGCCCGGCGCCCCCTGAACCGGCCCCTCATCCTTTACAGGGCGCTTTTCCGTCTTGCCCCTTTTCAATCCATTGGAACAGCGCCAATAAAGGGACCGCCATCCTTGCCAAAAAGGAGGACCCGCCCGGGGACGGGTCGTTTTTATCCTCTTTTCGGTTTTGTGTTTTGCCTACTTCCATAGGATCTTCGATCCGTCTTCGGGGCGCTTGACGATTTCACCGATTACGCATCCTTTCTCCTTCAGGCCTTTGAGCCGCTCCAGGACGCCCTGCACGGCTTCTTCCGGAACCACGGCCGCCATCCCGATGCCGTTGTTGAAGGTTTTGAGCATCTCCTCGTCGGAGATTCCCCCGGCTTCTTGCAAAAAGGAAAAGACCGGCGGCACCTCCCAACTGTCTTTATAAAGGAGAACCCCGAAAGGTTCGGGAAGGATGCGCGGGAGGTTCCCCACGATCCCGCCGCCGGTGATATGGGCCAGGCCGTGGATGGGGGAATCCTTGATAAGGGTCTGCAGGGTTTTGACATAAATCCGGGTGGGCGTCAAAAGGACTTCCCCCAGGGGCTTTTCCAGTGGCGGCACCATGTCTGTTACCCCCAGGCGCAGCACCTCGAAACAGATTTTGCGCACCAGGGAAAAGCCGTTGGCGTGCAGCCCGCTGGAGGCGATCCCCACCACCCGGTCCCCCACGCCGATGTCGGAGCCGTCGATGACTCTCCGGTTGTCCACGATCCCCACCGCGAACCCGGCCAGGTCATACTCGTTGGGACGGTAAAAATCGGGCATCTCCGCCGTCTCCCCCCCGAGGAGGACACACTGGGCTTCCCGGCATCCGGTGACAATCCCTTGCACCAGATCGGCGGCGATTTTCGGCGCCAAGGCCCCCATGGCCAGGTAATCCAGAAAAAACAACGGCTTTGCGCCGAGGACGGCGATATCGTTGACGCACATGGCCACCAGGTCGATCCCCACGGTATCATGCGTCTTGGTCATGAAGGCGATCTTGAGTTTGGTGCCGACACCGTCGGTGGAACTCACCAGAACCGGGTTTGCGATATTCTGGAGGTTGAGGGAGTAAAGCCCCCCGAATCCCCCGATGCCGCCGATCACCCGGGAATTGAAGGTGCTCTTGGCCATCTCCCTGATTTGCTCCACGAAACGGTCGGCTTTGGCGATATCCACGCCGGCATCCGCATAGGTCATGGGTTTGGTCATCGTGTTTTCCGGGGTTTTGCCCCTTTACTCCCGTTGGATCTCGTGTCTTTTTTTAAAAATCAAACTCTTTTCAAATTATCGATAACACCGTTTCAAGTCAAAAGATTTTTTTTTGACAAGGCATCGGGCCTGTTGTATGAGATTTTTTTTATTCATTCATTACCCTATGGTGTGAAAAGAATCATGTTCCGCTTTGCACGCTTGGACCGCCTTCCGCCCTACGTCTTTGCCACCGTCAACAAGATCAAAATGGAAGCAAGGCAGGCGGGGGAAGACATCTTGGACACCTACCGGCGGCGGCGGGACGCGCTGATTAGGGGCCTTGAGCGGATCGGATGGCACATCCCGCCGCCCAAAGGGACCATGTTCGTCTGGGGGAAGATCCCGGAACCGTATGCGAAAATGGGTCCCGTGGCCTTTTCCGAGATGCTGATCCGGAAAGCCCGGTTGGCCGTGTCCCCCGGGCTCGGCTTCGGTGAATACGGGGACGACTATGTCCGGTTCGCCCTCATCGAAAACCCCATGCGCATCAACCAGGCGGTGCGGGGGATCAAAAAAATCCTGTAAAGGAAAAAATCCATGAAACGCGTTTGTGTGGGCCTTGTGGGATGCGGCACGGTGGGCACCGGAGTGGCCCGGATCCTTTTGGAAAATGCATCCCTTCTGAAGGCCCGTGTGGGAACGGAAATTCACCTGAAACGGGTGGCGGACATCGACTTCAACCGGGACCGGGGCATCCGGTTCAAAAAAGGGGTCTTCGTCGAAGACGCCTTCGAAGTGGTCGATGACCCGGAAATCGCCATCGTCATCGAGATGATCGGAGGGCAAGGCGTCGCCAAGGACCTGATTTTGCGGGCCATCCGGAACGGCAAGCACGTGGTGACCGCCAACAAGGCCCTCCTGGCCGCCCAGGGAAACGCCCTCTTTGCCGCGGCCTTTAAAAACGGGGTGGATCTGGCCTTCGAAGCCAGCGTGGGCGGGTGCATGCCCGTGATCAAGACCCTCCGGGAATCCCTGGTGGCAAACCGCATCCAGTCCATGATCGGGATCCTCAACGGCACCTGCAACTACATCCTCACCCGGATCACCCGGGAAGGGATCCCCTTCCCTGAGGCCCTGGCCCAGGCCCAGGCCCAGGGTTATGCCGAGGCCGACCCCACCCTGGACGTGGAAGGCCACGACACGGCCCACAAGCTGGCCATTTTGTCCGCTTTGGCCTACGGGATGAAGATCAACTTAAAGGACATTTACGTGGAAGGGATCTCCGGGATCACGCCTTTGGACATCGCGTTCGCCCGGCAGTTCGGATACACGGTGAAGCTTCTGGCCATCGGGAAAAACTTAGGGGACCGGGTGGAGGCCCGGATTCACCCCACCATGATCCCGGAAACCAATCTCCTTTCCAGCGTGAGCGGCGCGGTGAACGCCCTGATGCTAACCGGCGACCGGGTGGGGGACCTGATGCTCTACGGTTACGGCGCCGGCATGATGCCCACGGCCAGCGCCGTGGTGGCCGACGTGGTGGATCTGGCCCGGAACCTTCTGTCCGGAAGCCGCCCCTTGCGGGTGCCGGGGCTTTCGTACCAGAAAAACCGCATCAAAGCCCTGCCCGTGGTCCCCATCGGCGATATTCACACCTACTACTATTTCCGGTTTTCCGCCCTGGATCAGCCTGGTGTTTTGTCCAAGATCGCCGGTGTCCTGGGAAAACACGGCATCAGCATCCAGTCCGTCCACCAGAAAGGGCGAAAGACCAACGGGTCGGTGCCCGTGGTGATGCTCACCCACCTGGCCCGGGAAAAGGACGTGGCCGCCGCCCTTTCGGAAATCGGCGCAATGGAGGTGGTGGACGCCGCGCCGGTGCTCATCCGCATCGAAGAGGAAGTGCCGCAATCATGACCCAAAACGCCCGCATGAACATCATCTGCTCGGATATGGAAGGGATCTTCACCCCGGAAATCTGGATCAACGTGGCGAAAAAGACCGGCATCGACGACCTCAGGCTCACCACCCGGGATGTCCCGGATTACGATGTCCTCATGAAGCACCGCCTGACCCTTTTGCACCGCCACGGCATCCGGCTCAAGGACATCCAGGAGGTCATCTCCACAATGGACCCGCTTCCCGGGGCAAAGGCGTTTTTGGACTGGATGCGCGCGAACTTCCAGGTCATCGTGGTCTCCGACACCTACGTGGAATTCGCGGGACCGCTGCTGGAAAAGCTCGGCCGCCCCACCCTGTTCTGCCACTGCCTGACGGTAAACGGAGACGGTATGATCACAAACTACAACCTGCGGCAGCCCGAAGCGAAAAAAGAAACGGTCCTTTCTTTGAAGCGCCTCAACTACCGGGTGATCGGCATCGGGGATTCCTACAACGACATCGCCATGCTCAAAAGCGCGGATGACGCCGTTTTGTTCCGACCCCCGGAAAACGTGAAACAAGAATTCCCGCATTTTCCGGTGACACAAAATTACGACGGGTTGAAACAGATCCTCTTGAGACTTACCGACGGGCAATGCATCAGGACAGTGAAATGACCGCCCCCCACCGGACGTCGATCCGGGTCATCTACGGCGACACCGACAACATGGGGTTTGCCTATTACGGCAACTACATGCGCTGGTTCGAAATCGGCCGGACCGAGCTTTTCCGGGCCTGGGGTGTGACTTATAAAAGCATCGAAGAAAAAGGCGTCTTCCTGCCCGTCTCCGAAGCCTATTGCAAGTACCTGGCGCCGGTGAGATACGACGACATCCTGGTGGTGGACACCCGCCTGGACACCGCCGTGAAGGGCAAAATCAAGTTTGATTATACGATTTTCGCCCGGGAAGAAGAAAAGCCGTGCGCCACCGGCTACACCTTGCACGCATGCATGAGTCCGGATGGCCGGGTCATCCGGCCGCCCCTGTTTTTGACGCAACTGATCCGGGAACACAACGGATCCGTGTCTCAAAAGGATCGGGAGCCTTGAAAAAGAATCCTTTGTCGAACATCGACTTTTCCCGGTTTTCCGATTGCCGGATCCTGGTGATCGGGGACCTCATGATCGACGAATACATCTGGGGGGACGTGGACCGGATCTCGCCGGAAGCCCCGGTCCCCGTGGTCCTGGTCAAAAGCGAAAACTTCACCTTGGGGGGATCGGGGAACGTCATCCACAACCTGGCCGCCCTGGGCGCCCAGGTTACGGCCCTGGGGATCATCGGTACGGGAAGAAACGGAAACCGCGTGTTGAAAAAGCTGGAGGAACTGGGCGTTGACACGGAAGGGGTCATCCGGGACCCGGACCGCCCCACCATCCAGAAAACCCGGATCATCGCCGTGAGCCAGCATGTCCTGCGCATTGATCGGGAAATCCGAAAAGATGTCCCATACAAAACCCGCCAAAAGCTCATCGCCGCCGTTAAAAAGCTCGTTTCCCGGGTGGACATGGTCCTGGTCTCGGACTACGGGAAGGGTCTCGTCTCCCATCCCCTGCTGTACCAACTCGTCAAAGCGGCCCGGGCTAAGGATAAATTCGTCATCGCGGATCCCAAGGGGTTCAATTTCGAAAAATACGCCGGAGTCTCTCTGTTAACCCCCAATAAAAAGGAAGCGGGTATTGCGGCCGGGGTGGAGATCGTGGACGTGCCCTCCTTGAAGGAGGCGGCGGCAACAATCCTTGCAAGCGTGGACATCGGCAGGCTCATCGTCACCTTGGGAAAAGACGGCATGGCCCTCTTTGAACGGGGAAAACGGCCCTATACCATCCGCGCCCAGGCCCGGCAGGTCTACGATGTCTCCGGCGCCGGGGATACGGTGCTGGCCGTTCTCGGCCTCGGCTTGGCTGCCGGCGCTTCCCTGGAAACGGCCATGCGTCTGGCCAACACCGCCGCCGGCATCGTGGTGGGGAAGGTGGGAACCGCCGCGGTCACCCTGGAAGAATTGAAAACCACCGTCTATTCAGGACCCGTGGACCGTGCAAGATGAATCCCCCCTGGATATCCGGGATTGCGGCACCCATCTGGTTTTCAAGGTTCATATCCTTCCTAAATCGTCCAGAAACGCCGTTTCCGGTACCTACCTGGACGCTCTCAAGATCAAGCTGACCGCACCCCCCGTGGAAGGGGAAGCCAACAGGGGATGCATCCGGCTCCTGTCCAAACAGCTCAAGGTCCCCAAATCGAGCCTTTCCATCGTTTCCGGACAAACCCGTCGAACCAAACACATCCGGCTTGCGCCTTCGGGGGCCGATGCAAAAACCCAAATACAGCGCGTGAAAACGCTTCTTGCCGCCTGGACCGGTTCAAAAAAGGCTCTTGACAGGTTCCAGATACACTGCTATTAAGAAGGTTCTTCAATTCAGATGCGGGGTGGAGCAGTCTGGTAGCTCGTCGGGCTCATAACCCGAAGGTCGTTGGTTCAAATCCAGCCCCCGCTACCAATAAAATCAAGGGGTTACGGTGACAGGCCGTGACCCCTTCTTATTCGTTCCCCACAGTATTCCCCACAAACCCCCAA
>JAFDGC010000007.1 GCA_019309485.1 Deltaproteobacteria bacterium | reverse complement strand
TTTTCTTTAGGACAGGGGGGTGTTTGAAAGCAATAAAAGAAAAATAACGTTTCTACCCCGCCAGGATGCGTTCGGCGACGGCGTCGCCCATCTGCGCTGTGCCGACGGCCGCCGCCGAATCTTCGGCGATGTCCCGGGTCCGTACGTCGTCCGCCAGGGCGGCCTCCACGGCCCTTTCTATCGCGGCGGCGGCCTCTTCCAAGCCTAAACTGAACCGGAGCATCATGGCGGCGGACAGGATCTGGGCGATGGGATTGGCGATCCCTTTCCCGGCGATGTCCGGGGCCGAACCCCCCGCGGGTTCGTAAAGGCCGAACCCGGATTCGTTCAGGCTCGCCGACGCCAAAAGGCCCATGGATCCGGTGATCATGGCGCATTCGTCGGAGAGAATGTCCCCGAACATGTTCCCGCACAGCATCACGTCGAACTGGTGCGGGTCCCGTACGAGTTGCATGGCCGCATTGTCCACGTACATATGGTTCAAGGCGACTTCCGGATATTCCCGGCCGATTTCGGTGACGACTTCCCGCCACAACACCATGGTGGTCAGGACGTTGGCCTTGTCGATGGAGGTGACTTTCTTTTTGCGCTTCATGGCAAAATCGAAGGCGCTGCGGGCGATGCGTTCGATTTCTTTTCGGGTGTAGACCATGGTGTCAAAAGCCCTTTCCTCCGGGCCGGATCCTTCCCGGCCCTTGGGCCGGCCGAAATAAATCCCGCCGGTCAACTCCCGGACGCACAAAAGATCGAAGCCGTTTTTCACCACGTTGGGATGCAGGGGACTGGCGCCGGCCAGGGCCGGAAAGACCCGGGCGGGCCTAAGATTGCAAAAGAGATTGAAGCGCTTCCTCAACGGGAGCAGGGCGGCCCGTTCCGGCTGTTTTTCCGGAGGAAGCCCTTCCCACTTCGGGCCGCCCACGGCGCCGAAGAGCACGGCATCGGCGGCCGCACAAACCGCGACGGTCTCTTCGGTGAGGGCCTTTCCGTGCCGGTCGATGGAGACGCCGCCCACGTCGGCGTACCGGTAATTGAAACCGAGGCCGAACCGTTTCTGAACCGCATCCAGTACTTTGACGGCTTCCGTCATGATTTCGGGCCCGATGCCGTCACCGGGCAGGACTGCGATGGTATGCATCGTTATCACTTTCCTACGGGAATTCTCTCCATGAAAGGAATGGGGGCAACGGTGGCCGTGCCGTTTTTCAAAAAAAGCCCATGAAAGCGTGGTCTTCCCGATCCGTCGGGGCCTACCGGGGCCCATTGTTCGCCTGTTTTGATCTGCAAATCAATCCCCTTGAGGACCGGTTGCCCTCCCCGGCGCACGCTGAGGTTGTTGATCGTCACGATGGGCTGGGAAGACATGTCAGGGGGATTCGGGGGACGGGTTTTTAATGTAAAGGGTCTGGGTGGGATAGGCGAATTGAATCCCTTCTTTTTCGAACTCCCGGAAAAGATCGAGATTGATGGCCTGCTGGATATCCATGTAAAGGGTGTAATCCGGGGAGCCGATCCAGTAAACGGCTTCGAAGTCGAGGGAATGGGGCCCGTAGCCCTTGAAATGAGCCCGGTCGAAGCGCGCCAGTTCATGGGCTTCCACGGCCTTTTGGATCATTGTCGGAATAGCCGTGAGTTTTTCGTAGGGCGTCTCGTAGGTGACACCGATGGTGAAAACGACCCGGCGCTCATGCATCTGTTTGAAATTGCGGATGCGGCTTCTGAGAAGGTCCGTGTTGGAGAAGATGAGGAGTTCGCCGGAAAGGCTCCGGATTCGTGTGGTCTTCAGGCCGATGTACTCCACGGTTCCCATGAAGGTGTCCACGATGATGAAGTCCCCGATGACGAAGGGCTTGTCCAGGACAATGGAAAAGGAAGCAAACAGATCCCCCAGGATGTTTTGCACCGCCAGGGCGACGGCGATGCCGCCGATCCCCAGGCTGGCCACCAGTGTGGTCACGTTGATGCCCAGATTGTCCAGGGCGATCAACAGGACGATCACCCACACGAGGATGCGCAGCACAAACCCCACGGAGGTAATGGTGGTCACCACGTCCGCGTCCACATCCAGTTTTTGCCGGCGGTAATACCGGGTCCAGAATCGGATCCCGGCGGATCCTAAAAGAGCGAACTGAAGCAGCAGGGCAAGGAGTGCGGCCTTGTTGACGATACTTCCGGCGAATCGGGGCAACTCCAGCCATTTGGTTCCGAAATAAAGGGAAAAGACCAATAAAACGGTGGGGCTGATCTTGTCCATCAGCTCCGGAACGATCCCGTTCCACTTGGCGGCGGTGCCGTCTTCCAGAACGCGGACACGGCGCCGGATCAGGGCGAGGCCGGCGCGGACGATCAAAAAGACGAAGACGGCCGTGGCCAGTGCCAGGAGCCAGTCCGAAACCATGTTGTGATAAAAGCGTTGTTTCAGCATCAAAAAGTCATTGATTTTCAATGGCAGGCAGGATACCGCATCAAAGGCACCCGCGCTTCGGAGTGGGAGGGTTCCACAGAAACCATCAACCCAACGAGAATGAAATTCAGACCACCATACCAGAATTCCGCCTTTTGTCAAACCCCGGCGCAAACGGGTGTGGTGCAGGGCACCGCCGGGGTGTTTCCGGGAAAGCGGCGCACCTGGCTTTACAACGCGTAAGCCGCTTGATATGAAGGCGGAGAAACGACCTGTAATCCTTTCCGGACGCCGGAAAGAACGTGTCCACGGGATCCGTCATTTTCACAGCAAAGGGGGTTTCCATGTTTGACAGGAAAAAGGCCTTAAAGCCCGAAGAAGGCGCCGAGTCCGCAATGGGAAAAACGGAAGACAAGCCGGCCACGGTCCCAGTAGCGGGCAGGGAAGGAAAAACCATCATCGGCGAACAGATCACCATCGAAGGGGATATCCGGGGCCATGAAAACCTGGTCATCGAAGGGGCCATGAAGGGAAAGATCGCCCTGGAAAAACACCAGGTCACAGTGGGATCCAAGGGCCGGGTGGAAGGGGAGATCCATGCCGACAACGTCACCATCAGCGGCCAGCTGGTCGGGAACATCATGGCCTCCGGAAAGGTGAAAATCACCAAAGAGGCCGATTTTTCCGGCGAAATCAAGGCCAAGAGCATTTCGGTGGAAGACGGGGCGTATCTGAAGGCCGTCATCGAACTGGAAAAGGAGACCAAAAAGCAGCCGGTTCCGGCCATCGGAAAAGCCCGGGAGGAGACCAAGCCCCCGATTCCCCCCTCGGTGGCTGCCGGCAAAGCCAGTTGAGCCTGCCTGAAGGCAAACGCCCGATGGACGATCCGGCCGGTATCGAACCATCCGGCTACATCAGCAAGATCCTCCCGCTTTTTTTAGAGCGGTTGGATCAACAAAGGGGGATCCGTTTCCTCGATCTGGGGCCCATTCTGGGTGCCAATATCGCTTTTTTTTCCCGTCGTGTCCCCCGATTATTCGTCTGTGATCTCTTTTCCCGGTTGAATCGGGCCCGGGAGCAAAACCGTCCCCCGGAGGACGCCTGGCGGACTTTGGATTATCCCCAGGCACATTTTGACGGCATCCTCATGTGGGATCTGCTGGACCACTTGGACACGGACCAGGCCCGGGCCCTGGCGGCGGTCATACAAGGATGGACCCGGCCCCGCGGGCTGGTCATGCTCCTTTCCCGGGACCTTCACAGCCCCCAGGGCCCCTTTGTCGCTTTTGCCGTTCAGGAGGACTTTCAGCTGGAACCCAGAGCGATTTCCTTCCCCCACCTTCCGGTCCACCGGCGGCAGAACCGGGAGATTTTGGACCTCATGCCCGCTTTTTCCTCCCTTAAATCGTTTATTTATCGAAATGGTATACGGGAACACCTGTTCCGGTTGGAAGCAGAGGGGATTTAGCTGCTTCGAAGTGAAAAAGCCGGGAACCGATTCCGGGGGGGAGAGGGTTTTACCGGGATGAGTCCTGAAAACAAAACCGGCCGTACTCGGAGCAAATCACCCGGTAGAGTTCATTTCCGATGGAAATCCCGATATCGATGAATTGGGGGCCGTACTTTTTTCCGGTCGGGGTCCGAAAGGTGTCCCGGATCTTTACCAGCCCTTCCATGCCTTTGGGAAAATAATCGATGAAACGGGGAAGCGGGGTCTGGTAAAAGGACACCATATCCCAGATGGTATTTAAAAAATTATCGGGTCCCCACCGAAACTTATCCCCGTCGTACAGGCAGTCCGCCACCAAAAGCGCCTCCGGATCTTCGATACGCGGTCTTTTCTTGAAGGCTTCATGACTGCGGATCGCCATGCAGATCTTTGTGATCTCTCCCCGCGAGAAAGGAAAGTGCTTCAAGGTCTTCTGGGCGTAAAGCGCGCCTTTTTCCGCATGATCCCGTTCTTTGCGTTTGACGTCGTGGAGCAGGCCCGCACATTGCACCAGCCGGGTGTTGCGACGGATTTTCGGCTCGGGATGTCCGCTTTTATCCCCTTCGATGATCATCAGGGCGCCGGCGTCCAGGGAAACTTTTTCGGCGTGTTCCATCCCGTGGCCGAAATCGTTTTCCAGGTGGGGGGTGATGTAATCGAGGAGTTGCAGGACGACCGGATCGGTTTCAAAGATCTTTTTGGACAACCGGTTGGCTTGCGGACAACGGCGGTAAAACTCCGGCTGGGAATGCCGGGAGATGATTTCTTTGGCGTGGCGCCGAATCTGAGAATACACCAAATCCATGGGATTGAAGCCTCCCCGCAGCCCCGCAAGGCGGGATTTCTGCTTCGCTTCAACCCGCGAAGCACTGCCGTCAGGCAGAACCTGCGGGGAACGCGCTCGCTGTTGCGGTTCACGGAGGACGGAAAAGACCTTGTCGTTGAACCGCTGCGCCCGGACAGGCCCTTTCCTGGCGGGTCTACCGGCTCTCCGAAGGGGTTAAACGGCGGGCGGAGGGAGCGCTGTTTCGCAGATTTTCCACTGGCCGTCTTCCCGGGTGACGTGGAATGTCCTGTCCAAATGGTAGGTTTCGCCCAGGAAAAAGATTCGGGCCACCCAGGTAAAGACCGGATGGATCAAGCGCTTGTAGGCCCCGGTGAGCCGAACCACGGCGGTATCGTCATCCGTATAGGTGGTGTGGGTTTCCACGTGGAGGAGGGTGCTGCGCATATAACTAGGCTCGAATCCCCGTTGCCGTGCTTCCTCGGCGGCCGTGTAAAGGAGTTCATCGACCGGATCCGTTTCCGCCTCCTCCTTGACCTCACTGCACAGAAACGCCTTCATGGACGGATCCAACCGGTAGTATGCCTTTGCAAACTCGGTCGCCACCCGGCCGGGAGTGTCCGCCTGGTCGGCAAAAACGAAAAAAACCTGCAAAAAAATGGCCAGGAGTATCGCCAGTGCGAGGACGGTGCTTTTCTGGGTATCGTTCATCGACGTCCCTCCTCCTTTACGCATCATGTTACGGGTTGTTCCGGGCAGGGCCCAAAAATCACGGCCTTCCCCTTTATCATGGACGATACCTGATGACAAGGATTTTCACGAGGAAATTCCGCCCCAAAAAAGATGGAGCCCCGCCCGGGCACCCGTTTTTTAGGTCCGGGTTTTTACAGTTTGGCCTTGACTTGAAAATCGCTTCTTGCTAGTTTCGCTTACATTTTTTTTCAAAAATTTATTTTGATTAAAAAATTAATCAAAATTGACAAGATCGTAAAAAGGCTTTTGTGAGCGCCACCAAGCCTTTTCGGAAAAAGAGAGTCAAAGGGTTGAGCGTTAAAAATCTCAAGCTGTTTGAGGCACTTGTACCGAGTTCTTGAGATTTAGCGAAACCCTTTGGATCTCCCGAAAAGGGTTGCGGCGCGAACAAAATCGATCTTTTTACGAGTTCATCAAAATTGAAAACGGACCAGGTCCATTTCCCGATTGAATCATGCAACTTGCAAGAAAACCCCTGACGGTCTCCCAGGCCGCCGCCATATGCGGTGTCAACCGAAACACCATCGGATTCTGGATCCGCTCCAAAAAGCTCAGGGCGCACCGGGTGGGTCGAAATTACGCCATCCCCGTGGAGGAGCTGGCCTTGTTTTTAAAATCCACGGGCCAGCCCGTTCCCACGGCCTTGGGCGGCAAGGCCCTTCGGGGTCCTTTCTTCCGGTCCATGCAGAAATGCTGGGAATTTTTGAAAAGGACCGACCACGCCGAAGACTTCAGGGACTGCGCCATTTTCAAAAACGAACTGGAGCCGTGCTTCACCGGGAAAGAGGCCAGTACCTTCGGATGCAAAAACAGCTGTCATGAATGCCAGTACTATCTGGAGGTCTATCATTCCCGGATTCAATTCATTTACCAGATCGCCTACCCGGCCGCGGTCGGGAAAGATCTGTTTTTCTGGGGGGTGAACGACGAGTGGGCACGCCTGTGCGGCACGGCGCCCAAGGAGATGGTGGGAAAAGGGATCGAACAGGTTTACCATCCCGACTCCCTGGGCATGGTCATCTCCAATCACAAAAAGCGGGCATTGAAGGAACCCTTTGCACCGCGGACGGAAACGGTTTACATTCGGACAGCGGATTTACGGAAAAAAAAGCTCAGCGTCGCCCATTATCTGCTCAACGAACCTGCAGGTGCCTGGCTGCTATTGGCGGAACCTTTCCCGTGAAATGAACCGCAGCAGCGAGCGCATTCCCCGCAGGTTTTGCCTGATGGCAGTGCTTCGCAGGCTGGAGCGAAGCGGAAATCCCGCCTTGCGGGGCTGCGGGGAGCTTCAAGCGATTGCGTGTTATGACATTTACGCCCACACCATCAAGGAGGGATTATGGTTGATCAAAGCAAATGGGACTGGGAGACAAGGGAGAAGGAAGTTCCCTTCGATCCGTGGAAGGAAAATTTCAACTGGGTCGAAGAACCGTACGCCAGCCCCGATGGAGAACAGGTGGCCGCCGTGGTGAACATTGACGAGGGGGAGTTCAATGTCTGCGTCAACGGAGAAACCTGGGAGAGCCCGTTCGAAAAGATTTGGTACCTCAGATATGCGCCGGACGGGCGTCTGACGGCTCTGGTTTCCGACATGGCCGAATGGACCGTGGCCGTGGACGGCGTTCCCTGGGAGAACAAGTTCGGGTACGTGTGGAACACACTGTTCAGTCCGGATGGAAAACACATCGCGGTGGCGGCCCAGGCGGACGGCCAGTACTGCATGGTCCTCGACGACACGCCGTGGGAGACGACTTTCCAGAACATGACCTATTTCGCCATGAGTCCGGACGGGTCCAAGACCGCCGCCGTGGTCCAGGTGACCGATTTTGGTGAAGGGGAAGTCCATAAATTTCAGGAAGGGTGCTTCACCGCCGCCCTGGACGGAAATGCCTGGGACACCAAGTTCGTGAATGTCTGGAACATGGCCGTCAGTCCCGACGGGACGAAATTGGCGGCTGAGGTCCGGCTCAACCTCTATGAGTATTCCATTGCCGTGAACGGGCAGGTATGGGACAAATCCTTTCCGTGCGTCTGGGAGCCGGTGATTCATCCCATCGACGGGAGTGTCGTCGCTCCGGTCCGGACGGCGGGGAAATGGACCCTGGCAAAAGACGGGGAGTTTTTGTGGGATGCCCGTTTTCCCCAGGTCTGGCATCAACAATTCAGCGCCGACGGCAAGATCCTGGCGGCCATCGTTTCTCCCAAATACGGCCGGTGGACCGTGGCCGTCGACGGACGGCCCTGGGGGGTCACCTTCGGGACCCTGGTCTCGGATCTGGTCGTCTCCCCCGACGGATCCACCATTGCGGCCCTGACCAAAGAGGGGGAGACGTGGAAGGTGGTGGTGAACGGCGCCGCCTGGAAAGACACTTTCGACATGGCCTGGCGGCCTGTGATCAGCCCCGACAATCGTTACGTGGGGGCGAAGGTGGAAAGACAAGGGAAATACACCGTCGTGGTCAACGATCGCGTCTGGCAAAAGGAATGCGACGCGGCCTGGGATCCGGTCTTCAGCCCGGACGGCGAAAAGGTCCTCTTGCGGACGTTGGAAAACGGTCGGTACCTGCGGCGTGTCCTGCCGGTAACGGAAATCACAGGTTAAGGGGGGTGACCCATGCACGATGTCTATCAATTTGTAAGCGGTCCGCTGGCGTGGGTGGCGTTCCTCCTGTTTATCGGGGGAAGCCTCTATCGGATCATCGCCATGCTTGCCGAAGTCAAAGAAAAAGAGCCCTTTATCTTCACCTACATGAGTTTGAAATACAGCCTGCGGTCCATTCTCCACTGGATCACGCCTTTTGCCACGTACAATTGGCGGCGCAATCCCGTACTGACGGTAGTGACCTTCGTCTTTCATATCTGTTTATTCGCCTGCCCCATCTTTTTACTGGCACATGTGACCCTGTGGGATGAAGCCTGGGACATCCGCTGGTGGACGCTGCCCGACGCCGTGGCGGACGTCATGACAGTGATCGTGATCGCGTGTTGCCTCTTTTTTCTCATCCGCCGCGTGACCCAGCGGGAGGTGAAATTCGTCACGTATCCGTCCGATTACGTTATTTTGGGCATCGTGGCCGCGCCCTTTTTGACGGGCTTTTTGGCCTATCACCAGTGGTTCACCTACCCTGTTTTCATGATCCTGCACGTGCTGGCAGGGGAGGTGATGCTGGCGGCCATCCCCTTCACCCGATTGAGCCACATGCTCTTTTCGCCCTTCACCCGGGCGTACATGGGGTCGGAATTCGGCGTTATCCGAAAATCAAAGGATTATTAAGAGGCGCTTTTTTTCAATACCGGTAAACTCCCGCGCCCGGAAGCAGGGGACCCGGAACAAGGAGGAGATACCATGGCGGAACCAGCCGTTACGCAAGATCAGGAAAAAGAAGAAGAACAAAAAGTCGTCGACGACGGGATCGATGTCGGCATATCGCGGCTCACGACGGATAAAATCGAAACCGTAATCAACCAGGTCCTGAAGACAGAGACCGGGGCACGCCTGAAAACTTACGTGAACACCTGCATCCATTGCGGCCTTTGCAGCGAGGCGTGCCATTACTATATGTCCCACGACAAGGACCCCAAATGGTCGCCGGTGGGGAAGGTGAAACAGACCATCTGGGAGATGATTCGGAAGAAGGGGCGGCTGGCCCCGGAGGAAATCAGACGGGTGGTGGAGATCGCCCATACGGAATGCAACCTGTGCCGCCGCTGCCTGCAGTTTTGCCCTTTCGGCATCGACATCGCCTACCTGATCAGCATGGCCCGGCGGATTTGTCACAAGCTGGGGGTCACGCCCAAGTATATCCAGGACACGGCCCACAGCCACAGCGTCAGCATGAACCAGATGTGGGTCAAAGGCGACGAGTGGCCGGACACGCTCCAATGGCAGGAGGAGGAAGCCCGGGGGGAATTCCCCACGCTGCGGATTCCCCTGGAAAAGGAAGGGGCCGACATCATGTATTCGGTGATCGCGCCGGAGCCCAAGTTTCAGGCCCAGCTCATCTACCAGGCCGCCGCCATCATGGAAACGGCGGGGGTGAACTGGACCATGCCCGCGGACAAGGGGTGGGACAACAGCGACATGGCCATGTTCACCGGCGACAACGAGATCATGGGCCGCATCAAGCGCAGCCATTTTGAAACCGCTGTCCGGCTGCGGGTGAAACGGATCGTCATGGGCGAATGCGGGCATGCCTTCCGGTCCGTCTACGATACAGGAAACCGCTGGCTGGGGTGGAGCCATCCACCCATCCCCATCGTCCACGCCATTGATTTTTACTACGAGCTCCTCAAGGAAAACCGGATTCCCATCAAGGAAAAATTCAAGGAACCCGTGACCCTGCACGACCCCTGCAATGTCATCCGCGGGGGCGGCCTCATGGAAAAATCGCGGTACGTGGCCCATGCCCTGTGCGACACCGTGGTGGAGATGCATCCCAACCGGGAATACAATTACTGCTGCTGCGCCGGCGGCGGGGTCATCAACTGCGGCCCTCCCTACAAACTGAAACGCGTGAAAAGCAATAAGGTGAAGGCGGAGCAGTTGATGGAAGCCAGGACCCGGGGAGCCAAGGTGATCATCTCCCCCTGCCATAACTGCCACAGCGGATTAAAGGACATCAAGAACTACTACGACCTCCATATGGATATCAAATTCTTCGGGGACATCATCTATCAGATCATGGAAAAACCCGAATGATGCGAAGGAGAGCCGATATGAAAAAGGGGATGACGATCATCGCAGGGGCTTTTTTTCTGGCCGCGTTTATGGTACTCTCCGTACAATCCCAGGAGGATATGGCGGAGGTGGATCCGAGCGTATTCATGAATCCGCAGCGGCCGGCGGCGGTGTTCAAGCACGACGAACACAACGAAACGGCCGGCATCGAAGAGTGCAACGAGTGCCACCACGTATATGAAGACGGAAAGCTCTTGGAATACGAATCGTCCGAAGACATGCGATGTGGGGATTGCCACGGCCTGGAAGCGGAAGGGAACATGCCTTCCTTGGTCAAGGCGTTCCACGGCAACTGCAAAGGGTGCCATGAAAAGCAGAAAGGCGGACCCATCATGTGCGGCGAATGCCATGTGCGGTGATGCCGACTTCGCAAGGGAGGCGTCGCGATTCCAAACCCAAAATGAAAGAGGTCTGTCATGGCGAAAAAGATTTTAGTGATCGATGACGATCCGGTGATTGTGAAATACCTGGTCAATCTCTTCGAGGACAACGGATACGCCACCTGCACCGCCTCCAGCAGCATGGAAGGATTGGAGGTGGTCAAGAAGGAAAAACCGGATCTCATCACCCTGGACCTCCAAATGCCTCAGGAGTGGGGCCCCCGTTTTTACCGAAAGCTCAGGCAGGATAAGGATCTCAAGGAGACGCCGGTCATCGTGATCACGGGGATTGACGGTGACCACGCCATCAAAGACGCCGTGGGTTACCTTTCCAAGCCCTTTGATCCGGACAAGCTTCTCGGGATCGTGAAAAGGATCATCGGATAATTCCCTGCGCCGGTTTTTGACCGTCTTCGGCTTGTATGGCGCCCCGCTTAGAAGCGCGGGGCTCCCCGGCAAGGAAAATCTGCCCTAGGCTGAGCGTTTCAAATTTTTGAAACAGCCAAATTGGTAATACTTTTAAGGAATTCTGCCAATTTTATCTTCAAAAATTTGAAACCCTTCGCAATTTCCGAGTTTACCGCATCTACGGCGTCAAATGCCGTTGCGCATAGTGCACTATAGCGCAACAACATTTTCCTTGTATCTGCGGCAAACTCGAAAATCGCTCAACTTAGGTCTGTTTTTTTGTCGGAAGTGTTTCGTTCAAAGGCCGGCACTGAAAATCCGGTGGAAAGCCATTTTCCCCGCCTGAAAACCGCCCTTGGCCGGAAAAGGACTCTTCCTTCCGGATCCGTATTCCCAAAACCCTTCCTCCGGCGGCTAAAACACCCGACCCGCCGGTTGAAGCGTAAAAAGGCGCCGAAGCAGCCATGCATACCGAAATCCTTCAAGCGGCCATTGCACAGGCCGAAGCCTGGCAGCACCGGGCAAACCAGCTTTTAACCCCGGAGGAAAAAGGGATCCAGGAACAGATGTTGCGTCTGGTGACGCATCCCATGGACAAGGTGGTCCTGACCCGGCTCATCGACGTGAGCTTCCGGTCCGAAGATCCGGCCCGGGTGGCGGATCAGGTCCGAACCCTCCTCAAAGCCTGGGGGGTCCCGGATTTTTTTTCCCGGGTCGAAAGACTCCTGGTGCAGATGTTTTTGGGGGTGGGGTGGCATTTTCCGACCCTTTCGGTCCCCAAGATCATCGAAAAGATGCGTGAAAGCAGCAGCCGGGCCATCATCCCCGGAGAACCGGACTCCCTCCACGCCCATCTCCAAAAGCGCAAGAATCAGGGCGTCCGGATGAACATCAACCACCTGGGAGAAGCCGTGCTGGGAGAGAGGGAAGCCCATGCCCGCCTCTTGGCCTATCTGAAGGATTTAGAAAACCCGGAAATCGAATATATTTCCATCAAGATTTCCACCCTGTTTTCCCAGATCAATCCGCTTGCTTTCGATGAGACGGTAAAGATTCTGGTTTCAAGGTTGTCACGCCTCCTGGAAACCGCCGGCAACAACACTTTTATGCGGAAAGACGGAAAAAGTATCCCCAAGTTCATCAACCTGGACATGGAGGAATACCGGGATTTGCGGATCACCGCCGAGGCCTTTCGGCGGACGCTTGACCAGGAGGCCTTTTTCAACCATTCCGCCGGAATCGCCCTGCAGGCGTATCTCCCTGATTCCTACGGCATCCAGCAGGGTCTCACCCGATGGGCCAGGGACCGGGCCCACCGGGGCGGGGCTCCCATCAAAATCCGCATCGTCAAGGGCGCGAACATGGAAATGGAGATGGTGGAAGCCGCCCTCAGGGACTGGCCCCTGGCCCCCTACGACAACAAGCGGGACGTGGATGCCAACTTCAAGAGGATGGTGGAATTCGGGTTGGCGCCGGAAAACGCGCCGGCGGTGCACATCGGGATCGGATCCCACAATCTCTTCGAACTGGCCTATGCGTACCACGTGGCCCGGAAAAACAAAACGACGCCGTATTTTTCTTTTGAAATGCTGGAAGGCATGTCCGACCATGTCCGCCGGGCCATTGCGGAGACCGACGAGGAACTCGTCCTTTATGCGCCGGTGGCGAGCCGGGAGCAGTTCATCAATGCCATCGCGTATCTGATACGGCGCCTGGATGAAAACACGGCACCGGAAAATTTTTTGCGCTATTCCTTTCACCTCGATCCCCGATCCGAGGCCTGGGAGACCCTGAAACACCGGTTCCTGGAGTCCTTTACCGTGAAAGAAACGGTGGCCGCCGCCCCCCGTCGAATCCAGAACCGGAATACGGAAACCCATGAACGCAGGGAAGGGATATACACTGATGAGGTGTTTTCCAACGAACCCGACACGGACTGGTCCCTTTCCGAAAATGCGAAATGGGCCGATGCCATCCGAAAAAAATGGCAAAGGACCTCCCAGGATCCTCCGGTGAAGATCCCGGTGGTGGCCGCCGGCCGCGAGGTCTTTCATCAAGAAACGATGCGGGACGTCTTCGATCCCAACTGTCTCCCGGATCGGGTGTGCGTGGCCCGGTTTTGTACTGCCGGCGAAGCCGATATCCGTAAAGCCGTTGCCGCGGCCAAAAAAGATCCCGACGGCTGGAGGGGGCTTTCCGCCGATTTGCGCCATGCCGTCCTTTCCGAAGCGGCCCGGGCCCTCCGCCGGGCACGGGGGGATCTCATCGGGGCGGCGGCCGCTGAAACCGGGAAAGTCTTTATCGAAGCCGATCCTGAAGTCAGTGAAGCCGTCGATTTTACCGAATACTATCCGTTGGCCGTGAAACGCTTTTCCCGGATGCCGCACCTGCAGGGTCGCGGAAAAGGGGTGGGGGTGGTCCTTACACCGTGGAATTTTCCCATCGCCATTCCCTGCGGCGGCATCGCGGCGGCCCTGGCCGCGGGGAACACGGTCCTTTTCAAACCGGCATCGGCGGCGGTATTGACGGCCTGGAGGCTTTGTCAATGCTTCTGGGAGGCCGGGATCTCCAAAAACACGCTCCAGTTTCTGCCCGGTGCAGGAGAGGTCTCCGGAAAACTGTTGACCGGGCATCCCGATGTGGATTTCGTCATTTTGACCGGAGGGACGCAGACCGGCCTTTCCATTTTGCGGCATCGCCCGGATCTTTACCTGGCCGCGGAAACCGGCGGCAAGAACGCCACCATCGTTACCGCCATGTCGGACCGGGATCAGGCCGTGGCGCATGTCATCCACTCGGCGTTCAGCAATTGCGGCCAGAAGTGCAGCGCCACCTCCCTGTTGATCCTGGAAAAGGAAGTTTATCGAAGCGAAAAAGTCAAATCCCAATTGGTGGATGCCGCCGCCAGCCTCCCGGTGGGATCGGCCTGGGACTTCACCAGCAAAATGGGGCCCTTGATCCGGCCTCCCGGCGGCCCCTTGGAACGGGCCCTGACGCATCTGGAACCGGGGGAGTCCTGGGCCCTGAAGCCCCGAAACATCAGGGGAAATCCCCATCTGTGGACACCGGGGATCAAATACGGTGTCCGGCCGGGTTCCTTTACCCATATGACAGAGCTCTTCGGCCCCGTCCTCGGGGTCATGGAGGCAAAGGATTTAACGGAAGCCATCGCCCTGACCAATCAAACCGGATACGGACTGACGGCCGGCCTTGAAAGCCTGGATCCCCGGGAGCATGACGAATGGAAGAAAGGGATCGTCGCCGGAAACCTGTATATCAACCGGGGAACCACCGGCGCCGTGGTGCTGCGCCAGCCCTTCGGAGGCATGGGGAAATCGGCCCTGGGGGCGGGGATTAAGGTGGGCTGCGCCAATTACCCGGCCCAGTTCATGACATTCACCGAAACCGGACCCCCACAAATGGGGGGGCTCGATAAGGGCCATGCCCTCCTGGCCGCGGCGCGGCGGCTTCAATCCGAAATCCGGTGGCGACAAGCCGGCAGGTATGTCGACGATCTGAAAAAGACCGTTTCCGCGGTGTTGAGCTATCTCTATTGGCAGCAGGAGGAATTTTCCCGCCAGAAGGATTTCTTCCATTTACGGGGGCAGGAGAATCTCCATCGGTACCTTCCGGTGGGAGACCTGGTGATTCGGCTCCACCCCCACGATTCCCTTTTTGAGACGCTGGGTCGGATTGCCGCGGCCCGGATCACGGGATGCCGCCCTGCGGTGAGCATTCCCCCGGGGCTGGAAAACGATGTGACGCGCTTTCTTTTCAGCCAAAAGGCAAAGACCTTTGTGCAAAATGTGCCGATTCGTTTCGAAACCGACGCGGAACTGATCGCTTCCCTGCCGAAAACATGGCGGATCCGGTATGCCGGAGGCGACCGGGTGCCCAGGGAAGTCTTCGAAGCCGCTGCCGAATCCGGCTTTTATATTTCCCGGACCCCCGTTATGATGGAAGGCCGTCTCGAGTTGCTCCAGTACGTGATTAACCAGAGCATTTGCGATACCTATCACCGGTACGGGAACCTGGGAGAACGGGGCCTGGCGGAAGAATGAACAACACGGGATTCCAAAAAGACCTGAAGACGGGCTACCTCTTCGTGGTGATCGCGGCGCTTCTCTGGGGCGTTTCCGGATCGAGCGCCAAGTTTTTATTTCATTCGGGCGTCACCCCCTTTCAATTGGTGCAACTCCGCCTGACGCTTTCGGCCGGGATCCTTTTCATGGTGCTGGCCGTCTTCCGGCCGTCTTTGCTTTGTATTTCCAGAAAGGATATCTTTTATTTCGTACTTTTCGGCACGGTAGGAATGGCCGGCGTCCAGTTTACGTATCTTTTTGCCATCAGCCGGATCCACGTGGCCGCGGCGATCCTCCTCCAATACCTGGCGCCGTTTTTCATCGTGATCTATTCTTTGGTTTTCCTAAAGGAAAAACCCCGCCCGGCCACCACTGTGGCCCTGGTGGCCGCCTTTGTCGGGTGCTATCTCATGGTGGGTGCCTACGACCTGAAGCTGTTTTCCATGAACCTGGCCGGGATTGTCAGCGGGATTTTATCGGCGGTGACCTTTGCCTGGTACGGTATTTTCGGAGAATACGGCATGCGCCGCTACAATCCCTGGACCGTCTTGTTTTTCGCCTTTGTCTTCGCCGCCCTGGTCTGGAATATCGCCCATCCGCCCCTGGAAGCCTTTTCCCATGACTATACCTGGGTTCAGTGGGGATGGATTTTTTACATCGCCGTTTTCGGGACCCTCGTTCCCTTTGGCTTGTACCTGAAAGGGGTCAACTTCGTGCGAGCGGCCCGGGCGGGGATTACGGCCACCCTGGAGCCCATCTCCGCGGGCGTCCTTTCCGCCGTGTTTTTAAACGAACTCCTTTCCCCCCTGCAGATTTTCGGGGGGTGCCTGGTCATCGGGGCGGTGATTCTCCTTCAACTCAAACAGGAGTTTGACGAAAAAGCCCCCGCGGTCATCCGTGCCCGGGCCATGAGCGCCACGGTCCATTCTCCGAAGGATCCATAACCCTCTCCCCACGGGGTCTTCGAGACCCCCTGTTTCTTTGTCTATTTTATTTTTGTTTTAATCATACAAGGCCGGATATAGTTTCTAAATCCACAAGGACGGTATTATTGAAAATATCGATTTGACGGATTCCTAATCTCCCTATAAAATCCACTTTCTTGGATTCCGGCGCAGATACGCCGGGGTTTTTCATAAGGCAGAAAAGGAAGACGCGATTCATGGAACCATCCAAACAATACCGCCTCACCGCGACCGTGGCCGGTGCGGGGTGAGCCTCCAAGCTGGCGCCAGGGGACCTGGACCGAGCCCTTTGCGGGATGAAATTCCCCACCGATGAGAACGTCCTCGTGGGGCTTGACCGCGCCGACGACGCCGGGGTCTACAAAGTGTCCAAGGACCTGGCCCTGATTCAAACGGTGGATTTTTTCACCCCCGTGGTGGATGATCCTTATGCCTTCGGACAGATCGCCGCCGCCAATGCGTTAAGCGACGTCTATGCCATGGGAGGCACCCCCAAAACCGCCATGAACCTGGTGGCGTTTCCGTCCGCGGGCATGGAGATGGAGGTGCTGCGGCGCATCCTCCAGGGGGGCATCGACAAGCTCAGGGAAGCCGATACGGTGCTCATCGGCGGCCACAGCATCGAGGACAAGGAGCTGAAATACGGGCTGTCGGTGACGGGATTCGTTCACCCGCGGGCGGTGATCACCAAGAAGAATCTCAAGGCAGGAGACGGTCTGGTGCTGACGAAACCCTTGGGCACCGGGATTATCAACACCGCCGTCAAGGCTGCCGCCGCATCGGCGGACCTCATCCGGGATGTCACCCGGATCATGGCGGCTCTGAACCGGGAATCGGCCGAAACCTTCAAGGAGTTCACCGTGCATGCCTGCACCGACATCACCGGCTTCGGGCTTTTGGGCCACCTGGCCGAAATGGTGGAGGGATCCGGGCTGGATGTGCACCTTTTTTCGGGCCGGGTGCCGGTGATCCGAGAAGCCCTTACCTTTGCCGCCATGGGGCTGATTCCGGCCGGGGCCCATAAGAATCGGGAATTTTTCGAAAAAAGAATCGAGTTTGCCGGTACCGTGGATCTTGCCCTCCAGGACGTCCTCTTTGATCCCCAGACCTCGGGCGGGCTTTTGATCAGCCTCGACGCCGACAAGGGCACGGCCTTGACCGAAACCCTTCGCGCTCGGTACGGGATTCATGCGGCTGTCATCGGGGAGGTGGTTTCCGGCGGGCGGGAGCGGATATCCGTATTTTGAGGGCCCTAAAGGGCACAACCCGATGTGAAGCCGGGGTGGGGGAAGGGGGACTCCCCGGATTTTTTTGATATTATTGAAGGATTGATGGAATGTAGAAAGGCCGATTTTGTTCGCGCCGCAACCCTTTCCGGGAGACCCAAAGGGTTTCGCTAAATTTCAAGAACTCGGCACAAGTGCCTCAAACAGCTTGATATTTTTAACGCTCAACCCTTTGTCTCTCTTTTTCCGAAAAGGCTTGGATGGCGCTCACAAAAGCCTTTTTACGATCTTGTCAAGGATTGACGCGATGAAAGAAATCGATGCGCGCGGCTTGTCTTGTCCGGCCCCGGTGTTGCAGACCCGGGCCCTCCTCCAGGAAGAAAGACCCGATTCGGTGACGGTGAGAATCGATAACCCGGCATCCCAGCAGAATGTCAAACGATTCCTGGAGTCCCAGGGATTCGAGACGATCCTGGAAAATGAGGGGGAAGAATATCGGGTTATGGGTCGATTAAGGAATCCTTCGTGGGAGGATGCGCCCCGATCGGATCCGCAACCGAAACCGGTAACAAAGGAAAAAGAAAAGAAAATCCTGGTCATGTGCGCCACCGACCGCATGGGATTCGGAGATGCGGTCCTGGGAAAAAAACTGATGGTCAATTTCATTAAAACCCTTCCTGAAATGGGACCGGACCTGTGGCGCTTGGTCCTGGTGAACAACGGTGTCAAGCTTGCCGTGGAAGGGTCCGAAGTTCTTGAAGACCTGAAGCGGCTCGAAAAAGAGGGGCTGACGATTTTGGTGTGCGGGACCTGTTTGAATCATTTCGCGCTTCTGGGGAAAAAACAGGTGGGGGAAACCACCAACATGCTGGATATCGTCACCGCCCTGCAACTGGCCGACAAGACGGTCAATTTATAAAAAACGGCGCCCCGCTGAACGGGGCGCCGGGAATGTGGCCATCGTAGAAACGGTTTAGCCGTCTTTTCTTGCCCTGGCGTATCCCACCTTGGTGAGGGCTTCTTCGATCTCGCCGAGGATGGCGGGATCGTCGATGGTGGCCGGCATGCGCCACTCTTTGTTGTCCGCGATCTTCTGAATGGTCCCCCGAAGGATTTTACCGGAGCGGGTCTTGGGGAGCCGCTTGACCACCGTGGCTGTTTTGAAGGACGCCACCGGTCCGATCCGGTCCCGCACCATCTGGATGACCTCCTTGATGATCTCCTCTTCGGAACGGGCGACGCCGGCCTTGAGCACGATGAATCCCACGGGGACTTGACCTTTGAGCTGGTCATCAACGCCCAGGACGGCGCATTCGGCCACATCCGGATGGCTGGAGAGCACCTCTTCCATGGCGCCCGTGGACAACCGGTGCCCGGCGGTGTTGATGATGTCGTCCGTGCGGGACATGACGAATACATACCCGTCTTCATCCACGAATCCAGCGTCCGCTGTCTTGTAATAACCCGGAAACTCTTTCAGGTAGGATTCCACAAACCGGTCGTCGGCCTTCCAGAGGGTGGGAAGGGATCCCGGAGGAAGGGGCAGCTTGACCACCAGGGCGCCGATCTCGCCGGCCTTGACTTCCTTGTTCGCATCGTCCACCACCTTCACGTTCCACCCGGGCGCGGGCTTGGTGGGGCTTCCCTCCTTGACCGGAAGATGCTCGATTCCCAGACAATTGGCGCAGATGGCCCATCCGGTTTCCGTTTGCCACCAGTGATCGATGACCGGTTTGTTCAAGGCCTTCTCCGCCCACTGCAGGGTATCGGGATCCAGGCGCTCCCCTGCCAGAAACAGGGCGTAAAAATCGGAAAGATCGTAGTTTTTCACCAGTTCGGCCTGGGGATCCTCCCGCTTGATGGCCCGAAACGCCGTGGGCGCGGTAAAGAGGGTCCGGACTTTGTGCTGGGAGATGACCCGCCAAAAGACGCCGGCATCGGGGGTTCCCACGGGCTTGCCTTCGAAAAGCACCGTGGTGCACCCTTTCAACAGGGGGCCGTAAACGATATAGGAGTGCCCCACGACCCAGCCCACGTCCGACGCGGCCCAGTATACGTCTCCGGCGTCCACGTTGTAAATGGCCTTCATGGTCCACTTGAGGGCCACCGCATGCCCCCCGTTGTCCCGGACCACCCCTTTGGGGATGCCGGTGGTGCCGGAAGTGTACAGGATATACAAAGGATCCGTGGCCAGAACCGGCACGCAGTCGGCAGGCTTGGCATCCGCCATGAGTTCCATCCAATCCTTATCCCGTTCCGGGACCATGGAAGCCTTTTCCATGGGGCGCTGATAGATCACACAGGTGCTGGGTTGGGCTTCTTCTTTGGAAAGCCGGATGGCTTCGTCGAGAAGCGGTTTGTATTTGATCACCCGATTCACTTCGATCCCGCAGGAGGCCGATACGATGACCTTGGGCCTGGCGTCGTTGATGCGGGTGGCCAGCTCGTTGGCTGCGAAGCCTCCGAATACCACCGAATGCACCGCGCCGATCCGGGCACAAGCCAGCATTGCCGTCACCGCCTCGGGGATCATGGGCATGTAAATCAGGACCCGGTCTCCTTTGGTAACCCCCAATCCCGATAAAACGCCTGCAAAGCGCGCCACTTCATCCCGAAATTCACGGTACGTGTAGGTTTTGATGGTGTCCGTCACCGGGCTGTCATAGATTAAGGCCGGCTGATCCCCCCTTCCAGTTTCCACGTGGACGTCCAGGGCATTGTGACAGGTGTTCAGTTCTCCGCCGGTAAACCATCGATAAAACGGTTTGTTGCTGTCATCCAACACCTTGTCCCACTTCTTGTACCAATGGATGTCTTCGGCGATGCGCCCCCAAAATACATCCGGATTTTCGATGGATTCCCGAAATATTTCCTCATACTTGCCGGCCATAGTATGGACCTCCTCTCTTTTCTGGTGGGTGGATGGATGCAAAATGAAGAAACGACGTCCCCTTAAAATGGATTTTGTACGATAAAGGAGAATCGAAAGGGCTGTCAAGGGAAAATAAATATCATACAATACCTTAATAAAATATATTGGTTAAATGGGCCTTATGGTGTGATTTTTTGTTGATTACCGGAGGAGGCAGGATTTTACCCGGGGGGCGGCGACGGCGAAAAGCCGGGCCATGCCGTCGGCGTCGAATCCCGGATCTGTTTGTTTGAAAAAATCCGGGTCCAAAAGATTTTTGGAGTGAAAACGCTGGAGGACATACCGTTTGGCCCCGTTAATGGCCGATGCAATTCGGTCCATGATCGATTCATCCACAAAGGGCCGGACACAGGTGGTCCGGAATTCATAGGGGATATCCGCTTCCATGATCCGGCGGATGCTTTCGAGGATGGGCGGCGGTTTTTGCGCGTCTCCGATGGGCGGGCCATACGACTGCGGATCGGTCTTGATGTCCATGGCCACATAGTCGATGCAACCGGTCGAAAGAAGGGCCTCCAGGACGCGGGGCCTTCCGCCGTTGGTGTCCAGTTTCACCGAAAAGCCCATGTCTTTGATCCGCCGGCAAACCCCGGGGAGATCTTTTTGCAGGGTCGGTTCCCCGCCGGAGAGCACCACCCCGTCCAGGAGGTCTTTCCGCCGGGCCAGAAAGGCGAAGACGTCTTTTTCAGAAAAGCGTTGGCGGGTGTTTCCATTGACGAGGTCCGGATTGTGGCAGTAGGGGCAATGAAAATTGCACCCCGACGCAAAGACCACGCAGCTTACCATGCCGGGGTAATCGATGAGGGAGGTTTTCCGGATGCCGCCGAAGATCACCGGGCCTCCTTGGGTTCTCTCAAGCCACTTTGAATGTCTGGCATGTGACCGCCTCGGCGTCTTTTCGGGGATGCCATTGCCGGATGGGCCGGCCATAGGGAATCACTCCGGTATGGATTTCCGTATCGTGACGGCAGAGGGTGCAATGAAAATGCTCTCCGGCAAGGTATCCGTGGGTGGGGCAGACGGAAAACGTGGGCGTCAGGGTGAAATAGGGGAGCCGGTAGTGATCGGTGATTTTTTTTACGAGGCGTTTGACGGCACCGGTATCCGTCACCTGTTCCCCCAAAAAGACATGGAGGACCGTACCGCCGGTATATTTGGTCTGGAGAGGATCCTGGAGGGTCAAGGTTTCGAAGATGTCTTCGGTGAAATTGACGGGAAGGTGCGTGGAGTTGGTGTAGTACGGGGCCGCGCCGCCGGAAAAGGCGTCTTCGTTGGCGCAGACAATGCCCGGAAAGCGTTTCTTGTCGAGCATGGCCAGCCGGTAGGACGTCCCTTCGGCAGGGGTGGCTTCCACGTTGAAAATATCCCCCGTTTCCTCCTGAACCCGGGCGATCCGGTCCCGGATGAAGTCCAGGGTTTCCAGGGCAAAGGCCATGCCTTCCCGGCCGGCGATGTTTTGTCCCAGAAGATTTTCACTTGCCTCGTTCATTCCGATGATCCCGAGGGTGGAGAAATGATTCTTCCAGTACAATCCCGTATGGCGCTTGATCTCCCTTAAATAGAACCGGGAATAGGGGTACAGGTTTTCTTCCGTGAACTTTTCCAGGACCTTGCGTTTCAGAATGAGACTTTCCACCGCCAGGGTCATGAGCCGGTCGAGGCGCTCCCAGAATTCTTCTTTATCCTTGGACAGATATCCCAGGCGCGGGAGGTTCAGCGTCACCACACCGATGGAGCCCGTGAGGGGGTTTGCCCCGAAAAGCCCGCCACCTCTTTTGAGAAGCTCCCGGTTGTCGAGTCGGAGCCGGCAGCACATGGAGCGGGCATCCTCCGGCGACATGTCCGAATTCACGAAATTGGAAAAATAGGGGATGCCGTATCTTCCCGTCATTTTCCACAGGGTCTCCAAGTTGGGGTTGTCCCAGTAGAAGTCCTTGGTGATGTTGTAGGTGGGGATCGGGAAGGTGAAGACCCTTCCTTTGGCATCGCCTTCCATCATGATTTCGGCAAAGGCCCGATTGAGCAGATCCATTTCCGGCTGGAATTCGGAATAGGTTTCCGCATGCAAATGCCCCCCGATGATGACGGGATGATCCTTGAGGGTGGCGGGAACGTGAAGGTCGAGGGTGATATTGGTGAACGGGGTCTGGAATCCAACCCGGGTGGGGATGTTGATGTTGAAGACGAATTCCTGGACGGCCTGCTTGATCTCCGTATAGTCCAGGCCGTCAAAACGTACGAACGGGGCTAAAAGGGTATCGAAGTTGGAGATGGCCTGGGCGCCCGCCGCTTCCCCTTGGAGGGTATAAAAGAAATTGACGATCTGGCCCAGGGCGGATCGGAGGTGCTTTGGGGGTGCGCTTTCCACCTTTCCATCCACCCCCCGAAAGCCCTGGAGGAGGAGGTCCTTGAGGTCCCATCCCACGCAGTAAACAGACAGAAGACTCAAGTCGTGAATGTGAAAATCTCCGTTGGCATGGGCGCTCCGGATATTGGGAGGATAGATCTTGTGGAGCCAGTAATCGGAAGTGATATCCGAGGAAATATAGTTGTTCAGTCCCTGGAGGGAATAGCTCATGTTGCTGTTTTCTTTGATCTTCCAGTCCTGTTTTTCGATGTAATGATCCACCATATCCACGTTGGCCCGGGTGGCCATGCGGCGAAGCTGGGCATGCTGCTCCCGATAAATGATGTAGGCCTTGGCGGTCCTGTAGTAAGGGGAATCGAGGAGGACCCGTTCCACGATGTCCTGGATTTCTTCCACCTCGGGGACCGGCCCCAGGCGCAGTTCATGGGCCAGGGTGAGGACCCGAAGGGTCAATTTCTTGGCTTCGCGCTCGCCGAATTCTCCGGTGGCATTCCCGGCCTTGGCAATGGCGGCGGTGATTTTTGTCGAATCGAATTCCGCAATCCGTCCGTCTCGTTTCTTGATCTGTTCAAACACCGTGACACCTCTTGGCTTGGAGTCTTCGAATGAAAATCTATTCGGGTAACGGGTGCTGGGTTCGGGTTTTTTTGTTTCGGGTTTATTCGGAAGTGAAAACCGGACGACGCCGCTAAAATGAACGAAAATGCCCCTGTGGATCCAGCGCCCGCTTCATTTCATGAGATTGCCGAATAACACAAGATTTTGGGGTCTGTCAAGAAAATGTTCCATATATTGCGCTAAAAGGACACATTTTCCATGCCGAAAGATTTTTTACTCTTTCTGAGGGGTTATCCAGAGGTAATCCCCATAGGACAATTCGGCGGTGTCCCCGGAGGCCACGGGATAAACGGTTTTGAAAGGAAGGGGGATTCTTTGAAAGACGCGGTCCGGGATGCCGAACTTCTTGATGATGTGTCCATTTCCGGCCAAAACGACCATGAATTTCCCGTTTAAGTTCGCAACCGCCTGTTCGGCCATGGCGTCTTCCCAGACGCATTGGGCAAGGTAAAAATAGTCGAAATTGTCTCGGCCCGGCAGGTGGTGATTTTGAAAAATTTTTTTCACATACGCCCGATGGGCGGCATTGGAGGTGTCGATGGATCGGGGAAGGTGCCGTTTTTCTTCCGGAGAAAGGCTTTCAATCCCTCCGATGGCGATTTTCGCCGGCAGGTGGAACGGAATGTTCAGGCCGTAAAGGGGAATCCGGTTGTCCCGGATGAATTCCAGAATATCCCGGTATAAGGCAAAGTCGTATCTCCAGTTGGCATACCAGTGAGTCCTTTCGAGAAACGCTTTTTCGTCGAGTTTTCCGGAAGTCCACGCATCCAAAACCGTCTGATAGGGGGCATCGAACATTTCCATTCCCACTCGCAGACCCTCCACCCGCGGATAAAGCGCTTTCAAAATCTTTAGCTGTACCGCGTGGTGTGCCGCATCGGTGTGGGACTCTCCGATAAAAACGATCCGCACCCCGGAAAGGTCTTGAATCATGGTATCAAACGTCACCGGTTGACCGGTGGCACCGGACACGATGCTCCCGGGAGGATACGTACGCTTTGAATCCTTAACGAGGGCGCCTTTGGGCATGGGCGTACATCCTGAGAAAACGGCGGCCGAAAGGAAAAAAAGGCCGCTCCACAATAAGAAAAGGCCCCTTGACCGCCGGGGTTGTTTCTCGGCTTTTTTCATCTGAGCCGCTCGAATCCGTTTCGATCATGACCGGGACGCTTTCCTGAACCCCCTGCCGTTTCGGCCGGTTCTCGAAAAACGCGTTTCAAAGCAATCGTTTTCCTTGTCGGAAAGTGCCGTCCCTGAAGGGCCCCCCTTGATTTTTCAATGAATTGGGCGTATTGGGGGGGTATTCCCAGCCCTTTAGCGTCTTTTTTCAAAAAAACGGAGCCTTTTGACCCATGGGCCGTGAAAAAAGCCCGGTGTTTCGACGCGCCATTGTTCCTTGGTACGACACGACTCCCGTATGCCTGATTCTCATGGGGGTCATGGCGATGGTTTTCGGTTTTGCCCTTTTCGGCATCATCGTTTCCTATGAAGAAGATATCCCCGATCGTACGGCCTGGGTACCGGTACTCCTATCGGTTCTGAGCGCTGCTGTCTTCATATCCGTTTCGACCCGCCTTGTCCGGCGGCGCCTCAAACGCCTCTCCGAATAATTTTTTTCTCCTGTTGAAAAGCGGATGATCCGGATAGAAAGGCCGAACAAATCTGTTCCAGGAAAAAATGGAGGATTTTTCCGGTGACCCCCCAAATCCGTACCCCTTCCACGGGATAAACCAGGTCATGAACGCCGGGAAGGCGGCCGTGATATCCGCGGGCCAAGTGGACCTGGAGTATTGCGGAAAGCGGAATGGGAACCACCCGGGCGATTTCGGCCGCATCGAATTTCAGCTCCCCGCGGCCGTTCCACACACCCGTAAAGACTTCGATATCTTTATTGGCGATCGTTTGAAAATGCCCCAGCGACCCGATGAATCGGACATTTTCCCGGTGGATGTTCACCTCTTCTTCAAGTTCCCGAAACGCCGCGTCCAGGGTCGTGGCATCCTCCGTATCTACATGCCCCCCCGGAAGCGCCACCTGATTAGCCCAGGGATACCCCTTTGTGTCGGATTTGAGGACCGCAAGGATGTGCGGATTCCTTGGATCGAACAACAGCAGGAACACGACGGTGGGGTCAAAGGCGTCTTCAACCGGCCCGCCCACGGGGTCGACGCTCCGGAGAACCCGCACCACGGTCGCCAGATCCAAGGGGCCTTTCCCTGCATGTGTCTCCATGAAACGCCCCTTACCGTATTACTTGTCTTTTAAAAAGGTTTTCAGGGTCATGGTCTTATAGCTGTCCGTTTCGATATATCTCAGGGTGGACAGGAGATCCCTGGCGGATATGAAACCCGGTCTTCCGCCGATCCGGTCGCCGGTTTCGGCCAGAAAATAGGAGGTCGGAAGCCCGCGGACCCCGTATTCGGAGGCCAGCTTGGGTTCCCGGTCGTAATCCACCTTGATGCTGATGAAGGCGTTGTTCAGATAATTGACCACGCCGGGATCCGCGAAGGTTTCTTTTGCCATTTTTGTGCAATAGGCGCACCATTCCGCCCAAAAATACAAAAAGACCTTTTTGTTTTCCTCCTGGCTCAGCGCCATTCCTTCCGAATAGGGGTGCCAGTTGATTCCGCCGGTGTTTTCCGTTCCGGCGGGAATCCACTGGGCGATCAAAAGGAAGGATAAAATGCAAAGAATCATCAAAACCCAGAACCGTTTCAGCTTCATCGATGTCATCTCGTAAAATCCAATATGCGCAGTCTATCGGTAATCAACAACAGCCCCATGCCGATGAGAAGGACCCCGGCCGCCGTGTGGACGTATCGGATGGCCTTTTGTGCCTTTCGGGTCCACGTCAGAAAATAGTGGATGAAAACGGAAAGGATCAGAAACGGGATGACCAGTCCCGCGGAATAGGCCCCGAGAAGAAGGGTGCCTTCCAGCACGGTTTGCTGATTCCCGGCAAGAATCAGGATGGAACCGAGCAGCGGGCCGATGCAGGGGCTCCACCCGGCCCCGAAAGCCATCCCCACCACCAGGGTTCCGAAGGTATGGGCGGGTTTGCCTTTGAGATGGATCCGCTTTTCGAACTCCAGGGCATGGATGCGGAAAAGGCCCGTCAGGTGGATCCCGAGGAAAAGGATCAAAACCCCCCCGATGACGCGGACCAGGTCCCGGTGTTCAAAAAAAAGCCCTCCCAGATAAGACGCCGACGCCCCCAGGAGGATGAACACCAGAGAAAAGCCGGTGACGAACGAAACGGTGGACACCACGACCCGGCGGCGTACGGCCCCGTCGTTTCCGGTCAGCTCCTCCAGGGACAACCCCGTGATGAATGTAAAATAGGCCGGCACCAGCGGCAGGATGCACGGGGAGATAAAGGACAACAATCCTGCCGCAAGAGCGGCGGGATAAGGGACAGCTTCCGTTAACATTTAATATAAAAGCCAGCTTTCACGGATTTCGTCGATTCCTTCGGTGATCAAAGACGGGGTTCGCCCGTTTGCCGGCGGCGCCCCCGTTTCGAAGGCATCGGTTCTTGAGAGGCAAACACGTCTGCTTGATTCTATCGGCAGGTGCAACCGGAATCAAGATAAATACCCTATCGATTTTGTCAATTTTCACAAGACCGATCATAAAACCCGTCGTTTCCTTTTTACAGGCTCAATTCTTGTGCCCGTTTTTTTGCCGCCGCCACGGCTTCCACGATGCAATGCCCTACGCGCCCTTTTTCCAGGACGCCGAGGGCGGCTTCGGTGGTGCCCCCCGGAGAGGTCACTTCCCGGCGAAGCGCCTCCGGGGATTCGCCCCGTTCTTCAAGGAGGGCCAAGGCGCCCCGGAACGTTTCCACGGTCAGGATGGCGGCGTCCTTTTTTTTCAGGCCCAAGCGGAGGCCGGCATTGCAGAGGGATTCGATGAAATAAAACACATAGGCCGGGCCGGAACCGGAAAGGGCCGTCACTGCATCGAGATCCTTTTCCGGAAATTCAAGGACGCGTCCGATGGAAGAAAGAATCTTTCGGGTGATCCGGATATCTTCCCGCGTGGCGTATCGGTTGGGACTCATGCCCGATACGCCTTTCAGCACCTGTGCAGGGGTGTTGGGCATGACCCGGATGACGGGCAGGCGCTTTTTCCCGGTTTCGGAAAGGGGTGCATAGAGGCACGCCTCGATTTTCCGAATGGGAAACCCTGCGGCGATGGAGATGATCCGCTTTTTTTTGCGCGGGGTGGCAACCCTGGATCCGGCGAGTTCGGAGAGGACCGGGGGCATCTGCTGGGGCTTGACGGCAAGGATCGTCACATCCGTCGCGGAAAAGACCCGATGATTGTCCGGGGTCGTCTCCACCCGATGGGTCCGGCGAAGGAGATCCAGTCGCCGGGGGTTCACATCGGAGACAAAAATGTTGTATGCGGGAACAGTCTTGGAACGGATCAGGGCGCCGATGAATGCCTCGGCCATGTTTCCGCCGCCGATGAACCCGATGCGCAGGAGGCGGCCGGAAGCGCTTTGAGTCATGAATTTTCCCTTTTTTAAAGAGGTATTGCTGTTTGTTTTGTACAGAAGTTTTACGATACCGCCATCGAAGTTGTCAATCTTCCATGCAATCTCCGGCATGAAACGTCTTGACTTATTCTCCGGAGTATATTTAAAGAATAACCTAAAAAATGATGGCTTCGTAAAACGTCCATCGGTTGTGTTGCGCTGTATCCGCCGCCCTTGCGGCGGACGCATAAGTACACCGCAATCGTTGGGATTTGCCCGCCTTGCATGGGGCGCTTTTGACTTTGCCATTCAGTTTGTCGGCTTTATGATTTCGCGGAAGTTGGAATAAAGGATCGATTTTCACCATGTATTTTTTGGGGTATTTGTTGATGGGGGTTGCCAAGGTCCTGGATATTGCACTCCTTTTGTTCATGTGGATCGTCATCGCCCGGGCCGTGCTCTCCTGGGTCAATCCCGATCCGTTTAATCCCATCGTTCGATTCATCCACAACGTGACCGAACCGGTGTTGTACCCGATCCGAACAAAGTTGCCGATGGGTTTCGGCGGTTTGGACCTGTCCCCCATTGTGGTCTTTTTGGCGGTGATATTTCTTCGTACCTTTCTCATCAGCAGTCTCACGCGGCTTGCCGCCGGCCTGTTATGAACGGAGAGACTGGACGAAAGGGAGGGACCATGGAGATCACTCCGGACGACATTCAGGAGAAACAATTCCGGGTTCGATTCAGGGGGTTTGATATCGGGGAGGTGGATGCCTTCCTGGAAGAAATGGCCCGGGTGTTTCGTGCCGTGAAGGATTCGAATCACCACCTGAAAAAGGAACTGGAGGCCCTCAAACAGGAAAGCCTCAGGCAAAAAGAAAGGGAAAAAACCTTTGAACGGGCCCTGGCCAATTCCCAGAAGGTCCTGGACCAGATGAGGGAAAACGCCCGGAAATCCGCCGAGGTCATCATCGCCGACGCCGAGGTCAAGGCGGAAAGGATGCTCAATCGGGCGCACAACCGGCTGGCCCAACTCCATGAGGACATCGCCGAACTGAAACGCCAGCGCATGCAAATCGAGGTCCAGATCCGTTCCGTCCTGGAGGCCCATACCAAGCTTTTGGAGATGGGACGGGAGGGAATGGAACAGCTGGACGAAGAAGACGCCAAACTGAAAATCCTTCGGCATCCCGTACCGCCCGAGGAGTCCCTGCCCATCTCATGAGAAAAAACCGTCCGCACGATCCGTAAAGGGACCCTATCGCAAAGAACCGATAAAAGGAGCACGCGATGGCAAAGATCGACGCGTTTTTCAAGTTGATGCATGAACAAGGGGCCTCCGACTTACACCTGGTTGCCGGCCAGCAGCCTGTCATCCGGATTCGCGGGGACATGGAACGGGTCAAATTCAAAGTCCTCGACAGCGACGACCTCAGAAGCATGCTCTACGAGATCACCCCGGAAGAAAAGATCAAGAGCTTCGAGGAGACCGGGGATGTGGATTTCGCCTATGAGATTCCCGGACTGGCCCGGTACCGGGCCAATTTTTTCATGCAAAAAAACGGCATCGCCGCCGTATTCCGGGAGATCCCCAGCATCATCATGACCCCCGAACAACTCGGTCTGCCCCCGGTCATCTCCAAGCTGGCCATGTTGCCCAGGGGCCTGGTCCTCGTGACGGGCCCCACGGGAAGCGGCAAATCGACCACCCTGGCGTCCATCATCGACAAGGCCAACCAACAGCGCAAGGACCACATCATCACCATCGAGGATCCCATTGAATTCGTGCACTCCAGCCAGAACTGCATCGTGAACCACCGGGAGGTCGGAACCCACACCCGCTCTTTCAGCGCCGCTTTGAGGGGGGCCCTCAGGGAAGACCCGGACATCATCATGGTGGGGGAAATGCGGGACCTGGAAACCATCGGTCTGGCCCTGGAAGCCGCCGCCACCGGGCATCTGGTCTTTTCCACCGTCCACACCACCAGCGCCGCCAAAACCGTAGACCGGATCATCGAGGTCTTTCCGGCACATCAGCAACCACAAATCCGCTCCACCCTGGCGGACGGGATCCGGGCCATCATCGCCCAGGTCCTTTTCAAGCGGATCGACATCAAGGCGCGGTGTGTGGCCCTGGAAGTCTGCATCGCCACTCCTGCGGTGCGCAATCTGGTTCGGGAGTCAAAAACCTACCAGATTCCTTCCTCCATGCAGACGGGAAAGAAATACGGGATGCAGCTTTTGGATGACGCCATCATGGATTTGTACAACAAGGGATGGATCAGCGCGGACGAAGCGTATATCAAAGCCAACGAGAAGGCACGCTTCAGGCCCCTCATCAAGGGGCCGCCGGCCGACTTCACCGAGGTGTAGCACCCGGGAAAAAGGGAGACCCGCCATGAAAAAACAGGAAATCGATTACATCTTTTCCCATATGCTCGAGTCCCACGAAGGGGTGTCGGATTTGAATTTCACGGTGGGCAAACCGCTTCAGGTGGAGGCCTACGGGGAACTCCTGCCGGTGGACCTGGAGCCCAAGATCAAGAAGCTCACCCCATATCAGACCGAAGTCCTGGCGCTGAGCCTGGTCAACGACAACCGGCGCCTTACCCAGCATTTGCTTAATATGGGGTCTTGCGATCTTTCCTATTTTTTAGGGACCAAGGCCCGGTTTCGAGTCAACATCTTTTCCCAGTCCGGGAATTATTCCATCGTCATGCGGAAGCTGGAATCAAAAGTTCCCACCATCGAAGAGCTGAGTCTGCCGAAAGTCTTCCACGACATTGCCATGGAGCGGAACGGCATCGTGTTCTTCACCGGGGCCACCGGGACCGGGAAAACCACATCTCTGGCGGCGATTCTGGAGGATATCAATGAACACAAGTCGGTTCATGTCATCACCCTGGAAGACCCCATTGAATACCAGCATTCCCATAAAAGGGCCACTTTCAACCAGCGGGAGCTCGGCTCCGACTTCGATACCTTTGCCAGCGGACTCCGGGCGGCCCTCCGGCAGGCCCCGAAGGTGATCCTGGTGGGGGAAATGCGGGATCGGGAAAGCGTGGAGATCGGATTGAACGCCGCGGAAACCGGGCACCTGGTGCTCACCACCCTGCACACCGTGGATGCCGGGCAGACCATCGGACGAATTCTCGGGATGTTCACCACAGAAGAGGAAAAACAGATCCGGATCCGACTGGCCGACACCCTGCGGTGGGTGGTATGCCAGCGGCTCCTCCCCAAGGTGGGCGGCGGCCGGGTGGCGGCTTTTGAAATTTTAAGGACCAATCTTCGGGTGAAAGACGCCATTTTGCACGGAGAATCGGAAGGCAAGACCTTTTACGATATCATCCAGGCGGGGAGGCCTTTCGGGATGACCACTTTCGACGATTACATCGTGGGCCTCTACGAAGCCGGCCTGATCACGGAACAGACCGCCCTGGCCTATGCGTCCCGCCGAGCCAATGTGGGACGGGGAATCGATGCGGTGAAAAGCGCCCGGGGCGAAGCCACCACAGATATCGAAAGGTTGGAACTGGACAAAACGTACAACCAAATCCGTTAGAAACTGGTCTGAAAGCGCGAGGAGAACAGGCTGCCATGAACATCATCTGTCCGGAATGCAGGAGCCGCCTCAGAGTCCCCGACGAAAAAGTCCCCGAACTCGTCGGCGCCGTCCTGGCATGTCCCAAATGCGGCGGCAGGGTTCCCGTCGCGGGATCCGACACCCGGGAGGAATTAGTCGATTCCGTCCCGGAAAAAGCCCCCGGGTATGATGCCTCCCAAAAGCCCTTCGATTTTTTGGAAGCCGGAAGCCGGACGGCCATTGTTTGCACCACGGACGCCGCTGTGCAACCCGCCCTGCTGGAGGCTATGGAGGAAATGGGGTACCACGTGACGAAAGCCAAGGATGCCCGGGATGCCCTGAGGAACATGTGGTATCATGCCTATCACATGGTGCTGCTGGATGAACTCTTCGATACGCAGAACCCGGAACAGAACCGGGTATTGGCCTACCTGGAGGGGTTGAACATGGCCATGCGCCGGGAAATGGTGGTGGCCCTGATCAGCCGGAGTTTAAGGACCCTGGATGAAATGGGTGCATTTCAAAAAAGCGTCAATTTGATCGTGAATGTGAAAAACCTTCCGGAGCTTTCCCGCATCCTCCGGCTGGCCGTCCAGGAACACGACGCTTTCTATCATGTCTTCAAAGAGATCGCCAAGAAGGAGACCGCTTTATAAATCATCCCCCCTTTGATCGAACGCCTTCACCCGCCCGTTCCGGCCCGGACGCCGAGGTTGCCCCGGTCTTCCCGGGACTGCAGCATATCTCTCTGCCGGCCCCCCTCGAGGGGTTCGAACAGTTCATCAGTGTGTGGTTGTATCAAAAAGAGGGGACCTTTCTGGTGGACGCGGGGCCGGCGGCCACAGCGGCTCCCTTGATCAAGGCCTTGGAGCACCTGGGGATTTCCCGCCTGGATTGGATCCTGCTGACCCATATCCACCTCGATCATTCCGGCGGAACCGGTGAACTGCTCCAGCGCTTTCCCGGAGCCCGGGTTGTGTGCCATGCATCGGCGGTGGAACACCTCATGGACCCTTCCCGCCTCTGGAAGGCAAGTCTCGATACGCTGGGAAGCCTCGCCGAGGCCTACGGCCCCATGGAAGCGGTTGCCGAAAAAAACCTGGTGACCGCGGAGGACCTCACCGGCGTCCCGGTCCAGGCGATTCCCACCCCGGGGCATGCGATTCATCACGTGAGCTACCTGGCGGGAAAAACCCTTTTCATCGGCGAGGCCGCCGGTGTGATACTCCCTCTCGCCGGAAACGGGTGCTACATGCGGCCGGCCACGCCTCCACGGTTGTTCCTGGACATGTTCATCGAAAGCCTCGACCGGCTCATCGCCCTCGGGCCCGACGTGCTGTGTTGCGGCCATTTCGGTTTCCATTCGGACGCCGTTTACCTGATGAAGACCCATAAACGCCAATTGGGTTTCTGGGCGCGATGCGTCCGGGAAATCCTTGAAAGGCACCCGGAAAAAGATGCGGTGACGGCCAGCCTGGACATCCTCCTTAAAACAGATCCCGGGCTCGTTGGGATTTCTCAACTTTCCGCCGCCGCCCGGGAGCGGGAATATTTTTTCATGAAAAACAGTATCCGGGGATTTATCAGTGAACTGAAACGGGATAAAACCCGGTGAAGCGGTTTCACCCGGATCAGTTGATCGTTGTTTTGGGAATCGGGGGGGTTGCCTTTTTTCTCTTCGTGTACCGCTGCGTCCATCCCCTGTAGGCTTTGGTGAGCGCCGGATCAACAACTCCCGTCAGGCGGCCTGACGCCATCCATGGCCTCGGAGATCTCCCGGGCGATGCGCCGGGCCGCGGCTTTCGGGTCCTTTGCATCCCGTATGGGACGCCCCACCACCAGGTAATCCGCGCCCTCCCGGATCGCCTGCCCGGGGGTGACGGTGCGGACCTGGTCGTCCCGGGGGTGTCCTTCCCAATCGGGCCGGATGCCCGGCGTCACCGCCAGGAAATGTTCCCCAAAAGTTTTTTTGATTTTTTTGGCTTCCCGGCCGGAACAGATCACCCCCGCGCACCCGGCGGCCTTGGCCATGGCGGCGCGCTTTAATACCAGATGTCCGGCGTCCTTGTCGTACGGAGAGGCGTAGCCGGCTTCTTGTAAATCCTTCTCGGAAATGCTGGTCAAAAGTGTCACGCCCAGCAGGTGCACCTTTCCCTGGCCTGCGGCCACCGCCGAGTGCAGCATGGTCATGGAATCCCCGCAATGGAGGGTGGCAAAGGTCGCATGAAGATCCAAAAGGGCCGTTACGGCCCGGGAGACCGTGTTCGGAATGTCGTGAAGCTTGAGATCCAGAAAAATGCGGGCCGGGCCCACGGCGGAAACGGATCGGACCACATCCGGACCGCAACGAATAAAAAGTTCCAGGCCGATCTTAAAAAGGCCCACCGAATTCGACAATGTCCGGGCATAGGCGACGGCTTCTTTTTCGGTGGGCACATCCAGGGGAAAGATGATCCGATCTTCGGGGCGCCGGGGTTTCATTGGAAAACCTTTCGCTTCATCGATGCCGCATAAGGAGCGGCGGGTAAAATCACGTGCAGGGCATTGGGGATGAGGGAGAAGGTGGACGGAAGTATGCCGGGGCCCTCGCCGTCAACGTCCAAGAGGACGGGAAAATCCGAGGCGGCGTCCATACGGGTGCAGGTAAATACGGATACGTCTTTTACTTCTTGAATCCTCCCGTTGTACAGGTGCCGTAAGTTCAAAAAAACCCGGGACAACGGCAGGTCGCCGATGACGGTGACATGAAATATTCCGTCGTCGGGCCGGGCGTCGGGCGCCACGAGCATTCCGCCGCCGTGGTATCTGCCGTTGGCCACGGCCACGTTCCACGAGCGCCATGTCCGGACAGGATCCCCGTCCATTTTCAGGTGGATCCGCTTTTTCCCGTAGCGCAAAACAGCGATGAGGGTGGCCCAAAAAAAAGCGAATGTGGGGCCCAGGGCCCGGGGGGATTTCCGCACCCGGCGGGCCACTTCGCCTCCCAGACCGAAGCTGGCCACATTCAAGAAAAAGCGACGGGAACGATTGCCCGCGGCATCCTGAAAAAGGATGCACCCCACGTCAAGGGGTCTTGCGGGCATATCCCGGATCAGGATCAGGGCATGATCCGTGTCCCGGGGAATGGATGCGGACCGGGCGAAATCGCATCCCGTCCCGTTGGGAACAAGTCCGAGAAAAACCTCCTCCCGGAGGGGTCGGTCCAGGGTCATGAGGGCGTTGATCACTTCATTCAGTGTGCCGTCCCCGCCCACCACCACCAGGCGCCGGGCCCCCCGGGCGGCGGCAGCCGCGGCCAGGACGGCGGCGTCTCCCGGGCGACGGGTGACGGCCACCTGAAGGTTTCCGAGAATCCTGCGGGCGCTTCTGTGGATGCGGGGCCACCGGGCGGATAAGGATCCCCCGTCTGCGTGGGGATTCACGATGAAAACGGTCTCGGGCAAGGGCATGTCTATTCCCGGCGTAAACGCCGGCGCTTCAAATCCGGTTGCAAATCGGGATGATTGTTGATCGATTTTTCTCTCATAAGACAAAAAAGCGTCCGCGGAAAGCTTTTTCATGCCCAAAGGCTTTCGGAAAAACCTGTTGAAGGATCCGCGTGGATGATGATATGGGCTTTTTTGACCGAAACAACCGTGCATTGATCGATTTTCACGGAAACGTTTCCGGACGAATCAACGGATCCGTACCCATCGTTGCGGCGGCCGGAGAAAGGATTGATCCCGAAAGCGCGTTTCCGGCGAAACAAATGCATTTAAAGGAGAATCAAGGGGAATCGAGGATAACACCATGAGTCCCGGAACGGACCGCCGGAACCTGTTGAAAATGCTGCCGGGAGTGGACCGGGTGCTGGAAGCGCTGCGGGCCCATGCGCTTTCCGCCCCTGTTTCCCAGGCCCTTCTGACCCAAAGCGTGCGGAAGGTCATATCCGGTCTTCGGGAAAAGATATTATCGGAAAACAAAACCGTCGGACCGGAGGACCTGAGCATGGAAGCGGTGATGGACCGCGTCCATGCGGAAATTCAACGCCGCCTTTCCCCCATGCTCAGGCGGGTGGTGAACGGAACCGGTGTTGTGGTGCATACCAATCTGGGTCGTTCCCTCCTGTCAGAATCCGCCGTGCAAAACCTTGCAGCCGTCGGCTCCCGGTATTCCAACCTGGAGTTCGATCTGGCCGCAGGGGTCCGGGGCTCCCGGTACGCCGCCGTGGAGGAAATTCTATGCGAGATCAGCGGGGGCGAGGCGGCCATGGTGGTGAACAACAATGCCGGGGCGGTCCTGGTCTGTCTGGAGACGCTGGCCAGGGGGAAAAAAGTCATTGTTTCCCGGGGGGAGCTGGTGGAAATCGGCGGCGCCTTTCGAATTCCGGATGTCATGGCCAAAAGCGGCGCCTTTTTAAAAGAAGTGGGGACCACGAACCGCACTCACCCGCACGACTATGAAGGGGGCATCGAGGATGAGACGGGGCTGCTCCTCAAGGTGCACCGCAGCAACTACAGCGTGGTGGGATTCACGGCGAGTGTGTCCTTGAAAAATCTCGTGGATCTCGGGCGCACCTACGGCATCCCCGTCATGGAAGACCTGGGGAGCGGGACGTTCATCGATTTTTCGAAGTACGGTCTGGAGTACGAGCCCACGGTCCAGGAGTCGGTGGCTTCCGGGGCCGATGTGGTTACTTTCAGTGGAGACAAGCTCCTCGGGGGTCCCCAGGCCGGGATCATTGTCGGGAAAAAGGCTTTTTTGGACCGAATCAAGAAAAATCCCCTCACCCGGGCCCTGAGGATCGACAAGCTAACCCTTGCCGCCCTGGAAAGTACGCTTCGCCTTTACCGGGATGAAGCGTGCGCCGTGGAATCGATTCCCACCCTGAGGATGATCTTGGCTCCGGTCAAGGAAATCGAAAAACGGGCCGCCCGGCTCCGACGGACCCTCAAGAGCATCGGTTCAACAAGGCTTCAGGTGGTTCTGACGGATCATTCCTCCCGGGTGGGGGGCGGGGCGCTGCCCTTGCTGAAAATTCCTTCCAGGTGCCTCGGCATCCGGATCGAGGGGATGTCCATCAACCATGTGGAGCGGTTCATGCGGGAAAAGGCCGAAATTCCCGTCATCGGCCGCATCGAAGACGATCTCTTTATCCTCGATCCCCGGACGATCCAGGAGGAGGAAATTCCCATCATCAAAAGCGCGTTTTGTTGTTTATTGGAAAGGGGCGGATGATGGATTCCGACCGCCGCGTTCCTTTCAAAGAAAAAACCGCGTCCGGAGCCTTTCTTTTTTCAGGAAGCGATCTTTCGGCCAAAACCGTCTGGAAAGAGACGAAAGATGCCATCGGTGCCCCTTTCCTGAAGGCCGCCTTTCCCGAAAAAGCCTTTGGCGCGCCTTTTCTGGAATACGCCTTGAATTGCCTCAAAAAGGTCCGGAAATTCGGTGTCCTCATGATCCGCCCGGACCCGGGAGAGGAAGACGCCCCTGAAGACGGCGTCGAAGGAGATGGACGGGTAAAAGACTTGGTGAACGCGTTGAAGGCATTATGCCGGGATCCGGGATCTGGATGGGGGCCTTATGAACCCGACATCCTGTGTGGATTTTTCCCGGATAAAACCGATCAGGACTGTATGGAAATGGGGAGGGCCATCCAGGACCGGTTGCATCCGGAAGGCGCCGTCACGGTGTCCATTGGGTGTGCGCGGCACCCCATGATCCACTTTTCCAAGGCCCAGGCCTTTGAAAACGCCCGGAAGGCCATCGACCACGCCGCCTTCTTCGGTCCCGGGAGCCGGGTGGTGTTCGATGCCGTCAGCCTCAACATCTCCGGGGACAACCGGTACCAGGAGGGGGACATCCCCGGCGCCGTTCGGGAATACCGATCGGCCCTGAGGTTGGATCCCACGGATGTCAACGTACTCAACAGCCTGGGTGTGTGCTATGCAATACAGGAAGACTGGACCCGGGCCGTGGAGTGCTTTGAAACCGCCTTGTGGCTTGCGCCCCATGAGGTGATGGCCGTGTACAATCTGGCCTTGGTGGACCAGGCCCGGGGGGAGCCCGATCGGGCCCTTGAACGCTACCGAGAAGTCTTGGATATTCAACAGGACCACTTTGAATCCCTGTTTCAAATGGGGCGTCTTTACCTGGAAAAAAAAGAACCCGGTAAGGCCGAAGCCTGCTTTCAAAAGGCCGTTTCCGTACGCCCGGGATCCGGTCCCGCGCACCGGTATCTGGGGGAATGCGGCATGCTGCTGGGAAAAGCGCAAGACGCCATCCGTGCGTTCAAAAAGGCCGTCAAGATCAATCCCAACGATGCGGCATCCCTTTCCGCCCTGGGATCCCTTTTCAACGAAATCGGGGAAAACCCGGAAGTGGCTCTGGCCTTTTGCGAACAAAGCGTGAAAATCGCCCCCGAAGAAGGCTTGTATCGATACCGCCTGGGTGTGCTCTACCACCGGCACGATCGGATTCTAGAAGCCGAAAAAGCCCTCGGGGAAGCCCAGCGGCTCGGATACGAGGCCCAAGCCCTTATCGACGAGATTCGGAAGGCCCGGGAAGGGAATCCCTCATGACATTCGATTTTGAACGGCATATCCTCCAAACCCTTGAGGACGGCGTCACCGTCAAGACCCAGGCCGTCCGTGAAAATCTGTCGACGCTTATCCGGTGTGCCGACCTCATGGCGGCTTGCCTTGCCGGCGGACACAAGCTGTTGATCTTCGGGAACGGGGGAAGCGCCGCCGACGCCCAGCACATCGCCGCTGAATTCGTGAACCGTTTCCAAGCGGAACGCCCCCCCCTGGCCGCCATGGCACTGACCACTGACACTTCGATTTTGACTTCCGTCGGAAACGATTACGCTTTCGAGGATGTCTTCGCCAAGCAGATCGAAGCCCTCGGAAAAAAAGACGATCTGGCATGGGGCATTTCCACCAGCGGCAATTCGGCCAATGTCCTGAAGGCCATGGCGGCGGCCCGGCTAACGGGCCTGATTACCCTGGGGATGGCGGGGCGCGGCGGAAAGCTGAAGGCATGCGCGGACCTGTGCCTTTGCGTCCCTTCGGATATCACGGCCCGGATCCAGGAAACACACATTTTCGTGGCGCATGTCCTGTGCGACCTGGTGGATCGAATCCTGTTCCCCGAACGATTTAAGGCAGACAACAGCCCCATGGATGGAAAGCCGAATGGCCCGCACCTTTAAACGGATGGATTTCAAAAAAATCCGAACGTATCCCCTTTCCAAGGGGACCCGCAAGGTCAACACCGCCCAGTTTGCACAGGTCTATGCGCCCGAAAGCCCTTTTTCCGCGTTCTTGGAGAGTCTCCCCCATATCCTGGCGGGAAGGGATTTCCGGGAGATCGTTACCGCCGTGTCAGGGGCGGCAAGAGAAAAAAAGACCGTACTCTTCGGTATGGGGGCCCATGTGATCAAGGTGGGACTCAATCCCGTCATCATCGACCTAATGGAGCGGGGCGTGATTTCGGCCGTGGCCATGAACGGCGCCGGGATCATCCACGATTTGGAGGTGGCTCTTGTCGGGAGCACCTCGGAGGATGTGGACGGATCCCTTTCCAACGGGACGTTCGGAATGGTGGAAGACACCGCGAATTTTTTAAACAACGCCCTTGCCGAAAAATCCGAAAACGGTCTGGGGCGGTGCGTGGGAGATGCCATCCTGGCGGCAGGCCTGCCGCACCGGACTCTTTCCCTCCTTGCCGCCGGAGCCCGACTCAATATTCCGGTCACGGTGCATGTGGCCTTCGGCACCGACATCCTCCACATGCACCCGGCCTTTGATCCGGAACGGACCGGGAGGGCCACTTATTCCGATTTCGAGACCTTTGTCTCCGTAGTGGCCGCTTTGGAAGGGGGAGTTTACATCAACGCAGGATCCGCGGTGATCCTTCCGGAGGTCTTCCTCAAGGCCGTGACCATGGTCCGCAACCTGGGGACGCCGCTGAAACACTTCACCACCGTCAATATGGACTTTGTCCGCCAGTATCGGCCCATGGCCAATGTGGTGGCGCGTCCCACCGCGGATGGCGGGAAGGGGTATGCCCTGGTGGGGCATCACGAGATCATGGTGCCGCTCTTGGCCGCCGGGGTCATCGAAGCCCTTGAAGGCCGCCGGGACCCGAAAAAAATGAGGAAAAAAACCATGTGATAAAATCGTAGAAAGCGCCGGTTTTTAGTTGCAGCGGCGTTTCCCGTGATTATTTTGAAAATACAGATAAAAGATCGTGGCGGAGACCCGTGAAAAAGCCGCCTGAAAAAACGGTAACCCGGGGAGATAAAAGCCCATGCCCATTTACGAGTATCGATGCACAAAATGCGATAAACGTTTTGAATACCTGGTCATCGGAAAAGACGAACCCAATGCGTGTCCTTCCTGCCGGAGCAAGAAGGTCGCCCGCCTCATGTCCTCCTGCGGATTCATCAGCAAAGGCAAAGGGGGAGAGACCGTTTCCAAGTCGGCCGGATCCTCGTGCACCGGGTGTGCGGCCACCAGCTGCGCCGGGTGCGGATAAACGGTGCCGGATACCCTTAAAATCGGTACCCGGGGAAGCCGTCTGGCCCTTTGGCAGGCCCGGTGGGTGGCATCCGCCCTGAAGGCCGGCCATCCCGGATTGATCGTCGAGATCATCCCCATCAAAACCACCGGAGACAAAATCCTGGATGTCCCCTTGGCCCGGGTCGGGGGAAAAGGGCTTTTTGTCAAAGAAATCGAAGACGCCCTCCTCCAGGGACGCATCGACGTGGCCGTGCACAGCATGAAGGATATGCCCGCCATGCTTCCGGAGGGCCTGGAAATCGGCGCTGTCCCCGAACGGGAAGACCCCCGGGACGTACTCATCTCCAGGCTCGGGAAACCCCTGGCGGCGCTGGCTCCGGGAGCGCGCATCGGCACCAGCAGTCTCCGCCGGTCCGTCCAGTTGAAACATCAGCGCCCGGATCTTCGGATCCTTTCCTTGCGGGGGAATCTCGACACCCGAATCCGAAAGCTTGAAACCGAAGCGCTGGACGCCATCGTCGTCGCAGCCGCCGGTGTCCGGCGGATGGACCTGGAACGCCATGTCACCGAATACCTGGACGAATCCGTGATGCTTCCCGCCGTGGGGCAAGGCGCCCTTTGCCTCGAAATGCGGAAAGACGATTCCGACGTGGCCGACCGCGTGGCCGCCTTGAATCATCCGCCCACGAGGGTCGCCGTGGATGCGGAGCGGGCCTTTTTACGCCGCATGGAAGGAAGCTGCCAGGTGCCCATTGCGGCGGCGGGAAAGGTTTCGGGAGATACGGTTTTCCTCCGGGGTCTCCTTGCGGACCTGGACGGCGAAACGGTCCTTGAGGGCGACCATTCCGGTCCCGCCGCCCGTGCGGAAGACGTGGGGGACCGGCTGGCCGAACAGCTCTTGAATGCCGGCGGCCGACAGATTGTTGAAACCCTTTTGGCGCTGATGAAAAAGGAAAATGAACGGTAAAGTCTATCTAGTGGGAGCAGGTCCCGGGGATCCCGAACTGATCACCCTAAAGGGGCTTTCGTGCATCCAAAAAGCGGACGTCATCATTTACGATTTTCTCGCCTCCCCCCGCCTTTTGGCCCATGCCGCCAAAAGGGCGGAAATCCTGTATGTGGGAAAAAAAGGAGGGGACCACACCCTTTCCCAGGAACGAATAAACGCACTGATCGTGGAAAAGGCTTCCCAGGGCCGCACGGTGGCCCGCCTGAAAGGGGGGGATCCGTACATCTTCGGCCGGGGCGGAGAGGAGGCGGAGGTCCTGGTGGATGCCGGCATTCCCTATGAAGTGGTCCCGGGGGTGACATCGGCCATCGCGGCCCCCGCCTATGCGGGGATTCCCCTGACGCACAGGGCCTTCACGTCCACCGTTGGATTCGTGACCGGGCACGAAGACCCCACAAAGGGGGTTTCCGGGATCGAGTGGGAGGCGCTGGCCAAAGGGATGGGGACCCTTGTTTTTTTAATGGGGATGAAGAATCTGCCGCATCTGGTCTCCCGCTTGACCGCGGCGGGACTCCCGGAAACCACCCCGGTGGCCCTGGTGCGGTGGGGGACGACCCCGGAGCAGGTGACGCTGACGGGGACCCTGGGCACAATCCATGCGGCGGCGGCGGAAGCAGCATTGAAGCCGCCCGTGGTGATGGTGGTGGGGGCGGTGGTGGGCCTGCGGGAAAAGCTTGCATGGTTCGAAAAGAAACCCCTTTTCGGAAAGCGCATCGTGGTCACCCGGGCCCGGGAACAGGCCAGCGACCTGGTGCAGGCCCTCTCCGATCTGGGGGCCCGGTGCCTGGAATATCCCACCATTCGGATTGCGCCCTTGGAAGACGATGCGCCTCTGGATGCCGCCATCGACGGGCTTTCACGATACGACTGGCTGGTCTTTACCAGCGTCAACGGGGTGCGTGCCTTTTTCGACCGCCTCTTTCATAAAGGAAAGGATGTTCGGGCCCTGGGCCATGTGCAGACCGCGGTGATCGGGCCCGCCACGCAAAAGAAGCTTTTCGAATACGGGCTCAAAAGCGATATCGTTCCGGAAAGCTTTCGGGCGGAATCCGTGGCGGCGGCCTTTTCGCAGGAAGCCCTCAGGGGCAGGTATGTTTTACTGCCCCGGGCCATGGAAGCCCGGTCCGTACTTCCCGACGCCCTCCGGCAGATGGGCGCCAATGTGGAGGATATTCCCGTTTATCGCACCGAAACGACAGAGGAGGCGGCGGGAACGATTTTAACCTTATTGGAAGAAAAAGGCGTGGATATGATCACCTTTACGAGTTCTTCCACGGTAAAGCATTTCCGCGCCCTTTTGCCCGGGGACCGGTTCGACGCGCTCATGGAAGGCGTCGTGGTGGCCAGTATCGGCCCCATCACCACCGACACGGCCAGGGGCCTGGGGTTTACGGTACACGTGACGGCCGACACCTTCACCATTCCGGGGCTGGTGGAAGCGATCCTTCAATACCAAAGCACTTCATAAACCTGATTTTGTGGCGTTTCGCCCATCAGGGCGGGGTTCCCCGGCAAGGAAAATGTCTATTTCCCCACGGAAATCAACTCTACTTCAAAGATCAGCGTGGCGTTGGGGCCGATGGGGCCTCCCGGCGTCCCGGTTTCGCCGTAAGCCAGTTCAGGGGGAAGGAATATCTGCCATTTGGCCCCTTCCTTCATGAGCTGCAGGGCTTCTGTCCATCCTTTGATGACCCCGTCCACGGGAAAAGTGGCGGGTTGTCCCCGTTTATAGGAGCTGTCGAACTCGGTTCCGTCGACGAGGGTTCCCTTGTAGTGCACGGTGACCGTATCGGAACCCTTGGGGAAGTCTCCGGTCCCTTCCTGAAGCACTTTATACTGAAGCCCGCTGGGAAGGGTTTTCACCCCTTCTTTTTCACTGTTTTCTCCCAGAAAGGCTTCCCCTTCCATTTTATTTTTTTCTCCTTCGGCCGTCCTCTTTTTCTCCTGTTCGACCCTTTCCGCCTCTTGTTTTTCCGTCAATTTTTTCTGGAGTGCGGCAAGGACCGACTTGATTTCCGCTTCGCTCAACGCCGCCTTGTCTTTTGTAAATCCGTCCCTGAAGCCTTTTTCAAGAAGTGTTGTGTCAAACTCCAGGCCGTGCATTTCGAAAAAACGTTTCATGTTTTTGGCGGTATTGACACCCAAAGCATAGCTCAGCTTCTCTTTTTCCGTTTTCAGGGACAAGGCGTCTTGGGCCCATGCAGCATGTCCTGTGCCCAAGAGGAGCACCAGCGACATCAGTAAGCGGTAAGTCATCGGGATTTCCTTTCCAGTATGGGATATGAGGGACAACGCAATTGATCCGCTGCCCCGGCAGCCTATAGTCCGACGGGCGGCTTGTCAATGTGCGTTTTGGATCCTTTATGAGGCGGATACGGTGCCGATCCGCTTTCGAAAATCCTTTTCCAGCTTCAAAAGCCCCGATTGGACCGTATTGAGGTGTTTGCTTGTGGCTGCGGCGGCTTCGGGGCCGTTTCGGGCAAGGACGGCGTCCACGATGGCCTGGTGTTCCGAATGATCATGGAACACGGTCTTTTCCGGCTTGACGGTCAAAATGATCTCCTGGGTGAGACGGATGAGGGGCTCAAGGATGGCCTGGTAGAGACGGTTTCCACACATTTTGGCCAGTACGAGGTCGGTGGCCATCCGGCCCTTCACCCGCTCGGCGTGGCTGGGTTTGGGGGTTGCCTCGAAAGCCAGAGCCTCTTCCAAAAGACGCGCCGAGTCCGCGTTGACGTGGAGGGCGGCCAGCCGGGAAACCTCCGGCTGGATGAGCTGCCGCACCTGGATGAGCTCGGCCACGGACATCCGTCCCATCAGGAAGAGGTCCAAAAAGGACTCAAAGACCCGATCGAATCCCAGTTCCTTTACATAGGCACCCCCGTGGGGCCCCTGGCGGATGGTGACGAATCCGGAGGTTTCCAGGCTGCGGATGGCCTCCCGCACCACCACCCGGCTGATCTGAAAGGTTTCGGTGAGCTCTCGTTCGGAAGGGAGTTTTTGGCCGGGCGAAAATTGTCCGGAAAGGATGGCGCTTTTCAATTGCTTGAAAACCACATCCGATACCCGGATTTGTTTGACGGGCAAAAACGAGGGCATGGCGTTTCCTTTAGTGGAGAAAAATGGATTGACAAATAAAGTCGGTCTAACATATAACATTTTATCTAAAAAGGCAACCCGTAGAGAAAATGCACCGGCGCGGTCCTCTCCCGCTCCCCGGTGCGTGATGCGTCCCCTAACCTTTTGCATGGAGGTGGCTCATGAGGAAAAGAAAAATGATTTCAGCGGTACTGGCTTTTCTGTTTTTGCCCGCGGCTGCGGGGATGGCTGCCCAATGGCCGTCCAAACCGATTCAGATCATCATTCCCTGGCCGGCGGGGAATGACCCCTCCACCATGGTTACCACGGCCATGACCCCCCATCTGTCAAAGGAATTGGGCGTTCCGGTCAAGGTGGTCAATAAACCCGGGGGCGGCGCCGTTCTGGCCACGAACGAGTTGGCCCAAAGCCGGCCGGACGGTTATACCTTGGGACTCATCTCCATCGGCCCCATGATCACCCAGGTACTCCGCGGCAAGACCCCTTACAAGAACCAGGACCTCAAAACCCTGGGGCTGATCTGGTCCTCCCCCTTCACTCTGGCCTGCCGGGGGGATGCACCGTACAGCAACCTGAAGGAACTGGCCGCGTACGGCAAGACCCATGAGCTTCGGCTGGCTCATTGGGGACTGGGGGCCGTTCCCACCCTCATCGCCATGAAGGTGGCCCAAATCGGCGGCTTCAAATGGAAGGAAACCGCGTACAAGAATCTCAATCCCCTTTTGGTGGTCAAAGGGGACGCGGATGTGATCACCTTTTCCACACCCGGGCTCAAGGATTACGTCGAAACGGGTCAGATGAAGCTTCTGGCCTGTATGCTCCCCAACCGCCTTCCCCAGTATCCAGATGTGCCCACGGTGAAGGAACAGGGATTCGGAGATCCCTATTCCATCTGGTTCGGGATTTTTGTGCCGGCAAAAACGCCGGATGACATCGCCGGCCGGCTCAGCAACACCTTTTTCAAGGTCATGGCCCTCCCGGAAATCCAGGATGTCATCCAAAAAGTCGGTGTCATCGCCCATCCCACCGGACCCCAGGAGGCCCGGAAGCAAATGGATTCGGAGCTGGCAAATTTCGGGCAGATCATGAAAGAGCTCGGCATCATCAAGTAGGCAATCGTGGCGGCGGGAATCCATATGTGCGGTTCCCGCCCTTTACAGGGATCGACCCCATGAAAGCGCCCATGAAAGCGCCGTTCAACACCGGCAGCCGCCTCCATGACGTCCTTTCGGTCTTTTTCGGGACGTTTGCGGCAGGGGTGCTGATCACTTCCCCCTTAAACGTCGACACCTCGGGCCCGGATCCCTTTTACAAGGGACCGTTGATCTTTCCCATCATGGCCCTTTCTCTCATGGTGCTGGCGGCTCTCCCCGCAACTGGGCGTCTCCTGCGTCCCCCCGCCGGCGCCGCATGGCACTTGGACGGCGAAGGCAGACCCGTTAAGACCTTTTTCATCCTGGTGTTTCTGGTGGCGCACCTTTTCGGACTACGGCTGGTGGGGCTGGAGGCGTCCTCCCTGTTGTTTCTCATGGGCGGATTTTATTATCTCAATTATCGGCGGCCCGTGCATCTTTTATTGATTCCGATCCTTCTTACCGGAATCATGACGCTGGTCTTCAAACATTTCCTCCAAGTCTGGTTTCCCACACCGTGGCTCATGGAGTGGTTCGAGGGATAGGAATGGGGGAACACGTCATCCAGGGGATCCAGGCGGCGCTCACCCTTTCCAACCTAGGCGCCCTTGTGGCCGGGACCTTCGTGGGCATTGTCGTGGGCATACTCCCCGGTGTGGGGCCCATGGTGGGGATGGTGGTGCTCCTCCCGTTTACCTTCGCCTTTTCTCCGGACGTGGCCCTTTCCCTTCTTCTGGGGGTGTTTTGCGGGGGGTATTTCGGCGGTGCCGTTCCGGCCATCCTCATGCGTACTCCCGGGGTGCCTTCCTCTTTGATCACCAGTTTCGACGGGTTTCCGCTCACCCAAAAAGGGGAGGCACAGACGGCCCTTTCCGCCGCGCTATTGGGATCCTTCGGGGGCGGGATCATCAGCGTGGTCATCCTCATCTTCCTGGCCCCCGTCCTGGCCCATGTGGCCGCTTCCTTCGGCCCGCCCGAATATTTTTCCGCCGGGCTGTTGGGAGTGGTGCTCGTGGTCATGGCCTACCGGAAACAGCTGGCGCGAGGCTTGCTTCTGCTGGGCCTGGGTTTGTGGTTTTCCACGGTGGGCATCGACGGGACCACCCTTTCCGCACGGTTCACCTTCGGCGTATGGTCCATGCAAAACGGCCTGGATTTGGTGGCCATCTGCCTGGGGCTGTTCGGGATCGGGCAGACATTGCTGCTGGTGGAGCGAACAATCCTACAGGCGACCACCATGAATCTCACCCGGTCCACCCTTGATTTTTCAAAGCTCCGGTCGGCCATGCGTCACTGGAAGACCCTGGGGGTCTCGGGCGTCATCGGTACCTTTGTGGGGTTGTTGCCGGGAACGGGTTCCATACTGGCTTCCTTTTTATCGTATGAGACCGCCAAGCGGACATCCCGGCATCCGGAAACCTTCGGGAGGGGGGCTCCGGAAGGATGCATGGCCGCGGAAGCCGGAAACAATGCGGTTCCGGCCGGGGCCATGATCCCCTTGTTGACCCTGGGGATTCCTGGGGAAGCATTGAGCGCCGTGCTGTTGGGGGTCTTTACCATCAACGGGATCTATCCGGGGCCGTTGCTGTTGATCAAAGAGCCGGTGTTGATCAATACCCTTTATTTTTCCATGATCCTGATCAATGTCGCGGCCTTTGTCATGCTGGCCCTGTGGCTCCGGCCCTTTGCCATGATCGTCCGGGTCCCCACGGCGCTTCTCTCCGTGAGTATCATGGTGATTTCGTTGACCGGCATTTATGCCGTCAATACCCGCCTCTTCGACGCCGGGGTGGCCGTCGTAATGGGGGTATTGGGGTATATCCTTCTGCGGATGCGGTGGCCGGTGGTGAATCTCGTCATGGGTGTGGTCCTGGGGGAGATTTTGGAAAACCGTCTCCGGCAAAGCCTCAGCTTGGGGGATGGAAGCCCGATGATTTTTTTGACCCGCCCCATCTCCCTGGGACTGATCCTGGCCGCCGGCCTCATCATCGTGATTCCCTTGGTTGTGGACCGGCGGCGAAAGGCGAAAGCAGAAACACCATGGCCTTGACGGTATTTACAGCCACCGACTGCCTGCGGTGCAACGTGTTAAAGCGATTCCTTAACGAGCGAGGAATCTCCTTTGACGAAAAGGATATCAAATCCGGGGGGAAGGCGGATTTTACATCTTTTTATGCGCGGCACCGCACCGCCGTTCATCGCGGCAAAGACGGCATCGAGTTCCCGATTCTCGTGGATGGCCCGGAAATCCGGCAGGGTTTGGGGCCTTCACTGGCGTACCTGACGGCCGGGAAAGGGCTCGACGGCCTTGTCCGCGCCTCCACACGCACGCACGAGTGGATCGACGGGTTATCCCTTGCCGGGGACGATCCCGCTCAAACAGACGCCCTGTTATCGATACTTCGCCATCTCAATGCATGCGGTATGAAGACGGTCCTTCACACCGACGGGCGGCAGGCGGCAGTCCTGGAAAAGATCTTAAAGGAAAACCTGGCACACCGCCTGGTCATGGATGTCCTGGGACCGCCGGGCATCTACCGGGAAGTCTTCGGCAATGACCGCATTCTCCAGGAGATCCGGGCGTCCCTGCGCCTTGTGGTTCGTTTTCCCGAATACCGCTTCCGTCTGGTAATTTCCGGTTTCCCCCGGAAACCGGGAGACGCTCCCGCATATGGTGTCTTGACCCCGGAAGACATCGGGGAGGCGGCGCGGATGATTCAGGAAACCACCGGGAGCGACAGGCACCCGTGCGTGGTGGCCGCAGGATGCTGGAATGGTGAAAACGAAGACCCGGAAAAGCCCCGTCAGTCGTTTTCGCAAGGCGATCTTTTCCCATACCGGAGCCGGGCCCGGCGGTATCAGGTGTTTACGGAAATCGAAAAGAAAGAAGAATCGCCTCTTTAAAGGTTCCTGGAAACCATGGCAGAAAAACGCAAGGGAGGGAAATGAAACATGACCTATCCGTCCGTATATCCCACCGGAACGACGATTTATGATCCGAAAAGATGTTTCAACGGCTACACCGTGTTCCAGGCCCGGGAGCGCGGCGCCCTGGTGATCGACATGAACGGCGCCGAAGTCCAATTGTGGGAGGGCTTCCACGGCCTGCCCAACAAGCTTCTTCCCGGAGGGCACATCCTGGGAAGCTCCGGGGAGCGGCACACGGCCTTCGGTATGCAGGATTACGTGGATGTGGTCCAGGCGGACTGGGACGGAAATATCGTATGGAAATTCGATCGATATGAATACATCGAGGATCCCGGAGAATCCCCCCGATGGATGGCCCGGCAGCACCATGACTTCCAGCGGGAAGGAAATCCGGTGGGATACTTTGTCCCGGGGATGGATCCCAAGGTGACCGAAGGCAATACCTTGATTCTATCGCACAAGAATCTGAGGAATCCCGAGATCACCGATAAGATGCTCCTCGACGACGTGATCATCGAGGTGACATGGGAGGGGGACGTGGTTTGGGAATGGGTATGCAGCGACCATTTCGAATCCTTCGCGTTTTCCGAAGAGGCCAAAAACATCCTGTGTCGGAATCCCAACATGCGGCCCGCCGGCGGCGGGATGGGGGACTGGATGCACATCAATTCCATGTCAGTGCTGGGGCCCAATCGATGGTACGATGCCGGGGATGAACGCTTTCATCCCGACAATATCATTTGGGACGCCCGGGAGACGAATATCATCGCCATCATCGACAAGACATCCGGAAAGATCGCCTGGAAGATCGGACCGGATTATGGGATCGATAATAAACTCAAAGCCCTGGGATGGATGATCGGGCAGCACCATGCCCACATGATTCCCCGGGGGCTTCCCGGGGAAGGGAATATCCTCGTCTTCGACAACGGGGGATGGGCCGGCTACGGGGCCCCCAATCCAGGCGCGCCGACGGGGATCAAGAACGTGTTGAGGGATTATTCCCGGGTGGTCGAATTCGATCCTGTATCCCTGGAAATCGTCTGGCAATATACGCCCAAGGAAGCCGGCCTGGTGCATCCCATGGACAGTAACCGGTTTTACAGCCCTTTCATCAGTTCGGCCCAGCGGCTTCCCAACGGAAACACCTTGATCACGGAAGGGTCCGGGGGGCGTATCTTCGAAGTGACGGCCGGCCACGAAATCGTTTGGGAATATATCAGCCCGTTCTGGGGGAAGCTCATGCGGATGAACATGGTCTACCGGGCGTACCGGGTCCCGTATTCATGGATTCCCCAGCTCGAAGCGCCTCGGGAGGTTCCCATCGAACCCCTCGACGTGACCACCTTCCGGGTTCCCGGCGCGGCCCCTCCGGGCCCCCGCCGCGTGGTGAACGTGGAAGGCGTGTTGCCCTACCGAAGTTCCTCCGCCTTGTGCGTGCAGGCCGACCTGGATGATGACGAACCGAAATAAAAAGCGCTCAATTTCGTTCCTGGAAATCCTCGCCTATTGCATCTTTCGGATGCGGACATCTATATCCCGGGTATCCTTCATCAGGTCCAGGAGGCGGTGGGGATTCGTGTCGCTGAAATGATACGGGTACAAAATCTTCGGCCGAAAGGCCAAGGCGGCGTCGGCCACCATCTCCGGCGTCATGGTATATGGCAGGTTCATGGGTAAAAAGGCCACGTCGATATCCTTCAGGGCCTTCATCTCCCTTGTGTTTTCGGTGTCTCCCGCCACATAGACGCGTTTGTCTCCGAAAGTGATGATGTATCCGTTTCCCTTTCCTTTGGGATGAAAAATTTCCCCGGACGGCCGCTTGTGCACGAGATTATAGGCCGGCACCGCTTGGAGGGTCAGACCCAACACGGTTTTCACGTCCCCGTTTTCCATGAGGATCCCTTTGCTCAGCGCGTCGGCACAGTCACGGGAGTACACCTGAATCGTTTTTTCGGTGGAAACAGCAGCGATGGCCTCCGGGTCTAGATGATCCCTGTGGGCGTGGGTAATCAGAATCAGGTCCGCTTTCGGAAGTTTGGAATAGTCGGCCAATTTGCCGTAAGGGTCCACATGGATCACGTTGTTGTGAAACGTGAACATGAGTGTGCCATGACCGATGAAGGTGATCGTCAAATCCCCGTCGGAAGTCGGGATCCGGTCCGTCTCAAAGGCATGCGCGTCCGTTGCGGTCGAACCCAGGGCGCTTGAAAAAAGAAGGAAAAAAAGAATCGGTCTCATAAAACGGCCTCCTGATGTACGGGTCCGGAAAGAAATGTCCGGGCGCAAGGACCGCGCCCCGTTTGAAGCCACCCCGCAGTCCCGCATGGCGGGCTTTCCGCCTCGAGCCAACGCGCTGCAGGGAAGGCGCTCGCTGTTGCGGTTCGAACCGGAAAAACGCCTTGTATGGATCCTTTAAATCTATTATTAATAAGCGGGCGGTTGCAAGGGAAAAATGCTGCGGTTTAAAGGCCCTTTCCATTAAAAAGGCGGTAAAAAAAACGGGGCGGCGGTGTGCCTCCCCGTTCCTTACTTAAGGGCCTGTGGAACGCTATTTCTTTTTCTTTGCGGCGGTTGGTTTTTTTGTTGCGGCGGTTTTCTTTGCGGCGGCGGTCTTTTTTGTTGCGGCGGTCTTTTTTGTTGCGGCGGTCTTTTTTGTTGCGGCGGGTTTTTTTGTTGCGGCGGGTTTTTTTGCAGCCGTGGTCTTTTTAGCGGTCGTGGTCTTTTTTGCTGTTGCCATGGCATCCTCCAGAATGGGTTAATGGATGGAACTTTACGACCGTGCCCCTAAGTAAAGAAGTGTGCACCTTCTATGCTCTATTTTGTGGTTGACTGGCTCTTAATATACAATATCCTGTATGTCAAGGCTTTTGTTAAAAAAATATCAACCCCTGTCTTCGCGTGTTCGAAAGCGCACATTCGGTGTATTGAAGCGCCCCGCTACCCCGGAAGGCGGAAAGATGGCGGTCACCGGAAACCACTCGTATTACGCCGGGATCCACCGGGCGGCGGTGTTTATTCAAGACGCCGGTTTCTCCCTTTTAGAAAGAAAGGACGTTGAACCGCAATGAACATACATCTGAACCCATGCCCTGAAACAGGAAAACGGCATCCGGAGAAACGGCCATGATCGCCGTGGATCAGTTGACCAAAAGCTACGGGGCACGAATCCTGTTCGACCGCATCAGCTTCAAGATCAACCCCAAAGAGCGCGTGGGGCTGGTGGGAAGAAACGGACACGGAAAAACCACGTTGCTGAAGATCCTCCTCGGAGAAGAAGCCTACGATTCCGGGGCCCTTTCGATCCCCAAAAACTACCGTCTCGGTTACTTGGCACAGCACCTGGAGTTTACCGAAAAAACGGTCCTGGAAGAGGGAATGCGGGGACTTCCGGCCGTCGAAAAAGATCATCACTGGAAAGTGGAAAAAATCCTGGCGGGCCTGGGTTTTTCCCGGAGCCAGATGAAGGCCCGGCCGGAGACCCTTTCCGGGGGGTTCCAGGTGCGCTTGAATCTGGCCAAAACCCTGGTTTCGGAGCCCGACCTCCTCCTTTTGGATGAGCCCACCAACTACCTGGATATCACCTCCATTCGATGGGTCGAGCGGTATTTGTCGGGGTGGTCCCGGGAGCTCGTTCTCATCACCCACGACCGTTCTTTCATGGACAGCGTCGTGACCCATACCATGGGCATCCATCGGAAAAAGATCAAAAAGATCGCCGGGAACACGGAAAAATACTACACCCAGATCGCGCAGGAAGAAGAAATCTACGAGAAGACGCGCTTAAAGGACGAACGGAGAAGACAGGAGATCACCCAGTTTATCACCCGTTTTCGCGCCAAGGCCCGCCTGGCCGGCCTGGTTCAAAGCCGGATCAAGACAATGGCAAAAAAACAAAAGGCGGAGAAACTGGAGAAAATCCGCGACCTGGAATTTCGTTTCAGCTATCGGCCGTTCGAAGGGAAGCAGCTTTTGAGCGTCGACGACCTGTCCTTTGCATATCCTCGTCATGCGCCCTTGTTTTCCGACCTTCGATTCACCGTTCATTCCACGGATCGGATCGGGGTGGTGGGCCCCAACGGAAAGGGCAAAACCACCCTTTTGAAGGTGCTGGCGGGATCCCTGGCGCCGGGGGCCGGGAGTATCGGATATCATCCGGATGCCGCCGTGGGGTTCTACGAGCAGACCCACGTCCATCGCCTGCGGGATTCGTTTACGGTGGTCCAGGAGATCCAGTCGAGCCTCGCCGACGGGGATTATGCCGCGGCCCGCAACATCTGCGGGGCCATGCTTTTTGAAGGCGATGATGCCTTGAAGCGAATCGCGGTGCTGTCCGGCGGTGAAAAGGCCCGGGTCCTTTTGGGGAAAGTCATTGCCACACCCGTGAACCTGCTCCTTCTGGATGAACCCACCAACCACCTCGACATGGAGTCCGCCGATGCCCTGTTGGCGGCCCTCGATGCCTTTGACGGTGCGGTGATCCTGGTGACCCACAATGAAATGTATCTGCATGCATTGGCAAACCGGCTCATCGTTTTTCAAAAGGACCGCGTGGAGATCTTCCAAGGCGGCTATCAGGACTTTCTGGAAGCCGGAGGATGGGAAGACGACGCCGCCGAAGCCTCCGCCGCTTCGGAGGCCGATCCCGCCCCCGGCCAGGATCCCGTCGAAGAACGGAAGAACAAAAAAGCCCTGCGAAAAGAACGTTCCAAGATCATCAAAGCCCGCTCGCGGCACCTCAACCCCTTGTTGCACGCCATCGCCGGCGTGGAACACCGCATCGAAACCCTCGAACGGGAATTGGAAAACGCCCAGGCCGATCTCATCCGCGCCTCCAAAGAAAAAGACGGGATGCGCATCGCCGCCCGATCCATCGAGGTCAACCGGTACCGCCAGGAAATCGATTACCAATTCGATGCCCTGGAAAAACTGTACCTTGAAAAGGAAGTCCTTGAGAAAAGATACGCCCTGCAACCGGAATCGGTCGAAGACCCCTAAATAAAATGGAAAGCTTTCTCCTGGGAGTCGATCTCCGATTTTAAACTTGCGCCGGATTCCGATCTCATCTATCTTCAAGTTCAAGGAAGGCGAAAATTTTAACCACAGGAATACATTGAGTATTTCGAGGATTAAAATTTGAGCCTGACGCAGAAATTGGGCAAAAAGGGGCGTTTTGCAAAGGTCTCGTTTCCATTGGCCGTGCGGCAGCGCACCCCAAACTTGCGGACCCGCCGCCGGGAGGTTGTCGATGAGGATGATCCGCCCTTTTCATACCGCCGTTTATGCCTGCCTTTTGATCCTTTTCGTTATCTGCACGACATCCGCCTCGGCGCCGCTGGAACACGCGAATGCTCGAAAAATACTGCATTACGGGACGAATGTGAGCCGAATCGGGTCGTTTGACCCGCACTTGGCATCCGCCTCTTCGGATCGTGCGATTGCCGATATGCTCTTCAACGGACTCCTTCGCTACCGCCCCGGCATGGCTCCGGAGATCGAACCCGATCTGGCGGTCACCATGCCGGACATGCAGATGATCAACGGGAAGCAGGTCTGGACGTTCAATCTGAAAAAAGGTGTCCTGTTTCACCCGGGAACGGACACGGAACCGTATCCCCTGACCGCGGATGATGTGATATTTTCTTTCAAGAAGGCATCGAATCCCGCGTTTTCCGCGTATGCGGGTGAATATGCCGGCATGACCTTTGAAAAGGCCGGCGACCACACCGTGCGCATCGTCTTGGAAAAACCGTTGTCTTCCATTCTTTTTTTCCCCAAGGTGTCCAACTATTCGGGCGGGTTCATCGTCAGCAAGCGCGCCATCGAGTCCAAAGGATACGGCCGTTTCAAGGCGCATCCCGCCGGAACCGGTCCCTTTGCGTTCAAGGAGTATATTCCCGGTGAGAAGGTGATCCTTTCGGCCCATGACCGTTATTTTCGGGGAAAACCTCGTCTTTCGGGTGTCGAAGTTGCCCTGATACCCGAAATCGAGAAACGGGAGGCAGCCCTCCGGGCGGGATCACTCGATGTCGTGGTGGGATCGGCAAATCCCGTCTGGCTGGAACAAATCCGGAACGACGCCGGAGTGGTGCTGGACTTGCACGGGGTGGGAGAGGTCGTGACGGTCCATTTGAATACCACGAAAAAGCCCTTAAATGACCGTCGCATCCGGAAAGCGATATTATATGCCCTGGACAGGGAGGCCTTTATACGGGCGGGGGGCAAACTCATGATAGAGGGCGTCTATTCCCCGGTGCCCCCGCAGCTTATGCCCGGCGGCATCAGCGATGAAGAGATCAAAGCCCTGGGTCTGGACTATGCGGTGGATATCAGTAAGGCCAGGCGCATGTTGGCCGAAGCCGGCTTTCCCGACGGGTTTTCCTTGAAGGCCATTTGCTCGGAGATACGGTTCCACCGTTTGGCTTATGATCTTCTCGGCAGGCAGTTGGAGGCAATCGGGGTACATTGTCGGATTGAGATCGTTCCCCATGTCGAAATGCACCGGCGGATCCGCGCCGACGAATCCGACATCGTCGTTTACGGCGCATTCCGCCCCAACGCCGATGCCTATCTCACACAGTTTTTCCACTCGGACTCCATCGTGGTGTCGGGCCGGACCCCGGATACCAACTTCTCCCATTACGCCGGCGCCGATGCGCTCATTGAGGCCGCCCGGGCCGAGATCGACCCGGAATCCCAGATCCGGCTATGGGTCCATGCCCAGATCAAAATTCTCAGCGATGCGGTGGCCTACCCCTTGTTTTCTTTAATTCAATGTCAATTGCGGGGCCGCCATGTGGATTATGGACACCCCTTGAAATCGAGTATGGCGCTGTACCCCCAATTTACGGAAGCCACCCGAATGCTGGAGTAGGGGGCCGTCGTCCACACCGGTTCCCCATCGGCCGGGAACCGCTGGGTTCAAGGGCTTAACCGTGGCAGAAGAAAAACAAGGCGTTTCGATGCCCGTATACCTCAGGATACTGCTTTCCATTCTTCCCATTTTGGCCGTTTCCTTTATCGGGGCCATGGGAACGACCTGTTATTTTTTCCGGAATGCGCTCGAAGATCTGGCGGTCAACTGGCTTGAAATCCGCCTTAATGAAGCGTTCCAGATCGTGGTGACCCAGGAAGAGATGCTCAAAACGTACCGGCTGGAGCAATTCGCTGCCAGTATCCTCAAGGCGCAGATGGATGCGGCGGAGATGATCGCATCCGTAAACGTGGGAGAAAAAGGGTATGCCTTTGCCGTCAGCAGCTGGGGAGTTATCGAGGCGCATCCTGATTCCGAACAGGTTCGAAAACGAATCGAAAATGTCCGATGGTTCCAAACCATGCAAGGCATGAAAAACGGACGGTTGACCTTCTCAGGAAAAAACGGGCGCCATTTCGCCGTGTACAGGCATTTCCCGCCGTGGGAGTGGTACATTCTGGTGGCAGCCCCCGAAAAAGAACTGCTCGGCGCCCTCCACCGGACCCTCCCTTACGTTTTTTTCATTGCCGTCTTCGGAGGAACGGGCCTGGTCATCACACTCATTTTCGTTTCCCAGCGGATCAGCCATCCACTCCGGCAACTGGCAAAAGCCGCGGAGCGTATCGGAAAGGGCGACTTGAGCGCCCGGATTTCCATCCGGCGCTCGGATGAACTGGGAAAATTGGTGATCGTATTCAATCAAATGGCCCAGCGCCTGTCGGAAACCCTCGACACCCTGAAGAACAGCGAAAAACACTTTCGTCTCCTCATTGAAAACGCCAGTGACATCATCCTCCTGTTGGATGACAAGGGGACGTTGCGCTACGCCAGTCCGTCGGTGCAACGGGTTTTAGGGCATTCCCCCGATGCGATCATCGGCGGATCCGTATTCGACCATGTGCATCCCGAGGACCTCGATTCGGTGCGCCGGGCTTTCGATGCCCGCCTGGAGCGCCCGGGGATGACCCCACCGTTGGCATGCCGGTTCCGGCGAAAGGACGGTGGATGGCGGTCCGTGGAGGTCATCGCCGACAACATGCTCAAGGATCCGGCCGTTGCCGGGATCATCATCAATGCCCGGGACATCACGGAAAAAAAAGAAATGGAGGGCTTGCAGCAGGCCAAAATGGCCGCAGAGGCCGCCAATCGCGCCAAAAGCGAATTCTTGGCCAACATGAGCCATGAGATCCGAACCCCCATGAACGCCATCGTGGGATTGATTCACTTGATGCTGAAAACGGATCCGAACCAGAAACAAAGGGGCTATTTAACCGCCATGCACCGGTCGGCAAAGATCCTTTTGGGGATCATCAACGATATTCTGGATTTTTCCAGGATAGAGGAGGGGCAATTGCACCTGGAGGAAACGGAATTCGATATAGAAGCGTTGACGGATCACCTGGTGGATATGTTTGCAGAACCGGTTTCGGAAAAGGGATTGGAGCTGATGACGTTTTTTGCCTCCGATATTCCCGAGACGGTCATCGGAGATTCTTTACGGCTGGAACAGGTGTTGATCAATATCGTGGGCAACGCCGTGAAATTCACGGAAGCCGGAGAGATCCTCCTTCGAGTTTCCGTCCAGGAGCGCCGGGATGATACGATCCGCCTGCGTTTTTCCGTTCGGGACACAGGGATCGGCATCGCCGAAGAAGACCTCTCGAATTTGTTTTCGCCCTTTACCCAAGCCGATGCCTCCTTCACGCGGAAATACGGCGGCACCGGCCTGGGACTGGCCATATCCAAACGGATCGTCACCCTCATGGGAGGGGATATCCATGTTCAAAGCCGGGAAGGAATCGGTTCTGAATTCGTCTTCACGGTCCCCCTGAAGATCGCGCCCAGCGCGGCGCTGTGGATTCCGGATCGACGTGGGCCCTGGGCGGAAAAGGCCGCATTGGTTTTACACGGAAACGATGCCTTTCAGGAGATGATGGGGGAATTGCTTTCGCGCTTTCACATCCGGGTACGGGCGGCCCACACCCTCAGGGCGGCGCTTACCCTCCTGAAGGCGCCGGAGACCGGGAAAAACCCAGTCAGGATTGCCTTCATCAATGCCACGCTGTCGGATGGATTGGGGATTCAGGCGGCGAAAAAGCTTAAAGCGTCAGGGGAGTTTCATGAAATCCTCACCGTCTTGATGCTCCCTTCCGGCGTACAGGGCGCCGTGGAAACCGCGGACGCCTATGCCTTGGACGCCCGCCTGGAAAAGCCGGTGCGGTGCCGGAGCCTCGGAGGTTTACTGTGCAGGCTTTTCCAGACGCCGGATACATCCCCGAAAACGGGGGCACCGGATCGGACCCGCCCGCTTCATTCCCTGAAAGGCCTTCGCCTCCTGCTGGTGGAAGACAATCCCATTAACCGGGAAGTGCAACGGGAGATCCTGACGGATGCGGGCATCCGGGTGGATGTGGCCCAAAATGGTGAAGAGGCCGTTTCCGCCGTCCGGCAAACCCCGTACGACCTGGTGCTGATGGATGTCCAGATGCCGATCATGGATGGTATCCAGGCCGCCGGAAAAATACGGGAATTGCCGGCCTGTTTGCATCTTCCCATCATCGCCATAACGGCCCATACCTTTGCGGGAGAACGGGAACGGTGTGTGGCCGCGGGGATGAACGATTATCTGGCAAAGCCAGTGGATCCGGATATCCTGTTTCGCACCATCGCCCGGTGGACCCAAAGGTCCTTGGGCAAGGAGGCGATGCATGATCTTCCTGCCGTATCGGCGTTTTCGGAAAAACGTCCGGCGCCGGTGGATCTGCAGGAGGCCCTTTTCCGGATGAGCGGAAAACAGGACCTGATCGACAGGATGCTCAAGATGTTCGCCGAGTCGTATCGTGATGCCGCGAAAGACCTCAGGGGGATGCTTGCCGAAGAAAAGCGTCAACAGGCCGCCGATCTCTGTCATTCCATCAAAGGCGCCGCCGGAACCCTTTCGGCCAAGGAAGTGCATGCCGCGGCCGCGGGTCTGGAAAAAGCGATCGTTGGAAATGAAAAGACCGCAGCGGAGCCCCTTTTAGGGCGGCTGGAACTGGAACTGGAACGGGTGGTCCGGTTCATCGAAGAACGGTTCTCAAAAGAAGCGCCCGGTATCCCGGGGGTTCGAAACTGAACCGCAACAGCAAGCAGCGGGGTATGCGCTCGCTGTTGCGGGTCAGGTTCCATGGGATGGGGAAGAGGCCCGCAGAAGTGTGCCGATCATGACGGCGCCCACGATCAGTGTGCCTCCCACAAGGGTTCGGATACCGGGTCGTTCTCCAAGGATCAAAAAGGCGAAAATCGCGCCGTAAACCGGCTCCAGCCCGGTGATCACACCGGCAAGTTGGGTCTTGATGAACCGAAGGCTCCGGATGAACAACGCATGGGCGAAAGCCGTGCAGAAAATTCCCAACACCGCCAGAAGAATCCCCTCTTTCAGTGTGAGGGAAAAATCCATGAATGCACAGACCGGAACAAGGCAAACGGCGGCGACGCCGTTCTGATATCCGGCGATCACCAATGGGGAGTATGTCGGCGCATACCTGCGGTTGAGGATCGACAGGACCGCAAAGGAGATCCCGGCGATCACCCCCCAGGCGACGCCTTGGGTGATGCGGTTCGCCGGATCAAGATTCGGAAGAATGCACCAAAGCCCAGCCACGACCATCACCGCCGTGAGAATATCGATCCGGCGGAGATTTTCTTTGAAAAAGACAGGCTCCATAAAGGTCACGAAGAGCGGGAAAACGGAAAAAGCGAAAAGGCCCACCGCCACGGTGGAGACTTGAATGGCGTGGAAAAAGGCGATCCAGTGTCCGGCCAAAACGGCGCCCAAAAGGAAAAAGGCAGCCAAATCCCTGAAAGAGCGGGGCCTGAAGTCTTTTTTCAAAACCCCTATGATACCCGACAAAACAACGAAGGCAAAAAACGTGCGGCCGAAGACAATCACCGGCGCCGGTGCGGTCACGAGTTTTCCGAACAATCCCGCGAACCCGAAAAGCAAAGTCGCGATATGGATTTCAATCATTCCGGCGGCTTTTTCCATGAATACCCCTATGGGTCTTCAAGTGGAGCCGGCCGCCCCGAAGGGCGGGGTTCCCCGGTAAGGTGAATACCTGTTTTGGGATCGCTTCTCTTACCCCCGCTTTTTAAGGCGGGGATTTCGGAAGGGGTTTCGGTCAAGTTTGATGGAATCGTAAAAAGGCCGATTTTGTTCGCGCCGCAACCCTTTTCGGGAGATCCGTTACGCGCCACAATCGGGTTTATGGCACTACATTTTTGTTGGTTTTAAAGCGAGGTGACCCGACTTGGGGGGCGAACCCCCGCGGCTTTGAAGGCATGGTAAGCATTCCCTTCAAAATCGGTCCTGATGAGATATTGTTTGCCATCGAGATCTAATCGAACTGCTTGCAATTGTTTTAGTTCATGCATCAAATCCGGCCAAGGGACCTGGAGTTGTTTTCTTCCAGGCGTCGTTGGAGATCCACTTCGAGGCGCAAGGCCAAAAAGCCGGCGACAATATGGCCTATACTGGTATCGTCTCGATGGTGAAAAATGGGTCGAATTTCAAGTGTCGATTTTTCTTCCCGGAAGGTGCGTTCCACTCGCCATAGGCTTTTATAGGTTTTTGCGGCTTCGTCTGACGGTATCTTTGTGCTGGTGTTCAATACAAACTTACCGTCAAAACGCCGGTCACGCTCGACGGCTTCCGGATCAATTTGCACACTTCCCTTGGCATTTTTCAAAAACCGTGCATACCCTTTATTGCCGATGACCGCTTTTGTGCCTTTTTGGCTTGAGGTCTGTTCCAGTCCCACCGGGACCTCCCCGGCCGAAAAGGCGTCCTCGGCCTGCTGAATTGCCGTTGCCATTAAATGATAAAGATCAAGGGCCATTTCCTGTCTCAACTTACAATACCTTTCTCCCTTACGTCAACCGCATCGGCCATCTTCCAGCAATTCTAACTGAACAATCAACTAAAGATTTAGTCACTAGTACATTGTGTCATAAATACGATGAGATATTATAGTTGCATTTCAATTTTACATGTGGCATATTTGATCTCCAATAATGGAGGTGAACTATGCCAAGAGAAAGCCCATTTGTTCTTTTTTTGGATTCCAAAGAAAAGCAGTACTTGGAGGCCATCACTCGAAAATATACGTCACCGTATCGTGATGTCATTCGAGCCAAGGTTATCCTCCTTGCCGCACAAGGTTTGTCCAATAAAGAGATCGGCGAAAAACTGGACTTGCCACGACAGATCGTGTCGAAGTGGCGCAAGCGCTTCTTCGACCAGCGCCTTGCCGGTTTACAGGAACGGCCAAGGCGCGGGCGACCCCGCCTTTTTTCCCCCTGAAATCGCAATCGAAATTAAGGCGCTTGCCTGCCAGTTGCCAAAAGATTTGGGGCTGCCTTTCTCCCGTCTGAGTCGTAATGACATTGCGCAGCAGACAATACAGCGTGGCATCGTCGCTTCCATTAGCGGAGCGAAGGTGTGGCGCTGGCTCAGTGCCGACGCCATCCGCCCTTGGTGCTATCGCAGTTGGATTTGGCCCCGTGATCCACATTTTGAACAAAAAGCAGGACGCATTCTGGATTTGTACCACAGAACATGGAATGGCAAGCCCCTGGGCGATGAAGATTTTGTTGTTTGCTCCGATGAAAAAACAAGTATTCAGGCCCGACGACGCCTGAAGCCCACTGTCGCTCCTGTTGAGGGGCGTCCGGGCCGCTCTATCATCGTTGCGGGTGCTAAAGATTCTTTCATGTCCTTTGGTTTGTATGATACATTATCCATGGTGAAACTCCTAACCGCCCTACACTAATTTTTCAAGGGGTAGGTGTCTCACTCTCATTGGCACAGAGGGAAGGTAAAAGAACGAGGTTTCTTCGACGGGATCTCCATCGGCGGCGGCCGTGGTGGTGGGGGCGCCCGTGATCCTTTTCGACCCCATCTTCCAGGGGCTTGCCATTTCCCTGATGCCCGGGGAGGCGGCCTCCCAGCTCTTTTCCCGGATGACGGTGCCCATATTGTATTTTATCGATAAGCGGTGGGAATCCGCCCACGGACATGACATCGCACACCGGGAATCCCAAGAACAAGAACCGGCGAAAGGATAAATCATTGTGGAATGGACACCGGAAGCCGAAGCGGCCGTGAAAAACGTCCCTTTTTTCGTCCGGAAAAAAGTCAAGGCCGCAATCGAAAAAGAGGCGGCCGACGCTGGCAAATCCCGGATCACCCCGGCCGAGGTGGAGGCCACCCGGAAGCGGTTTCTTGCCGGCCGGGATGAAGAGATCACGGGTTTCCAGGTCGAAATATGTTTCGGACCCTCCGGGTGCCTCAATCGGGCACATCCGGGAGACCGTCTCGTCAAAGCGATCGAAGTGCTTTTAAAAGAGGCGGACTTGCGGGCCTTCCTCGAATCCTGCGTGAAAGGGCCTTTGAAGTATCATCACCAGTTCCGGGTGGCCCTGGCGGAATGCCCCAACGCCTGTTCCCAGCCCCAAATCAAGGACATCGGCATCATCGGAGCCTGTCGTCCCCAAGTGACCCGGGAGGACTGCACCCTCTGCCAGGCGTGTGTTTCCGCCTGCCGGGAGGACGCCGTCAGGCTTGATGACACGGAAGAAAAACCGGCCATCGATTTTACGCGGTGCCTGTCGTGCGGGAAATGCATTGCCGTCTGTCCCACCGGCACCCTTGCTTCGGGGGAAACGGGGTTCCGGGTCCAGCTGGGCGGGAAACTGGGACGGCACCCGCACTTGGCCGTAGAGCTCCCGGGAATCTACACCGAAGCGCAAGTCCTTCGAATCGTCTCGGACTGTATGGCCTTGTACAAAGAAAAGAGCCGGCGGGGGGAACGCTTCGGCGAAGTCCTCTCGGATGAAGACCTGAACCGCCTGGTCGAAAAACACGCCGGCAAAAACAATTCTTAGGCCGCTTTTTCGTGTCGCAGGATTTCTCCCCGGACGCTGACCACCACTTTTTCCATGGGAATATTTTTTCCGGATTTCTCCATCCCTTTTTTCACGATCATGGGAAGGCCGCTGCAGCAGGGGACTTCCATGACCACGGTGGTCACGCTTTGAATCCCGGCGGCCTTGAAGATTTCCGAAAACTTGTCGATGTAGTCCTGCACGTCGTCGAACTTGGGGCAACCGATCATTACGGCCCGGCCCTTTAAAAACTCCTGGTGCAGTGACGGAAACGCCACCGGGACGCAATCCGCCGCCACCAGCAGGTGGGCGCCCTTGAGAAACGGGGCCGTGGGGGGGACCAGCTTGATCTGGATGGGCCAGTGGGTGAGTTCGGACCGCTTTTCGGATTGAAGCGCCGTGGGCCGGTTGGCTTCCGCACAGGGATCGGCCCCGGGAAAGGACCGGACGGCGGCGGAAGGGCACCCCTGGGGCGCCGTATGGGCCGCCGTATGGGCCTTTTGCTCCATTGTTTTCAAATGTTCTTCCACGGCCTCCTCGTCAAAGGCGTCGGCTTCGCGCTCCACGATGCGCAGGGCCCCCTGGGGACATTCCCCGATGCAGGCCCCCAGGCCGTCGCACAGGTTTTCGGAGATGACCTTTGCCTTGCCGTCCACGATCTCAAGGGAGCCTTCCGCGCAGGAAAGCGCGCATTGACCGCATCCGTCACAGAGGTCTTCGTCGATTTCGATGATTTTACGCATGACTTTCATGATATCCCCTTTCGTTGGCTGGCTTCCATAGATTTTGAAAAGTTGATCGCTTCTTAAAAAGGCTTTTGTGAGCATCGTTCAAGTCTTTTCGGAAAAAGAGATACAAAGGGTTGAGCGTTAAAAATCTCAGGCTGTTTGAGGCACTTGTGTCGAGTTCTTGAGATTTAGCGAAACCCTTTGGATCTCCCGAAAAGGGTTGCGGTGCGAACAAAATCAGCCTTTTTCCGATTCTATCAAACATGTCGGTTTCGCCAGTTATGCCAGCAGCGTCGCCTCGGCGGTTTTTTTCCCGCTTTGGGTCAATAGTGTCGTTTCGATCTTTTCCTTGAGTCGATCCTTTTCCATGGCCGTATGTTTCAGCGCTTCCTCGAGATTGGCGATCTGGTCGGCGTCGTAAACCACCTTGAAATTGAGGGTGTCGTCCCCCTTGGGGTGATGGTGATGGGCGATGATGCCGCACACCTCGTCGATGAGGGGCGTTTTGGCCTTGAGTTTTTCGAGAATCGCCCGGGCGACGGGCGGTCCTTCCTTTTCCTGGTATTCGGGGGCGGCGCTGTTGTATTTGCGCTCCGCCTCGGGGATCCCGATGTCGTGCAGGTAAGCCGCACACAGAATCACCGCCAGATTCCCGCCTTCCTGCCTTCCGATCTTTTCCGCGTACCGGGCCACCCGGCCGGCATGCCCGATCCTTTTAAAATCGCTTTTCAGGTATCGTTTAACTTCCACCGCCACCCGGTCCTTGAGCAGGTCTTCCTTTTGGGCCATGAGTTCATCCGGAAGGGTCCCGAGACACTGTTCGGCGTATTCGCAATAGGACGCGCATCCGAAATCCATGTTGGGATTTACGAACCGATGGCCGCAGCGATCGCATTTCCGGGCGGTGTCATCCTTGAAAAATTCCACGGGATTTTTGCATTTCGGGCACTGAACCTCGAAAATGGCGCCCGGTTTCCAGTATCGGCTGTCCTGTCCCGGACATTTCATAATGCACCTCCGTTTTGATGTTGACTTGCCCTCATTTTTATCCTTGAATTCAAACGGATACCTTGACTTAGATCAATCGGTTAGTTTTTTTTGAAAAAAAAGGAGACGGCATGACACCCGCCAAGGACGCCCTGGCACACTCTTCCCTGTTTGAAGGCCTCCCCCGGGAACAGATGGAAGCGATTCGGCGCATCGCCGTTTCCCGGCAGGCCCAAAAAGGGGAGATCATCTTTTCGCAAGGGGACCCGGGAAACGGATTTTATATCGTTGACGACGGTGTGGTGAAAGTCTTCACGGTTTCAGGAGAGGGAAAAGAGCAGATTCTGCACATCCTGGGTGGCGGAGAGCCTTTCGGAGAAGTGGCGGCCTTCACCGGACGCACCTTTCCCGCCCATGCCGAAGCCCTCACCGATTGCCGGCTTTGGTTTTTTCCCAAAAACGCCTTTGTGCAACTGGTTCAGGGGCACTCCACCCTTTCTTTGAACATGATCGCCCTGTTGTGCGCACGGCTGCATCAGTTTGCGGCCCAGGTGGAAAGCCTGTCCCTGAAAGCCGTCCCCTCCCGGCTGGCAACCTATCTGATGGTCCTGGCCGAAGAGCAGGAAGCAACAGACAGTGTCGTGTTGAAGATCTCAAAGGGCCAGCTCGCCAGCCTTCTCGGAACCATCCCGGAAACGCTCTCCCGGGTTCTGGCCCGGTTAAGCGATCAGGGGCTCATCCAGGTGGAGGGGAAATCGATTCGATTAAAAGATGTCGAAGGGCTTCTGGAGCTTTCGGAACAATAAGGGCCTATCGTTCGATTCGAAGAAGCTGCCGGCTGAGGGCTTCGATGTGTCCCATCTCCTCTTTGATGATGGCGTCCACCCGGTTTTTCCCGTACTTTTCCGGGACCAGATCCCGGATGCCCAGGTAAAAGACGATGGAATCTTTCTCGGCGCCGATGGCGGTCGTGTAAATGTCTTTCAAGGTGGAGGGATCCACTCAATTCAATCGTCCCACTGCGGCCTCGACCCGCCGGATTATCTCCCCGCTTTTGATCAACTCCGTGATGGCCCGGATGTCCGGGGAGAGGGGCCGGTCCCGGTCCAGGCGGGACACTTTCTCCCGGACGGCCCGGTAGGCCTGTTGGGTGCCCAAACCGGGACGCCCATGGGTCAAAAGGTCCAATGCCTGGCAGCCGCACAAGAGTTCGATGGCCAGGACGTTTTCGGTGTTCTCCAACACGGCCCGGGCTTTGCGGGCCGAAATCGTTCCCATGCTCACGTGGTCTTCCTTGTTTGCCGAAGTGGGAATGGAGTCCACTGAGGCCGGGTGGCAGAGGGGTTTGTTCTCCGAAACCAGGGCCGCGGCCGTATATTGGGCGATCATGAATCCGGAATTGAGGCCGCTTTTTTCCACCAGGAAAGCCGGCAGGCCGCTGAGTTGGGGGTTGACCAGGCGTTCGATACGCCTTTCCGACACGTTGGCCAGTTCGGCCAGGGCCATGCAGAGATAATCGGCGGCCAGGGCCACGGGCTGCCCGTGGAAATTCCCTCCCAGAAGGAAGTCGCCGGTATCCGCGAAGATCAGGGGATTGGTGGTGGAAGCGTTCATTTCGGTTTCCACCACCTGTCGCACGTGGCCGAGGGCGTCTTTACTGGCCCCATGAATTTGAGGGGAACAGCGGAGGGTGTACGCGTCTTGGATGCGGGAACAGTCCTCGTGGGAAGAAATAATGGCGCTGTCCTGGACGATCCGGAACATGTTGTCTGCCGCGGCGGCCTGGCCCGGGTGAGGGCGGACCCGGTGAATGCGCCGATCGAATTCGGCGTTGGTGCCCATCAGGACCTCCAGGCTTAAGGCACAGGCCACGTCGGCTGTTCTGGACAGGCGGACGGCGTCATGGACGGCCAGGGCGGTGACGGCGGTCATGACCTGGGTGCCGTTGATCAGGGCCAGACCTTCACCCGCTTCCAGCTGCACCGGTTGCAGCCCCGCGACGGCCAGGGCCTCCCGGCCGGGCATGCACTGCCCCCGATGATACGCCTCGCCTTGGCCGATCAGGACCAGGGCCAGGTGGGCCATGGGGGCCAGGTCCCCGCTGGCGCCCACGGAACCCTTTTCCGGGACCAACGGGTATATCCCCGAATTTAAAAGATCGGCCAGGGCCGACAGGGTTTCCGCCCGGATGCCCGAATATCCCTGTGCCAGGTCCTGCAGCCGCACGACCATGGTCGCCCGGATCACCTCTTCGGGTAAGGGCGCGCCCACGCCGGCGGCGTGGCTCATGAGGATGTTTTCCTGCAGGGTCCGGGCGTCCTCCCCGGGAATGGTCACGTCGCTCAAGGCCCCGAAACCCGTGGTCACCCCGTACACCGCCCGGCCTTCCATCACCCACTTTTCCACCAGGGCCCTAGCCCTGATCGCCCGTGCCAACGCCTTTTCGGACAAGCGGACCGGCAATCCCTTCCGGGATATCTCCACCAAGGTTTCCATGTCCAGGGCGGCTTCGCCTATCGTTACCGCGTTCATGGCATTTTCCTGAAAAAAGTGGAGTCCCCCGCCCTGAAGGGCGGGGCTCCCCGGTAAGGTAAGGACCTATTCTGGGATCGCTTCCCTTGACCCCGCCTCAAAAGGCGGGGATTGCGGTAAGCGATCCGGTCATTCAACCTCGTTCCGGTGTTCCATCCGGTCTCAACCCGGATGCCGACCGGCCGGAAATTTTTTCCCCCACGCCTCGGAAAAGGATTCCGTCAGGCCACCGCCGGTCCCACCGATGATCCGGCCCGATATCTCCCGCCCAGCCTGTACCGGGAGCCCGGGTAGGTCAGGCGGCTTTTGGTGGCCACCATGTTGAAGGACCAGGTCCGGCGGTACAGCACCAGACAGGGCTCCTCCGGGCCTATTTCCAGGAAGGCTTGGGCCGTCACATCCGGCAACGCGGCCTCGATCACATGTTCCAATTCCTGAAGCGGAGCCACCGACAACAAATACGCGCTGGGGGTGATGGCGGTGAAGTCCTGTTCCAGGTACTTCGGCGCCACGGCCGGGTTGACGAAACGGTCCGAGTACTGTACCGGAACCCCGTGGTCTCGGTGCACGATGATGGAATGGAAGACCGGGGCCCCTTCGGTCAACCCCAGAGCCCCGGCCACCCGAGCCGACGCCGGTTCCTCCACCAGCAGCTTCACCTCCGCCGAGTGACGGCCGCCCCACTCAGCGATCTCTTGGGCGATGCTCCGGATCTCGAGCAGGGCCCCCTGGGGTTTGCGCCGGGCCACGAAGGTCCCCACCCCCTGCAGGCGGACCAGGTGACCTTCGGCCGTAAGCTCCCGCAGCGCCCGGTTGACCGTCATCCTTGAAACGCCCACCGCCTCCACCAATGCCTTCTCCGATGGCACCCGGGTCTCGGGCGGCCATTCCCCTGACTTGATCCGGTCCAAAATGAAATCCTTGACCTGCCGGTAAAGGGGATTGGGGAGAGCCGAGGAGATTCCGGCCATTTGCACGGCCAGCCCGGGGCCGCCGGAAGGGGCCGAATTTACCCTCCGGTCCGCTTTATGGGCGGATTCCAGGATCTTGTTGGTTTTTTTACGGTGCATGGGTTTCCGGTTGATACGGCGCTCGGCGGCGGGATCGCCCCCCGGACGGGCCTGGTTTTTTCTCCTTGACACTCTGGTCAATTTGTATATACATGTAAAGTTAAGCAGTCAAGCCAAAAAATATCAACAGGTCAAAAGCCCTGAAAAGGGTGAAGGGGCGGAACATGGCGGAAACACCCAAAGAAAAAATCTTAAACGCGCTTCAAATCGGATGCAAGGGACCGCGGCCGGTCAGGGCCCCCCGCGGCACCACGCTCCACTGCCGGGGCTGGTACCAGGAAGCCGCCCTGAGGATGCTCTGCAACAACCTGGACCCGGAAAACGGGGAAAATCCGGACGAACTCATCGTCTACGGCGGCATGGGCAAGGCGGCCCGGAACTGGGAATGCTTCGACGCCCTGGTTCGTTCGCTTTTGGAACTGGAAAACGACGAAACACTCCTGGTGGCCTCGGGCAAACCGGTGGGCCTGCTCAAAACCTATCCCCATGCCCCGCGGGTGCTCATCGCCAATGCCAACATCGTGCCCCACTGGGCGAACTGGGCCTATTTTAACGAACTGGACCGAAAAGGTCTCATCATGTACGGACAGATGACCGCCGGTTCCTGGATCTATATCGGCACCCAGGGGATACTCCAGGGCACCTACGAGACCTTCGCGGCCCTTGCCGAAAAGCACTTCGGGTCTTCCCTGAAGGGGAAGATCGTGGTCAGCGGCGGCCTGGGGGGCATGGGCGGGGCCCAGCCCCTGGCCGCCACCATGAACGAAGGGGTGATGATCTGTGTGGAAGTGGACCCGGCCCGCATCCGGCGCCGTCTCGACACCGGATATCTGGACGTCATGACTCAAGACTTGGACCAGGCCGTCAAAATGGCGCAGGAGGCGGCGGCGGGAAAAACGCCCCTTTCCATCGGTCTTCTGGGCAACACGGCCGAGGCCCTGCCGGAAATGATCCGGCAGGGGTTCATCCCGGACGTGGTCACGGACCAGACCAGCGCCCACGACGAACTCAACGGGTACGTCCCGGCCGGGATGCCGTACCCGGAGGCCCTTGGCTTACGAAAAAGCGATCCGAAAAAGTATACCGACCTGGCCCTGGAATCCATGGCTGTGCACTGCCGGGCCATTTTGGAGATGCAGGCCAAAGGTGCCGTGGCCTTCGACTACGGGAACAATCTCCGCGGCCAGGCGTTGAAGCGCGGGGTGGAAAACGCCATGGACTACCCCGGTTTCGTGCCGGCGTACATCCGTCACCTGTTCTGCGAAGGCGAAGGCCCCTTCCGCTGGGCGGCCTTGTCCGGCGACCCCCATGACATCCAGGTAACGGACCAGGCCCTCATGGAGGCCTTTCCGGAAAAGACGCGCATGGTCCGGTGGCTGAAGATGGCCGGGGAGAGGGTGGCCCACATGGGGCTGCCGGCCCGTATTTGCTGGCTGGGGTACGGAGAGCGGGACAAAGCCGGAAAAATATTCAACGACCTGGTGGCCCGGGATGCGGTCAAGGCCCCCATCGTGATCGGCCGGGATCATCTCGACTGCGGCTCGGTGGCTTCCCCTTATCGCGAAACCGAGGCCATGAAGGACGGCTCGGACGCGGTGGCCGATTGGGCCTTGCTCAACTGCATGACCAACGTGGCTTCCGGGGCGGCCTGGGTATCCTTCCACGATGGCGGCGGAGTGGGCATCGGCTACGCCCTGCATGCCGGACAGGTCTCGGTGGCCGACGGCACGCCGGAATCCGAGCGGCGGCTGACCACCGTCCTCAAAAACGACCCGGGCACGGGGATCTTTCGCCATGCCGACGCCGGATACGAAAGGGCCATGGAGGTGGCTCGGGAACGGGGGGTAAAGATCCCTATGCTCAACATGTTTAAGAGCTGACTGCCGGGAGCTTCCGCTTTTGCAGATTGCTGAAACCTGAAAAACAATAAGGATAACAAACAAAACACATGAACCAACTGATTGAATGCGTCCCCAATTTTTCCGAGGGCAGAAACAACGACGTCATCGAGGAGATCATCCAGCCCTTCAAAGAGACCAAGGGGTGCGCCATGTTGGACTACCGGGCCGACCGGGACCACAATCGGCTGGTGGTCAGCCTGGTGGGCCGGCCGGACCCGGTGCAGGACGCCCTCATCCAGGCAGCCAAGGCGGCCGTGGCGCGAATCGACCTGGAAAAGCACCAGGGCGGCCATCCCCGGATCGGTGCGGTGGACGTGATCCCTTTTGTGCCCCTCCGCAACATCACCATGGAGGCGTGCGTCACGCTGGCCCGCGATTTCGGCCGGCGCTATTACCGAGAAACGGGCGTCCCTGTTTACTTTTATGAAACGGCGGCCCTCAGGCCCGAACGCCGGCGCCTCGAAGTGATCCGCAAGGGACAGTTCGAGGCCCTCAAAATCGAAGTGGCCGATCCGCAGCGGCATCCGGACGTGGGCGAGCCCCGGCTCCACCCCAGCGCCGGGGCCACGGTCATCGGGGCTCGCAAGTTTCTCATCGCCTTCAACGCGAACCTGGGCACCGACGACATCGAGGTGGCCCGGCGGATCGCCGAGGCGGTCCGGGCCTCCAGCGGCGGACTCTGCCACGTCAAAGGCATCGGCCTGGCCCTCGAAGAACGCGGACTGGTGCAGGTGAGCATGAATATCGTGGACTACGAGAAGAACGCCCTGTACCGGGTGGTGGAGCTCATCCGCATGGAAGCCAAGCGCTGGGGGGTTTCCCTTGTGGAGACCGAGGTCTACGGCATGATCCCGGCCGCGGCCCTGCTGGACAGTGCGGCCTACTACATGCAGTTGGCCGGTTTCGATGCGAGCCAGGTGGTCGAGCTGCGGCTGCTGGAAATGCTGGGCCGGGAGGAGTAACCGCTGATGGATTTGAAAGGACTGACCCTCGAGGCGTTCGCCCGAAAACTGGCCGACGGTTCGGCAACGCCCGGGGGCGGATCGGCCGCCGCCCTGGCCGGGGCCCTGGGGGCTTCCCTTTGCGCCATGACCGCCCGCCTGACCATGGGGCGTGAGAAATTCAAAGATGTATGGGAAGAAATGGAAGGGGTCCAAAAAGAGGCCGACGCCCTGGTCGCCCGCCTGCTTGACCTTGTGGACGAGGACGCCCGGGCGTACGAAACGGTCATGGCCGCCTTCAACATGCCCAAACAGGACAAGGCCCGGAAAGCCGCCAGGGCCGAGGGGATCCAGGAGGCTATGAAGGGCGCGGCTCGGGTCCCTTTCGAAACGCTCCAATTGGTGACCCGGGCGGCGGATTTGGCCTCCGCGGCCCTGGAAAAGGGTAACCCCAACTGCCTGAGCGACGCCGGGGTGGCCGGGCAGCTTCTCCGGGCCGCGGCCGAGGGTGCGGGGTACAACGTCAGGATCAACCTGGCTTTTGTCAAGGACCGATCGCTGGCCGCCCGCCTGGAAAAGGAAACCGGGGAATTGCTGGGCAAGGTGCTGTCGGTGGCGGGCGAGCTGGAAAAAAAAGTGAAACAAAGCCTGGCCTGAATTCATAATGGATCCCACCTTCAACGCCGCGACCCGGATAGAGGATTTGTACCTCAACGCCCGGCTGGCCACCATGGTCCCGGGAGATGAACCCTACGGCGCGGTTCAGGACGGAGCCCTGGCCGTTTCCGGCGGAAAGATCCTGTACGCCGGACCCCGAAATCGGTTGCCCGATGCATTCCGGGCCGCGGCCAGGACCCGGGACACCGGCGGCGCCTGGATCACCCCGGGCTTGATCGATTGTCATACTCACCTGGTATACGGCGGCAGCCGAGCCAAGGAATTCGAGCTTCGTTTAAAGGGCGCCACCTACGAGGCGATCGCCCGTGCTGGCGGAGGCATCCTTTCCACCGTGAAAGCCACCCGGGAGTTGAATGAGGAAACGCTCCTGGAGCAAAGCGCCCGACGGCTGAAACCGCTTTTGGCCGAAGGGGTGACCGCGGTCGAAATCAAGTCCGGTTACGGCCTGGACCTGGAAACCGAACTGCGCATGCTCCGGGTGGCCCGGCGGCTGGGAGAAGAATATCCGGTCACCGTCAGGACCACGTTTTTGGGGGCCCATGCCCTGCCTCCCGAATACGAGGGGCGATCCGACGCATATATCGACTTGGTCTGCCGGGAGGTCCTGCCCCGGGTGGCGGAAGAAGAGCTGGCCGACGCGGTGGACGGGTTTTGCGAGACCATCGCCTTCACCCCGGTCCAGGTAGAACGGGTCTTCGAGACCGCCCGAAAACTGGGCTTGCCGGTCAAGCTTCACGCCGAACAGCTTTCCGACCAGGGTGGGGCCGCGCTGGCTGCGCGTTACAGCGCCCTTTCCGCGGACCATCTCGAGTACGCCTCGGAAGATGGTGTCCGGGCTATGGCCGGGGCCGGAACCTCGGCCGTGCTCCTGCCCGGGGCCTTCTATTTTCTCAGGGAGACCCGGCTGCCGCCGGTGGACCATCTGCGGCGGCATGGTGTACCCATCGCCTTGGCCACGGACATGAACCCTGGCAGTTCCCCGGCCGGGTCTCTTCTGCTGATGCTCAACATGGCCTGCACCCTGTTTCGGCTCACGCCGGAAGAGGCCCTGGCCGGGGTGACCCGGAACGCGGCCCGGGCCCTGGGCCTGGCCGGCCGGCTGGGAACCCTGGAGGCGGAAAAGGATGCGGATTTCGTCCTCTGGGACATTGAAGAACCGGCAGAGCTGGCCTATCGGTTCGGTTTCAACCCCTGCACCGGTGTTGTCAAGGCCGGAGCACGGGTCCGATAGCGGCGGATGAGCGTGAACAGGAAAGAATATAAAAATGATGGAATCGTAAAAAGGCCGATTTTGTTCGCGCCGCAACCCATTTCGGGAGATTCAAAGGGGTTCGCTAAATCTCAATAAATCGGCACCCTGCCTTCGGCGGGGCCTCAAACATCTTGAGATTATTAACGCTCAAAAGCCTTTTTGCGATTCCATCAAAAAGAACACCAAAAGAAGGAGGCTGGAGAGTATGATGCGAAAACTGGGAACAATCGTGTTGTTGGTCGGCGCCCTGGCTTTTACCCTTGCCGGCGCCGCGGCCGCGGCCGGGACGATCAAGATCGGATTCCACGCGCCCCAGACGGGATTTGCCGCCTCGGACGGCAAGTCGGCCACCATCGGGGCCGAACTGGCCGTGGAACAGATCAACGCCGCCGGAGGGATCAACGGAAAGATGCTGGAACTCGTGGTGTATGATGACCAGGCCCAACCGGCCCAGGCCATCCCCATCGCCAACAAGCTCATCGGCCAGGACAAGGTGCCCATCGCAGTATCGGGCAGCTATTCTGCCCCGACGCGATCCGCGGCCGGCGTGTTCCAGGAGTCCAGGGTTCCCTATATCTCGGCTTATGCCATTCACCCGGACATCACCCGGGCCGGTGACTACGTGTTCCGCACCTCTTTTTTGGGCGAGATCCAGGGCAAGGCCGGCGCCAAGCTGATCGGTGAGCTTCTGGGCAAGAAAATGGTGGTCATGATCACCCTCCAGAACGATTTCGGTAAGGCCCTGGCCGACGGTTTCAAGTCAATGACCAGGGACTTCGGCATCGAGATCGTCAATGAGTACGAGTACTCGATAAAAGACCGCCAGTTCGGCTCCCTGGTGGCCAAGGTCAAGGCGGACGACCCCGAGGCCATCTACGCTTCCGGGTATTATTTTACCGCCGGACCCCTGGTCAGCCAACTCCGCGCCGCCGGGGTCGCCGTACCCATCATCGGCCAGGAAGGGTACGATTCGCAGAAATTCATCGAGATCGCCGGCAAGGCGGCCGAAGGGGTAATCATTACCACCAGCCTGGACCGCGACTCGGATGTGCCTGAGACCAAGAACTTCATCGAAGCCTTCGAGAAAAAGGCCGGTTTCAAGGCGGACATGGTGGCTGCTTCGGCCCACACCGCCGTGATGGTGGCCGCCGACGCCCTCAAGAGGGCGGGCTCCACCGATTCCGAGCCCCTGCGCAAGGCCCTGGCCGAGACCCATCTCAAGGCGTCCACGGGCACCATTTCCTTCAACGCCTTGGGTGAGGTTGTAAAAGCCGTCCAGAACCAGGTGGTCAAAGACGGCAACTGGCACCGGCATTCGGTCATAGATGATCCGGGACTCCTTGCACCGCCTGACAAATAAACGCATAACGGTCCGGGGGCCGGGCCCCCGGACCCCCGCCGGAAGCAGCGGGCCGGGAACCACCCCTGCCAGGATCCTCCAGGAGAGATGTCCGGGGAGGACGTGGGGCCAACCCCCTTTTCCCTGGAAAGAGTCCTTTAAGGAGACGGGTCGTGCTGTTTTTTGAACTGTTCGTTCAAGGCCTGATCCACGGGAGCATGTACGCCATGATCGCCGTGGGCCTGACCCTGGTTTACGGCTTGCTGCGGATACTTCACGTGGCTCACGCCGGGCTTTTCGCCCTGGGAGGCTACCTGGGCCTGCTGATCACCAACGCCACCGGCAGCCTGGCCCTGGCCATGATCACCTCTGCCCTCATCGTCGGCCTGGGTGGCATGCTCGTGTACCGCCTATGCTACCAGCCGATCCTCGACCGGCCCCCCTACGTGCCCCTGATTGCTTCCATCGGGGTGTTTATCGCCATGGAAGAGGTCTTCCGGCTGGTCTTCGGCCCTTACGGGCTGACCTACAATCACCCACACCTCCAGTCCCAGGTGACCCTGCTGGGCCTGAACCTGAGGGGCGCCGAAATCGGCATGGTGATCACCGCTATGGTTCTCTTGGGAGGGTTGTCCTACCTGGCCCAGAACACACGGATCGGCATTGCCTGGCGGGCCACCGTGGATGATCCGGAAATCGCCGAGAGCTTCGGCATCGACGCCGTCAAGGTGCGATACCTCAATTTTTTCATCGGCTCCGGCCTGGCTGCCGTGGGGGGTATTTTCATCTCCCTTTTGAGCAACCTGGTGGAACCCACCATGGGCGGCGTGCCGGCCTACAAGGCACTGGCCATCATCGTCCTGGGCGGTCTGGGAAACGTCAAAGGCACCCTGGTGGCTTCCCTGGCCTTGGGAGTGGTGGAGGCGTTCGGCACCATCTACATCGGGAGTTACCTCGACCGCGACGCCATCGCTTTCGCCTTCCTGATCGCAGTGCTGATGATCCGGCCCCAAGGGCTCTTCACCGGGAGATGAACCGTGGGTATCTACGAAATCAGCCTGGCAACGCTGGTGGGCATCAATATCATCCTGGCCCTGGGCCTGAACATGATATCCGGTTTTTGCGGTCAGATCAGCCTGGGCCACGCCGCCTTCTACGGCATCGGCGCCTATACCGCGGCTTTCATGGCCAAGGCCGGGGCCCCCTTCCCGGCGGCCGTCCTGGCCGGCATGGTCCTGGCCGGCCTGGTGGGCCTAGCGGTGGGCCTGACCAGCCTGCGGGTCCGCCACGATTTTTTGGCCATCACCACCATGGGGGTGGGGTTCCTTTTCCTGGGCGTTGTCCGCCAGCAGGAAATCCTGGGGGGTGAACTGGGTGTCTCGGGTATTCCCTCTCCAGGCCTGGAGAAAACGGGTTACATGGTGCTGGTCCTGATCCTGGCCGCCTTTTTCACCGCTTTTTCCCTTTGGATAAAGCGGTCCTGGATGGGATTCGCCTTCGAGGCCGTGGCCGACGATGAGGATACGGCCCGGGTGTTGACGGTGGATGTGGCCGCCTGCAAACTGACCGCTTTTGCCATGGGTACGGCCATGGCCGGCGTGGCCGGCGGACTGTACGCCAGTTTCGCCCGGTTCATCATGCCCGACGACTTTGGCTTCATCACTTCCATCACCGTGCTCTCCATGGTGGCCGTGGGCGGCATCGGTTCGGTCTTCGGAGTCATCATATCCACGGTGATCCTGACCCTGATGCCCGAGTTTTTCCGGTTTATCAGTGACTACAAGCTGCTTCTCTACGGGGCCCTTCTCTTTGGGGTCATGCGGTTCGCTCCGGAAGGCTTGGCCGGTTTCACCCGGGCCGTGCGCAAGGCGGGGATACGGTCGGCGGGCAAGAAGGAGGCGGCGGGATGAAGCCCTTGTTGGAAGTCAAAAATGTCACCGTCCGCTTCGGCGGGGTCCTGGCTTTGGACGACGTTTCCCTCGAAGTTCGGCCGGGTGAATTTTTGAGCATGATCGGACCCAACGGGGCCGGCAAGACTACCCTGATGCGGGTCGTCACCGGGACGGTCAAGCCGGTGTCCGCCCGAATTCGACTGGACGGCCGGGATATCACAATGCTTCCCACCCACCAGCGGGCTCGTCTGGGGTTGGCTTTGACCCACCAGATCGTACGGCCCTTCCGCTCCATGACCTTGCTGGACAACGTGACCCTGGCCGCAGGTCATCACCGCATCGGCCGGGTGATCCGGGCCTTGACCGCGGTGGACCGTTCGGCCGAAAGGGAACAGGCCAGGAAATACCTTGAACTGGTGGGCATCGCCGAGGCGGCGGAAAAAAGCGTCTTGGGCCGGCCCCTGGGCGTGGTCAAGCGTCTCGAGGTGGCCCGGGCCCTGGCCCTGGAGCCCAAGGTGCTTCTGCTGGACGAACCCCTGGCCGGCCTGAACACGGCGGAAGCCGCCCGACTGGCCGATACGGTGGCTGAAATCAACCGAGGCGGTTTGACCGTGGTCATGATCGAACACAACCTGGGCGAAGTCCTCCGGGTGAGCCGGCGGCTGGCGGTATTGGACAACGGCCGCAAGATCGCCGACGGGGACCCGGGGGCGGTGATGCGGGACCCGGCGGTTCGGGCGGCGTACCTGGGAAAGGAATACCAGGATGCTGCGGCTTGAAACCCTGAGTTGCGGGTATGGCGACATGCGGGCTGTCCACGGACTGGACCTCGAATTGGTGGAAGGCGGGACAACCGCCCTGCTGGGCGCCAACGGTGCGGGCAAGTCTTCCACCATTATGAGCGTGGCCGGACACGTCCAGGTCCATGAGGGGAAGGTCCTCTACCGGGGGGAGGACATTACCCGGGCCACGCCCATGGCCCGAGTTAAAAAAGGGATCGCGGTGGTTCCCGAAGGCCGGCGTCTCTTTTCCAGCCTGACCGTCCGGGAGAACCTGGTCGTCGGCGGATACAGCCTGCCCAAGCCCAAGAGCGACGCGGGCATCGACCGGGTGATGACGCTCTTCCCCCGCCTGAAGGAACGCCTGGATCAACGGGCCGGGTCCCTCTCCGGAGGCGAGCAGCAGATGCTTTCCATCGGCCGGGCCCTGATGTCCGAACCCGCACTCCTGATGGTGGATGAACTTTCCCTGGGGCTGATGCCCAAAATGATCGATGCCTGCTACCAGGCCGTGGCAGAACTCAAACGCGGCGGCCTGACCATACTCCTGGTGGAGCAAAGCACCCACCGCGCCCTTGAAGTGGCCGACCAGGTCTGCGTCCTCGAATCCGGGCGGTCCGTCTGGAAGGGCTCCGCCCACGAGGCCAGGAACGACACCGAAATCATCGATGCTTTGTTGGGCTTGCAGGCCGGTCCGAAGGCTTAACGGGTGTTCGAGATTGAGAATGCGCCCTTGAGGTGCTGGTGGATCGCTTCCGGAAAGGCCATGCACACGGTCTCGTTGAAAAGGGTTCTCAGGGCCGCCGCATCGGGGGTCCCCAGAGCCGCGTTGAAATAGGTCCGGGGGGAAAAAAGGATGTGGAAACGGGCAAAATCGTCGTTTCGGGCCCCGGTGAAAAAGTTCATGTTGAAGCTGTAAAGGCCCATGGCGTCATAGGCTTTCATAAGACGTGTCAGGCCCCGGGCCAGATGGCGTAAATCGTTGTCCGTCAAGTCCAGAGTGTCGGCCGATGCTCCCCAGGAAGCGTTCTCCGGCCTTTTTTTCGTATTCGGCAAGATCCTCCCAAAAGTTGGATCCGTTTGTATCCATATACGCCTTTGCCGCTTCCAGTTCCTGCCGCATGAGATTCGGCGCCGAGGCGGTCACGAACACCTGGAGATGCGGGTGGATGATGGAACTTCCGGCCGGCGGCATGTAGTTCCAGTTGGCAATCGGATATACGGATTCGGGATAGCCCAGGGCATGGATCCGGCGGAAATAGGCCATAGCCAGCAAAAAGCCCTTGGTGATGGTCTCTTCCGAGATTTCGGTCATGGGGATGTAATGGCGGCCCCCCAGGGTGGCCACGGCGCTCAACGGGTCGTATGGGGCCAGGTTCGGGAACAGGACCAGATCGTCCAGGGTCATCCGGCCTTCCGGGATCAGGTTCTCGGGAAAACACGGGGTCACGGTCAAAACGGACTTGGGACAAAAAGGGCATTTCTCCACGGTGTTGGCTGCGATGGCCGCCAGGTCCGGCTTTTCCCACGCAAGCGCCATGAAATGGCAGATGCGGGAAGTCCTGCCCGTGAGAGGATCCTTTCGGATCTCTACGGGAATGCGTTTTTCCGTCATCCCTTTGGCCGGATTCAACAGGACCGCTTCTTTTCTGTCGGCTTCAAACTTCATGGGATTCCTTTTTCCGGTATTCCTCTTGGGCAAGTCGGGAGAGCTTAAACTTTTGGATCTTGCCGCTTCCGGTCATGGGAAACCCGGAGACGAACTTGTAATACTGGGGCCGGCGGCGGGGTTCCACGCGGTTTCGGACATGGCCTTCCACCTCATGGATGGGGAGCACGGCGCCTTCCTTGAGGCGGATCCAGGCGGCCACTTCCTGGCCTCCGCCGGAGGCGGGAAATCCGAAGACCTGGGCTTCCGATATTTCGGGGATCTCGTAAAGGACCTCCTCGATTTCCACCGGATAGATGTCCACGCCGTTGCGGGTGATGACGTCTTTCAGCCGTCCGGTGATTTTCACATACCCGTCTTCATCCATGACCCCCAGGTCGCCGGTATGAAACCATCCGTCGGGATCCACGGCCGCGGCGGTGGCCGCGGGCATATGATAGTATTCCTTCATCACAAATCCCCGGGTGCAAAGTTCTCCGATGTCTCCCGGTTCCAGGACCGCGCCGCTCTTCGGGTCCACGATCCGGACCTCATTGCATTCAAGGGGAACCCCGATGGTGGAAACCCGGCGCTCAATGGGATCCGCCGGCCGGGTCATGGTGATCCATGAGGCGGTCTCGGTGATCCCGTACGCCACGGTGATATCCGATATTCCCACATCCTCCACCAGGCGGCGCATCAACTCCACGGGGCAGGGGGCGCCGCCGATGATCCCTTTTTTCACCGACGCCCAGTCGGCCCCATTGAATGCCGGGTGATCCACCAGGGCGATCATCATGGACGGGGATCCGTAGATCGCGGTGCATTTTTCGGCGGGGATGGCCTTCAGGACCGCCGCGGGATCGAAACGGATGCAGGGCGCCACCAGGGTGGCGCCCTTAAGGAGTCCGGCAAGTGCGATGCAAGTGTTGCCGAACATGTGAAATAACGGGAAGAAAAGGCAAAGGCGGTCTTCGGCAACGATCCCCTGGCGTGCGGTGGAGACAAGGGATTTGTTCACCAGCCCCAGGTGGTCGAGCACCACGCCTTTGGGTTTTCCGGTGGTTCCCGACGTGTACATGATGGCCACCGGGTCTTCCGGGAAGACCGCGTCCGCCCGCTGCGTGAGGGCCGCGTCTTCCACGTTCCGCCCCATGTCCATGACCCGCTTCCAGTGAATCGTGTCCGCGTCGGCGATACGGCTGGTGGTGATGATAAAGGCAAGGCTGCCGACGTCTTCCCGGAGCTGGCGGATATCCAATACCGGGCCCGGAATTTCCGTGTCCGTATCCAGGATCAGGCACTTGCTTTCCGATTGAAAGAGAATGTAACGCATTTCTTCTTCCGTTGAATCGGGATTGACGGGCACCGTGATCCCCCCTACGGCGATGGTCCCGAGAAAGGCAACGATCCATTCCGGAATGTTCGCTGCCCGCAGGGCCACCCGGTCTCCTTTTTCAATGCCCGCCTTCATCAGCCCCCGGGCGAAGCGTTCCACATCCCACCACAACAGGTCGTAGTTGTATCGGACGCCCACCTCGGTGTGCACAAAGGCCTCCTGCCGTCCCCGGTCCTGGGCGGTCTTTTGAAGAATTTTTCCGATGGTGTCTTTAACCATTTTCTCCCCTTAAGACGGATAGAAACACTGGCGGCACAGATGTTTTTGGATGAAATGCCAAAAGGAAGGATAAACAAAACATGATCCCAAGTCCAGGTGAAATTTAAAAAGGGGCACCTTAAAAGGCCTGGGCCGGAAAAATAGAAACCACTGCGTTTATCGCCTTGACAGGTTGCAAGGAGATTGCATATAGGTTGATGATCAAACCAATCGGAATCCGCAAAACAAACCCGGTGGGAAATTGTCTCAGGCCCCTGTCATCCGCGTCGAAGACCTCTACCTTTCCTTCGGAGGAATCCAGGCCCTTTCCGGTGTCAGCACCCGGCTCCTGGAAGGGGAAGTCTTTGCCGTCATCGGTCCCAATGGTGCGGGAAAGACATGCCTCCTCAACTGCATCAGCCGATTCTATACTCCCCAGGAGGGAGAGATTTTTTTCGGCGACCGGGAAATCACCCGGTTCCCCACCCATGCGATCACCCGCCTCGGAATCGCCCGCACGTTTCAAAACATCGAACTCTTCAAGGGGATGACGGTCCTGGACAACATCAAGCTGGGGCGGCACGCCTTCCTCAAGTCCGGCATTTTTTCCGACATACTCTATTTTGGGAAAGCCCGGCGGGAAGAACTGGCCTTGCGCAAGGAAATCGAGGAGACCATCATCGACCTCCTGGAAATCGAGTCGATCCGGAAAAAAATCGTGGGGACCCTTCCTTACGGCCTTCAGAAACGGGTGGAGCTGGCCCGGGCCCTGGCCATGAAACCGAAGGTCCTTCTGTTGGACGAACCCATGGCGGGCATGAACCTGGAGGAAACCGAGGACATGGCCCGCTTCATCCTCAACGTGAACCGCATGTGGAGGGTCTCCGTCGTCCTGGTGGAACACGACATGGGGGTGGTCATGGACATCTCGGACCGTGTCTGTGTCCTGGAGTTCGGCAGAAAAATCGCCGAAGGCGCGCCTTCCGAAATTCAAGAAGATCCCCAGGTGATCCGGGCGTATCTGGGGGAAGATCCCATGGCCCGGACACGCCTTTAATCGCCGGAAAGGAAATTCAAATCACCGATGCCGCCGCCGGAAAACCCCCAAACACTCCCGCAGCTTTTGGTCCGCAACGCCGAACGATTCCAGGATCAGAGGGTGGCGCTCCGGGAAAAAGAGTTCGGGATCTGGCAGCCCATCACGTGGCGGGAATATCTCGAGCACGTGCGGGCGTTTTCCCTGGGCCTGATCACCCTGGGATTGACGCCGGGGGACACCCTCGGGATCATCGGCGACAACCGGCCCGAATGGATTTATGCGGAGATCGCCGCCCAGGCGGCCAGGGCTCTTCCTTTCGGTATCTTTCAGGATTCAATTCTGGCCGAGGTGGCCTATATCATCGATCACAGCGAAGCCGCCATGATCGTGGCCGAAGACCAGGAGCAGGTGGACAAGGTCCTGGAACTCAAGGACCGGCTTCCCCGCCTGAGAAAAATCATCTATACGGATCCCAAAGGGTTGTGGGATTACGATGATCCGCTCTTGATCCGATTCGACGAGGTGGAAGCGTTGGGGCGAAAACTGGACCTGGAGCAGCCGGAGTTGTTTAAAAAAAATCTCTATGAAACCCGGGGAAGCGATCTGGCACTCATCTGTTACACTTCCGGAACCACCGGCCAGCCCAAAGGGACCCTCCTGACACATCACAACATCATTTCCATGGTGGCATCCCTTGATGAGGTGGATCCCAAATCCCCCGACGACCAGTTTTTGTCTTTCATTCCCCTCCCATGGATCGTGGAACAGACCATGAGCGTCTTTTCGGCGCTTTATGCGGGATACACGGTGAATTTCCCCGAAGAGCCCGAAACCACCATGGAGGATCTCTACGAGATCGCCCCGAGCCTGGTGGTGGCGTCCCCCCGTATGTGGGAAGGCATCTCCCGGCAGGTCATGGTGAAGCATCTGGATGCCTCGTTTTTCAAGCGACTGGTCTATGATCTCTCCCTGCCCATCGGGTATCGGTGGGCCGACTTCAAGTTCGAGAAAAAAAGACCCCCTTTGCACTGGAAGATCCTCTACCGGCTGGCTTATGCCGCCATGTTTCGGGCACTTCGGGATCGATTGGGATTCCCGAGGATCCGTTCGGCCATGACCGGCGGCGCCGCCTTGGGTCCGGACGTCTTCCGGTTTTTCCACGCCCTGGGCGTAAACCTGAAGCAAATCTACGGACAGACGGAAGTGGCGGGGTATTCCACGATCCATCGGGACGGCGATATCAACTTCGACTCCGTGGGAATCCCCGTTCCGGCGGCCGAAATCCGTATCTTCGAGCCCGACAAGGAAGGGGTGGGAGAAGTCATCTCCCGGGGCCCGGGGCTCTTCCAGGGGTACCTGAAGGACGCGGAGGCCACCCGAAAAACCATCGTGGACGGCTGGCTCCGTTCCGGAGACGCGGGATACTTCACCCCCGAGGGCCACCTGGTGATCATCGACCGGGTCAAGGACCTGATGACCTTGAAGGACGGGGCCCGGTTCTCCCCCATGTTCATCGAGAACAAGCTCAAATTCTGCCCGTACATCGTGGAAGCCGTGGTCCTGGGCCACGACCGGGACTATGTCAGCGCCATAATCTGCATCGATTACAAGCACGTGGGGAAATGGGCGGAGGACCACCGGATCGGCTACACCACCTATACCGATCTGGCATGTAAAACAGAGGTCCTGGATCTCATCGAACAGGAGGTGGCCCGGGTCAACGCCACCCTCCCGGAAAAGGCCCGGATTCAAAAATTTCTGCTCTTGTACAAGGAACTCGATGCCGACGACGAAGAATTGACCCGGACCCGAAAAATCCGCCGCGGCTTTATCAGCCAAAAGTACGCCAAGGAGATCGAGGGTCTTTACAGCGATATTCCGGTGCTTCCCATCGAAACGATCATCCGGTACCAGGACGGCAAAACGGCCACCATACGCTGCGCCTTGGAGATTCGGACCATGAAGGCTGAAGCGGCCTATGCAAAGGGATTAAGGGGAAGCCGGTTTTTTAAAAAATCCCGGAAAAAGGGGCGATGACGTGAAAGGGGAATTCTTATTTTTCATGCAGTTCGTCATGACCGGACTTTCCATGGGCTCCATTTACGCCCTGGTGGCCCTGGGATTCGTTCTGATCTATAAATCCACGTCCATCCTGAATCTGGCACAGGGCGAATTCCTCATGGTGGGCGCCTATTTTTGCCTGTCTCTGACCATTGATTTCGGTCTCAATTTCTTCGCATCGTTTGCCATCACACTCGTCTTTTCCGTGGTCCTGGGACTTTTGGTGGAACGGCTGGTGCTCCGGCCCCTCATCGGCGAACCCATCATCTCCGTGATCATGGTCACACTGGGCCTGACGTATGTGCTCCGGGGGTTCGTCATCATGGTCTGGGGAAACGACATCCGCCAGTTCAACGTCTTTCCCCAGGAACCCATTGATTTGTGGGGGGTCAAGCTCACCTACCTGTATGTGTGGAGCATGGGCATCTCCTTTTTTCTGCTGTCCGTCTTTGTCCTGTTTTTCAAATATGCCCGCACCGGCATTTTCATGCGGGCCGTGGCCGATCACCAGACGGCGGCCCAGAGCATGGGGATCTCGGTGAAACGGGTGTTCGCTACGAGCTGGTGCATCGCCGCCGTGGTCTCTTCCATCGGCGGGATCCTTGTGGGGAACATCGCCGGGGTGGGCGTGGATCTCGGATACGTGGGGTTGAAGGTGCTCCCCGCCGTCATCTTCGGGGGCCTCGACAGCATTCTGGGCGCCATCATCGGCGGCCTGGTGGTGGGAGTGTTGGAGTTTTTGTCGGCGGGTTACCTGGATCCCTACATCCCGGCCATCAACGAAGTCTTTCCGTTTATTGTACTGGTCCTGGTCTTGATGATCAAACCCTACGGTCTTTTCGGCACTGAAGAGATCGAACGGGTCTGAAGAAAAGGGCACGCTATGCCGTCAGGGCTTTTTCACGAAAAATACGAAACCGACGAACGGGTCTTCCAGACCGCCTTTGTCAAGGTGTGGCTTTTTGTCTTCCTGGCGGGATGCGCCCTGTTTCCCTTCGTGGCGTCCAAGTACATGATCTCCATCATGACAGAGGTGGGGATCGCCGTCATCGCCTGCCACGGGCTGAATCTGTTGACCGGGTTTACGGGACAGATTTCCCTGGGGCATGCCGCTTTCATGGGCGTGGGCGCCTATACCTGCTCCATCCTCATTTCCACGGCCGGCGTCCCCTTTGTCCTTGCGCTCCCGGCCGCCGGTGCCATGGCGGCCCTGGTGGGCATGGTTTTCGGGATCCCTTCGCTGCGATTGCGGGGGCTTTATCTGGCCATCGCCACCATTGCGGCCCAGTTCATCATCGAGTTCGTGATCCGGCGCTGGGACGGGCTCACGGGCGGGGTGGAAGGGATGTATGTGGATCCCGCCACTTTGGGGCCGCTGCATTTCAACCATCCCATCCATCTGTATTACCTGACCTTTGTTCTGGCCGTGGCAGCGACGCTGGCGGCCAAGAATATCATCCGGGCCCGCTCGGGCCGGGCCTTCGTGGCCATCCGGGACCGGTACCTGGCGGCCGAGGTCATCGGCGTCAACCTCTTTAAATACCGGCTCATGTCTTTTGCCGTCTCTTCTTTTCTCGCCGGAATCGCCGGCGCCCTCATGGCCCAATACCTGGAGGTGATCACCCATGAGTCGTTCACCATCCACCAGTCCATCGATTACCTGGCCATGTGCATCATCGGCGGCCTGGGACATCTTTTGGGCGGCATTTTCGGGGTGGCGTTCTGGTTCATCCTCGAGCGGATGCTGGAATGGTTGACGACGACCCTGAACTCCGCCTTTCCCGACCACATCACCTGGTTTGTATCCATCCGGGAAATCGTCTTCGGCGTGACCATCATCTGGTTTCTCATTTTCGAACCCGACGGCCTGGCCGCCCGGTGGCGCACCATTCGGGCCTATTGGAAGTTGTGGCCCTTTTCCTATTGAGGTTTGGGGATCCGTTGTCCGGTAATGAACAGACCAACCATGATGAACACATTGAAGTCATCGAAAGGAGGCAACATGAAGACAACGACAACAAAGCGGTTCGGATGCGGCATTCTTGCCCTATTGTTCGCCGTGGGTTTTGCGTTCTTTCCCCAATCGGCGCAGTCCGCCGATGAAATCAAATGGGGGGTCCTCATCGACCTTTCCGGCCCCACATCGGACTGGGGGAAAAACCAGGTCAAGGGACAACTGGACGCCGCCCGCTGGGTGAATGAACACGGGGGGATCAACGGAAAAGAATTGAAACTCATCGTCATCGACGACGGTTACAGCGTTGACAAGGGGGTGGCCGGTTACAAGCGCCTCGTGGATTCCGAAAAGGTCATCGGGCTGTACATCCAGTCCACGGGGACGACCATGACCCTGGCCAAGAAGATCGTGGCCGACGGCGTGGCCACCATCGCCGCTTCGTTTACGTCCAAGTTCCAGAATCCGGCCAAAACCCCTTTCAGCTTTTTTGTGTCTCCCTCTTACGGGACCATGGGTCGCATCGCCCTGAAATGGATCCGCGACACCTGGACGGAAACCAGCCGGAATCCAAAGATCTGCTACCTATACCCGGACAACAAGTACGGCCGGGACATCCTGGCCGTCTGCAAGGACTACGCAAAGAAAATCGGCGTGGACGTGGGCCCGGACCAGGTCATCAACTGGCCGACCAAGGATGCCACAGTGCAGCTCACCAACATGAAGCGATACGATCCGGATTACGCCTACATCACCTCCACCGCCATGAACGGCGCCGTGATCCTGAAAAACGCCAAGGCCCTGGGGCTTAAGACCAAGTTCATCTCCAACATCCGCAACTTTGAAGAAAGCCTCATCGAGCTCAGCGGGGGAGCGGCCGAGGGGACCTACGGCGTGCATCCCATCGCGCCGTACGGCGCGGAGGTGCCGGGCATGAAAAAGATCGTGGAGACCCATGAAAAATGGCATGCCGGGGAAAAGGGGACCAATGTGTACGTGGAAGGATGGGTCAACATCCTTTGCGTGACGGAAGCCCTTAAAAACGCCGACAAGGCCGGGGAGTTGACGCCCGCAGGTATCCGAAAGGCCTTCGAGCTGTTCAAGGATTTCGACACGGGCGGCCTGGCCCCGCCCCTTACCTTTACGTCCACCGATCACCGGGCCTCCATGGCCGCCAAGATCTACCAGATCCAAAACGCCAAAATGGTGGATGTGAGCGGATGGGTGGAACTCCCCCGGGATATGGAATATTTCGGGAAATAACGGGGTTTTCGGCTGAAACCGGCTGCATCGGGGGCCGAGGGTCTAAAAATTTTAAGGGGCGAGGGTCCGAGGGGCCGAGTGATGAAAAAAGACTTTTCACTCGACCCCTTGGCCCTTGGCTCCCTGAACCCAAACGTGGAACAACCGAAGCGGATGTTTTCCATAACCTCCGAAGAAGACAAGGACATGCTCGAACTGGACCTTCCAAGACAATTCAACGCCGCCGCCTATTTTATCGACCGGCACGAAGAAGAAGGCCGGGCGGATAAAACCGCCCTGATTCATGAGGAGACCCGATACACATACCGGGAACTCCGGGAGAACGTGAACCGGTGCGCGAACATGATGACGGCCCTGGGGCTTCGCATGGAAGAGCGGGTCTTCCTTTTGCTCAAAGACACCCCCGAGATGATCTTTTCCTTTTACGGTGCCATCAAGGCGGGAGCGGTGCCTATTCCCGGAAACATCCTGATGAAGGGTGCCGATTTTCTTTACATGCTCAACGACAGCCGGGCCCGGTTGCTCGTGGTGGACGCGGCGTTTCTCCCGGAGATAGAAAAGATCCGATCCCAGGCCTTCTTTTTGAAACACATCCTGGTGGTGGGGGACGGCGTTTCCCCCTACGAAGATTTCAAGGCCCGTTTTTGCGCCGCGGATACAGGGTTTTCCCCTGCGCCCACCACACCCGATGATGCTGCCTTCTGGCTGTACAGCGGCCGTAACCCGGAACGCCCCATGGCCGCCATCCACCATCACAGCCACATGGTCTATTGCTCCAGGGCCTATGCGGAAGGGATCCTGCACATGAACGAATCGGACCGGGTAATGGGGTCTTTTCTCTTTTTCGCCTACGGATTGGGAAACGGCGTCTATTTTCCGTTTTTCGCAGGCGGGACGAGCATCCTTTTTTCCCATCTCCCGAAGCCGGAACTCGTTTATGCGGACCTGGTTCGGTACCGGCCGACGCTCCTTTTCACCGTCCCTACCCTGCTGGGCGCCCTGGCGGACTACAAGCGGTCGTGCCGGGAAAACGGCGAGCCGCTCCCGCCTGTGGAGAGCCTCCGTGCTTGCGTGTCGTCGGCGGAGATCCTCTCCCCCGAGATCTACCGGCGGTTCAAGGAGGAATTCGGCGTGGAAATTCTGGAGGGAACCGGCTCCACGGAGATCTGCCACATCTTCCTGTCCAGCCGATTCGACGCCATCCGTCCCGGGAGCACGGGGAAGATCGTTCCCGGATACGAGGCCCGGCTCATGGATGACGACGGGAACCCGGTGGGACCGGGAAAAATCGGGAACCTGCTCATCCGGGGGGGATCCATTGCCTCGGCCTACTGGAACCAAAGAGAAGAAACCAAGCGGAACATGCAAGGAGAATGGTTCGTCACCGGGGATCGCTACCTGATGGACGAAGAGGGGTTCTTCTTTTTCCGCGGCCGCAGCGACGACATGCTCCGGGTCGGGGGGAAATGGCTTTCTCCTTTGGAAGTGGAAAAGGCCGTCGATTCCCATCCGGCGGTCCTCGAAAGCGCCGTGGTGGGGTCCACGGACAAGGACGGTCTCGTCAAGCCGTATGCTTTTGTGGTGGTCGCCTCCGGAAATGTGCCTTCCGACTCCTTGAAAAGCCAAATCCAGGCCCATGTGAAGGAACGGATCGCGGCGTACAAATACCCCCGGTGGATCGAATTCATCGATGCCATCCCCAAAACCCCGGGCGGAAAGATCCGGCGGTACACCCTCCAGGAAAACATCCGGAAAAAGGATACGTCATGTTAGCGGTCAACAACATCGAAGTCATTTACGATGACGTCATCCTGGTCCTCAAGGGGCTTTCCCTCACGGTGGAAGAGGGAAAAATCGTCGCCCTTTTAGGGGCCAACGGGGCCGGGAAGACCACCACCCTCAAGGCTGTTTCCGGACTCTTAAAAGTGGAAAACGGGGAAGTCACGGACGGGACCATCGAATTCATGGGGGAGCGGATCGACAACAAGGCGCCGGAAGAAATCGTCAGCCGGGGGATCTTCCAGGTGATGGAAGGGCGGTGCGTCTTTGAAAACCTGACGGTTCATGAAAACCTCGTGGCCGCCACCCGGACGCTGAAAAGCCGAAAAGAAATTCAAGCCCGCTATGATATGGTGTTTCACTATTTCCCCCATCTCAAAAGTCTTCGAGGCCGCCTGGCCGGGTACCTTTCCGGCGGTGAACAACAGATGCTCGTCATCAGCCGTGCCATGATGGCCCGCACCCGCTTGATGCTCCTGGACGAACCCTCCCTGGGATTGAGCCCCCTGTTGGTTTCGGAGATCTTTTCCATCCTCAAGCGTTTGAACCAGGAACAAAAGATGACCATCCTTCTGGTGGAGCAAAACGCCCACCTGGCCCTTTCCATCGCCGAACACGGGTATGTCATGGAAAACGGCAAGATCGTCCTGGATGATGTCGTGGATAAACTCAGGGAAAACGAGGATATCAAGATGTTTTACCTGGGGCTCACCGAGGTGGGAACCAAGCGGAGCTATCGGGACACAAAATTTTACAAACGCCGGAAACGTTGGCTGGCATAAAGGAGGCGGAAAATGGCCAGGATCGGTATTCTCGGCTGCGACAGCACCACCCGGCAGATGAACTGCGTGATGATCGGGTGCTTCGGCAATCTAAGGGAGCGTAAAGGGTCTTTTACGGATTACCCCGCAGATGAACCCCTTGATCTCATCGGGATCATCCATTGCGGGGGGTGCCCCACGGCCGTGGGGGCGGACCGGATCTGGCAGAAAGTCCAGGCCCTGATGGATTACGGGATCGACGCCCTGCATTTCACCTCCTGCCTGGTGCAGCTGTGCCCCTTCAAAGGCGCTTTCCTGGAAACCATCCGAAAGGACTTTCCTTCCCTGACCGTGGTGGAAGGGACGCATCCGTTTCACGACCTGGAAGCCTTTAAAAACGGTGTCCGGGAACTTGTCTCCCAACGGGCGGTGACGCCCCAGCGGATGAACGACCTGGTGTTCAAGCGCATCAAGGTGACCGGGCCCGGGGACAACGAGGAAGCATAGGGCGGATTTTATGCCTGAAGCCCTTGTCCGGCGCGGCACTTACGATTATTCGGCACTCCGGCCGGTCATCTTCGAGATGATGGATGCCCTGGGGCAGGGACGAATCAAAGAAAACCGCCGGGTGCTTATCAAGCCCAATCTCTTATCCCCCGCAACACCGGCCAAAGCCGTCACCACCCACCCCCTTGTTTTGAAAGGGGTCGTCGAATATGTCCTGGATAAAAAGGCCTGCCCAGTCATCTCGGACAGCCCGGCCATCGGGTCATTCGACCGCGTGCTCAGGGAAGGCGGCTACCGGGAGGCCTTAAAAGACCTGGATGTGGTGTTAAAGCCCTTTTCCGTCTCCGCAAAGACCGATATCGGCCGGCCCTTCGGCGCTGTCGAATTGGCGGAAGCGGCCCTTAAGGCCGATGTGGTGGTGAATTGCGCCAAGCTCAAGACCCACTCCCAGATGCTGCTGACACTGGGCGTGAAAAATATGTTCGGGTGTGTGATTGGGCTGAAAAAATCCGAATGGCACTTGAGAAGCGGGGTGGACCGGGAAACGTTTGCCCGGCTTTTGGTTCAAATCCACAACCGAATCGCCCCAGCCGTCACCCTCATCGACGGCATCCTGGCCTTGGAAGGGCACGGTCCGGGTAAAGGGGGAACGCCGAAACCTTTGGGGATCCTTGTGGGAAGCCGGGAAGCCCTCTGGGCGGATGCCGCCGTCTGCCGGCTGTTGGGCCTTTCCCCGGACCGGCTCCCGACCCTGGCCGCCGCCCGACGGCTCGACCTTTCCTTCGTGCCAGTGAGACTCCTCGGCGACGATATCGGGAAGATTTCCCTGAGATTGCCCGAGTTGGCGCCGCTGTCTTTCGGCCCCCGGCGGTTCCAGGGTCTCATTCGCCGGCATCTGGTCCAGCGACCCGTGGTGGATCCGGTGCGCTGCCGGCAATGCGGAGAATGCGTTGCCATCTGTCCGGCAAAGGCTGTCACCCCGGATGAAAAGGCCGTTTCCTTCGACTATGACCCGTGCATCCGGTGCTACTGCTGTATCGAGATCTGTCCCCACGGCGCCCTGCATGCGGCGGAAACGCTTCCCGGAAAGCTGTTGCGGCGCGTCATGAAATATTGGGGCATGTGAGAACACCGCCGTCAACGGGGGATGATTCGGTATCCTCCTGACTCGGCCGCCATTCATCCCGCACGGCCGCACGCGCAGCGGCATCAAAGAAGGGGCGAGGGGGGGAAGCTGTCGGTACACAGGCAACTTCCTTTTTCATTCCTTGTGTTTCTACAGTTAAACGCCTCTATCTTGGAGAATACGGGCGGGCCATCCATGGTCGCTCATCTGCCGGAGCTGCAAAAAAGGCCTTTCGGAGCGGATAAACACTCCTGAAAGGCCTTTTATCTTGGTCCCCGGACTTTTGCGGGTCCTACCAGTCTTTCACCCCTTTTTTATTCATGAACCAGATGGGACAAGCGGTTCGAAATTTACAGTAAATTTCGGGATCCCGGCATTCCAGGCACTCTTGGCACAAATAGATGCCATGTTTTTGACACCTATAAGGCGTGTCGACTTCCGGATGGCAGGCGCATTCACCCATAACAAAGCTCCATTTTTCAGGTCACCACGAACGGCCGGGATGAAGGGGCGCCGATAAGCGCGTCGTTAAGGGTTTTTTCCAGTTGGGCTTTCCCCACTGCACCTGTGATTTGATCGGCGACTTGCCCGTTTTTAAAGAGAATCAACGTGGGGATGGCCCGGATGCCGAACTGTCCCGCCGTGATGGGGTTGTCGTCCACATTGCACTGGACGAACGTGACCTTTCCGTCGTAAGACTCGGCCAGCGCTTCGACGATGGGAGCAACCGCCCGGCACGGCCCGCACCAGGGCGCCCAGAAGTCCACGAGAACCGGCTCCCGGGATTGTAGCACCGTTTTATTGAAATCCGAGTCTGTCACATGGATCAATCTTCCCGCCATAAAAAAACCTCCTTTTTTTACCCCCTATAGATCCATTATCCATGAATCGGTTACAAAGGGTTCCCGGGGAAAAAGATGCACCCCATTGACTTTGGGAAGCCTTTCTTTATAGAATGCAGCTGATTTTGCGGAAACCGGCTCAGAGTGAAGAACCTTAAACGGAAAGGAGCATCATGGCAGGAATAAACAAGGCGATCCTGATCGGGAACTTGGGAAGAGACCCGGAGATTCGTTACACGCCCAGCGGCGTTGCAGTGGCCAATTTCAGCATCGCCACCACCGAAAACTGGACGAACAAGGACGGCGGCAGGGAAACCCGGACGGAATGGCATCGCATTGTGGCCTTCGGAAAGCTGGGGGAAATCTGCGGCCAGTACCTGTCCAAAGGAAAGCAAGTCTACATCGAGGGTCGCATCCAAACCCGCGAATGGGAGGACCGGGACAAGAACAAACGCTACACGACGGAAATCGTGGCCCAGCAAATGCAGATGTTGGGGGCAAGAGGGCCCGAAGATTCCGGGGGGTCTTCCATGGAGACACCGCAGGGCCCTGATCTTTCCGATCCTTCCGGCCCGGGAGGAGATGACAGCGACGTGCCCTTTTAATTCGGGCATGAAAGGGATCGATTCCCCTTGCCGGTCCATCGAATTGCAGCGGCAAACGCCATCCGTGTCTCGCCGGGCGGGAAAAAAGGATTCAACATCACGGGCGGCCGGATCCGGTTTCCGGCTGCCTGATCACCTGACCCATGGAGAAAAATAGGCTGAAAAGGAATCGGCTTTTAGGATGAGGAGGTGTAGGGGTTCCGTATCAGGCGGACGCCTGAGGATTGATCGTTATTGGCTCTTTCCTTCTTCGACTTTTTTCGGTTCTTCCTGTTCTGTTTCCGAGGTGGCTTTCTTGAAGTTTCGAATGCCTTTTCCGATTCCGGCTCCAATCTCCGGGAGTTTTCCGGCCCCGAAAATGATCAGCACGATGATCAAAATGATCAACAGTTCCCAATGTCCCAGGCCAAACATGTGTTCCTCCTATTCATGGGGATTGATTTGCCGCAATTCGTTCAACAGTTTTACAAATTCCGGTGACTTCAGGTATCTATCCATTGTGCCCTGATAATCGATCCAGGCTTTCCAGGACCGGAGCCACAGGTCGTTGCGCCAATAGCAATCCGTGTCTCCTTTTCCTTTGAGCCGTTCGATGTAATCGATGTATTCCTCGGAGCAACTCTCGCAGAACCGATAAGGGACCCGGAGGTGGGTCGAACTCCCGGTCTCAGGGGTGGAGCGGTCGATCTGGGTGCCGCATTTCTCGCACTTCATGGAGCAATGGGTGCACTGGAAGACCTTCCGGACCGCCAGAATTTTTTGGCGTTTCACGATGTCGGCTTTCTGCTGCTGGGAAAGCCGGAGTTTCTCCTCGATGGAGATAATATCGGCCATGCGTGTTTTTTTACTCCTTCTCTATACAATTAAAGATATCACCCGGCAGGTCGGGTGTCAATTGTTTCCATGGAATTTCGTTTATGAGCGCCGGGTGCCTTTCGGGAAAAAGCGCTTTGACAAAAAGGATGAAACCCCATATCTTCTTGGGCGGGAAAAGGAGCTGAAAGTTCATGCTGCACTCACCGAATATCGCCCCCTGGATCGTCCGGATGATCGAAGAGACTGTCGCCGCATCCCCGGAAAACACGCTGGCGTTGTCCACGGGGGAACCCGCATTCGACCGTCCCCTGGTCGGCTTTTCCAGCGGCGCCGATTCCCTTTACGCCGAATATATGCGGCACATCGGGACGTTCTATCTGACACCCCTAAAGATCCTGCAGACCGCATTCCCGGATGCCGCATTTCACGATCCGGAAGCCGTGTCGGTCATCAGTTGGATCCTCCCTTCCACTTCGGCAACGCGCCGGGAACAGTCCCACGCCGTCGGGCATCCTTCCGAGCGGTGGGCACGCACCCGGCTTTATGGAGAGCGCTTCAATGACGTGCTCCGGCAACATGTGGTGAATCGCCTGTCCCAGGAAGGGATTCCCGCCGTGGCCCCGGTGCTGACCTCCTTTTGGAGCCGTTCGGACCAGGGGCCCTATGCCCCTTGCTCCAACTGGTCTGAACGGCATGCCGCCTTTGCGGCGGGATTGGGAACCTTCGGCCTTTGCGACGGCCTCATCACGCCCTTGGGAAAGGCCATGCGGACCGGTTCGGTGGTGGCCGGAATCGCCTTGCCGCCCACTCCCCGGCCCTATACTGATATCCATGCCCACTGTCTTCACTATTCCCATGGGACCTGCAGCAAGTGCATCCCCCGATGTCCGGTGGACGCCCTGGGGCACGACGGCCACGACAAGGCACGCTGCATACAGTACACCGAAAAGACCATGAATACATTCATGAAAGAGACGTATCATCTGGAAACCTATGCCTGCGGGCTTTGCCAGGCGGCTGTTCCCTGCATGGATCATATCCCAGGACCTGAAGAGGGAGGATAAAAAAGATCCTATGCCATCCCAATTCACCCCCGAGGCACTGCCGGTACTGGTGGGAAGCCTTCCCCTGGAAGATCATGGGGAAGCCATGGACCTGGTGATGCGCTTTACCCCGGAAATCCCGTCCTGGTCCCAGCTTCCGATTCACCGGGAAGAAGGGATGATCGCCCAGTTTCTCCCCGGCCTTCCGGGAGTTGTGGAAAAAAACGGGAAACGCTTTATCGATGCCCAAGGCGACCCGTTTAACGCAGACCAGGTGGCCTTTTACGAGGCGTACCTGGCCGTTACCGAAGAAGGGGGGCCGCTTTTGGAAAGCCGGTTCGGCCTGACCCCGGACACGGCCCAAGGATTTTTCACCTTTCTGGAAGCCCTTAAGCGTCGAAAAGAGCCCCCCACGGCGGTCAAGGGGCAGGTCACGGGACCCGTCACCTTTGCCACCGCCCTCGTCGATCAAACGGGGACCCCTCTTTTTTACGACGTGCAGCTCAGGGACATGGCGGTCAAACTTTTAGCCCTGAAGGCGCGATGGCAAATCCGGCGTCTCAAGGATAGCGGGGTGCCGGTGATCCTTTTCATGGATGAGCCGGGGATGGCGGGATTCGGTTCTTCGGAATTCACCAGCATTTCCCGGGAAGATGTCCGCTTCTGCTTCACGGAGATGATCGAGGCGATCCATGCCGAGGACGGAATGGCCGGGATTCATGTCTGTGCCAACACGGACTGGTCATTGATCCTGTCGCTTCCCTTTGATATCGTCAATTTCGACGCTTACACCTACCTTGACCGGTTTATCCTCTACGCCGGAGACGTAAAAGGGTTTCTGGAATCCGGCGGCGTCCTGGCCTGGGGAATGGTTCCCACATTGAACGCGGAGGCACTCCGGCAAGAGACCGTGGAGACCCTGGCCGCCCTGTGGAAGGAGACCCTGCGTCAGCTGGACGCCATCGGTATCCCGCCGGACAGGGTCGTGCGGCAATCCCTCATTACCCCCAGTTGCGGGATAGGGACGTTACCCCTTGATCTCATGAAAAAAGTGCTTATGTTGACCCGTGAATTATCCTTGAATATCCGGGGCGCCGCCCGTCTTTAATTCCCTGAACAAGTATCTGAAACGATCAAGGGGCAAGTTAAAAAGGACCTTTCCCCCTTTTTCATGCCAATCCAAGCAAGGAGGTCATGTACACGGAAATGAAACGCGAATTCACCGGGGCCACCCGGTATGTGTTGGACGATGAACTGGCAGGAATCGTGAACATCTCCATGGCACTGGAGATGCCGCTCCTTTTAAAAGGCGAACCCGGGACGGGAAAAACCATGCTGGCCCATGCCATCGCGGAAAGCCTGAAGATGCCCCTGATCGCCTTGAACGTCAAATCGAGCATGAAATTGGTGGACGCCTTATACCAGTACGACACCCTGACGCGTCTGAACGACAGCCGTTTCGGGGATTCCTCTCGGGATGTGAGCAACATCGAGGAATACATCAAGATGGGAAAGATCGGTCAGGCCTTCGCGTCCGATGTCCGTACCGTCCTTCTCATCGACGAAATCGACAAGGCCGACACCGATTTCCAGGACGATATGCTCGACGTTTTGGATCAGATGGAGTTTGACATCATCGAGATCGACAAGACCGTCCGGGCCAGGCACCGGCCGGTCATCATCATTACCTCCAATGCCAAAAAGGACCTTTCGGATCCTTTTCTGGGACGGTGCAACTTCCACCACATCGCATTCCCGGACCCCAAGATGATGCGCAGGATCATCCACGTCCATTTTCCGGATATCGAGTCGGAACTTTTGGAAAGTGCCGTGGAGACATTCTACCGTCTCCGGGAGATCGACACCGTGGAGAAGAAGCCGGCCACCCGGGAATTGATCAACTGGATCCGCGCCTTGCGTGCCGATCCGGATTTCAAGCCCAAGGATCTTGCCAAAGGGAACATCCCGTTTTTGGGGGTGCTGTTCAAGAAAAGCCAGGACTACGAACAGGCCAACAACGTCATCAACCGGCGTAGACTCTTTTAGAAGGTTTCCTTCACTTATGTTCGTCGATTTTTTCTACAAGCTCAGGGATCACGGGGTTCCAGTGAATCCCACGGCCTTTTTGACGCTTCACAAGGCCCTCGGCCGGGGATTGATTCATTCCCTGGAAGACTTCTACACCGCATCCCGGTCCATTCTCGTCAAGAGCGAACGGTACTTCGACCTCTTCGACCAGGTCTTTGCCCATCACTTTGAAGGGGCGGAGCTGCCTGAGGGCGAGGCCTTCGAAATCTCCGAGATGGCCAAAGTCCTTCTGGAGCAGTGGCTGAAAGATCCCCTGAGTATATCCAAGATGCTGGGCGTCGATGAATCGGCCCTTTCCAAGCTTTCCCCCGAAGAACTGATCGAATACTTCAAAGACCGGCTCAAAGAACAGACCGAAGCCCATCACGGCGGAAGCAAATGGATCGGCACGGGCGGCACCTCGCCCGTGGGGCATTCCGGTTATCATCCCGGCGGGATGCGGGTGGGTGGGATGTCCCGGAACAAGTCCGCGGTGAAAGTGGCCATGGAACGGCGCTACAAGGACTATTCCCGGTCCGGTCCGCTCACGGAAAATCTCATCGGGGAGGCCCTCAAGCGGCTTCGGCATTTAAGCCCCGAAGGACCAAAGGACCGGATCAACATCGATGAAACCCTTTACCAGACCATGAAAAACGCCGGTGAGATCGAGATCGTCTTTGAAAGAAGCCTTAAAGACCGGCTGAAGGTGATCCTGGCCATCGATAACGGCGGATGGTCCATGGATCCCTATATCCCGGTGGTCCAGACCCTGTTCAACTACGCCAAGGCCCAATTCAAGGACGTGAAAACCTATTTTTTCCACAACACCATCTACGACAACTTGTGGGAGGACCCCGCCCGGTATAAGAAACCCCAAAAGGTGGACGGCCTGATCCGGTTCGATCCCCAAACGCGGGTCATCCTCGTGGGGGATGCCAGTATGGCTCCCTATGAACTCATGGCCACGGACGGATCCATCCATCTGGAAGAACGGAGTACCCGCCCCAGTATCGAGAGGTTGAAATTCATCGCCCATACCTTTCCCCACAGCGTGTGGTTGAATCCGGTCCCTTCCCGGCTCTGGGGCTACACCCGCACCATTTCCGCCATTGCTCAGATCTTTCCCATGTTCGAACTCACCCTTGACGGTCTCGAAAAGGCCGTTGCCTGCTTGATGGCTAAAAGATAGCAAAAGATGTGGGTAAACGGCGGAGGAGTCAGGCGCAAGATTCGCGCCCGGTAATCCGAAAGAGGCGGCAGGAATTTTCCCATACGGCTTCGGCCAGATCTTCGGGGTCTTCCTTCCGGATCTGGGCCAACGTCAAAAGGACGGATTTCACGAAGGCGGGTTCATTGCGGCGGGTGTGTTTCTTTTCCGGATGCGGGGTGAGGTAGGGTGCATCCGTTTCCACCAAAAGACGCTCCCGGGGGATCATGGGGATGATTTTACGCAGGTCGTTCCCCCGCCCGGTGATGGTTAAAATGCCGGTGATGCCGATGTAAAAATCCGCATTGATGTAGGCCTTCAAGTCCTCCTTGGTCCCACTGAAACAATGCACCACGGCGTCTTTCCCGGCAACGGGACACGCGGAGAGGATTTCCATAAGGCGTCCCCGGGTGTCCCGTTCGTGCAGGATCACCGGCAGGTCGTCTTCGATGGCGATTTCCAGTTGGCGTTCGAACCATTTTTCCTGAACGCTTTTTGGGGAGAACATCCGGTTGTAGTCGAGCCCGATTTCTCCCCAGGCCTTGACCTTGAGATCTTCGGCAAGGTCCCGCAGCCGGTTGAGAACGGCATCGGAGCATTCTTTTGAATCATGGGGATGGACACCCACGGAGGCGTAGAAGCCGTCTTCGGACTTGGCGATCCGGAGGGCCTTTTTGGAGCTTTTATAGTCGATGCCGACAATTATCATCCCCGCCACTCCGGCGTTTCGTGCCCGGGCGATGACATCCCCCAGGTCCGGATCGAATGCCGGGTCGTCCAGGTGGCAATGGCTGTCGAAGAGTTTCATTCGGATCGTATCATTTAACGGGGTCGTTGGATTCGGCTCTTATGTTTAACGGTAAATTCATTTGGATTCAAGAGGAATCCTTACCGGAAGGTCCATTGCCGGTCGGTTCCGCTCCCCGTGTCCCCTGCGCTCCATGCTTGGTACCCGCGGGGAAATTGTTAGGTTAGCGCCGCACCCTACCTTTGGCGAAGATTTATCATAAAGTAACGTGTTGAGGGTGCTTGAAAGGGAAAAAGGGTCCGAGGGGTCGAGGGTCCGAGGGTCCAAATCAATTCCGATAATCGTTGCCTTTGCAAGGAGTTGGTGATAGAGAACCGCTGCCTTGTAACAGTCGGAAAGATCCCGCGCCTCGTCGGAGGGATCGGCGCCGTATTGGAATATTTTTTTATAAAAACAACGCGTTTTCTTTCACCGAACAGGGGAACGATCCTCTGGAAAGACCATTGTCAGGAGGACAGCACATGTTTCAGATCGTCAAGCGCGAGGAGATGTCGGGCGGTACGGTAATCCTCAATGAAATCGAGGCTCCCCTCATCGCCAGGAAGGCCAAACCCGGTCAGTTCGTGATTCTCAAAGCCAACGAAACCGGGGAGCGGATCCCCCTCACCATGGCCGAGACGGACCCGGAAAAGGGGACCATCACCGTCATCTATATGGTGGTGGGCAAATCCACCGCCCTGTTCAAGACCCTCCAGGTGGGGGACGGATACCAGGACGTCATCGGTCCCTTGGGGAAACCCACTCACCTGGAAAAGGTCGGGACCGTGGTGTGCGTGGGCGGCGGGACCGGCATCGCGGTTTTGCACCCCATCACCCGGGGACTCAAGGAAGCGGGGAACCGCATCATCACCATCATCGGCGCCCGAAGCAAAGACCTTCTCATCCTGGAAGAACGTATGCGGGCGGTTTCCGACGAACTGCATCCCTGCACGGATGACGGGTCCTACGGGCACCACGGATTCGTCACGGATGTCTTAAAGAAGATTCTCGACACGCAAAAGGTGGACCAGGTGGTGGCCATCGGCCCGGTCCCCATGATGAAGTTCGTTTCCAAGATCACCAAGGAATACCAAGTCCCCACCATTGTCAGTCTCAATCCCATCATGGTGGACGGCACCGGCATGTGCGGCGGGTGCCGGGTGAGCATCGGCGGAAAGAACAAATTCGCCTGCGTGGACGGCCCCGAATTCGACGGCCACCTGGTGGACTACGACGAACTGATGCTGCGGCTGGCCGCCTACTGCGAGGAAGAAAAACGCTGTTACGAGGACTACTGCCGGATGGAAGAAAGCCTCTCCTAGACGGATCTTTTGCTGCTCTGCGGCGCATCATTTTTCTGGAGGAATCGATGAGCGAGCTGACTGAAAAAAAGGAAAAAAAAGAAAAAATCCCCCGGCAGCCCATGCCGGAACAAGAACCCAAAGTCCGGGCCAAAAACTTCATGGAAGTCCCCCTCGGGTACACCCCGGAAATGGCCGTGAAAGAGGCAAAACGATGCCTCCAGTGCAAGAAACCCTCCTGCGTGGAGGGGTGCCCGGTGAATGTGGATATTCCCGGATTCATACGTCACATCAAAGAAGGGGACTTCACCCGGGCCATCCGGAACCTGTGGTCCAAAAACAGCCTTCCCGCCGTATGCGGGCGGGTGTGTCCCCAGGAGATCCAGTGCGAAGGGGTGTGCATCCTCGGGAAAAAGGACGATCCGGTGGCCATCGGGAACCTGGAGCGCTTCGCTGCGGACTGGGAGCGGGCCCATGGGACCGGCGCGTTGCCCCCCAAGGCCGACCCCACCGGCAAGAAAGTGGCGGTGGTGGGATCCGGACCTTCGGGACTCACCGTGGCCGGGGACCTCATCGTCAAGGGACACGACGTCACCATCCTGGAGGCGTTTCACAAGCCTGGCGGGGTGCTGGTCTACGGGATTCCCGAGTTCCGTCTTCCCAAGGAGATCGTGGCGCAGGAGATTCACTTCCTGGAACGCCTGGGAGTCCAAGTGGAATGCAACGCCGTGGTGGGGCGCACCGTCACCCTGGATGAGCTGTTCGAGCAAGGGTACAATGCCGTTTACATCGGTGTGGGAGCCGGGCTGCCGCGGTTCCTGAACATCCCCGGAGAAAACTTGGTGGGGATTCTCTCGGCCAACGAGTACCTGACCCGGGCCAACCTCATGAAGGCCTATCTTTTCCCGGAAGTGGACACCCCCATACCCCGGGGGAAAAACGTCATCGTCCTGGGAGGCGGGAACGTGGCCATGGACTCGGCGCGCACGGCGCTTCGCCTGGGCGCCGACAGTGTGCGGATCGTCTATCGCCGCTCCAAGACCGAACTCCCGGCCCGGGCCGCGGAAGTCCATCACGCCGAGGAAGAGGGGATCGAATTTTTCTTTTTGACCAACCCGGTCCGGTACCTGGGAAACGACAAGGGCCGCCTGACCGGAATGGAGTGTCTGAAAATGGAACTGGGCGAGCCGGATGCCTCCGGCCGGCGGCGCCCTGTCCCCATCGAGGGCTCCGAGTTTAACCTGGAATGCGACCTGGTGGTGGTGGCGGTGGGATCCGGCGCCAACCCGCTGTTGACGAGCTCCACCCCGGAAATGAACCTCAACAAGTGGGGATATATCGTCACCGACCCGGAAACCGGGAAGACCACGAAAAAAGGGGTGTGGGCCGGCGGCGACATCGTCACAGGCGCGGCCACCGTCATCCTGGCCATGGGGGCGGGCCGCAAAGCCGCCGATTCCATTCACAAGTACCTGACCTGGGGCTGGTAGAACCTTGTATGATCGTTTCCGATTTCACCGCATCTGCTGCGTTACCGAAAGCTCGACGTACGAATTGAAGGCCTTGGCTTCCGGACGCCTTGCAGCTGCGGCAAACTCGAAAATCGCTCATAAAAGGCAGAAAAAATGAAACCCGCCGCCCCGATTTGACAGGGCGACGGCGAAGGCGTATAGAAAAAACCATCGAGACGAAAATATCACGTCATTGGGGGAGTTGAGATTCATCAGCTGAGAGGAGGCTTGCGGCCTCGACCCCTGGAACCTGATCCGGATCATGCCGGCGTAGGGAAAATGAGCTTTAACCGCATTTTTTCCATCCGTCTTCACTTTCCTTCCGGCGCTGATTCCGATCGCTGACCTTTTCCGTTAACGGATTCATGCAAATGTCCGTCGATTCCGACCGGCTTTCATTAGACCCGGGGATGCCCGTCCCCGGCGCAAGCGATCTGCCGTCCGATCCTCCCCCCGGCATTGTCCTGGAAAAGGTTTCTTTTGCCTATGACCAAAAGACGATTTTTAGGGGCCTCGATTTTTTCGTGGAAAAGGGGTTGTGGACCTGTCTCATCGGTCCTTCGGGATGTGGAAAATCCACCTTGTTGAAAATCATTTCCGGCACCTTGAGCAAGGGTCTGAGCGGACGCATCCGGTTCAATGGATTTCTCCGGCAGGAGGGTGCCACCGCCTGGATGGCCCAGAAAGACCTGTTGCTTCCGTGGCTGACGGTTCGGGAAAACGTGTGTCTGGGGGCCCGCCTGAGGGGGGAGCTGACCGAGGAAAAAAGAAAAAAAGCCGCCGCGCTCCTTTCCGATGCCGGGCTGGGGGAGTATGTCGATGCGCTTCCTTCGACACTCTCGGGCGGGATGCGCCAGCGGGCGGCCTTGCTGCGGACCCTTATGGAGGCCCGGCCGGTGATCCTCATGGATGAACCTTTTTCCGCCCTCGACGCCCTGACGCGGCTCAAGCTCCAGGACATGGCATCGCAACGGGTGCAGGGAAAGACCGTGGTGATGGTGACCCACGATCCCCTGGAGGCCCTGCGCCTGGGACACCGCATTCATGTCCTGCAAGGGCATCCAGCGAGATTGAGCGATGCGGTCATCCCGCCCGGAGACCCCCCCCGCAGGCCCGGCGATCCCGCCGTGGCCGCACTCCAGGAGACCCTTTTGCGCCTTCTGGAAGCCGAGGTGGGCCCATGAACCCGGTGCGCCTTTTGATCATGGCCGCGGGGCTGGTCCTGGTCTGGCAGGGCCTGGTTTGGATCACCGGCGCCCCTCCCTATATTCTCCCCGGACCGGTCCAGGTGGCCCGGGCCGTCCACGCACATCCACGCGTGTTGGCGTATCACGCCGGAATCACCTTCGTGGAAATCCTTTCGGGCCTTGTCCTGGGCGCCGTGGTGGGATCGGGAAGCGCCCTTTCCATGATCGCTTCGGCCAGGTTCAAGCGCTGGCTCCTCCCTGTCCTGGTGGTGAGCCAGGCGGTTCCGGTCTTTGCCCTGGCGCCGCTTCTGGTGCTCTGGTTCGGGTACGGGATGCTTTCCAAGGTAGCCATGGCCGTGTTGATCATCTACTTTCCGGTGACGGCGACCTTTTACGACGGGATGCGGCGGATCGATCCGGAATGGCTCGAATTGGCCAGGGTCATGGACGCCGTGCCCATGGCCGTGATCCGTCACATCCGAATTCCCGGGGCGCTGCCGGCCTTTGCCTCGGGCCTTCGGGTGGCCGCTGCCACGGCCCCCATCGGCGCGGTGGTGGGGGAATGGGTTGGCTCCAGCGAGGGTCTGGGGTTTTACATGCTCCACGCCAATGCCCGGATGCAAATCGATGTGATGTTTGCGGCCCTGGCGGTTTTGGCCGTGCTTGCCCTTTCACTGTATTTTTTGGTGGATTATGCCATGACGCGGATCGTCTTTTGGCAAAACGAAGAAGGAAAGGAGGGTGAAAACCCATGAAATCCGCAGGAAAGATCGTGGTGGTGCTCTTTCTTTTTCTGGGATGGGGAGGGATTCGTCCCGCAGCGGCGTTGGACCAAATGACGGTGGTCCTCGACTGGTTCATCAACCCGGACCACGCCGGATTGATTGTGGCGAAAGAAAAGGGGTTTTTTAAGCAAAAGGGGCTTGCGGTTCAGTTCCAGGTGCCGTCCAACCCCAATGACCCCCCAAAGCTGGTGGCGGCCGGCAAGGCGGACATGGCGGTTTCCTACCAGCCCCAGCATCATCTCCACGTGGACCGGGGGCTCCCGCTGGTGCGCATCGCCACGCTGGTGGCCACCCCCCTGAACTGTCTCGTGGTGTTGGCCGACGGGAAGATCAACAGCATCGCGGACCTGAAAGAAAAACGGATCGGGTATTCCATCGGCGGGTTCGAAACCGTGCTGTTGAAGACCATGCTCTCAAGGCACGGCTTGTCCCTTTCCGATGTCACGCTTGTCAACGTCAATTTTTCCTTGTCCCCTTCCTTGATCGCCGGGACCACGGATGCCGTCATCGGCGCGTTCCGCAATTTCGAATTGAATCAAATGGAGATTGAAAAACGGCCGGGCCGGGCCTTTTTCGTGGAGGATCACGGGATTCCCCCCTACGACGAATTGATCCTGGTGGCCCACCGGAATCGATTGGAGGATCCCCGGATGCGGGACTTCGTGGACGCCCTGGAAGCTGGGACCCGGTTTCTGATCAATCATCCCGGGGAAAGCTGGGAATTGTTCCTGAAGAATCGGAAAGAACTCGACGATGAACTGAACCGGAGGGCCTGGAAGGACACGTTGCCCCGCTTCGCCCTCCGACCTGGAGCCCTGGACCGCAAGCGGTACACCCGGTTTGCCGCGTTCGCCGAAAAAAACGGCCTCATTCAGCGCATCCCGGATCTTGAGGCCTATGCCGTGGAACTGCCTTGAAGGGCGGGAACCGGGGTTGATGCGGTCACCGCAGCCCGGGATTCAAGGCCGTTCCCTTCAGGCCCGGGCGCTTACCGATACCGATTTCGAACCCGAACCCGATACCGATTCAAAGCGGGCGAAGTTTTATCGGCTTCAAGAGACGCCGGCTTTGGCGTAAAGATCCCAGAAGTGGTGGGTGGGGCCGCACCCCTTTCCCAGGGGAAGGGCGTTTGTTATGGCGCCGGTGACATAAATCTTGGCCGATTGCACGGCGGTAAAGAAGTCTTTTCCCCGGGCCAGGTGCGCTGCCACCGCCGAAGAAAAGGTGCAGCCGGTGCCGTGGGTGTTCTTGGTGGGGATCCGCTGGTGGGTCAATTCCATGAACCGGTTTCCGTCGAAAACGATGTCCCTGGCATCCTCTCCGCCCAGGTGTCCGCCCTTGACCACCACTTTTTTCACGCCCTTTTCCACGATCCGCCGCGCGGCTTCCCGCATGGATTCAGGATCCGGGATTTGTTCTTTCAACAGGGCCTGGGCTTCGTGAATGTTGGGGGTGACCACTTCGGCCAAAGGAAACAGCAGTTCCACGAGAGCCTGCTGGGCGTCTTCCTTCAGCAGGCGGTACCCGCTCTTGGAGATCATCACCGGATCCAGGACCACCGGCGGGCAGGGGATCCGGCCCAGGGCCTTGGCCACGGCTTCGATGAGGGGGATGCTTGCCACCATCCCGATTTTTACGGCATGAATTTCCATGTCGTCGAAAAGACACAGGATTTGATCCATTACCATTTGGGGCCGCATTTCCTGGATGTCGTAAACCTTACGGGTGTTCTGGGCCGTCACGGCCGTAACGGCGCTCATGCCGAAGACGCCCAGGGCCTGAAAGGTCTTCAGGTCCGCCTGGATCCCGGCGCCGCCGGAGGAATCCGAGCCGGCGATGGTCAGGGCGGTTCTCATCGCGCTTCTCCTTTCAATTCAACCGGATCCCTTCGAATCGGAAGGCCCATTCCCGGAACCGATTCCAATGGATCTCTCCGATGGCCTTGAGGCTTTTTTCGATCTCCTCGAGGGCCTTGTACCGGCCCTCGGGAACCCCGTTCTTGGAATGAAACTTGTCGGCGTAACAAATCAGTTCTTCTTCCGGGGTTTCGGGGATCATGTCCCGCGGCGGGAGGGGGAGATCAAAGCGCTGGATGTCCTCCACGGAGATGCCCACCCCCACATGGCGTTCACAGACCCGGCCGTGCGTCGTCAGCCCCATGGCGCGAAGAACCCGGTTTCCAAGGACCCCGTGACAGACATAAGGGTGGACGCCGGCGCACCCCAACTCCGGGGTGTGTGTCAGGAAGATGCCGATGTCATGGAGCATGGCGGCTTCTTCGACGAATTGCAGATCAAGGCTTTTGGCAAAGGGACTCCCAGCAGCGATATCCAGGGCTTTTCGGGCCACGGCCTTTCCGTGATGGACCAGCATGGCCCATGTCGGTGATCCGGGGGCGTAAAACCGGGCGATGATCTCCAGGGGATCCGTTTGCGTCAAGGACCGTTTTTCTCCGTGCTAATGGGCTTTTTGCTTGAGCAGCACGCCCTCGATGAAGGGATCGATGTTGCCGTCCAGCACGCTGTTGACGTTTCCGATTTCAAGGCCAATCCGATGATCCTTGACCATTTGGTAGGGATGCAGGACATAAGAGCGGATCTGGTTTCCCCAGGCGATTTCGTCCTTGCTTTCGTGGATCTCTTTCATTTTTTCGTTTTGTTTTTCTTTTTCGTGCTGGTAGAGCCGGGCCCGCAGGACTTTCATGGCCAGGTCCTTGTTCCGGAACTGGGATTTTTCCTGCTGGCACTGGACCACGATACCCGTGGGAATGTGGGTGATGCGCACGGCGCTGCTGGTTTTGTTCACATGCTGTCCTCCGGCGCCGCTGGCCCGGAACACGTCGATGCGCAGATCCTTATCATCGATCCCGATGACGATTTCATCCTGTACGTCCGGATAGACAAACACCGAGGCGAAGGAGGTGTGGCGCTTCCCGCTGGCATTGAAGGGGGAAATCCGCACCAGGCGGTGGACGCCGATCTCGGTTTTCAGATACCCATAAGCATAGGGGCCGGAGGCGCCGAACGTGACGCTTTTGATCCCCGCTTCTTCCCCGGGCTGCATGTCGATGAGTTCCAGCCCGAATCCCTTTCCCTCGATCCAGCGGGAATACATCCGGAACAGCATTTCCGCCCAGTCCTGGGCTTCGGTGCCGCCGGCGCCGGCATTGATGGAGACAATGGCGTCATCGGGATCGTCTTCCCCGTTCAGGATCACCGTGAGGGAAAAATCCTTCACCTTTTTCTTGATCCAGGCCACCTGGCGGAAGACTTCCTCCACGGTTTCGGCGTCGGACTCCTCCTCTGCCATATCGAGAAGGAGCGCGCTTTCATCGGCCGCGGTGCAAAGGGATTTATGCGCTTGGACCTGTTGCGTGATCCGGGCGCGTTCTTTCAATAAAGGCTTGGTCTTGTCCGGATCCTCCCAGAAGCGTTGCGTCGAGATGACGGCTTCGATTTCTTTCAGACGTTTTTCTTTTGCACCGATGTCAAAGATAGTCTCCCAGCTGGTGAAGTTGGGTTTGAATCTCTTTGATCTCTTGCTTGATTTCAACCGTCATTTTCATGTCCTCCTGTTATACCGTCTTTTTTCTTCTGACTCCCACGGCCGCCACGGTAATTCCCGCGCAGGCCAGCGGAAATATGTCTCCCAGGTGATGATAAAGGGGCGTTCCCGTCATCAGCGGCACCGTTTCGTTCAAAACCGCCTCTTTAAAGAGGGGGGTTTGTCCCGTCACCCGACCCACAGGATCGATGAATCCGCTGATGCCCGTATTGGCGCTGCGCACCAGGGCTCGCCGGTTTTCCACCGCCCGGAACACCGCCATGAAAAAATGCTGGTGCGGCGCACTCGTGTCTCCGTACCAGGCGTCATTGGTGAGATTGATGAGCAATCGGGCCCTGTTTTTCGCCGCGGCCCGGGAAAGGCCCGGGAAAATTACCTCGTAGCAGATGAGTGTTCCCAGGGGTTTTCGCCTCCAGTCGATGACCGCGCCTTCTTCCCCGGCGGTGAAATCTCCCACATGTTCCACCATCTTGCCCACAAAGGGCATCCATTTTTTCAGCGGGACGTATTCACCGTAGGGAACAAGATGGGCCTTGTCGTACCGGCCGAAAACGGTCCCCTTGGAATCGATCAAATACGCGCTGTTAAAGTATTCAATCCGTCCGTTTTTCGGCTCATACGCCGGGCTTCCGATCATGAAATCGCTGTCATACGCCTTTATGCCCTCCAAAACCGCGGCGGAAAGCGCCTCGTCCCGGAGGAAATAAAAGGGCGTGGCCGTCTCCGGCCAAACCACCAGATCCGGTTTTGTCTTTTGCGTCTTGCGGGTCAGCGCCAGGTATTTTTCCACCGAAGCCGCCTGATACTGGGGGTCCCATTTCACGGCCTGGTCGATATTTCCCTGAACCACGGCCACCTGCACTTTTTCTGCAAGGGCAGCCCCGGCATCCACCTGCCGGATGCGCCACTCCCCGTAAATCCAGGAGCAAGCGACCAGGAGGATGGCCCACACGAGGCTTCCTCCGACGAATCGCGGGGGGGAAATGAGGCGCCGCGTTCCGGATAGGTAGAGCGTAAACAGGGCGGCGTTGAAAGAGAGGATCAAAAAGGAGACCCCGTAGACACCCACTATATCCGATACCTGGATCAAATGCAACCATTTCACCTGGGAGTACCCCAACAGGGCCCAGGGAAACCCGGTGAACAGGACCGACCGGAGATATTCGAAAAAGACCCAGAGGGCGGGGATCCCGGAAACCAAGGCGATGCCGCGCAAGGGAAGCGTTGTGAAGACGCCGCAAAAAAGGGCCGGAAAAAGGGATAAGTAGGCACTGAGAAGGACCAAAAGCGGCACAGACACGTACAAGGGGAGAGGACCGTATTGCACCATGGTGGGAACGAGCCAGTAAAGGAGCGTGAGAAAGTGTGCCATCCCGGCCAAAAATCCGCACCGGAAGCCTTCCCAAAAATCCAGCCCCACCAGGGCGATGAACAAAGGAACCAGGGCGATCCATGCAAGCCAGGAGGCCCCGGTGCCGGGAAAGGATGCACTGAGGAGGAGTCCGCTCCCCATCCCAAGGGCACCCCGTACAAAAAAGGGCAGCGGCCGCGGTGTTTTTTTTGACGAAAAGATCCGCTTTCTCATCTTTGCTGCTTTTTTCAGATGATGCGAAAAAGGCCCCGGGAAAAGGGCCTCGGTTCCAGCACATCCCGGGTGCGGGTGGGGTGTTAGACCTCACCGCGACCCGGACCATCCATTGTCATTCAGATGTATCGGCCGTATAAGGAGCCGGCCGTTTCCGTTAAACTTGCCTGCCCGTAGTGCAAAAGACACAAATTGTTTTTATCATATTAAAATCAAAAGAGGAAATCAAGACAATCAACCCACCTCGTACGGTCAGATTTTATATCCGACCGCAGGTTTTGGGATCAAATGTGATTCCTATTCCGTAGGGTCGGGTTTTATACCCGACCGAACCGTGATCGTCGGTTTTCGGTGGCATATAAAATGCCACCCTACGGTGGATATGGAAACG
>JAFDGC010000040.1 GCA_019309485.1 Deltaproteobacteria bacterium | reverse complement strand
GGAACAATTCGACTCCGCCCGGAAAACCCGGGCGGGATGGCTGGCCAAAGCCTCCCGGAACGCGGCGCACCGCAAGGCGGACGACCGCTTCAAGTAACCGCCGGATCCTTCCACAAAATCACGCCGGTGTGGATCGGCGCCGAAATAAAGTCCTGGATCGGCGCACACTTGACCCGAAAGAGAAACAGGACCGGACAGGCAAGGGCTTCGGGAAAAATCGTCTCGAAATTGGCCATCCCTTTGGAGATGACAAGATCCGCCGCCTGCACCCGGTCCAGGAAGGCGTCGGAGACCCGGTCCCAGTCGATACCGGCCCCGTCGGCGCCGGTGTCTTCCACGGCACCGAAGTGCGGCGCCAGGCCCGCGCCTTCCAGATCCGCCCGGGTCAAGTCATTGAGGGCCGGACCCCCCTTGACCACCAGGACCGGCGCCTTTTGCTTCATCTTCAGCCAGAAAAAAAGCGGCTGATCAAAGTAAATTTCCCCGGCATTGTCCGTGACGTAGAGGATCTTTGTTTTATCGGATTCCAGAAACGCCGCCAACCGGTCCGTATGGTCATACGCATAGGCATCGGCACCCGTTGCAAACCGGAAAATATCCTCGTAAAGGGTATCCGGATCCTTAAAAAAATCGAAGCTGTTTCCGGCCACGGCCGTGCGGACCCGCCCCTTGAGATCCCGGGGCAACCGTCCCTGGATCCGCTCAAAGATTTTTTTGGCCTGTGCCATCTCCCGGGCCTTGAACTCCCGATAGGGATCTGTATTTCCCGTCACTTCACGGATCCGATTGAAGAGCATATTGGCAATGCGGGGAGAGGTCCAATTCAGGTCCTTGACCCGGTCGAACAGGCCTTTTGCCTCGGATTCCATCTGCTCCATGAGGCGCGGATTTCCATTTGAAGCCATGGCGGTGGCGTCCCGGACCAGGGACAACAGGCATTCGATGCACTGGGGGATGGGCTGGAGTTGTTTTGTCTGCGAGTCGCAGGATCGGTTTTTCATTTCATGCGGGTCCCACACTGAGATCGATCCCCGCAATCCATTTTTTCAACATCTCCAGGACGACCTCCCGCTTGATGGGCTTGGTAATGTAATCGTCCATGCCGGCCTCCAGGCACATTTCCCGGTCTCCTTTCATGGCATGGGCGGTGAGGGCGATGATGGGAATACGGCGGTCCTTTGCATCGGCCATAAAAGATTCCGCCTTTCGAATCTCCTGGGTGGCCTGGATGCCGTCCATTTCCGGCATCTGCACATCCATGAGGATCAAATCGAGTTCCCGGGGCGCGGCCGTGAACTTTTCGAGAGCCACCCTCCCGTTTTCCGCGATTTCCACCTGATAACCGGCTTTGGTCAGCATGGTCTTGGCGAGTCGTTGATTCACCAGGTTGTCTTCCACCAAAAGAATCCGCACCGAGCGTTTGGTCTCTTCCCGGACCGAATGGCGTGTTATCAGTCCCTTCCGGGAAAGGGCTTCATTCTCTTCGGAAAAGAGGCGTTCGGCCACCTGGAAGAGCCGGGACAAGGGAAAGGGCTTGGATAAAAAGGCGTTGAACCCCGCCCGCCGGCACTTTTGCCCTTCCCGTTCCAGGGAGGCGGAGACAGCGATCAGCGGCACCTTGGAGGCCGCGCCCCCGAGGGACCGAAGGGTGGATGCCATAGCGTACCCGTTCGCATCCGATGCTTGGATATCCAGAATCCCCAGATGGATGGATTCTCCGCCGGCAAGGCTTTTTTCGAAGGCCCGGACGGCTTCGTCCCCGGTGTTCACCCCGATGATCTCCATGCCCGCCGATTTCAAGCCCCGGGTCACGAAATCGAGATGCAGGGGGTTCCCGTCCATCACCAGGACCCGTTTCCCTTCAAGGGAAGCCGGGGGCCGTGGCTTCTCGGCCGGTTGCCGGGAAAGCGCCGTCCAGGCCGTGAAATGGAAGGTGCTTCCGGCGCCCATCCGGCTTTCGGCCCAAACATCCCCCCCCATCAGTCGGGCGATCTGGCGCGAGATGGAAAGCCCCAGGCCCGTCCCCCCGTATTCCCGTGTCATGGACTCGTCGGCCTGCTGGAAAGGATCGAAAATGACATCCAGTTTTTCTTCGGGGATCCCGACCCCCGTATCCCGAACCGTGACGTGGAGTTTGACCCGGTCCGCCGCTTCTTTGTCCACGCCCAGAAAAAGCGCGACCTCACCGGACCGGGTGAACTTGGCGGCGTTGCCCATGAGGTTGGTCAGCACCTGGCGGAATCGGCCCGGATCCCCTTGGACGGTCTGGGGAACATCGTCGGCGATGCGGCAGATCACCTCCACCGGCTTCCCCTTGGTCTTGGGCCGGATGACATCGCAAATATCAAAAACCAACAATTCCGGATCGAAGTCCACGCGCTCCAGATCCAGTTCGCCGGCTTCGATTTTCGAAAAATCCAAGATGTTGTTGAGTAACTCGAACAAGGCTTCACTGCTTTTTCGGGTGGTGGTAACATAATCGAACTGGTCCTCGTCCAGTTTCGTTTCCAGCATCATGTCCGTGAACCCGATGATGGCGTTTAGGGGCGTCCGGATCTCATGGCTCATGTTGGCCAAAAAATGGGTCTTGGCCAGATTCGCCGCGTTGGCTTTCTCCGCCATTTCATTGGCCCGTTCGATCATGGCCTTGAGTTTCTCGTTGGCCGCCGACAACTCCCGGGTTCGTTCGATCACCCTCTCTTCCAAGTGATCCCGGTGCCGTTTCAGCTCCTCTGCGGTCTGCCGGTACTTTTCCACCGCGATCTCCAGTTCCCGGTTCTTTTTCTCCACCTCCGCGGTCAGTTCTTCGTTCCGCTCATACACCCAGGAGAACCGGCGGATCAAATTCACCTTTTCCTGAAGCTCGGCCCCGGTCTTTTCCGCTTCCCGGGCCAGTGCTTCCATCCGGTTGAACACTGTGGAGACAATGTTGAACCAGGGGAGCCAGTTGCCCGGGATTCCATGCACCCGGGGCGGTTCTTGTTTTCGGCTTTTGAGCAAAAGAAAGTGAACGAGTTTTTCCGGAGGGCCGATAAACCATCGAAAAAGGACCACTCCGGTGAAAATGACGGAAAAAAGCCACACCGCCGCCAGGGCCCAGAAGAGGTAATCGGCGGCAAAAACGGGAAGGAAGGCATTTCTCTTGTCAACGGGAAACAAGGTCTCGGGGGTTAAGGATATTGCCCGAAGCACCAGGAGAACCACCGACACGATCATGACGCTCCCCAGAATGAAAAGCACCCCCTTGGGACCGGTCTGAAACCGGACCCGCGCAGGCGTTTCGGATCGGCTTGCCGGTGCGGAATCCGCCATGATTCTCCTTTATACGTCCTTGGACCGCCCAGCGAACCCATCCCATGCATATGGGCGCGGACAATGATGCCGTTTCAGGGAAGCGGCACAACGCGAAACTTTTGTTCCGGCGCTGTTCGCCCAGGGGCCGCAAGGGTGTTGCAAACCGGCTTTCACCGCTGCCGGTATTGAAACTGGAGTTTCACGGATCCGATGTCGATGACGTCGAACTCTTCCAGGCGAAGGGTTTCCTTGAGCGGGGCAAAATTCACCTTGGGTTTGGCCAACCCTTCTCCGGGGCGGATTTCGTATCCATCGCCGGTTTTTTGGATCACCGCCGCCGTTTTCCCCACCAGCATGCCCCGGATCACAACGTCCGCATCCTCGCTTTTGCCGATGCGTACGGTATCCTTTTCCAAGACAAGTTCACCGCTGCCCCCGGAAATGAAGGTGAGTACACCCACGAAACCCTCGGCTTCGTCATCAGAGACCAGTCCGGCCACGCCGCGGGCCACCAGGGAGCGATGGTCCCGGGTATCCATGGCCATGGTCATATCGAACATTTCTTCGGGTTCTTCTTCCGGGCGTTTTTCATCTTCACGATAGGAAAAGATCATGGATTGATTTCCGATGGTAATCACATCCCCGTGGGCCAGTTTCCTGAAAATCACCAGTTGTCCGTTGACAAAGGAGCCGTTCCGGCTTTGATAATCCGTGAGGAAAAACGCGTCCCCTTCGGATTCGATGCCGGCATGCCGGCGGGAGACGGAAGTATCCGGGATGACGATATCGTTGTCTTCCTGGCGTCCGATGGACAGGGCGTCTCCGCTTTTCAGGTCAAACACCTTCACGGCACCGGTATCGGTTTCAATCGTCAGGACCGGCATGGGATCCTCCAAGAGATGGTTCCGGATGCCCTTCTTTTTGCCGTCCGGCTTGATATGGGTCCGGAATCGGTGTATGCCTTTTTCAAGAGGGTGCATCCATGACGGAATTCAATACTGGAATCGATCGAAAAAAACAAGTGTCGATGGGTTTTGACGCCCTCCTCGTCTTCTTTTTGAAGCTGTACAAGCTGCAGATCGGGGCGGATCCGGAGGCGGAAAGCCGGGTGGAACGGGCCGTCCAACCCTCCGACCTTTCGGATTCGGACCGGATCTACACCCTGCGGGTGAAACATCAAGGAACATGGCGGTCCCGCCGGATGACCCTCGGAAGATTGGGGGCCAACATCGCCAACAAGAGCATGTGCTACCGCGTCATTTTCGACGATCTCATGGTGGTCAAAATCCCTCCTCAGCCCATCCATGCGTTCAATACCTACATCGAATGCATCCGACGGGACTGGCGCATCGCCCGGAAGGCCGCGCCGATCATTCGATGTGTCGTCCCTTCCCTTGCCGCCCTGTTGAAAAAGATCCCCCGATTCCATCACTCGGAGGTGCAATCCCCGGAAGAAGCTGAAAAACGGTATGTCTTTCTCCTCCGGAAAGAACCGAGCCTCCAAAACTACCTGAAAATCGGGGACTCCTTTGCCTTTTTCATGAACCTGGCCCGATATGCGTTCTTAAACGAAAAGATCGAAAAGCTCCATGACCGGGGCGGTCTTTTTTCCGAGGGCTTCCTGAAACCTTCCGATCCCCTCTGGGAAACCCGCGGTATCGATCCTTACCTGATGGTGGATGCGGACCCGGCAATCTTTGAGATGGGGCAACTCCTGGGCGAATACGAAGAGGGCATCGACGATATCCTGGTGCAATACGGTTGCGATGAAACGGTTCCTGTCGCACGCCGCCGGGCATGGCTCAGGGCGCATCTGTCCGGCGAAGACAGGGTTGCAGCGGAAGCCGCACTTCCGGAAAGCCTGACAGCGGGCGTGCAGGATTATCTGGTCCGTTTTTCCAAAAAACACCGGGGGGTCATCGACGCGTATCGAAAGGTCTGTCGGAGGGAAATCGACAGGACCTGGTTTGAACGAAACAAAGGCAAAATTCCGGGAATCCTCTCCGGAATCCTCACGTTACTGGCGAATCTGCATTCCCAGGGACTCGCTGTACGGGATCTTAAACCCGAAAACATCTTTATCGCGGTGGATCCCGATCGCCCGGATCAAGGGATGCAGGACCTTGAAACACTGGATCTGGGCCTCATCGACCTGGAAACGGCGATACCCCTGGACGCCGATCCGGATACCCTGGAACAGCCCTTGGCCACCGGGACCCCGGCCTATTCCACCCCTTCTCACCTTTTTCCCAACCCGGTCTTAAAAGACATGCTGGGGGACCTGAAGCGGGTATTTTTGCTCCAGGATGTCTACGCCGCCGCCGGGCTCGTCTTCTTTGCGGCCACCGGGAAAACCCTTTTTGAAAAAACCGGCAGGCTCCTGCCCGAAATCGTGCTTGCCGCCCAAAAATCCTCCTTGAAGGACCGGACCCCGTCGGAATTGTTTCGGCACGCCGGATGGGTCTTTTGGCAGAACGCCGGCGGCGAATTGAACCGGCAGCGGGCCGAACAGGAACATCTTCTGAAATCCATTCCCGTGCACCCGCCGGAAAAGGCACGGGGATTCCTTGGGGATATGCTCGAAAAGACCCGATCTGAACTGACCCGCCGGATCACCCGCCTTCTGTCTTCGGCCGCATTTCTTACCACGGCCCAGCGGGAACAACTTTCCGGGCTCAACGGGGATGCCATTGAAAAGCAGATCCGTCGCCTGGAAAACCGGGATGCCCTTGCAGGTCCCAAAAAACAGGAACAACTTTTAATTTTGTTGGATGCCTTGAACTATCTTAAACGCCTCTTGGAATCGACTGTGCATTACCAAAACAAGCTCGCCGAAAAAGAAAACGGGCTTTCTGCGCACGACCTGGTGAGCCTTCTTTTTTTGGTTTCCATTGCGTTTATGTACCGGGAATCCTGGAAAGAAAGGAATCACCCGCCTTTTGTTCCGCCTTGTCAACCTTGAAAAGCGGATTTATCTTGTCCGTACGGGAAAAATCACCGGTACCATTTGATTGAAGACGGTTCCCCGCGGGTGGGCTGTCGAAACGATACGGCCGGGCGGGTGCTTAATGAAAGGGAAGGATCATGAACACCTATTTTCGTTTGTATCGATATCCCCTCTCTTTCTACGGGGTCCTGTTGTTGATGGCGGGAAGCCTTCTATCGGGATGTTTCGGGACCTACGGAAATCTTCGAAGCAATCCCGCCATCGCCCTGCAGTTCAAAGAGACGCGCGTCCCGGAAGAATACCGTTATTTTTATAATGGAAGGAAGTTCTTGCCGTACGCTATTGTCGGCATTCACCCGAATATCCGGTTTAATTCCCGGATGTGGTCGCCCGTGGACCCGAAAGGAGAAGCCTTCAAGCGGATGCTCGATTTCATGTATGACCAGTATCGAGGTGTTGATCCGATGGGGGCCGAAATCCTGGATCCACAGGGAAAACGGGTGGGCATCTGGTACTCCACCTACCGGCATACGGCCGTAAAAATCGAAAAGGACGGCAGCCTGTCCGTCCTCCCCCCTTATATCCCGAAAAGACGGGGCAAAGGGCCTTTTTAGAAGGGCAGCTTCTCCTTCTCCCGGCGCAAGCGTTTCCGGTCCCGTTTCCAGGAGCGGGTGTTTTCTTTTTTGGATTTTCCCCGGGATTTGGGCGCTTCTTTTTTGACGGCCAAATCCAAAATAAAGCTCCCGGCGGATTTCCTTGGGTCGGGTGTTTTTTTGGGTTTCGGGGATGCACTCGGTTTTTCCTTGGGTAAAGGCGGTCCTGTAAAGGTGCCCGCAGGAATTTCCCGGGTGGAATAAAGCGTCTCTCCGGCTTTGCAGAAAACGCTCCCCCGTTTCCGGGCTTCCGGGGTCGACACGGTCAAAAGGACCGGATCCGGATCCAGGCGCTTTCCGATTCTTATTGCCATCTCCTTGGAGGCGGAGAGCAAGACCGGCTCCGTATCGGCGGCCCGAACCCCTTTTTCAAGAGCATGGGGATAGGCCCGTTGCCGGACACAGGTAAAAAGGACGGGGGGCATATCGGCTGCCGGGCCTGCCTCGGCAAGATGTTCCCGGTCAACGGCACGGATGCGGTCGTTCCGGATCTCGATGATCGGTTCCGGGAATACGGCAAGGATTTCGTCCAGGTGCGACCGGCGCAAAAATCCCCATCCCGGTTCTTCCTTTAAGGCTTTGAGAAGGGTTTTGATTTTCACGAAGCCTTCCGCATCCGGCACCAATCCGAATTCATCCGGCCGCCGTCCCAGTGTATACGCCAGCAGTTTGGCGACTTGCTTAACGGATTTTTTTTGGCCCATTTTCCCCTGCCTTGACCCGCCGGACCGGGTTTGATAGAGGTTTTGCGACTTTTATTATACGACAAGATCGTAAAAAGGCTTTTGTGAGCGCCATTGGAGCTCTTCCGCCCTAAAGGGCGTGACTCCCCGAAAAGGGTTGCGGCGCGAACAAAATCGGTCTTTTTACGATTCAACTATTATACCAAAAGAAGCATCCAGCCGGAAAGAGGATACCGCCCATGAAACGCACGCAATCCCAAGACCTTTTTCGACAAGCCCTAAAACAGATTCCCGGCGGCGTCAACAGCCCTGTGCGGGCCTGCAAATCCGTGGGATCCGAGCCGCTCTTCATCGACCGGGCCGTGGGGTGTTTCATTTATGACGCCGACGGAAACCGCTACATCGATTACGTGGGGTCCTGGGGGCCCATGATCCTGGGACACCGGCATGCCGCCGTCATCCAGGCCGTCCGGGAGGTCCTGGAACGAGGGACCAGCTTCGGCGCGCCCACGGATCTGGAGGTGGAGCTGGCGGCGCGCATCATCGAGGCCGTCCCGTCCGTCGAGATGGTCCGCATGGTGAACTCCGGGACCGAAGCCGTCATGAGCGCCATCCGGCTCGCCCGGGGTTTCACAGGGAGGGACGGCATTCTCAAGTTCGATGGATGCTACCACGGGCACGCGGACGCCCTCCTGGTGGAGGCCGGTTCCGGGGTCGCCACCCTGGGGATCCCGGGGAGTCCGGGGGTGCCCCAATCCGTCGCGGCCCACACCCTGTCGCTGCCGTACAACGATCCCCAGCGCTTCCGGGATGCCATGCGGCAACACGGAGACACCATCGCCTGCGTCATCGTGGAGCCGGTGGCCGGGAACATGGGGCTGGTCTCCCCCCGGCCGGGGTTTCTGGAAACCCTCCGGGAGGAAACCGAAAAGGCCGGCAGTTTGTTGATTTTCGACGAGGTGATGACCGGTTTCCGGGTGGCCTACGGGGGCGCACAGTCCCTCTACGGGATCACCCCGGATCTAACCACCTTCGGGAAAATCATCGGGGGCGGCATGCCGGTGGGGGCCTACGGGGGCAAGCGGGACATCATGGAACACATCGCCCCCCAGGGTCCCGTTTACCAGGCCGGCACCCTTTCCGGGAACCCGATGGCCATGGCCGCGGGCATCGCCACGTTAAAAGAAATCCGCCACGCCGGCTTTTATGACGCCCTGGAAGAAAAATCCAAACGCCTGGCCGAAGGCTTGGAAAAGGCGGCGGCCGGGGCCGGCATATCCGTAACCATCGACCGGGTGGGCTCCATGATGGGGATGTTTTTCAACTCCGGACCGGTTACCTGCTTTTCCGAGGCCAAGGCATCCGATACGGCCTTATTCGGCCGATACTATAACGGGATGCTGGAAAAGGGGATTTACCTGGCGCCCTCCCAGTTCGAAGCCCTCTTCGTCTCTTCGGCGCATAACGTCGAACACATCGATGAAACGATCCGGGCCGCAGAAGAAGTCATGGCGGCATTGAAATCCGAATCCGGCTAAAAGCCCTTTCGGAACGCCTCGACCCTTTCCCATCATCGCTTTTTTCCCCCTTCCCCCGGGAGAGGCGGGCGATCTCCTTTTTTTTTGCCGTTTCTGCCGTTTTAAATCAGAACCTATCCCGGCATTTCCGTTTTCGGGGATTTACAGACCACCTCCATCCACAAGACGTTTCCGCCCCTTCAATTCCTCAGACATCGAGCCATTAAAAAAAGATTAAAAAAGTGCTTGACAAATGTACTAATATACTAATATATCAGATCGAAAAAGGATCCCACGAAAAATGAATCAGAACTTCGCTTCCTTCCAGACCCTGCACCAACCTCTGCGCATGCAGGTTTATGAATACCTGCGCAATGAATTGAAAGCCGGCCGGCTGGAACCCGGCATGTTCGTGAGCACCAGTAAGATGATGACCCAACTCGGGATCAGCCGTACCCCGCTCCGGGAAGCTTTGCTCCAACTGCAGGTCGAAGGGTTTGTTACCCTGCTTCCTCAGCGCGGCATCCGAATCAACAAGCTTACCCAACAAGACGTCGAAGACATCTATGAAATGCTCGGCGCCTTGGATTCCAGAGCATTCCTGTCGGTCTTCCATCGACTCGGGCCTGCACAGATCCGGAAAATGGAGCGGATCAACGAAGAGATGCACAAGAATCTCTCGGATGTGAATTTCAACCGCTATTGGGACTTAAACACCGCCTTTCACCATATTTACCTGGATCTTTCTCCCAACAAACCGCTTCTCAAGCAGCTGAGCATTCTTCGCCAGCGGATGTTTGAATTCGGGAAAAAGGACTGGAGCCTCAAAATGAGAAACATGAATTACCAGGAGCACCGAATGCTGATCCAAATGATCGAAGCAGGCCGGCGAATCGAAGCGGCCGATTTCATCCGGGACGTCCATTGCATCATCAATTATTGAAGAAAGCGGGGGCCATGATTTTTTCATCCCGAATGCGGCGCTGTTTTCATCATTGCCTTGGAGAAGACTGATATGGCCAGGATTTTGGGAATCGCCGGGGTTCAAATGCACGTAGCCTACGGCCGAGACCACAACGAAGCGATGCTCGATAAACTCGAGAAAGTCGCCGCCCTCTTCCCGTGGGTGGATGTCATTTTTTTCAGCGAACTCTGCGCCAGCGGTCTGGATCCCAAGCGTGCTGTCTCTATTCCGAATGCAGCACTCGATGCATTTTGCGCATGGTCAAAGACCCGGAAAAAGTGGGTCATTCCCGGATCATTTTATGAGACCGGAAAAAAGGGTTTTTATAACAGTGCGGTGGTCATCTCCTCGGATGGCGATATTGTGGCGCACTACCGCAAGCTCTTCCCCTGGAAGCCACTCGAAAATGCGCAACCGGGCAAAACGTACTGCACCTTCGACATTCCTGGAAAGGGGCGGTTCGGTCTATGCATTTGTTACGATCAATGGTTCCCCGAGCTGGCGCGTTCCCTGGCCTGCCTGGGCGCCGAAGCCGTGTTCTGCCCCACCGCCACCATTACTCCTGATCGCGCCCAGGAAATTGTCCTGGCCAGGGCCAATGCCATTGCCAACCAGTTCTACTGGTTCAACCTGAACGGCGTGGGAGACGGCGGGATCGGTCAATCGGTGTTCGTGGATCCGGAAGGCAGAGTGCTCCAGCAATCCGGCGAGGGGGAACGGATCATGACCGAAATTATCGACTTGGATTTCGTCACCCGGGTCCGCGAATACGGGACCTTGGGACAATGCCAGGTCCTGAAAGCGCTGGGGCATCATCGAGAAGCCTTTCCGGCCTACGGGAAACCCATTCGATCCAGTCCGGTCTTCCGGAATCTGGGAAAGGTGAAACTCAATCACCGTATTGGCCGCCTCGGCCGTATCGATGATCCAAAATCCGCATGATCGACCCGTTCCGGGGCACCCCGAAATTCAGTGCGGGGAAAAACCGAAACGAGCGATCAAAAGCGAAACGTTTTCTTTTTGTCGGAAACGTATCGGCAAAGATCAGAGCGCCGCTATTTTCCGTCGAGAAGATTTTACCTTCAACCCTGACCCGGGTTCCCGGTTCCTTGAACCGGGTTGATCGGGTCCAACAGCAAAGGAGGGAGACACATGCAACCTTACATCAAGAACCGAAAAACCCTCATGACGTGCGTCGTCCTGGCGGTACTCTTCTTCTCCTTCTCGGCCCAGGGGGCAGAGCTTCCCAAGAATCTTATGGTTTTCGCCTCCACGGACAGTGTCACCACGTGGGATCCCAGCGCCAGTTATTCGGTGGAGCTTTCTTACATGGCCAATATTTACGAACCCTTGATTTGGGTCAGCCCGCCGGGAAGTTCAAAACCGTTCCAGCCCGCCCTTGCCGAGCGTTATGAAGTGAGCACGGACGGCCTCACCTGGACTTTTTATTTGCGAAAAGGGGTGACATTCCATGACGGGGGAACCCTCAGCGCCAAGACCGTCAAGGACAGCTTTGAGCGCACCATGCGTATGGGAAAAGGGGCCGCCTTCATCCTGAATCCCATCAAAAGCATCGAGGCGGTGGACGACAACACCGTGCGCTTTGTTTTGAAGAACCCGGCTCCCTTTGATCGGATTGCCGCTTCCGCCTACGCCGCCTGGATTATCAGCCCGAAAGGGGCCGGCAAAGACCGGGAATGGTTCGATGCAGGAAACGAGGCCGGATCCGGGCCGTACATGCTGGAAAGCTACAAGCCGGACGAGGAGATCGTCTTTAAGAAATTCGACGGATACTGGCGCGGATGGAAAGGGCCCCATTTCGATCGCGTTGTGGTCAAGATCGTCAAGGAAGCCACAGTGGCGGAGCAGATGCTCGATGCAGGCGCCGCCGATCTCGCCAACCGCGTCCCCATTGAATCCAGCCGCCATTTCAACGATAAGAAATGCTGCGAACGCATTGTCGGTCCCAGCTTCATGAACTACGCCCTTCACCTGAATACCCAGGTGTCGCCCTTTGACAACAAAAAGGTGCGCCAGGCCGTTTCTTATGCCGTACCTTACAAGGACATGATCGACGTGGGCCTCGGGGGTCTGGGCCGTCAGGCCGTGGGACCCATTCCGTATGGCCAATTCGGCCATGACGATACCTTGTTCCAGTACACGCACGACGTGGAAAAAGCCCGGGAACTGATGGCGGAGGCCGGCTATCCCAAAGGTGTCGACAGGACCGTTTTGTTCACCTATGCATCGGAAAACGCCGTGGAAAAGGCCATCGCCCCGCTGCTCAAGGAAGCGCTCGCAGCAATCGGAATCCCCATGGAAATCCGGCCCATGATCTGGAGCGCCCAGTGGGATCTTGTGAAAAGCGGTCCGAAAGGGGCCCAAGATATTGCTGCGCTTCTATGGTGGCCCACGTTCAGCGATCCTTTTGAAACGCTTTACAGCCTGTGGCACATTGAAGAAAAGCCCGACTGGAATTTTTCCTACTACAGGAACCCCGATTTCGACAAAACCATCAAGGCCGCCTATTCCAAGACGGATGCGTCCGAAGCCAGAAAACTTTACACCAAAGCGCAGCAAATGTTGATCGAGGACGCCCCGTCCGTTTTCTTGTTCGATGTGGAGCAACCGGTCTTCAAGCGCAAAGAGCTTAAAGGTGTGGTCGTCAATCCAAACTACCCGAGGGCATATTCATGGTACGATATGTATAAGGATTGATCCCCCCGGTTTTTCCTAATGCTTGAGGAAATGGAATGAGAAATTGCTCAAGCGACGAATACCCGGCGTGTCGCATTACCGAATCGACACGCCGGTGAAAGAAGGGGTTTTTTCTTGGAGCCGCTTTGCATCATCGTGTGAAACAAAGGGATCTTGGTTAAACAAGGTATGCTGCGCTTTATCTTGCGACGCCTCGGATGGCTCGGCTTCGTTCTCTTGGGGCTTTGCGCAATTACTTTCTTCCTGTCGCGGGTCGTTCCAGGTGACCCGGCCATGGTCTATTTGGGACCGCGGGCGCAGCCGGAGCAGATCGCCCAGGTCCGGGAAAAACTCGGCCTGGATCGACCCCTCCTCCTGCAGTTTGGATATTACCTGCGCGATCTGCTTCGGGGGGATCTCGGGGTCTCCCTGAGAACGCACCGGCCGGTATTGGTCGGCATCATCGACCATCTCCCGGCTTCACTTGAGCTCATGTTCACCGCCATCCTCCTTGCAATGCTGGTCGGTGTCCCGCTGGGTGTCATCTCCGCCAAAAAGGAAAATACAGCGATAGACCACTTCAGCCGCCTCTTGGCGGTGGCCAGCACCTCGCTGCCTTCATTCTGGCTGGCCATGATCTTTCAAATCCTTTTTTTCCGCTGGCTGGACCTTTTTCCTATCGGCGGCCGCCTGGATACGGTGGTGGGCTTGATCCATCCGATTGAGAAAATCACCGGTTTTTACCTTTTCGACGCCTTGATCACGGGAAATTGGTCGGCGTTTAAAGACGCCCTGATGCATTTGTTTCTCCCCGCCATCACCCTGGCTGCCTACTCCACCGGCATTATCACCCGCATGACACGATCCACCATGCTGGAAGTGCTGCGCGAAGACTACATCACCACCGCACGGTCAGTAGGCACTTCAGAGGTGGAAATCTTATTCGTACAGGCCCTGAGAAACGCGATAGGACCCACTTTAACCGCCGCCGGGCTCTGCTTTGCGTTTATGCTCACCGGCACTTTCTTCATTGAGTTGATCTTCTTCTGGCCAGGGCTGGGCACGTACACCACCAATGCGATCCTGCTCAATGATTATCCTGTCATCATGGGTGTGACCCTGCTCATGGCCGTCTTCTACGTTACGGTAAACCTGTTGGTGGACCTGCTCATCGCCGTGGTCGATCCCAGGATTCGCCTCGGATAGGAACAAAAAGGAAGCGTAGATGAAAGAGGAAGTGTTGAATAAGCGCTTCAGACGCACCCGGGATGCCTTTCGCGCCGCCACGCGGGTCTTTCGCAATCCCGTAACCACATTCGGCGCGTTGATCCTCGTATTGCTGATCGCCACCGCCCTGTTCGCGCCGTATATCGCCCCTTTTCCGGATCAGGGCCGGGGACTATCCAACCTGGAAGAACGGCTGGCTCCCCCGAGTCTCCGGCACCCCCTGGGTACGGACAATCTGGGAAGGGATATCCTCAGCCGATTGATCTTCGGTGCGCGCATCTCCCTCAAGGCGGCGCTCCTCGTGGTTTCCATCGTCGTCCTCGTGGGAGTTCCCCTGGGCTTGATCGCCGGATATATAGGCGGAAAGGTGGACGAGTTCATTATGCGTTTTGCCGATATGATCCTCGCCTTTCCCTCCCTTTTGCTCGCCATCGCCATCGTCGCCTCCTTGGGACCCAATCTCTTCAACGCACTAATTGCCATCTCCCTGCCTTGGTGGCCCTGGTACACGCGTCTCATGCGAAGCCAGGTGGTGACCGTCAAAGAGAGCCCCTTCATTGAATCGGCCCGGGCCGTGGGGGTCTCCTCCGTACGGATCATGCTACGGCACATCCTGCCCAACTGCCTGTCGCCGATCATCGTCCAGGCCACCCTCGACATGGGATACATCGTCCTTTCCATCGCCGCCCTGGGATTCCTCGGCTTGGGCACCCAACCGCCGGCGGCTGATTGGGGAGTAATGGTGAGCGACGGCAGAGAATTTTTTCTCAAGCAGTGGTGGATATCGACGTTTTCGGGAGGCGCCATTTTTTTATCTGTCTTGGGATTTAATCTTGTCGGGGACGGCATCCGGGAAGCCATGGATCCTAAAATCCGATGGCGTTTCCAGAGGAATTAAAACCGTTTTGAACATGATATGAGACCAAACCCTCAATTTGAGAATACCGGCTGCATCCTGTCCATCAAGGACCTTCGAACATACTTCCACACGAGCGAAGGAGTTGCCCATGCCGTGGACGGCGTCTCCTATCATGTGGATGCCGGCGAGACCATCGGCGTCGTGGGAGAGTCCGGATGCGGGAAAAGCGTGACGGCCCTTTCCATCCTCAAACTGATCCCGATGCCGCCCGGTGAAATTGTTTCCGGTCAAATTCTCTTCGAGGATAAAGACCTTTTGCAACTGCCCCTCAAACAAATGCGGTCCATTCGGGGCAACCGGATCTCCATGATCTTTCAAGAACCCATGACCTCCTTAAACCCCGTTTTCACGATCGGACAGCAGATCTCAAGGGTTTTCCGGATCCATGAAAACCTGTCCCACAGGGCGGCCAGGGAGAAGGCCGCGGCGATGCTGGCCGCCTGCGAGATACCCACTCCAAGTCAAGCGCTTGAACGGTATCCCCATGAACTCAGCGGCGGGATGCGGCAACGGGCCATGATTGCGATGGCCCTGGGATGCAATCCCGCGTTGTTGATTGCAGACGAACCGACCACCGCCCTGGATGTCACCATCCAGGCCCAGATCATGGATCTTATGTCCCGCCTTCAACAGACCCTTGGCATGGCCATGATGCTGATCACTCACGACCTGGGCGTCGTGGCAAATGCCGCACAACGTGTTGTTGTCATGTATGCGGGAGTCAAAGTGGAAGAAGCCCATGCGGACACCCTCTTCAAGACACCGGCGCATCCCTACACTGCCGCGTTGCTTAAATCCATTCCAACGCCCGGAAAAAAGGTAAAATTCCTGCCGGAGATCCGCGGCATCGTGCCGGCGCCGACACGGAAGATCGTCGGATGCAAGTTTGCGGAACGCTGCCCGGAAGTGATCCCGGCGTGCCGGGAAGAACGGCCTGGACTGCGTGAGGTGGAAACCCGGCACTGGGTGGCCTGTATCCGCCGTTGAGATGAAGACTCGAAAAGCGACCATTGAAAAGGAACGACAACTTTTTGAATCTGCTGGACGTACAAAATTTGGTTAAACGGTTCCCGGTCAAAAAAGCAGGCATATTTGCGCCCCAACGCTATATTCACGCCGTCTCCGGAATCAGCTTCACGCTTGCACGGGGCGAGACCCTGGGACTGGTCGGGGAAAGCGGGTGCGGCAAAACCACTACCGGGCGGGCGCTATTGCGTCTGATCGAACCCTCCTCCGGCAGAATCCTTTTCGAAGGCCGGGATGTCACCGGGTTGAACAGCCGAGAGTTGAAGGCCTTCCGCCGCAATGCCCAAATGATCTTTCAGGACCCTTTCGGATCCTTGAATCCGCGTATGACGGTAGGAGAAATCATCGACGAGCCGATGCGGGTCCATTCGATCTGTGATCGGCGGGAACGGGAAACCCGGGTGTGCGAGGTCCTCGAGACCGTGGGGCTGGAACCAAAATACCGGTGGCGCTTTCCACATGAGTTCAGCGGCGGGCAACGCCAGAGAATCGGAATCGCCCGGGTCCTTACTCTGCACCCCAAGCTGGTGGTTGCCGACGAACCGGTCTCGGCCCTCGATGTTTCCATACAGGCTCAGATCATCAATCTGCTTGTCCGGCTCCAGGAGCAGTTTTCCATGTCTTATGTCTTTGTCTCCCACGACCTGCGGGTGGTGGAACACGTGGCCGACCGCGTGATCATCATGTACCTGGGACGAATCGTGGAGAGTGCGCCGAGCCGGGAGATCTATGCAAACGCATTTCACCCTTACACCCAAGCCCTTCTCTCCGCCATACCCTTGCCCCATACGAAATCGGAGCAACAGCGGATCCTTCTTAAAGGGGACCTTCCCAGCCCGGCCGACCCTCCTGCCGGCTGCACCTTCCGCACCCGTTGCCCAAAAGCAAGATCGGTTTGCGCCGAAGCCACCCCGGAAATGAAGGAAGTGCAACCCGGCCACTTTGCCGCCTGCCATTTCGTATGAACACCGGGGGGTGGCAGGAACAGGAATCCGGTTTGGTGGGTCTTGAAGGGATTTTGGAACCCGGATTAAAACGCTTTTCGGAACACTTCGACCATCTCCGGAAGAATGGCGCCGCTTTGGCCTTTCAGAAAGAATCCCCGGGGACTGCTCAAGGCGGCCCGGCTGAAGGGGTTGTCCTCCACGTTGACATCCACCAGGACGGCGCCTTGGCTGCGGGCTAATAATTTTCGTTGTAGGTTTCATCGAACCACAGCACATGGGGGCGGGCCCATCCCCCGCAACCGGGACAGCGGAGCAGGCGGACATCTTCGGGAGTCAATACATCGCCTTTCGATTTCGAGGGCACGGATTCGGACACGGGAAACGGTGATTCCGTGCAGGCATCGGCGCAGCGCATGAAAAAGATGTTTCCGTGGATCTGATACGTGCGTTCCAGGCTGTTTCCGGCCCTGAGGTGGAGCCCGTCCACGTTCTGGGTGATCAATGTGAAGCGATCGCCGAAAAGACGCTCCATTTGGGCAATGGCCGTATGTCCTGGGTTGGGGGGTGATACTCCCTGGATCCCACGGTCCAGTATCCTTCAGGTCCTCTGAAGGTGGGAATCCCGCTTTCCGCCGATATCCCGGCACCCGTAAGGACGCAGATTTTTCCCGATCCTTTTGCAATCGTTTCCAATATGGATTTTAACTGCGCATTCATCCCTTTGATCTCTTCCTGTGCGATAAACGGTTTTTTTCCGGCTTTCGTGTTGCCCTGAAAAGGCTTTTGAGATATTTTCTATCAAATTTTTCCGATCCTGACAAACGGTCGAAAATCATTGGAGCCATGCGTTTCCCATCAATTTTGGCTTCAAGAAAGGATTCGCCGTGACCACCGAAATTTCGGACGCCCGGAAAGCATTTTTAAAAAAGGATTTCGAAAGGGGATTCATTCGGCACTGTCGCTTCAAGGCGGTCCATGCCTCCAAGAACCGGTTCGAGTCGATGGTGGAGATTGCACCTGTCCATCGGCAGCAGGACGGCTTTATTCATGCCGGTGTGATGGCCGCCATGGCCGACCATACCGCCGGATACGCCGCCTTTACGGCGGTTCCGGAAGGCTTTCAGATCCTCACCGTGGAATTCAAGATCAACTTTTTAAAACCCGCCTTCGGGGGAAAAATCGTCTGCCGGTCCCGGGTCATCCGGGGAGGACGCCAGGTCCTCGTTTCCGAATCCGAGGTTTTCGACGTCCGGGAAAAAGGAGAAAGCCTGGCCGCCAAGGCCCTCGTGACCCTGATGGCCGTTCCCGCGGAAAAGATTTTAAAACCCAAGTCCGATTCGAAATGACCACGTCCTCGAACAATGTCATCCCGGAAGCGGTGAAGACCGTGCACCTCATGGGGGTCTGCGGGACCGCCATGGGTGCGCTGGCCTGCATGCTGAAGCAATTGGGGTTTTGGGTCACCGGTTCGGACGAAAACGTCTACCCCCCCATGAGCACCTTTTTAAAGGAAAAAGGAATCGCGCTGAAACCCGGATTTTCAAAAGAAAACCTTTTTCCCCCACCGGACCTGGTGGTGGTGGGAAACGCGATCACCGCGTCCAACCCGGAGGCCGCAGCCCTCCGGGAAACGGGAATCCCCTTTTGTTCCATGCCCCAGGCCGTGAACCGGTTTTTGGTATCGAACAAAAAAGCGCTGGTGGTCACCGGCACCCACGGGAAGACCACTACGGCGTCCCTTCTGGCGCATGTCCTGTTCGAAACCGGATTGGATCCGTCCTTTCTGATCGGCGGCATCGTGAAAAACTTTCAAAGCAATTACCTCCTGGGAAACGGGGATTGGGTGGTCCTGGAAGGAGACGAATACGACACGGCGTATTTCGACAAGGGACCCAAATTCCTGCACTACGCTCCCCATGTGGCGATTTTGACGAGCATCGAGTTCGATCACGCCGATATCTTCGAGGACTTTGCGCACGTGCGGCGGGCTTTTTCCGATTTCGTATCCCGCCTTTCTCCGGAAACCCTCCTGGTGGCCTGCGCGGAAGATCTCGAAGTGATGCGACTCGCCGATGCCCGGGAGAAAGGGGTCCGCACTTACGGCCGCAACGAAGGGGCCCACTGGCGGCTCGGAAGGATCCGTCCCGCCGGGATGAAAACCGTTTTCGAACCATTCAATAACGGAGAATCTTTGGGACTGTGGGAAATCCCCCTTGTGGGAAACCACAATCTCCTCAACACCCTGTCGGTGCTGGCGGCCGCGGCGCACCTGGGAATTCCGGCGGACGCCGTCAAAGCCGCACTGTTGACGTTTCAGGGTGTAAAAAGGCGCCAGGAAATCCGGGGGGTGAAAAACGGCATCGTCATTATGGATGACTTTGCCCATCACCCCACTGCGGTCCGGGAAACCGTGGCCGCGCTGAAGGGCTGTTTCGGAAACGGCCGCTTGATCGCTGTTTTCGAGCCGCGCACGAACACGAGCATGCGGAATGTTTTCCAGGATGTCTATCCGAAGGCCTTCGACGGCGCGGACCTCATCTGCATCCGGAAACCCCCTTTGCTAAGTAAGGTCCCGGAACATCTTCGCTTTTCATCCGAAAAGCTGGTGACGGATTTGAGGGCCCGGGGAAAAGACGCCCATTACTTCGAAGAGACCGACGGCATCATCGAATTTCTGGTAAAAAATTCCGCGCCCGGAGATCTGGTCCTGATCATGTCCAACGGGGGGTTCGACAACATTCACGAGAGGCTGCTGGAAAGATTGGGGTAAACCTGTTCCTGAAAAGGAGCGTTAGTCCTCGGAAAACCGCCGGGCCAGATCGCTGTCGATGACGTAAATCCCGATCTCCTTGGCCCCCTGGGCGGTGTACCGGAAGCGTTTTACCAGGTTTTGCATCATGAAGGTAACGTCTTCCCGGATCTTTCGATCGTGGGCCTTGAAGTCCTCCTCTCCGTACTCCTTGACGGCCCGCCGGAAATTTTCGTTTTTCAAAAACGGCTCCAGCACCTTCTTTTTGAGATTAAAGACGTAGCGTCCGTGCATGGAGACGTAGAGTTCCGTCTCCGTGATGGGCTTTCCCTCCACCATGATTTCCCGGGTCAGGGTATTGGAGGTGTATTCCTTCTGAACTTCCTTCCGGAAGGCGATCCGTTTTTCCGCTTCAATGTCGCCGCCCAGCAGCCGGCTTTCGATGGCGCTTAGAAACTCTTCCGTAATTTCCAGGACATCTTCGGTGAAAATACACTTTTCTTTCGCCCCGATTTCAAAGTTGAGGGCAAATAGATAATTCTGGATCTCCCGGGAAATCTGCTCTTCATTGTAGTAGTAAAGGGACTCCTTGACTTCCTGTAAAATGGTGTAGTCGTACATGGAATGAAGGGATTCCAGAAATCCTTCCGGGATGGCGTCGGGCTCCTCTTTCTGGATCTGATTGAAAAACTGACACAGCATGGACATGTTGATGAGGCGCTCCGTCTTTGCATTGGCGGAATAAAAACGGTTGAACAGTCGGATGGAATCCCGGCCGGAAAATCCTTTTTCTCCTTCCGTATCCGCTTCGGCCAAAATTTCCCGGCGTCGCTTGGCCGTCAGTTGTTTCCGGTGTTCTTCCGAGAGCCAATTCGGAACGTGTCCCGTATACAGTTCGATCTTGAGCAGGTGCAGATTCTTATCGCAGTACCGTCGATAGACTTCCGGGTCCCCGATCCATTCGAGCAGGGCGTCCGAGCGGGCCCTGAGCCGGCTCGAAATAATCACCCGGGCGAAATTGTGCAGGATGCGGGGGATGAAACTTTCGTCGATCTGCCTCCCGAAAACGGACCGGTAAATTTCCACCTCCGTCCTCAAGTCCATGACGTAGGGGATGTGGATGTATTCGATGCGGTCCGAGAAGGAGGGAATTCCGGAGACGTTTTTTTTATCTTCGGGGTTCATCACCGCCATGAAAAGGGAATTGACGCTTTCTTCAAAGTCCTCCACCTTGTGGACGCCTTCGCTTACGATGTTGTGCAGTTCGATGAGCCGCTCCACATTATGGCTTTTGATGTCCATGAGGGCGTAAATGCCGTTATTGGTCTTGGCGTAACGCGAGAACAGGTATTGCACCCGGTTGCTGTCTTTGAAGAGGGTGTTGATCCGTTTTTGCAGCATGGGGTTTCCCAGCACTTCCTGCCGCATGGGTTTGTCCCCGGGGTTGTAGACGCTGATGCCTTCTCCCAGGCGTCGATTAATCCGGTACGGCCGGGCCCACACGAGTTGAAAAACCGCCTTGGCGCTTTTCAGGCGTTCCAGCAATGCCTCGTAAAGGGTGCTGCAAATCGTGCACGGCGTGTCGTTAAAGACCCATTCATACTCTTTTTCCGTGGAAAGCTTCCACTTGAATTCGTTGTTCTTAAAAAGGTCGTCCAGAAAGGACCGGCGGCGGTCCCGCGGGACGATGAGCAGGGGATTGTCGTGGCTGGGACAGGGGATTTCCACGAGACCTTCGGTGGCCAGGGCCCCTTTCCATTCCCCGTCCTCCGACACTGTTTCTTCCAGGGTCTCGCCGGGGGTCTCCACATCCGGCTGCTCCAACAAGCGTATCAGGTGCTCCATCAGGGGATTGGGTTCCCCCCCGGCGGCACTTCCCAGGATTCCCCGGTCGATGCGCCAGAGGATCTCGTAACGCATCCCGTCGTCTGTGTTGGCGTACTCCTCGAATTTTTTCAACAGATTGTTCAAAAAGGTGCTTTTCCCGCACCCCGGCGGCCCGTCGAAAATGTATATTTTGTTTTGCTGGGCTCCTTGACGCATGGCCTCCACATGATGGACCCACCGGGTCGAAAAAAGCCGATCCGCAAAAAAAGGGTGATCCGCCCCTTCCACCAGGAGCCGGGTGCAATCATAATGGAGGTATCCGTTCAATTCCTTTTCGTCTTCCTTCGCCTCCCCTTTCGCCTCCACATGGGCCATCACCATGTCGTAAAAGGCCTGAAAAATATTGCGGATGACCCTTTGGGGCCTTATCGTTGCTTCTTCGAGAAAGGTCTCAAAGTCAATGGGGGTGCGCTGCTCCAGATCGCCTAAACTCTTATTCAAATGCTCCAGGGCTTTTTCGATATCTTCCATTTTTCGCACTTCGATGGTCGTTATAGCGTCTTTTTGGTTAGTTTCCGGTCTTTCATGGTATAAAGGATGCGCTGCCATTTTATCTCTGATGTCGCCGCCTCTTTGGTTGCAGCACCCGGTGCCGGATCCAGGGGGGAGTGCGTCGAAGGGGCGTCGAACAGGGGTTCCTGCGTCTCAAGATTCACCGGGCCGCCCCAAAGAAATTCTATGCCCAGCATCGTGTTGGGGATGTACTCGCTTACCAGGGCTTTCCCTTCGAAACGGTGTATCAGATAAAGGGATCCGTCTTTTGTCTTTTCCGGATCCACGGTGACGGCGGGCGGGTGGTAGAGGGAGCCTTTAAGCATCGCCCGGTAATCGGTGGCTTTTTTGCTCTTGATGTAATACTCCCACACCATTTTTTCTTCGTTCAACCGGCGCCCCGCCACGAAGAGATCGTTTTTCGTCATAAAATCCTGGTCCAGGAAGGTGTTGATGAACATGAAGTCGGAAAAATTTTCCCGGACCCAAAAAATCATCTCCCGCCCCGCTTGAAGGCCGGTGTCGAAGGCATCCCGCTGCCGCGTGTTTGAGAGACGCTCGAACGCATACGCCAGTTTTCCCTTGTCGGCCATTTCCTCGATGTAACGAAAGAGCCGCATCCCCAGCGCATACGGATTCAATCCCACCCTGGGCAGCGCCGTCACATTGGCATTGACCCGCGCAAAATCGACTTCGTGCCCCTTGATGCGATCATCCGCCATATAAAGGGTTTCATGCCAGAAGCTGGCCCATCCCTCGTTCATGATCTTGGTTCGGATCTGGGGTGCAAAAAACAAGGCGGTGTTCCGAACCACTTCCATAACGCTTTTCATCCACCGGTTTTCTTCTTTGTTCAAAAAATCCGACTTTTCCATCAGGTATTCGATGAGATCCATGCGCCGGACGGGCTTGGCTTTGAGATGCCTTTCCAGGAGGGCTTCAAATTCCGGATGTTCTTTTTTCACCTGCAGAAAAAATGTCTCCGTGCCCTGGTTCCCGTAGGTTTTTTGGAAACGGTTATAGCGCTCGACCTCTTTGAGATATTCGGAGATCCGAGCCTTTTTCACCGATTGCAAAAAGACATCGAAGTAGTAATCGAGTGTCCGTTGATCCCGGTCGGGCTTGTGGGAATTGAGTTGGGCCAACTCCCTGTGGTATCCAACGAGGTTATCGACGCCCCGGGTGAACTCGATGACATAATCCACCCATCTCCCTTTTTCCGCCCGAAGCTTGGCGATGATCCGCTTTTCGGAAAGGGCCCGGCCCAAAAAGTCATAATCCCAGGTGTTTTTGAAAAAGGCGTTGTTTTGAAAAAAATCGACATGGGCCAGGACGTGATAAAAAATCATCACGTTGAGCCAGTCCGGGTTGTTGTCGTTATAAAAGGAAATGGGCGGCCGGGTGTTGATCACCGTTTCGTACGGGTTTCCGGGGTAGAGTTCGTAGCGCCCCTTTTCTTTCAGCACTTCCACGTCGTGGACCCAGTAATCGTACATGGTGGGAATCATCCCCTTGGGAGATAGCTCCAAAAGATCCCGGTTGGTGACGATATATTCCAGCGTTTCATTGGAAAAGGAAAGGCCGGCGTCCCGGGCGCGTTCTTTGCAGCCTTCCATGATCTTCTTGGCGTGCAGACCGATGAGTTCCATGAGTTCCTCAGGGAGAAATGAGTGTCTTGATGCCCTCGATGAGCCGGGCCTCTCCGGCGCTTTCCTCCATCACATCCAGGCGGATGAGCCCGGACTTTTCTTCAAGGAATCCGGACTGCTTGAGGTATCGCTCCATTTCGGTGTTATGGGTGACGGAAGGGGCGTGCTCCGCGATACTGATCCCCATGCGGTTGACATGGGTCAAAAGCGTTTTGAGCTCCGGAAGGGTTTCCTTCCCTCCGGTGTCCCAATCGTCTCCATCCGTTCCGTGGAAGACGTAGATGTTGTAATCGGCGGCAAGATTTTCTTTCCGGATGATTTCATTGACGAAACGATAGGCCGAGGCCACCTTGGTCCCGCCGGCCACCTGGGAATTGTAATAGGTATAAAAATCCTCCACTTCCTTGGCCTCCGTATCATGGAGGATGAACCGGGATTCCACCTGCCGGGCGTACTGGTAGAGGAGCCAGCTGTAAATGAGGACATGCTGGGTTACCACCGCATCCGTGGCCTTGCCCCCCATGGATCCCGAATAGTCCCTTAAAAAAAAGACCACGGCCTGGGACTCGAAATCCTTTTCCGGAGACAGGATACGATACACCAGATCATCGGGGGAAATGAGAAACCGGGTGGGGTCCATGTCTTCCCAATCCGGGATATTTCCCAGTTCCCGGTTGGTGCGCAGGATCCGACGGAGAGTGGCCTTTTTGTCCAGCACCTGACCGAACCCCCGGTGCCGGTCCGTGAGATCATAGGTGTACCGGGTGAGGGAACGCTTCTTTCCTTTGTCCTTGAGATTGGGCAACTCGAATTTTTCGGTGAGTATTTTTCCCAGGTCATAGGCGTCCGATTCGATTTCGTGTTCGGCGCCTTCCCCCTCCCCGGGCCCGGCCCCGGCCGGCGTGCCTCCCCGGACGGGTTCTTCGCCGATCACATCCCCTTCTTCCCCCTCGCCGGAGCCGCCTGAAGCACCTTCTTCCCCCGGAGGCCGTATGGTGGGATCGTGGATGAACTTCTCCTCCACGGTGGTGGGAACCACCACCACCTTCCCCTTTTGCCCTTTACCGGGTTTCATGAGGCGGCCGATCCTGATCTTTCGGGGGAACCCGTCTTTTTCCCGTTGCCTGTCCCGGTCCAGGAGTTCTTCCAGGGAGCGCATGCCGGTGGTGTACGTATACTGGGGCGCCTGCATGTCCTGCAACACGCTCAGATCATATGATGAATAAATACCCATGAGAATCATGACCCTTTCGATCTGCCACCCTGGATTCCACTCAGCTTCTCGAATCCTTGACCCCTTGACCCCTTGAACCCTTGACCCCTTCCTTAATTTTCATCCTCCTGGGTGCAGAAGTACTCGATGGTCTTCTGGGCGCAGGTGGGACAGTATTCCAGCTTGCCTTCCATGGTTGTGAGCATCCGGTCGTAGAGCTTCTGATTTTCTTCGTTGGTCCGGTTGGCCAAAGCACCGATGAGGCTCCCGGCGCCGGCGATGTCCGACTTGAGGCGCACCTCGGTGACAGCCTTGACCAGTTCCAGGTTGTCCATGAAATCGTAATTGGGATTCACGGAGATCTTTTGCCCATAAATCTTCCGGATGGCCGTCCGGAAGGTCTCCCGCTGTTCCTCGGTCTTGAGTTCCAGGCGTTCTTCCACGCTTTTGATGAAGCGTTCATCGATCTTAATGGCCTTGAGTTCACCGGTCTGGGGATCCTTGTACTTCCACATCTTGTCGGGACCCAGGTTTTCGGCATCGATGCCGATGATCATGTTCACGTAGTTCATGACGTCCTTTTTGATGGCCATGGGTTCGTCCATGTAAGCGTTGAACATCTCCGTCATGATGCGTTCCCGGTAAAGCCCCCTGGCGATCTTGAGGTCTTCGAGATATTTCCCCCGGTCGGCCTCTTCGGTGACGTAATCCAGGACGATCCGTTCCAGGGCCTTGAAAATGTCATAGGCGAACATGCACTTTCCTTCGTTGGTCTCGGAGCTTTCGATGAGGAGCTGGATGGCCCTCCCCAGGTTCCGCTGCCCCAGCCCTTTTTGGCCGAAGCGCTTGGTAATATCCGGGTTTTGCCCCAGGGTGTCGATGACCTCGGCCAGCGTTTTGATGCTCTTTTCGCCGGCCACTTCCCCGGCAGCCAGCTTCATGGTCTCCACGGGGGTGAGTTTCTCCGAGCGGGGGATCCGGGTAAGGGTCACGGCCACCGATGCGGCATAGTTCAAGTTGGGATCGATGTGCAGCTTTTCCTTGGAAAAGGTGGTCTTGGTCTCGCTGCCGATGGCGTACTGGGTCAGCAATTCCTGCAGACGATAGTCCGTATTGTGGGAGACGTAGCAGATCCGGCACCGGTCCACGATGGGGGATTCTTCCTTTTCCGCCAGAAAGCGGTTGAATTCGGAGTTGTTGCTGGTGGCAAGAATCAGGGTATCGATGGGCCACTTGTAGCCGTCGATTTCGATGACCCGGTTCTGGATCACCCCCAGGTAAACCTGGATCAGGTCCTTTTTATTTTTGAAGATCTCGTCGCTGAAGTGAATGCCGCCTCCGGCCACCCGCGCCAATGCCCCTCTTCTCAGGTCGAACCGGTAGGGATTGTTGGTGTCCGTGATGTGCAGCATGCGCTGGATTGATTCTTCCCCCAAAAGGTCCACGGAAGACGACGTGATTTTGTCCTTGGCCGGATACTTGCCGGTGATCGTCCCCAGGCTTTCGATGAGGGGCACGGGTACAATCTGCACGAAATCGAGCATGGCGTTCACGTCGCCGCCGGTGTGCGTCCGGATGTCGTTTAAGATGTATCCCGAACAGGCCCCCAGGGGGCGGTAATTTTCATACACAATGTCGATCTCCCGGTCCGTGAACCCGGCGGCTTCGGCCAAAAATGCCTTGTTGGCCGAAGCGTCCTCGAAGAGATTCATGGCCAGAATCATGGGGTCTTCATAGGTCTGGGATTCGATGACGGAAAGTTTTCCGTACCCGCTGATCTGATCCATTCCGGTGAACCGAAAGGTGTACTTGCGGTTTTTTTCTTCGGAGAGAAATCGCCGGTACAAGGCGCAGACGCACTCGATGAAATAGGTTTTGCCGTTGCCCGGCTCTCCCACGAGGACAAAGGCCATCTCCTTGGAGGATCCCCCTTCGGCCGCGTCCTTGACAAAGGAGACAAAGCTGTTGATTTCATCATACAAGCCCACGATGTGCTTTTTACCGGATCGAAAAATCTTGAAATCATAGGTGGTCCTGCCGTTGACCACGACTTTTTCGATGGGGTCTTCCAGGATCATGCGCGAAACGCCCTGGAAGGCGTTTTCAAAGGATCGTTTCCCGTTTTTGACCGCTTGGAGATGGTCTTTCAATGTGTTTTGAGTGTTCTCTTTGATCATAGCGCCCCCGATGAAGGTTGAGGGTTGAAAAAATGGGCCGGCGATTCGAAGGAAAATATGGAGACATTTTTTTATAGCACATGAGAACTGAAATTAAAAAAGAAAAGAACATCCCGCTTCTTCGCCTTGACACGATTTTAGTTAACCAGTATAAATTGACTGGTTAACATCTAAGTTGAGCGATTTTCGCGTTTGCCGCAGATACAAAGAACAAAAAAGATGAAAGCACACATCCTTTCCATATTGAAAAATGCGGACAAGCCGGTCTCCGGAGAACACATGGGCGCCCTTTTGGGGGTATCCCGGGTGGCAGTGTTCAAACAGATCGACCGGCTCCGGGAACTGGGATACGCCATCACCGCCACCGGGTCGGGGTACCGGTTGAACCGGGAACCCGACGCGTTATTCTCCTGGGCCTTTCCGGGACGGGAAGGCCGGATCCATTATTTTCCGGAAATCGGCTCCACCATGGAGACCGCACGCCGGCTGGCGCGGGAAGGATGCCCGCCGTTCACCGTGGTCGCCGCCGATATCCAGACCCGTGGACGGGGGCGCTTGGACCGTACTTGGGACTCTGGAAAAGGCGGCCTTTATTTCACGGTGGTCACCCGACCCCGCCTCACCCCGGACACGGGCCACCTGGTCCTTTTTGCGGCCTCCTGGATCGTCGCCGCCCTTTTTGCCGAAATGTACGGGATTGACGCCCGCCTGAAATGGCCCAACGACGTCCTGGTGGAAGGAAAAAAGATCGCCGGCATGCTCTCCGAAATGGAGGCAGAAGTCGACCGTGTCCGGCATGCCAACATCGGCATCGGTATCAACATGAACAACGACGTGTCCCGCCTGGGCGTTCCGGCGGCTTCCGTGAAGGCCCTTGTCGGAAAACCGGTTTTGCGGCGCGACTTCCTCGCCCGGTTCCTGGATGCCTTTGAAGGGTGTCTGGACGAAGGAAATTTTCCCGCCATCCTGAAACAATGGAAGGACCGGTCCGAGACCCTTTCCCGGCCGGTGCGCATTGTCACTGTCCGGGAAACCATTGAAGGGATCGCCGAAGACCTGGACGACGACGGCGCCCTGCGGCTCCGGCAAAAAAACGGCGAAATCCGGCGGATCGTGTATGGAGACTGTTTTCATGCCTGAGGAACAACCGGGCGACACGCTCAAAAAGATGGTCTTTGCCTCCCTTTGCGCCGCCCTGACCGCGGCCGGGGCCTTTATCGCCATTCCCGTGGGACCCGTCCCCATCGTGCTGCAGAATTTCTTCGTGCTGCTGTCGGGGTTGCTCCTGGGGCGCCGCTGGGGACTCGCCAGTGTGGGAGTTTATCTGGCGGCCGGCGCCCTGGGGCTCCCGGTCTTTGCCGGTGCCGCCGGCGGGATCGGACGGCTCATGGGCCCCACGGGTGGATACCTGGTGGGATACCTTCCGGCCGTCTTCTTTGTGGGACTGATTTCCGAAAAACTCGGGCGTCACCCCGCCGCCGACGTCCTGGCCGGGGTGATCGGATCCGGCATCGTGTATGTCTGCGGTGTTTCCTGGCTGGCGTTCATCACGGCCATGGGATTGAAAAAAGCGCTGGTTTTGGGGTTTTTCCCGTTTATCGTGGGCGACGCCGTCAAGATCGCGGCGGCGGCGGCGGCGGCCAGGTTTCTGCGCCCCATCGTGGGTCCGGCTTTTACTCCCCTGCCCCGGCATCCCTCATCGGCGGCGTCATGAACCCCGATCTCACCCTCTCCCGCCGCCCTATCATTGAAATCAAGGGGCTTTTTCATCGGTTCCCGGACGGCACTCCGGGGCTTCGAAACGTGAGCCTGACGATTCCGGAAGGCAGCCTGACGGTCGTGGCCGGAGAAAACGGCTCCGGGAAAACCACGCTGCTGAAGCACCTGAACGCCCTGCTCCGGCCCACCGAGGGGACAGTCCTGGTGGACGGCGAGGATGCGGCCAAAAACCCCCTTAAAACACGGCAGATCGTGGGCCTGGTATTTCAGAATCCGGACCACCAGATTGTGGGAGAAACGGTTTACGACGATGCCGCTTTTGGCCCGAAAAATCTGAAGCTGGATCCTCAGACCGTAAAAAGGCGCGTAACGGCTGCCCTTAACGCCGTCTCTTTGACCTCTTTTGCCGACCGATCACCCCACCTGCTTTCCGGAGGGGAAAAACGACGCCTGGCCATCGCCGGCGTTTTGGCCATGAAACCGAAAGTCATGGCCCTGGACGAACCCTTTTCGAGTCTCGATTATTCCGGAATACGGGAAGTATTGCGCCGGATTCTCAATCTGCATCAATCCGGATGCACCGTGGTGGTCACCACCCATGACGTGGAAAAAATCATCGCCCATGCCCAACGGCTGGTGGTCCTCCAAAAGGGAACGGTGGCGGCCGAGGGCCCCCCGGAAATCGTCGCCCCCGGCCTGGAACAATTCGGAATCCGCATTCCCTGTGCCATGCGCTGGGGAAAGCCTTTCGAATCATGGCTGGCATAACCGTGTTCGGCTTTCAACCTGGAAAAACCCTTTTGCACCGGCTGGACGCCCGGTGTAAACTCCTCTCCCTCGTCGCCCTGGGGCTCACCACGATCCACGCCCGACCGGGAGGTCTCCTGTTGTTCACTTTTTTCCTCCTGGGTCTCATGGGTCTTGCCCGGCTGAACTTTCAAGGCCTTTTTCCCGCGTTGCGGTATTTGTTTTTTTTCCTGGGATTCATCTGGGTAGCCCGGGCGTTGTTTACCCCGGGGTTTCCCCTTTTTTCGATTTCGTTTCTGCACTTTTCCCATGAGGGGGTGATCCAGGGCGCACTCCTTTGTTGGCGCATGACCCTGGTGGTTTTCTTGTCCTTGATTTACATCGCCGTCACCCGGACCACCCAGACCCGGGAGGCCGTCCAGCGGCTGCTGCAGCCTTTTCCGCTTGTTCCCGAAAAGCGGATCGCCGATATGTTGGGGCTCATGGTGCGATTTTTCCCCATGATCCTGGACCGGATCGGTGAAACCGCCCAGGCCCAACAGGCCCGGGCCGTCGAGAATCGAAAAAACCCGGTCTACCGATTCAAAAACCTGGCCGTTCCCGTGCTCCTGGGCCTTTTCGCGGACGCCAATATTTTATCCGAAGCCATGGACGCCCGATGCTACACCCCGGAGCAGAGAATCGACCCGCTTCCTTTTGATCGAAAGGCGCAGGCCGGGCTGGCCGCCGTTCTTTTGGTGTGCTTTCTGGGCCTGATACCCTAAAGCCTGTTGACGCCGCCCATCAAAGTGATGCAATATGGCAGTGATTTTTTCCATAGACAACGATTCGAAAAGGTAAAAACACTTTGAAGATCATGATCATCGGCGCCGGAGAGGTGGGGTTCAACGTGGCCAGTCGGCTGGCGCGCGAAAATAAAAATGTGGTGGTCATCGACAGGGATTCCGAGGCTCTCCGGCGCGTTTCCGAGACTCTGGACGTCAACGTGGTGCTGGGCAGCGGGAACAGCCCCGTGGTCCTGGAAGAAGCCGGAATTCGGGAAACAGAAACCCTTTTGGCGGTCACCAACAGCGACGACGTCAACCTGGTGGCGTGCCTGGCCGCAGACCTCATTTCCCCGGCCACCAAAAAACTCGCCCGCATCCGGGACGTTGACTTCGACCATTTCCACGCGGCCCTGCGTGAAAGCGCCCCTCATATCGATACAGTGATCAATCCCGAGATCGAAGTCGTCAAGAGCATCGCCACGCTCATGGCGGTCCCGGGCGCCGTGGAGGTGAGCGAACTGGTGGACGGCCGGGTGAAATTCGTCGGGATTCTTATGGATAAAGGGGCAAGGATGGCCGGTGCGCGACTGGCCTCCCTCCCGTCCGTGGCCGGGAAAGGAACCCTTTTGATCGCGGCCATCATCCGAAACGGTACCCTGATCATTCCCAAGGGGAAGGACTCCCTGGAACCCAATGACGTTGTGTATTTCATCTGTGAAGACGCCAAACTTTCCGAGGCCCTGGATGTTTTCGATAAGCGGGAGCCCCCCATCCGGAGCGCCCTCATCGTGGGGGGCGGCCGCATCGGCCTGCGCCTGGCCAAGGTACTCGAAGATCAATCCATCTATACGAAAATCATCGAAAAAGACCCGGACCGCTGCATCCTCCTGGCCGACAACCTCAACAAGACCATCGTGCTCAACGGGGACGGATCGGACCAGGAACTGCTCCTGGAAGAAAACATAAAGGACCTGGATGCGGTCATCACCCTGACCAACGACGAAGAGACCAATATCCTTTCCTCCCTTCTGGCAAAGCAGCTCGGCGTGCGGAAGACCATCACCAAAATCAGCAAGTTCAGCTACCTTCCCCTCATGTCCACCATCGGAATCGACCAGGTGGTGAGCCCCCGGCTTTCCGCCGTCAATTCCATTCTCCGGCACATTCGACGCGGAAAGGTACTGAGTGCCAAATCCATCAAGGGAGAGCAGGCCGAGATCCTGGAGGCCGTCGCCCTGGAAACCTCCGACATCGTCGGGAACCCCCTGATGAGGATCGCCTTCCCCAGCGGCGCCATCGTCATCGGGATCAGCCGGGGGGACGACACGTTTATCATCCCCTCCGGTGAAAGCGTCATCGAGCCCGGAGACCGGATTATCATCCTGGCGGACCGCAGAGCCGTACCCAAAGTCGAAAAGATCCTGACCGTCAAGCTGGAGTTCTTTTAAGTGCGCTGGCGCTACATTTTCAATGTGGTGGGCGTCTTGACGTTTTTTTTCGGGCTGACCATGCTGCTCCCGATCATCGTCGGCCTGATTTACGGGGATCCAAGCCTGGTGCCCTTTGTCAAGGCCATGGCGGCGACTCTGGGCTTCGGCCTGGTGCTTCACTGGGTCAACCGGGGATCCCGCACGGAATTCATCAGCCAGCGGGAAGGCATGGCCATCGTGGCCATCGGCTGGACCTGCGTGGGGCTTTTCGGCGCCCTCCCCTTTTTTTTCGGGAATCTCTTCGACACTTTTGTGGATGCCTTCTTTGAATCCGTTTCCGGATTCACCACCACAGGGGCTTCCGTATTGACCGACATCGAGAGCGTCTCCAGGAGCCTTCTTTTTTGGAGGAGTTTCATCCAATGGTTGGGCGGTATGGGGATCATCGTCCTTTCCCTGGCGATTCTCCCTTTTCTAGGAGTGGGCGGGATGCAACTCTACAAAGCGGAAGTGCCGACTCCTGTTCCGGACAAGCTCAAACCCCGGATCCGGGACACCGCCATGCTCTTGTGGAAGGTCTATGCCGTAATCTCACTGTTCGAGGTGGCCTTATTGATGTTCGGGGGCATGCCCCTCTTCGACGCCCTGTGCCATACGTTCACCACCATGCCCACGGGCGGATTTTCAACCAAAAACGCCTCCATCGCCCATTACCACAGTTTATATTTTGATATCGTCATCATCGTTTTCATGATTTTGGCCGGGATCAACTTTTCCCTTCACTATCAGGTGCTGAGAGGGCGGACGCTGGCCTTCTGGCAGGATTCCGAATGCCGATTTTTCCTGGGAACGATTCTGGTTTTTACATTACTGGTAACCGTAAACGTATACCGAAACGTCTACGACGGGATCGGCGAAGCGCTGCGGTACGGCGCGTTCCAGGTGGTATCCATCCTCACCACCACGGGATACACCACCGCCGACTATGAAAAATGGCCGGCCATGTCCCAACTGATCCTCTTGATCTCCATGTTCCTGGGAGCATCCGCCGGTTCCACCGGCGGCGGCATGAAATGCCTGCGCGTGATGCTTTTTTTTAAATATTGCGGCCGCGAGCTTTATTACCTCGTTCACCCCAAGGCCGTGGCCCATGTGAAGATCGGCGGCAAAGCCGTCCCTGAAGACGTCATCCGGAGCATCATGGGATTTCTCGGGTTGTACACCGGACTCTTTGTGATCAGCAGCCTTTTGCTCGCCGCCACCGGAGTCGATTTTATCACCGCCATCGCCGCCGTCGCCGCGTCCATCGGGAATATCGGGCCCGGCCTGGGCCTTGTGGGACCCGCGGACAACTACGCCCAGATCCCCTATATGGGGAAATGGCTGCTGAGCTGGTGCATGCTCCTCGGCAGGCTTGAGATTTACACCCTGATTATCTTTTTTGCGCCGGCCTTCTGGCGTAAATAGTGCGACGATGAAACAATGGGGTTGACAATCACGGAATATCGTTTTAGATTTGGGGCCTTTTTGGGCCGTTAACTCAGTCGGTAGAGTATCTGCCTTTTAAGCAGAGAGTCGTTGGTTCGAATCCAACACGGCCCACCAGAGACGTCCCCATCGTCTAGCCTGGTCCAGGACACCGGCCTTTCACGCCGGCAACAGGGGTTCAAATCCCCTTGGGGACGCCA
>JAFDGC010000097.1 GCA_019309485.1 Deltaproteobacteria bacterium | reverse complement strand
CATGAAAAAGCCGGCGCCCAAATGGCGGAAGCGATCTGCCGGCGGCTGCGGTTTTCCAACGCCAACACGGAAAAGACGGTCTTTCTTGTCCGAAACCACATCAAGCCCCTTCATTTATATCTGGCCTGCAGGAACCTTTCCGCGCCGAAGCGGATCCGCACCCGTTTCTTTTTAAGATGCGGATCCCGCACGCCGGAATTGCTCCTGCATACCGTCGCCGATATTCTGGGCAAAAGGAATACCCCGGATCCGCGGAACGAGGCCTTTATTGCTTTTGCCCGGGAGCTTTTCCGGGAATATTTCGAAGATTACCAGAAAATGGAAACCGCCCCTCCCTATTTGACCGGGATCGATCTCATGGCGCAATTCGCCCTGGAACCGTCTCCGGCAATGAAAACCGTGTTGAACCGGATCCGGGAGGCCCAGCTTTCCGGGGAGGTCCGGGACAAAACCGCAGCCTTCGATTTGGCCCGGGAAATCCTGTTCCGAATCAAGGCGACATACGGCAAAAAACCTCCCGGCGGATGACCCTTGACAATAATCGATGCTTCGCATATTAGGATTTGTTTTCCGCCCGTCGATGCCATGCCGCCTGCGGCGGCCAACGATAATAAAAGGAACGCAGAAAGGAGAGGGTCATGAACATTTTGTTTTTCGGTCCCAACGGCAGCGGTAAAGGAACACAAGGGGCGATATTAAAGGACAAGTACAATATCCCCCACATAGAATCGGGCGCCATTTTCAGGGAAAACATCCAGGGCAACACCGAACTGGGCGCCAAGGCAAAGGCCTACATCGATCGGGGAGACCTGGTACCGGATGAAATCACCATCCCCATGATCCTCGATCGACTCCAGAAGGCCGACTGCCAAAAGGGATGGCTGCTGGACGGGTTCCCGAGGAACAAAAATCAGGCCGTCAAGCTCCATGAAGCCCTCAAGGAGGCCGGATTGTCCTTGGATTACGTGGTGGAAATCGTCCTGGACCGGGAAATCGCCAAGAAACGGATCATGGGCCGGCGCCTGTGCGTCAACGACAACAACCATCCCAACAACATCTACATCGACGCCATCAAACCCGATGACGGCAAATGCCGCGTCTGCGGCGGGGAACTCAAAACCCGCAGCGACGATCAGGATGAGGAAGCCATCGACAAGCGGCACAGCATCTATTACGACACGGAAACCGGAACCCTGGCGTCGGCTTACTATTTCAGGGATCTGGCAAAGGCGGATCCGTCCATCAAATACATTACCCTGGACGGGACACCCGGCGTCAAAGAGGTCACGGCCGAACTCCTTTCCAAAATATAAACGTCCCCGGGTGGAAGGGTGACCGGAACGTTTCCCGCAAGCCTCGCCTTTTAAGGCGGGGTCAAGGAAAGCGATCTCAAAATAGGTACTTGCCTTACCGGGGAGCCCCGTCCTTCAGGGGGGCTCCACTTTTTTTAGGACTTGGATGTGGATTGTATATTGCAAATTCATCAAATTTGATTTATATTAGTCTTTTTATAAAAAAGTATTTTAAATACGTCTTTGGGTAACACTTTTTTCCAAAGCCAAGTAAAGGGGTGAGACAGGTTGAAAAATATCGAGGTCAAGGTGCTGGACAATGACCTTGAAAAGGCCATGCGCATTCTGAAAAAAAAGATTCAAAACGACGGCCTGTTCAAGCGATTGAAGCTGAAAAAAAGCTATGAAAAGCCCAGCGAATTTCGGCGCCGAAAACAACGAGAGGCCTTGAGGAGGCATCGCATCGCCGCCGCCAAAAGACGGCGCCGGTAACAACAACATACTCCATCACCCGGCGGTCATTTTCGTCCGCCGGGTTTTTTATGTGCATGGACCCGCAGACGCCCTATCCTGAATGTCTGGAATACATGTACAGCCTGAGACGCTTCGGCATCATCCTCGGACTGGACACCATTTCCTCCATTTTGAAGACCCTGGGCAACCCCCAGGAGGCCTTTTCGTGTATCCACGTGGCCGGATCCAACGGAAAAGGATCCATCGCGTCGGCCCTTTCCACCATCCTGACCAAGGCCGGGAAGCGAGTCGGCTTGTATACATCCCCCCACCTGGTCCGGTTCAACGAACGCATCTGCATCAACTCGACCCCCGTCACCGATGCACAGGTGATCGAAGCGCATGAAGCCGTCCGAAAAGCCGCCGCCCCGGGGCGGGAACCAACCTTTTTCGAATACACCACGGCCATGGCGTTTTATCTCTTTGCCCGGGAAACCGTGGAGTGGGCCGTCATCGAAACCGGAATGGGGGGGCGGATGGACGCCACCAACGTGGTGTCCCCGGCGCTTTCCATCATCACCAATATTTCCCTGGAACACCAGGCCTACCTGGGAAAAACCATCCCCGAAATCACCTATGAAAAGGCCGGGATCATCAAGCCGAAAACCCCGGTGATCACGGGCGTCCGCCGGCCCGCCGCGATGGATGTACTGACCCGGGTGGCGGCGGAAAAAAAGGCGCCCATGTTTCGTCTTGGAGCCGATTTTCGCATCCGGCGGCAAAAAGACGGCACCTTTACCTACTTCGGCATGGAACATACATGGCCGGGCATGAAAACGGGTCTTTTAGGGCGGCACCAGGCGGAAAACTCCGCCATGGCCCTGGCGGCATGCGAGCTGTTGAAGGCCCGGGACCTGGAAATTCCGGAGGAAACCCTCCGCAAGGGGCTTTCAGAAAACCGCTGGCCCGGCCGCCTGGAGATCGTCTCCCGGGATCCTTTCGTCATCCTCGACGGGGCCCACAACCGGGCCGCCGTCCGGAATCTGGCCGGGTTTTTGGCCGAACGTTTCCCGAAAAAAAACATCCTTTTGGTCCTGGGCATCCTCGATGACAAACCGTACCGGGTCATGCTCAAGACCCTGCTTCCCGTTGTCCGCCGGGTCATCCTGACCCGGGCCGCCATCGACCGGGCCCTGCCCACGCAGACCCTCTTGGAATACGCAAAGACCCTTTGCAGGGATATCGACGTGATCGAACCGGCGGGAAAGGCCCTGGGGCACGCCGTGGCCACGGCCGGGTCCGACGAGGTCATTTGTGTCGCCGGATCCCTTTACGTGGTGGGGGACGTCAAGGCGGCCATCGAAAACGACCCCTCGATGCTGCAGCGGCCCGCTCAAAATCAAAAATCAATTTACGATTGACGCGCCGGCCGTATTGTCCTAAATATCACTCTTACGATGTGCGCCCGTAGCTCAGTGGATAGAGCGCCAGCCTCCGGAGCTGGAAGCCGCTGGTTCGATCCCAGCCGGGCGTACCACAATAAAATCCATGGATGCCATTCATTACCACCCCATCGCCCTTTCCCTGGTGAAACTCAACCACATCCAGGGCCACATCCTGCACATCGAAAATGTAGATAACCCGGACAGCACTCCCCTTTTGGACATCAAGCCGTATGTGGAACAATTCGACTCCGCCCGGAAAACCCGGGCGGGATGGCTGGCCAAAGCCTCCCGGAACGCGGCGCACCGCAAGGCGGACGACCGCTTCAAGTAACCGCCGGATCCTTCCAC
>JAFDGC010000039.1 GCA_019309485.1 Deltaproteobacteria bacterium | reverse complement strand
TATTGGAGCAGCCATATGGAGCAGAGTCCGTGTGTTCACTGTGGTCGTTTTTTCACGCCCCGGAATCGAAGGCAAAACTATTGCAGCGCATCCGCATGCCGCCGGGCCCGCCGGTTGGAATGGTTGGTTTTTAATGCTCTGGTTGTTTTGGAATCTTAAGCACCATGCCACACCGCAACGATCCAAACAATGTCGCCTTTGATTTTATAGAAAAAACGATACGGGGTGATGATCACCTCTCGGTAGAAAAGCTCCGGAAATTCGGATGTGCGTCTTTGCTATTAGTATACGATGCGGGCGCGGCCGGGCAGGTTGACGACGATCTTCCTGATCTCGCCCCGGGTGTCGGCAAGCACGACGGTCCCCAAACTGGATGGTCGGGCCCTACCGTTGAAGCGCAGGCCCTTGGTGGTGCTTCCCGTGGGACGGACGGGAAACGTGGTGGCACCCATGTTGATTCGAACCCCCGCGGCCAGTTGCCGGTTTTTCAACAGAATTTCGCCGCCGTCCCGGACCCAGTTGCTCGCCGTGCCGCCCCCCGCGCCGTTGTCGATAAAAACGGTATACGCGTCGGATGAAAACAGGATCGTCACATGGGCGTTTTCCCGGATGGCCCGGAGATTGGTCATCTCGATATCCCCCCGAAGATTCGTCAGGGCGCCGTTGATCTTGGCCTTGGCCCGCCAGGAGAGCCAGTTGGGAACGGCGATGGCCATCAAAATACCGACGATGGCGATGACCACCATGACTTCGGCCAAGGTGATTCCGGCGTCTTTTCGCATGGCATCCCCCTTGCCCCGAACCCATGGCAAAATTCATTCCAGGGTGGCTGCCTGTGCGGAGTATCCCTTTTTCTTTTCCGCCGGCCTTTTTTATCGTCCTGATATTTTTTCCTCTGTTAGGGTGGAAAGGACCGGCTGCCCGAAATCCGCCTTGCCCAAACCCTCCCCGTGGTGGCCCGTGACGGCCTTTTCGAACGCATTTTGTTGTCAAACAAATTTTTAATAGCTGGTGAGGGTGGATCACAAGCGGTTCGGATCCGTCAGGAAGGAACTTATTTCAAAAAATCCACGGCGTTTTGGAAAAGGCGGATGCCCAATTCGGGAAGGCCGGAAAGGGGGCGGTTTTCCCGCCTGGCAATTTCTTTTCGGTAGGACCACTGGGGATGGTTGGCCGGGAGGTTGTAGGCTTCCGGGTGGGGCATGAGGCCGAAGACCCTGCCGGTGGGATCGCAGATGCCGGCGATATCCTCCAAGGAGCCGTTGGGGTTTTCGGGAAACTTCCCCCTGGCCGGGGTGCCGTCGGCCAACGCGTAGCGTAAAACCACCTGGTGGTTTTCCACGAGCCGGTTCAGAGTCTCGGGATCCGTGTAAAACTTTCCTTCCCCGTGGCGGACGGGAAGCTCCAGGCGATCCAGCCCCCGGGTGAAAACGCACGGGGAATCGGGATTGACCTCCAAGGTGACCCAGTCGTCCCGGAAATTTCCGCAGTCGTTTCCGATGAGCGCCACGGAGCGGCGCCGGTAGTCGTTTTCCAGCCCAGGTAAAAGCCCCAGGTTCACCAGCGTCTGGAACCCGTTGCAGATCCCGATGACCAGCCCCCCGTTTTGGATGAACTGAATAAGTGCGTCTCCCAGGTGAATTCCCATGCGCACCGCCTGGATCACCCCGGCCCCGTGGTCGTCGGCCCAGGAAAAGCCGCCGATAAATGTCATGACCTGGTAGTCATGGATGGAAACGGCACCGTCGATGAGCGCATTGATGTGGACCCGGTCCGCGTCGGCGCCGGCGCGCCGGAAGGCGTCCGCGGTCTCATGATCGCAGTTCAGGCCGTACCCGGTGAGGACCAGCGCCCTGACCCGGCTCATATCAATCCTCCGAAAGGGCGTTTCCAGGCCGCCTTGAGCGCATCGAGACCGGCGGCGATCCGGCACCGGCCGTCGGTCCCGGTGATCCGCATGGTCGGCTCCGCGGTGACCTTTCCGATGCAGGCGCAGGGAAGGCCCGAGAAAAAAGCCTCGAAGGCCTTACGCTTTTCCGGATCCACGGTGACGATGAAGCGCCCGGCCGACTCCGAAAAGAGAAGCGTGTCGTCCCGGGCCACCCCCTCTGCCGGGACCCGGGCCAGATCGATCTCCAGCCCCAGTTCGCCGGCCATGGCCGAAAGGGCCAGGTGCACGCCGAGCCCGCCCCGATAGATGCCGTGCACCGAGGCCGCAAGCCCGCTCGAGATCGCCTTTTCCAAAGCCCCGTACAGGGGAAGGGTTTCTTCGGGGCGCACCCGGGGGACAAAAAGCCCCGTGTAGCCGAACCGCTCGTAGTATTCGGATCCGCCCAGTTCATTCCGGGTGATCCCGAGCACATAGAGCCGGTCCCCGTGGACTTTGAAATCCAGTGTCACACATTTGTCGATGACGTCGATGACGCTCACGGTGGAGAACTGGAGCGTGGGCAGCGCCGAGACTTTGTGGGTTTCCCCGTAGGAACCCGGCAGGTGCCCGTCCACGTACATGCTGTCTTTTCCGGACAACAAAGGAATCCCGTAGGCGTCGCACATCTTTTTGAGGGCCATGCAGGAACGCACCAGCTGGGCGGCCTTGAATTTCCCGTCCGGGTTGGCCACCGAATCGAACTGGATGTTGGGCCAGCAGAAATTGTCCACCCCGCCCACGTGATCCAGGCCCCCCCCCACGGCCAGGACCCGGCGCACCGCCTCGTCGATGGCACATTCTGTCATGGCGTGGGCATCGATCTGAGAATACGTGGGCAACATGGCCTGGGCAAAGGCCAGCCCGGTAGACGATTCCAGGTCCGGGCGGATCACCGCGGCGTCGGAGGGGACATCCCGGTGCCGTCCGGCCAGGGGCTTGAGGATGCTCGTCCCCTGGACTTCGTGGTCGTACTGCCGGGCGATCCATTCTTTGGAGGCTATGTTGGGCCGGGCCAGCATGTCCGTCAAAAGCGCCGAAAGATCTTCCGGTTCTTTCAGGACCGGCTCGAAGAGGCCCCGGTCTTGAGGAGCGATCCACTCGGCGTCGAATTCCCACTGGGGGAACCCGGCGGTCAACAAATCCAGGTCCACAAAGGCGCAGGTTTTGCCGTCATAGGTGATGTGGAGTTTTCCCGAATCGGTGTACCGGCCGATGACCGTGCTTTCCACGGCGTGCTTTTTGGAAAGGGCCATGAACCGATCCAGGTCGCCGGGGCGTACGGCCACGGTCATGCGCTCCTGGGATTCGGAGACCCAGATCTCCCACTGGTCCAGGCCCGCGTACTTGAGGGGGACCTTTTCCAGCTGGATCTCGCAACCTCCCGAAAACCGGGCCGATTCCCCCACGGAAGAGGAAAGCCCGCCGCCCCCGTTGTCCGTGATGAATTGGATCAACCCTTCGTCCCGGGCCTCTAAAAGGAAATCATGCATCTTTTTCTGGGTGTACGGATCCCCGATCTGGACATGGCCTGCCGGGGTATGCTCGGAAAAGGATTCAGAAGAAGCCGTGACCCCGTGGATGCCGTCTTTTCCCACCCGGCCGCCGCACATGAGGACTAGGTCACCGGGGGCGATGGTCTTTTTTTCCGCCGGCGCCCCTTGCACCCGGCGGGGCATGATCCCCAGGGCGGTGACGAAGACCAGGCACTTGCCCATGTACCCGGGGTGGAAAAAGACCTGACCGAAGGGGGTGGGGATACCGCTTTTGTTGCCGCCGTCCCGGACCCCTTCGATGACCCCGTCCAGGAGGCGCCGGGGGTGAAGGCGGGGCTTGAGCTCGCCGTCGTAGTCGCGGTGTCCCACGCAGAACCCGTAGCTGCCCATGATGAGCCGGGAGCCTTTCCCGGTCCCCATGGGGTCCCGGTAGATCCCCACGATCCCGGTGAGGGCTCCGCCGTAGGCCTCCATGTTGGAAGGCGAATTGTGGGTCTCACCGGTGATCACGTAATGGTAATCGGCGTTGAGTTGTCCCACCCCCGCGTTGTCCCACAGGACCGACTTGACCCAGGGCTTTTTTTCCATCAGGGCCAGGGTGGGGGACTCGATGAAGGTCTTGAACAGGTTGTCCACCACTTCTTCCCGGCCGGCGGAACGATCCCGATACCGGAACAGGCCCCGGAAGGTGTTGTGGTTGCAGTGGTCGGACCGGGCCTGGGAGATGTATTCGATCTCCACGTCCGTGGGATCCGACAGTCCCACGGCAGCCCGCCGGGCCCGGACCCGTTCATCCAGAAAGTAGGCCCGGATGGTGGGAATGTCGGCGGGGTTCAACGCCAGGTTCCGTTCCCGGCTGATCCGCTCGAGATCGTCGGCGCTTTCGATGGGAATGGCGGTGACGGCGGGAGCATGGTCCAGGATCACCTTGGGAAGGATCCATCCGATCCCGGTTCCGGGGTCCCAGGTTTTTTTTTCAAATATCTTCCACTGCTGGATGATGTCGTTGGCCAGAAGCTCGGCGGCGATGCGTTCCACGCCGGCCCGGGTCAGGTCCGCACCCGAAAGACAGTACCGCTTGGAAGTGTAGACAGCCTGTCCCTCGGAAAAGGGCTTTCCCAGGACATCTTCCACGGCTTCGGCGGCGGTGGCGCCCGGATTGTCCCGAACACCGGGGCGGTATCCCACCCAGATGGCCCAGTCAAAGTCGACGGGCAAGGGATCGTAGGAAGAGACCTGGGTCACCGGGTTCGTGAAGACCGCGTCCCTGATCCGGTCCAGTTGGGCCTTTGAAAAATCCGCATCAAAGGTCAGCACCTGGATCACCCGTACGCCGTCCATTCGGATCCCGAAATAATCGAAGGCTTTTTTTCGGACGGCCTCCCCCTCGGGGTCCCTCAGGTCGGGTTTCAACGCGATTTCGAGGCGATGGGGCATGGCTTTCTTCCCTCAGGAGAAGAGGATCCGGGCGATATCGTTGTAAAAGACGAAGATCATCAGCAGGACCAGCACGAAGATGCCCACCCGCTGGGCCATCTCCCGCATCTTGAGGCTCACCGGTTTGCCCGTGACCGCTTCGATGAAAAAAAACATCAGGTGGCCGCCGTCCAGCACCGGGATGGGCAAAAAATTGATAACCGCCAGGTTGACACTGATGAGCGCGATGAAGAAGATGAGGGCCCCGGCCCCGGCCTTGGCCTGCTCCCCGGCCATCTGGGCGATCATGATGGGCCCGCCCAGGGTCTTGACGGACAAGGTCCCCTGGATGAGTTTGACGATGCTCACCACCGTCAGCTTGGCCACGGCATAGGTTTGGACAAAACTCTCCTTAACGGCGGCAAAAAAACCGATATCCACCAGGTCGGTCTTTCCGGCCGCCACAATGCCGATGGTGTAGCGGTCGATGGTCTCTCCGAAAATGGTGCGGGATTCGGTGAGTTGAGGGGTCACCGTCAGGTCGACCCGGAATCCGTGCCGGTCCACCGTGATGCGCAGCCGTTTCCCCCGACTGGTGGAGATCATTTCGGCCATGGCCCCCCAGGTCTCCACCGTTTCTCCGTCGATGGCCGTCACCCGGTCCTCGGGCTGGAACCCGGCGGCCTCCGCGGGGGAACCTGAGGTCACCTGCCCCACCACGGGCCGGAGAATGTACATCCCGGAAACCTGAAAAATAAAAAAGAAGATGATCACGGCCAGCAGCAGGTTGAACAGCGGCCCCGCCGCCACGATGAGAATGCGCTTGTAAACGCTTTTGTGGGTAAAGGAGATGGGGATATCGGCCGGGTCCAGTTCGGCATCCGGTTCTTCCCCCACCATTTTCACGTATCCCCCCAGGGGGACGGCCGACAGCCGGTACTCGGTGATCCCCACGGTCTTTCCCAATATCTTGGGGCCGAATCCCAGGGAAAACTTTTCCACCCCCACGCCGAAGAGCCGGGCCACCAGAAAATGCCCCAGTTCGTGGAAAAAAATCAGAACACCGAGCACAACGATAAAGGCAAAGACGTTTCCCATGCTTCCTCGATCAACTCCGAGATCCGCCGGAGATCACGGCCGCTCCGGCGTGCCGGCGGGCCCAGCGGTCCGCCTCCAGGATCTGCGCCAAATCCGGATCCGGGATGATCCGGTGCGCCGAAAGGGTTTTTTCAATGACGGCGGGGATGTCCAGAAATCCGATCCTTTCCTCCAGGAAGGCCGCCACCGCCACTTCGTTGGCCGCGTTGAGGACCGCCGGGCACGTGCCGCCCCTCCGGCAGGCCTCGAAGGCCAGGCCCAGGCAGGGGAAACGGGTGAGATCCGGCTTTTCGAAATTCAGTGCGCCGATCTGCTCAAAGGCCGGGGGCGGCTGATTCAGGGGGAGCCGTTCCGGATAGGAAAGGGCGTAGGCGATGGCGCCTTTCATGTCCGGTACGGAAAGCTGGGCCATGACCGCGCCGTCCCGATAGGCGACCATGGAATGCACCAGGCTTTGGGGGTGTATCACCACCTCGATCTTTTCGATGGAAACGTCGAAAAGATGCTGGGCCTCCAAGACCTCCAGTCCCTTGTTCATCAGCGTGGACGAATCGATGCTGATTTTCCTCCCCATGGCCCAGGTGGGATGGTTCAGGGCGTCCTTCGGCCGGATATCCGCAAAATCCGCCAAGGGGCGCCGGATAAAAGGCCCACCCGACGCCGTGATGATGATCTTTTCCAGATCTTCCCGCCGCTGGCCCGAAAGGCACTGGAAAATGGCGCTGTGTTCGCTGTCCACCGGCAGGACACGCACCTTTTTTTCAGCCGCCCGTTTCATGACGATATGCCCGGCCATGACCAGGGTCTCCTTGTTGGCCAGGGCCACGTCTTTTCCGGCATCGATGGCCGCCAGGGTGGGCATGAGCCCGGCGGCCCCCACCATGGCCGCCAGGACCATGTCCGTGTCATCGAGGGCGGCGGCGGCCGCATATCCGTCTTCCCCCCATGCGATACGGGTTTTGGCCTTCGGTGAAATCCGCTGCTGCAATGCCTGGGCCGCAGCGGCATCCAGGACCACGGCCAGCTCAGGGGCAAACTCCGCGATCTGAAAGGCCAGACGGTCCACGTTGTTCTTGGCGGCCAGGGCCGTCACCCGGAACCGGTCCGGGAACATGCGCACGATGGACAGGGCATTGGTCCCGATGGAACCGGTGGATCCGAGTATGGAAAGACGCTTCATTGCAGAACCAATTCCTTGAACAAATACCCCACCGGCGCCGCAAACAACAGGGCGTCGATGCGGTCGAGCAACCCCCCGTGCCCCGGAAAAATCACCCCCGAGTCCTTGACACCGGCGGCGCGCTTTAGCATGGACTCGAAGAGGTCCCCCAACTGGGCCGCGATCCCCAATACGATAAAAAAGATACCGGACAAAACCCAGGGCGGTCCGGGGAGAAAAGCGAGTTTAAACAATACCCCCACCACCAGGTTGGATGCAAGCCCGCCGGCGGCCCCTTCCAGGGTCTTTTTCGGGCTCACGGACGGGCACAGTTTTCGTTTCCCCAGAAAGGTGCCCGTGTAAAGGGCGCCGATATCCCCGGCAAAGACCACGGCAAGTAGCATGTAGATCCATACCACGCCGTTGTCCCCGTTGCGGATCAGCACCAGGTGGGCCAACAGTCCCGGGACGTAAAGCACGGCCAGGGCCTGCCGGAAGACCGGCGCCAGCGCCCGTTTTCCGCCGTCGAACCGGGACATAATAATACATCCCGCGGCCATCAGGTTCAGTGCGAGAAAGACCAGGATCAAAGGGGGGCTCCGATAGGCGCCGTATATCAGCAGCGGCCCGGCGCCGTAAGCCAAAAGCCGAAGCGGCCGCTCTAGGGCCGCGGCGTCGGGATCGGCGCCGGTTCCGGCGTGGGCGGTCCCGGGAAACAACAGCCGAAAGGCCTCGTGCACACCGAGGACGGAAACCGCCGCCACCACCACCGCAAACCAGACAGGGCCGCCCCAGGAAAGGAGCCACACCAAAAACGGAAGGGCCGCAAGGCCCGTGATCCATCGCATTTTATGCATCGGTTCTTTTCTGTCAGGACCCCGTCTTTCCGAAGCGTCGTTCCCGTTTTTGAAAGTCTTCGAGGATGGCCATGTACTCGGCTTTTGAAAAATCGGGCCACAGCGTGGGGGTGACAAAAAGCTCCGTGTAGGCGATTTGCCACAGGAGGAAATTGCTGATCCGCATCTCGCCGCTGGTCCGGATGAGCAGATCCGGATCCGGCATTTCCCGGGTGTAGAGATGTTGGGCCAGAAGATCTTCGGTGACGGCATCCGGATCGAGGGCACCGCTTTTGACCTTTTCGGCGATGCCCCGGACCGCCCAAAGAATCTCGGCCCTGCCGCCGTAGCTCAAGGCCAGATTGAGGACCATTTCCGTTTGATGCGCGGTGGCGGCTTTCACCGCCTCCAGGGTCTCCCGGACGTCGGCGGGGAGGCGTTCCACCTGCCCGATGGTGTTGAGGCGGATCCCGTTTTCCAGCATTTCCGGCTGCTCGGATTTCAAAAACCGCTTCAGCAACGTCATGAGGGCGGCGATCTCCGTATCCGGGCGCTGCCAGTTTTCCGTGGAAAAGGCGTACAGGGTTAAATAGGGGATGCCGAATTCCCGGGTGGCGCGGACCACGGCCCGGACGGTGTCGGCCCCTTTTTCATGCCCCCGGATGCGGTTGAGCATTCGTTTCCGGGCCCACCGGCCGTTGCCGTCCATGATGATGGCCACATGCCGGGGAAGCCTTGATGCATCGAGCTTGGGCGTCTCACGGGCGGTGGAATCAGAATTCAAGGATCTCCTTTTCTTTTTCCTTGTAGACGACATCCACCTGTTCGATCTGCTCATCGGTGATTTTCTGGATCTCACCCTGGGCCCGGAAGGCGTCGTCTTCGGAGATATCTCCGTCTTTTTTGAGGCTTTTCACCAATTCATTGGCATCCCGGCGGATATTGCGGATGGCGACTTTGTATTCTTCGCACATTTTGGAAACCGTCTTCACGAGTTCCTTCCGGCGCTCTTCGGTCAACGGCGGGATGGCGATCCGGATGAGTCGGCCGTCGGAAGAAGGCGTCAGCCCCAGATCGGACTTGAGGATGGCTTTTTCGATCTCCTTGATCACGGAGGCGTCCCACGGCTGGATGACGATCAACCGGTTTTCAGGGACCGAAAGGGTGGCCATCTGGTTGAGGGGTGTTTTCGTGCCGTAATAATCCACCCGGATCCCGTCCAGAAGAGAAAGGGAGGCCCGGCCGGTGCGAATCCGCATCAACTCGCTTTTCAGGGCCGCCTGGGTTTTGCCCATCCGTTCCTTGGTTTCCTCGAATATCTCGTCCAGCATCGTCTGTCTCCCCCTTGCCGGTGTTTCTGCCGGCCGCTCTTTTTAGGTGATCCGGGTCCCCACCTCTTCCCCGCAGACCACCTTCCGGATATTGCCTTTCCCTTTGAGGTTGAAAATGATCAGGGGCAGCCGGTTGTCCATGGCCAGGGAAATGGCCGTCATATCCATGACCCCGAGCTGCTTCTCCAGGACCTCCTGGTAGGTGACCTTCCGGATGAAATGGGCGTCCCGGTGGGACACCGGATCCGCATCGTAAAGACCGTCCACCTTGGTGGCCTTGAGCAGGACTTCGGCATGAATCTCCTGGGCCCGTAACACGGCGGCGGTATCCGTGGTAAAATAGGGATTTCCGGTGCCGGCCGCGAAGATGACGGCCCGCCCCTTTTCCATGTGGCGGACGGCCCGTCTCAGGATAAAGGGCTCGGCCACCTCGGGCATGGAGATGGCCGTGAGGACGCGGGTCTGTATCCCCCGCTTTTCCAGGGCGTCCTGGAGGGCAAGGGAGTTGATGACCGTGGCCAGCATTCCCATCTTGTCCGCCGAGACGCGGTCCATGCCGTGGGCGCTGACGGTGTTGCCTCGGAAGAAATTCCCGCCGCCCACCACCAGGGCGATCTCCACTCCCAAGTCAAAGATGGATCGGACTTCATCGGCAACATAGGTCAGCATGTAGGGGCTGATCCCGAACCCCTGGTCCCCCATCAAGGCCTCGCCGCTCAGCTTGAGGACGATCCGTTTATAATGCGGCATGGGCATCGATTTACTCTTCTCCCAGCTGGTACCTCACGAATCGTCGAATAGTGATGTTTTCGCCGATTTTACCGATGAGTTCGTTGAGCACGTCCTGCACCGTAAGGTTCGGATCCCGCACGTACGGCTGGGTCAAAAGGCAGTTGTCTTTGAAAAACTTGTTGAGCTTGCCTTCGGCGATCTTTTCCGCCACCGGGTCCGGTTTTCCCAGTTCCGCCGCCTGGGCCTTGTAAATCTCTTTCTCCTTGGCGATGATCTCCTCGGGGACGTCTTCCGGCCGGACGCTCACCGGGTTGGTGGCGGCCACGTGCATGGCCATGTTTTTGGCAAACTCCTGAAACGCGTCGGTTTTGGCAACGAAATCGGTTTCGCAGTTCACTTCCACCATGACCCCGATCTTCCCGCCCGTATGCACATAGGAGCAGATCACACCGGCCGATGTGGCCCGTCCGGCCCGCTTTTTGGCCGTGGCCAGCCCCTTTTTCCTTAAAAACTCGATGGATTTCTGCAGGTCGCCGCCGCACCGGGTGAGGGCTTCCTTGCAATCCATCATCCCGGCTCCGGTGGCTTCCCGGAGTTCCTTGACCATTGTCGCGCTGATGGTGGACATGTTTATTCTCCTGCTTCGTCGTATACTTCGGATTCATCGGATCCCGGGACGGCTTCCGGTTCCACTTCCACCGGGGCTTTTCCGGTTGTCCGTTTGATGATTTCGATGACCGGACCGTCGGTACCGTCGGAAATCACTTTCCGTTCTCCCGGCTTCAACTCTGCGGCCACCGCCGGAATTTCCGATTCGCCTTCTTCGGCCTTGTCGGCCCGGGCCTGGAGCTTCTCCTGGTACCTGGCTTTTCCGTCGATACAGGCGTCGGCCATGCGGGAGGTGATGAGCCGGATGGCACGGATGGCATCGTCGTTTCCGGGAATTATATAATCCACTTCGTCCGGATCGCAATTGGTATCCACAATGGCCACAATGGGAATCCCCAGGCGCCGGCCTTCCCGCACGGCGATGGCCTCGTTTTTCGTATCTACCACGAAGATGGCGCCGGGAAGAGAGGTCATGTTCCGGATGCCGCCCAGGTTGTTGTCCAGCTTCACCCGTTCCTTTTCCAGTTTCAGGCGTTCCTTTTTGGGGAACAAGTTGATGGAACCGTCGTTCATGATGGTGTTCAAATAATTGAGCCGTTCGATGCTCTGTTTGATGGTCTGGAAATTGGTGAGCATACCCCCCAGCCACCGGTTGTGCACGTAAAACATCTCGCACCGATTGGCCTCTTCGTAGATGGACTCCCGGGCCTGTTTCTTGGTGCCCACGAAAAGCACCAACCGTCCTTCGGAAACCGTATCCACGATAAAATCGTAGGCCGGTTTGAACATGTGGACGGTTTTCTGGAGGTCGATGATGTAGATGCCGTTCCTGGATCCGAAGATGTACGGCTTCATCTTGGGGTTCCACCGCTTGGTCTGGTGGCCGAAATGCACCCCCGCCTCCAGGAGTTCCTTCATTGTCACATACGCCATGGGTTTCTCCTTTTCATTTGGGTTTTTCCTGCGCCGGTTTCCCTCCCGCCTTTTACCCTCCCCTTTGGAAAGCACCCGTAAGCGGGTCCACCGGCGTGCGTGCTTAAAACGAATTTATTTAACAAGGTATTACCTGTTTTGCAAGCTGTTTTTGCGGCTTTGTAAAAACGCCGGAAACGATACCGCCGAAGCCCCCTTGCCATTTACCTTTTTTCCAGGCAAACCACCCGGTCATGGCCGCTGTAATCCCGGATGAAAACGGGCTCCCGGTACATCCGGCAGGTGCCGGCCAACGCGGTCACCGCAGATTTCTGGTCGAATCCGATTTCCACCAGCAAGACACCGCCGGGTGTCAGGAAGGCGCCGGCGTTGAATAAAATATGCCGGACGGCGGCAAGTCCGTCCGGCCCTCCGTCCAGAGCCTGCCGGGGTTCGAAGGCGATCTCCGGCTGCAGGCCGGCAATGGCTTGCGAAGGAACATAGGGCGGGTTCGACACGATCATGTGAAACGGTCTTCCCGCTTCTTTGAAGGGGGAAAACCACGCCCCGCAAACCCATTCGATGCGGTGATCAAGGCCCTGGCGCACGGCGTTTTGCCGGGCGATTTCCAGGGCCGCCGCCGACATATCGGAGGCAAAGACCGTGGCATCCGGCGCGTGGGCGGCCAGGGCAACGGCGATGGCGCCGCTTCCGGTTCCCAGGTCCAGCACCCGAATCCCTGCCCCGCTTTTTTCCCGGACATGGGCAAGCCGCTGGAGGGCGGCATCCACCAGGTGTTCGGTCTCGGGCCTGGGGATCAACACGTCCGGAGAAACGGAAAAAGGGATTCCGAAAAATTCTTTAACGCCTACGATGTAGGCCGCGGGTTCCCCTTTTCCCCGCCGGACGACCGCCTCCCGGAACCGGGCCAGTTCCTCCGGGGTCACCGGCTGATCGAAGCGGACGTAAAGGTCGATCCGCTCCAGTTTCAATACGTGGGCCAAGAGAATTTCCGCAGAGGCCCTGGGGCTTTCGATGCGGCGGTCTTTCAGATAAGCGGTGGTCCGGTTTAAAAGATCGAGCACCCTCCACGACCCGGTGTTCGAAGGATTTCCGGTCATCGTTTAAGATCGGCGGGGTGTATCCGTTCGTTCATCGGAATGGGTGAATCCATGGGTGCCGACGCCCTTTTCTTCCTGGAGGGCCTGGGCCTGGCGGAAGGTCATCAATTCATCGATCAAGTGGTCGATATCCCCTTCCAGGATGCTTTCCAGCCGGTAGAGGGTAAGCCCGATGCGATGATCCGTAACGCGGCCCTGGGGGAAATTATAGGTGCGGATCCGTTCACTGCGGTCCCCGCTTCCGACCTGGCTTTTCCGCTCCTGGGAAATCTTTTGGTTTTGTTCCTGGATCATCCGGTCCAGAAGCCGGGCCCTCAGGACCTTCAGGGCCTTGTTCTTGTTCTTCAACTGGGACTTTTCATCCTGGCAGGTGACCACCAGCCCTGTAGGTAGGTGAGTGATCCGTACCGCCGAATCAGTGGTGTTCACAGACTGTCCCCCGGGTCCAGCGGAGCGGTAGACGTCCACCCGGAGTTCATTGGGATCGATGGTGACTTCCACGTCCTCGGCTTCGGGAAGCACGGCGACGGTGACGGCGGAGGTGTGAATCCGGCCCTGGGCCTCGGTTTCGGGGACCCGCTGGACCCGGTGGGTCCCGCTTTCGTACTTGAGCCGGCTGTAGGCCCCAGCCCCCTGGATCAGGGCGATGACCTCTTTCAAGCCCCCGGAGCCGGTGGGATGATGGCTGAGCATCTCCACCTTCCACCCCTGGTTCTCCGCGTAGCGGCTGTACATCCGAAAGAGGTCTCCGGCGAAAAGGGCCGCCTCCTCGCCCCCGGTCCCGGCGCGGATTTCCATGATCACGTTCTTTTCGTCGTTGGCGTCCTTGGGAATCAGCATTTGCTTGAGGCGTTTTTCCAACTCCGCCTTCCGGGTTTCCAACCGGTCGATATCGTCCCGGGCGAGTTCCCGGATCTCCGGATCGTCTTCGTTGAGCAGCTCCGAACTGTCCTCGATGTTCTTGAGGGTCTTGGTGTATTCCCGGTAAAGGTTGACGATCTTGCCCAGCTCCGCATGCTCCCGGACATAGCTCTGGTACTGATCCCGGTCCTGCAGGACTTCCGGGTCGCTCATCCGCTTTTCAATGGTCGAAAAGCGTTCCTCCACCCCTTGAAGCTTTTCCAGCATACGGTTTCTGCGGATCGACCTTTATTTAAAGGATTGACGGGAGTTTCGATGAAGGAAAGGCGAAAAGGTTCGGCCGGCGCTATGCGTTTGAATCCTTGACTTTAGCGTATTTTTTTCGGAACCGTTCGATGCGCCCCGCAGAGTCCACCAGTTTTTGCTTCCCGGTGAAAAACGGGTGACACTTGGAACAGATTTCCACACGGATCTCCGGCTTGGTGGAGCCGATCTCAAGGGTGTTCCCGCAGGCGCAGGTCACCGTGGTCTTGTGATACGGAGGATGAATACCCGCTTTCATTGTTGATTTCCCTTCCTGTTAAAGTATGGCATCATGAATTCATGGAAGCCAGAAAATCTTTATTATCGTCTGTTCCGCGCATTTTTTCAAGTAAAAACTCGATGGCGTCCGCCGGATTGAGAGAGGACAGGAGTTTCCGCAGGATCCACACTCGGTTCAGGGTCGCCCTATCCAGGAGGAGTTCCTCCTTCCGGGTCCCTGATCTATTGATGTCGATGGCCGGGAAAATCCGGCGGTCGGCGATCCGGCGATCGAGCTGCAGTTCCATGTTTCCGGTCCCCTTGAACTCTTCGAAAATGACTTCGTCCATGCGGCTCCCCGTGTCGATGAGGGCGGTGGCGATGATGGTAAGGCTCCCCCCTTCCTCGATGTTCCGGGCCGCGCCGAAGAATCGCTTGGGGCGCTGGAGGGCGTTGGAATCCACGCCGCCCGACAGAATCTTCCCCGACGGAGGCACCACCGAGTTGTAGGCCCGGGCCAGGCGGGTGATGCTGTCCAGGAGGATCACCACGTCCTTTTTATGCTCCACCAGGCGCTTGGCCTTTTCAATGACCATCTCCGCCACCTGCACGTGGCGCTCCGCGGGTTCGTCGAAGGTGGAACTGATGACTTCCCCCTGAACCGACCGCTGCATGTCGGTGACTTCCTCGGGACGTTCGTCGATGAGAAGCACGATCAAAAACACGTCCTTGTGATTGGTGGTGATGCTGTTGGCGATGTTCTGCAGGAGCATGGTCTTCCCGGACCGGGGCGGGGAGACGATGAGACCCCGCTGGCCGAAACCGATGGGCGTGAGCAGGTCCATGATTCGGGCGGAATAGTTTTCGGAGTCCATTTCCAGATTGATTTTACGGTTGGGGTACAGGGGGGTCAGGTTGTCGAAAAGAATCTTTTCCCGGACCGCCTCGGGTTCCCCAAAATTGATGGACTCCACCTTGAGGAGGGCAAAGTAGCGTTCCGATTCCTTGGGCTGACGGATCTGCCCGGAAACCGTATCGCCGGTCTTTAAGTTGAAGCGGCGGATCTGGGAAGGCGAAACGTAAATATCATCCGGTCCCGGGAGATAATTGGAATCAGGGGCCCGTAAAAAACCGAACCCGTCGGGGAGAATCTCCAGAGTGCCTTCACCGAAAATCATCCCGTTTTTTTCCACCTGCGCCTGGATCAAGCCGAAAATCAATTCCTGCTTGCGCATCCCGGCGACATTGGGAATGTTGTAATCCTTGGCCAGTTGGGCCAATTCACTGATCTTTTTGTCCTTCAACTCGGAAATGTTCATAAGGTGCAACCTCGCTTACACGATGATTATTAGACTTCCCGGCGGTACGGGCGCTGCTGTATTATTGGATGCGATACGGATGCGTGGCTGAAGGCCCCTGTTTCAATCGAAGCGATGCGCTGGATAAGATCATGAATGCGGCAACATCAGATATTCCGCCTTACGAACGGCACTTTTAATATCAATGGAATAGGTTCCATTTAGGCTTTAGCAGAGGGGCTTCGTACGTTGCGCTCGTCGAAAATCGAAGTATTTTACCGAAATTGTTATTGTTCCAAGGCGGGGTGGTTGCCTTAAGACGATGCTTTTATCCGATGATTTCAGGCCTGTCAAGCGATTTCGGCAGTTTTTCCATATTTTTTGTTCAGGGTAAAGAAAACGCGGTCCACCATGGCATCCAGCTTTTGCGCGGTGGACGTATTTATAATCACGAAATCGGAGCGGTCAACTTTTTTATCATCGGGAATCTGCGTTTTCAAAAGCAGCCCGGCTTCTTTTTCTGGGATGCGGTCTCTTTCAGAGACTCGCTTTTTCTGGAGTCGTTCCTCGGCCATGACCAAGACCACAGCATCAAAGGCGTCTTCCATTTTGGATTCAAACAGCAAGGGAATTTCCACCACTACAAAGGGAACACCACTGCCGCGTAATTTTGATATCCGATCTTGCATAAGACGTCGGATCTCCGGATGGACGATGCGTTCCAGGGTGCGCCGGGCGTCATCATCCCGGACAACCCTTTCCCGAAGGGCCTTCCGATCCAGAGTCCCGTCGGGGTGCAACACCCCTTTTCCGAAGTGCTCGACGATTTTACCAAGGACGGTCCCGGAGGGGGCCACCGCCTGTCGTGCCAGGACATCCAGCTCGATCACCGGCACGCCCAACACTTCGAAACGCCGGCACACCAGCGATTTGCCGGTCCCTGCGTTCCCCGTGACGGCCACGATAAACGGCCGGTCTTGTCCATGGTTTCCTGGCGCCTTGTATCTGCTTTCTGAATGCACTATACTCCCATTTCATCAATTACAATTCCGGGAATAACGCCGAAGATGACACTGGACTTGCCCTTCGATACGGCCATGCTTCCCCGCCTTTCAGGGGTCTATCTGGTGGGCGGCTCGGTTCGGGATCTTCTTTTGGGCCGTCATTGTATTGATTATGACATCGCCGTATCGGAAAATCCAGCGGAATTTGCACGCCGCCTTTCCCAACGCATCCGCGGAAACCGTGTGACACTCGGAAAGTCCGACCAGGTCCTTTTCCGGGTGGCAAGACCGGAAATCACATTCGATATCACACCGTTGAAAGGGCCTACCATTGAATCGGACCTTGCCCAACGGGATTTCACCATCAATGCCATGGCCTGGGACCTCGAGACAAAGACGTTCATCGATCCTTTTTCCGGAAAAGCGGATCTTGAAGCAAAACAGCTGAAGGCCCTTTCGGCATCCGTCTTTGAAAAAGATCCGGTGCGCCTGATCCGCGCTTTCCGGATCTGCGCCGCCTTGGGTCTGAAAATGGATGCCGATACCGCCGCATGGATCCAGAAAAAAAGCGGGTGTATCCAAGACGCGCCACCGGAGCGCATCGCCGCCGAGATAATCCGGATCCTGAGAACCCCCGGCACGGCGGAAACCATTGCCCGCATGGCCCGGCTCGAGGTGCTGTTTCATGTCCTCCCGGAGCTGGAGAAAACCCGTTATTGCACACAGAACCGGCATCACGCCTTCGATGTCTTTCAACATACCTTGAAGGCCCTGGAGCGCTTGGAGCACCTGGAAAAAGACCTGGAGCGGGTCTTTCCGGAAACCGCCACTTACATCCGGGCAGTGTTTGATGAAAAACAATCCATTGGGTTGCTAAAATGGGCCATGCTCCTGCATGACATCGGAAAACCCAAGGTGAAATCCATGGGCCCGAACGGGACGATTCGCTTTCACGCCCATGAAAAAGCCGGCGCCCAAATGGCGGAAGCGATCTGCCGGCGGCTGCGGTTTTCCAACGCCAACACGGAAAAGACGGTCTTTCTTGTCCGAAACCACATCAAGCCCCTTCAT
>JAFDGC010000096.1 GCA_019309485.1 Deltaproteobacteria bacterium | reverse complement strand
CCCTACCCGTACGTGCGGGAAGGCCGGTTTCTGGCGCGCCACGGGGGTGTTCGCTCCGCCATCGATGTGAGCGACGGCTTGAGCTCGGATCTATCCCATATTTTGAAAGCCGGCGACGTGGGGGCCCTGCTGGACGCCGAAAAGATCCCCGTCTCCGAAAACCTGAAGCGGTTCTGCGCACAGTTCGACCGGGATCCCGTAGAATACGCCCTTTCCGGCGGGGAGGATTATACCCTGTTGATCACGGTGGCGCCCGAGAAAGAAGCAGCGCTCCGGAAGGCTTACGTAAAGCGGTTTCACGCGCCCCTGTATCCCATCGGAAGGATCACGGATACCCGGAGGCTGGAAGTCCGGGATGCGGCGGGAAATTTATGGGAGATTCCGGTTACGGGATGGGATCACTTTAAGTAAAAAGGTGATGGCTTTTTCCGAGTTTATCAAAATTGCGGCGTTCCAGGTCGAGCAAGGCCTGTTTCAGGGGGGTTCCACCTCCGAATTCTCCTGGAGAACCGTCGCTTCTGACGACCCGGTGGCAGGGGATCAGCAGGGGCAAGGGATTTTTCGCCATGGTGGAGCCCACGAAGCGACAGGCCCTGGGCCGGCCTACCGCGGCGGCGATGTCGCGGTAGCTGCGTGTTTTCCCGTAAGGAATCCTTGCCGTTTCCTCCAGTACGGATTGCTGCAGGGGCGTCAACTTCCCCAGATCCAACCACGGCCACGGGGGCCACTCGATTTGACGGGGACGACCCTTGAAATAATCGATCACGGACCGGGCGACCTTTCGGGCAAGGGGGTGGGCGCCTTCCGGGAACCGGCCTTGGGCGGTGATGTCGGCCAAAAGGTCCGACCGGCTGTTGCGGGGTAAAAACGTCCGGAATACGGCAAACGGGGATTCCCGGTACAACAGGGCCGACGGGCCGAACAGGGTCTCAAAAATGAATACCCGCCCGGTTTTTTTCCGTGTTCCGGAAAAACTTGACATCTGAATCTTCATGGCCTCGCTTTCCGGACCAACAGCGTTAAACGCAGTGGAAAACACGGGCGCTTGGGTCTTGGGGGAAGAAGATTGGATGAATCCCCCCGGCCCCGAAAGGGCCGGGGGATTGAAAATCGTATCGGTTTAGGTCTCCTCTACGGTGATGGCGCCGGGTTCGCAGACTTCGACACAGCTTTCGCAACCCAGGCATTCCTCGGCGTTGACCGGTACGGACTTGTCGTCCACCAGTTCGTACACTTCCACCGGGCAGACTTCCACGCATTCTCCACAACCTTCGCACTTGTCATGGTCAACCGTTACATCCCATCCCATTTTGAAACGCCTCCTTTCCTATTTTTACTTAAAGATCAAGATTAACGTCAAACAAGGCAAGCCAAATATAATAATCCATGGGGGGAGTCAAGCGTTATTCCATATTTTTTCTTTGCCATCCCAATTTTGAATATTTACGCTTTCATCGCCTTAACTGTTCAATATTAATGAGATAAGAGCACAACCAGGGTCCGGCCGGCAAATTTTTCCAGGTTTTCAGGCGGTTGGATCGGTGTTTTTTCCCCTTTGAAAAGGATCTGTGGGCTTTTCGGAATCGCGTACACCGATACCGAAAGCCCCCGGGGTCCGTGAAAAGGCATCGAAGGATCCACGAGGGGATCCGAAAGGCGAAAGGCCGGATCCTCAAGGGCCTTTTGGAGCCCTTCACGGAAGGCGTTTTTCCATGCATCCGCGGGGTGTCCAGGATCCTGTGCTGTCGGCGCGAGATCCAGGTGCACCGACGGGGGGGGGTGGGGCAGGGATTCCAGGAGATGGGCCGCGGCCGGTTCGCTGTGGGTCACCCAAATCTCGGGATCTTTTTCCGGCGGGCCGGCGGCAAAAAAGAGGCGGGCCCATGCCTCGAGACGTTCCATGGCCATGTGGATTCCCGGCATGTCCGGCTCCGGGGGGGGCGACGGGCTCCGGGAGGAGGCGTTTCCCGTGAGGCTTTCCATCATCTGTTTTTCCGCCGCGGCCAGGGACTGCATCTCTTTTTCAAGGTCCATGTGGTCCATGTCGTATCGCTGGGCCAGGTACAGGAACAGGGCCGATGCCAGGAGCGGTTCTCCCGGCGGGCGTTCCGATTCTTTTTCTTTTTTCAGGGTGGAAACAATCTGGGAGGGAATCCAGTCATCGCCGGGGGTGCCCGTTTTTTCCAGGTAAGAAAAAAACCGGGTCTTGAGATCCCTTTGAACGCCGTGCATCCTCCCAAAGGCCTGGAACCCCTCATAGGCTTTCAGGAGTGGATGCTCTTTTTCTTCCAGGACCGGGCGCACCGTCAAAAAACCGCTATCTGCAAAGGCCGCCATGGATTCGGTGAGCTCAAGGCGGCACGGCTGGATCATCTCCACTTTATCGAAACACGCTTGCAGGTCCGCCAAAACGGATGCCGAAACCACCGTGAAAGGGAAATAGACTGTTTTCATTTTCGTGATGCTCCTTTGGTAAGGTGAAACGGGGGCGTTAAACCTGGGTGTCCCGGACGTCGATGCCCATGGATCGGAGCCGGTCCCGCAGGCGGTCCGCCGTTTCCCAGTCCCGGGCCTTCCGCGCCGCTTCGCGTTCTTTCATGAGGGCGGCGGCCTCGGGGCTCAGGGCCGGATCCGGAGCCTGGAAAATATTCAGGACCGCATCGATTTCCAGAAAGGCATTCAGGATCTTTCGGGCGCTTTCGGCATCGATGGTTTTCCGGCGGATGCCCACGTTGACCCTCCGGATCTTATCGAAGACGGCGGCCAGGGCCTCGGGCATGTTGAGATCGTCATCCATGGCCGAAATGAAGCCGTGCTTGATGTCGTACAAAAGCTGATCCGTCTCGGGATCGGGAGTCCCGTTTTGGACCTGCCGGAGGGCATCCATGCAGGCGTCGATCCGTTTGAGGGCGCGCCCGGCTTCTTCCAGGCGATCCTCGGAAAAGGTCAGGGGTTTCCGGTAGTGATGGGAAAGGATCCAGTACCGGATGACCCGGCCCGGATACCCCTTTTCGAGGAGCGCGGCCAGCAAGGGGCCCCCTTTGTTTCTTTCCCTTTCCGCGGCCTCCCACACGACGCGCTCGCAATGGACCCAGTAGTTGGCCCCGGGATGCCCGGTGAGGGCCACGGAAATGGCCAGATGGTTTTCGTGATGGGGAAAGATCAGTTCCCGGCCGCTGGCATGGATGTCGTAGCGCTCCCCCATGGTCTTGACGGCGGCGGCGGTGCACTGGAGGTGCCACGACGGCCGGACGTTTCCCCACTCGGTTTTCACGAAAATCCCCCGTTTGAGTTCGGAGAGCCGGGAACGCTTCAGCAGGGTGAAATCCCGGGGATTGTCCTTTTCGTATTCATCCAGGTCCACCGTGGCCCCGAGCCGGATCTTTTGGAGATCGATCCCGGAAAGTTTTCCGTAATCGGGGATCCGGGCGATATTGAAGTACAGGGAGCGCAGCTTTTCATAGGCAAACCCGTTTGTCTTGAGGTTTCGGGCGATCTGCACCATGTCCTGGAGGTTGCCGCTCGAAAGGGGGTAGGCGTCCGCGCGTCGAACCCCCAGCGCTTCCAGGTCCTGTT
>JAFDGC010000038.1 GCA_019309485.1 Deltaproteobacteria bacterium | reverse complement strand
CCCTTGGACCCTCGACCCCTTGGACCCTTGGACCCTTTTTAAAGCTACCATCACCCGGTTCCTGATTTCAACCCCTTTTCCCGCATCCGACTTCCCTCTTGTGCCGCGTTCCGATATCCGTTATATCCCTCCCCATGGATAAACTCTGGGAAATCCGTACCCCCCGCCCTGAAATGGTTCAACAGTTGGCACGGGAAGCGCGGATCGACCCGATCCTTGCCACACTCCTGGTCAACCGGGGTATTTTTGATCCGGCCGAAGCCGAAACGTTCATGTCCCCCCGGTTAAACGACCTTCGCCCCCCCTTTGCCCTGAAAGACGCTCCGGAAGCCGCCAGGCGTATCCTTCAGGCGCTTGTCCGGCGGGAAAAAATTTTAATTTTCGGCGACTATGATGTGGACGGCGTGACTTCCGCGGTGGTCGTCCATGATTTTTTGAAGTCGCTGGGGGCCGATGTATCGGTCTATATCCCCCATCGGGTCCGGGAAGGCTACGGTCTGAAGCCGGAGCATGTGACCCGATACATCGCACCGGAAAAGTTTAACCTGGTCATCACCGTGGATTGCGGGTCCGGAAGCCATGAAGCGGTTACCGCAGCGGCCCGGCACGGCATCGACGTCATCATCACCGATCACCACCGCGTCGATGCACCCCTGCCCAAGGCCGTGGCCGTCGTCAATCCCAACCGCCCGGATTGTTCCTCGGGATTCGGTCACCTTGCCGGCGTGGGCGTGGCCTATTTCCTCGTCATTGTCTTACGGAAACACCTCCGGGATACCGGTTTATGGAAAAATGGACCCGAACCCAACCTGAAAGCGTTTTGCGACCTGGTGGCGCTGGGCACCGTGGCGGACATGGCCCCCATGATCCGGGAAAACCGCATCCTCACCCGGGAAGGCCTGACATTGATTCAATCCGGTCGCCGCATTCCCCTCCGCGCATTGGCCGAATCCTCGGGGACGGGATATGAATCCATGGATGCCGAAGGCGTGGCCTTTCGGCTTTCTCCCCGCATCAATGCCGCCGGCCGCATCGACCACGCGGAACTGGCCTTTGACCTCCTTAGAGAAACCCATCTCCACGCGGCCCGGGAAAAAGCCGGCCGCCTGAACACCTTGAACTCGCATCGGCAACGCCTCGAAAAACAGATCCTCGACGCCATTGACCATCGAATTCAACGCCGGCCTGAAATCCTGAAAAACCGGACCCTGGTGCTGTGGGATCCGGATTGGCACGAGGGGGTCCTCGGTATCGTGGCATCGAAGGTGGTGGAAAAATATCATCGCATGGCGGTGTTGTTTTCCACCCGGGACGGGATGGGCAAAGGGTCGGCCCGGGGTGTGCCGGGTCTCGATCTCTTCGGGTTCCTCGGTGCGTGCCGGGAATGTATCGAAGATTTCGGAGGTCATGAAACCGCAGCGGGTCTGAAAGTCCGATCCGCGGACTTGGAATCATTCACGGAGGCCTTTGAAACCACGGTCCGCGGAAAAAGCCGGCCGGAGGATTTCATCCCCCGTATCCTCATCGACTGTGAACTCGATCTGGATCAAATCACAACGGAACTTGCAGACGCCCTGGAGCGGCTCAAGCCCCATGGAGTGGGGAACCCTTCGCCGCTGTTTTTCGCGAAAAACATCCGCGTGCTGTCTTCCCGCGTGGTGGGAAAATCCCATCGAAAAATGCGGCTGTGTCAAAACACGGGCGGTCGCAGCAGGATCCTGGACGCCATCCAGTTCAACATCGATCCGGATCGCCCCAAACCGGAGGCCTTTTCGCGGATGGCCTTCCGCCTGTCGTGGAACCATTGGAACGGGCAAAAGACCCTTCAGGCCGTGGTGCAAGAAGCGGAATGATTCCGGGAAAAGGGAAAAAGGCCTTTTCAGGGCCGAAACCGGAACCGGGATTGCGCTCTGGTCGTTGCCTTACCGTCGATGACGATTTTGATATCAATACCGATTTCGATACCGTTACCGATCCCGATTTTGATACTGATGGGTTTTTGTAATACAAAGGCGGGGAATACGGACGTTTATGAGTTCACCCGCCACAGGACTCAGGCAAACCGTTATGCGGCCCACGTATCATCCCCGGCTCATCAACGGGCCGTTTGAAGATCCCGGACTTTTCGTCCCGTTTCAATTTCAACGCCGGGCCTTTCTTTTCGACCTGGGGGATTTGTCTTCCCTTTCCCCAAGGGATCTTTTGAAGGTCAGCCATGTCTTTGTGACCCACACCCACATGGATCATTTCATCGGTTTCGATCGGTTGCTTCGCCTTTTTCTCGGCCGCCGGAAGACCCTTAACCTATTCGGCCCCAAAGGGTTTTTGGGACACATGAAAGGAAAGCTTTCCGGGTATTCCTGGGACTTGGTGGAAAATTACGAAAACCCCCTGGTATTGAAAGTGACGGAAATCGCCGATACGGGTTCAGCCACGGCCGTGTTTGCCTGCCAAGACAGATTTGTTCCCAAAGACCATCGAACCGAACCCTTCTCCGAACGCATCCTCCAAGAGCCCGCCTTGGCCGTTTCCACGACCCTCTTCGACCACAGCATCCCCTGCCTGGGCTTTTCCATGCAGGAACGCTTCCACGTGAACATAAAAAAAGATGCCGTGGAAGCCATGGGTCTTCAGATCGGACCGTGGCTCAAAGAATTCAAGGAGGCGCTTTTTGCATCAAAAGACCCCGCCGCCTTGTTTTCGATTCCCACAGGAGACGGTTTCCGCCGGGTTCGCCTGGAGGAACTGGCCGAGCGCATCGCAGTGATCGCGCCGGGCCAAAAGATCGCCTACATCACCGATATTGAATGCTCCCCTTCCAATGAAGCCAAAGCCGTCCTTTTGGCAAAAGGTGCGGATCATCTTTTCATCGAGGCGCCTTTTCTGGAATCGGAAAAAAGGACCGCCATTCAAAAGCATCACCTGACGGCCCAACAGGCCGGAAGAATCGCGGGAACCGCCCGCGTCAAGCAGTTCACCCTTTTTCATTTCTCCCCCCGGTACACGGGGCGCTCCCGGGACTTCGAAAATGAAGCCCAAAGGGCCTATGAAAACGCCCGGAGAACTGAATAGACAAACAAAAACGGCCTTGTTACGATTTCCTCGGATTTGGATATTTTTTCTTGAAATACCCTTTATTTCCACTTATGATGCGCCCCAAAAATGGACGGCTTCGCAAAAAGTTCATCCGCGGCGTTGCCCTGCATTTTTCTCCAACAAAATTGCAAGGGAACTTTTTCCCGGAAAAGGATATCCGAATGCCCAAGGTATTCCGAAAAAGCACACGTGAAAGCAGTATCTTATCCAGGATTGAAACCTCCAAGGAACATGCCCGACGCATGGCCATCAACAGCGTGAAGGATTACGCCGACACACTGAGCAACGCCGTTGCCATGAAATTGGTGGAAAGCGGGTTGGTGGAAACCACCAACAAAAACAGCCTCGAGGAACAGATCAAAGGGGCGCTGACGAAAATGACCCGGGCCGAAGATTTCGACATCGACTACCAGGTGGCACCCTTTCGCAACCTGGTCCCCCAGCCCCATGTGGTGAGTCTTTATTTGACGGCGTTTGTCATCGAACACCTGATCCACCACAAGGATATCGTCGATATCTTCGGCGAGGACCTGGAGATTTACTCCTGCATCCATCAGCAGGTGGTCAAGTTTTTATCCCGGGAGAAAATTCCCGAAGAATTGGCTTAACCTCGATGGGGCCGCCCCAGGAAGGCCCACCCCACCGGGATGCGCACGCGTTGGCCCTGCTTGTTTTTGAACAGTAAAAATCCGTTTTTAATCCCGAAATGCAGCAGATCCCGGGTGATTTCCACGTCCCGGCGGCAGTAGTCCAGGATCTCTTGAATAAGTCCGTCCCTCCACCATGCCAGGGCCTGTAAGCCGTCTCCGCTTTTCTCTTTTCCAAGAGTAACCCCGGCAAGATGATTCAGGGATAAGCGGTACCCCAGGCGGTGGTGAATTTCTTCCAGAATATCCAGGGTGGGAAGTGTTTCGAAGGCAAAATCCGAATATCCCCGCAACACCCCGTAATCGAAACGCTTGATATTGAAGCCCACCACCAGATCCAGGCATTTCAGTCTTTCGATAAGGGCGGGAATGTCTTTTTCCAGGTACTCAACATAATCGTCGGCCTTGGAATCGTAAAGGACGGCGCAGCTGATCCGCATGAGATCACTCCGGTGCCATCCCCCCACCTCTTCCGCGGAGCGCTGGGTCTCCAGGTCAAGGATTCCGTAATGCACGACAGAGTCCTGTGGCGGCAACAGGTCCCTCCTGTGATGGCGCTCTCTTGGAATTCGGGCCGTTTTTTTTCTTTCCAGTACCGCGACATCCCGGGACCGGAGAGCCTGGAGGATGAAAAGGGCGCTTGCCTTGTCGATGGGGCGGTTTCCGGATCCGCATTTGGGGGAATGGACACAGGACGGGCACCCCGTCTCGCACGGGCAGGTGGCCACGGCCCGTTGGGTGAGGGCCAGGAGTTCCTCGGCTTGCTGGAAGGCCTGGCGAGTCAGGCCGGCGCCCCCCGGAATCCCGTCATAGATGAAGATCGCCGGGCCCTTCACCTGAAACTGATAGGGCATGGCAATGCCTCCCAGGTCGTTTCGATCCGTCATGACCAGCAAGGGGAAGATGCCGATACCGGCGTGCTCCATGGCGTGGATTCCACCCATGAAATGCAAAAAGGCCTGTTCGGTCTTGGCCTGGAATTCCGGAGGGATTCGATACCATAACCCTTCGGTTTCGAAGACCAGAGGGGGCAGATCCAGAGGTACGATTCCGAGCCGTTTCCCGCCGGTGATGCGCCGTTTTTCATAGCCCGTCACCTGATCCGTCACCTTCAGGCGCCCGCGGTATACCCGGGTTTGCCAGGCCGGTTTTTCTTCATGGATTTCCAGGATCTCCGTGTCTTTATGCCCCCTGACGCGGGTGTAATAATCGACTTTTGCGGAAACGGCGTGCACCGTGCGGGTGGAAAGGTCCAACCGCCGGACCAGAAACGGTTTCCCCCGGTGGAGATAGACCGCCCCGGGATGGGTCTCCTTGAAGGCCCGGAATCCGTCCACCTCTCCGATGACGGTGCCGTTTTCTCCGGAAATGATGAACCGGTCCCCCGCACCCCTCAGGTCCACGTCCCGGTGTGGGGAGCGCCGTTTCGAATAAAGGACGTTTCCATCGGCGCTGCGGAGCAGCTCCCCGGATGCTTCCAGCCTAGACACCGCGTCGTACACCGGCTTTTCGGATAAAAACGGTTCTTCCATTGTCAGGGGCATCTCGGCCGCGGCGCAGACCAGGTGCTTCGATAAGATGGTGGGATTATGCGGATTGATGACCGCGGCCTCGGGTTTCCGGTTGACGAAATCTTCGGGGTTCCTCATGAAATACTGGTCCAGGGCGTCTTCCCCGGCGATCAGAATCATGGCGCTGTCCTGTCCGGATCGGCCCACCCTTCCTCCCCGCTGCCATGTGGCGATGATGGATCCCGGATACCCAACCAGGATACACAGGTCCAGATCCCCGATATCGATCCCCAGCTCCAGGGCACTGGTGGAAATGACCGCCAAAAGGTCTCCGGTGGAAAGGCGATGTTCGACTTCCCGGCGCTCTTCGGGTAAAAACCCGGCCCGGTAGGCGCTGATCTTCTCCGAATAGGGTCCTGCCTGGGTTGCCGCCCAAAGGGCGATAAGCTCGGTGAGCTTCCGGGACTGGGTATAAACGATGGTCCTCAGGTTCCGGGCCAGGGCGGCCTTGAGAAGGACAATGGCCATTCGGGCGGCGCTTTCGGTGGGATTGATAAACAACAAATGCCGCTTCCCCCGGCCCGCGCCGCTTTCCGTGACCGGATCCGCCTGAATCCCCGTGAGCTGTTCGGAAAGTTGAGAGGGGTTGGAAATCGTGGCGGAACTGAACAGATAGGCCGGATGGGCGCCGTAGCGGGCGCAGACCCGGTTGAACCGCCGGAAAACCTGGGCCATATGAGACCCCATGATCCCCCGATAGGTGTGAACTTCGTCCACCACCACCATTTGAAGGCGTTTTAAAAATCCGGCCCATTTGGTATGATGGGGAAGCAGCGAAAGATGCAGCATCTCCGGATTCGTCAACAGGATGTTGGGGGGATGTTCCCGGATCTTTTTCCGCCGCCATGCCGTGGTGTCCCCATCGTAAATGGCGGCCGCGGGGAGGATCCCTTCCATGGCGCCCGTTATCTCCTGAAAAACACGCAGTTGATCCTGGGCCAAGGCCTTGAGGGGAAACAGGTAGAGGGCGCGGATATCCGTGTTGTGAAAAAATTTTTCCAGGACCGGGAGAGTATAGATGAGGGTTTTCCCGCTGGCGGTGGGTGTCGCGACCACAACGGACCGGTTCGCGCGAAGCGCATCCATGGCCCGTGCCTGATGGGCATAGAGGCGATGGATGCCGATTTCGTTCAAGGCCTTTTGAACCGGTTCCGGCCATGTCTTTCGGGACCGGTACCACGCCGGCGCCACAGGGGGAAACACCCTGTGGTACAGCACCTGTCCCGCCAAAAGGGGGGAAGATTTCAGCGCACGGACATAGTCGTCAATGATGGAACTGAGCTTGGATCCCATGGAAACGGCTTGAAATTCCGGTTTGTCGTTATATACTTGAACATGTCGTGTATTTGTTATAATAGAGTATTAAGGGATGCAAGAACACACTTTTCAACACCACAAATCCTTTTTCCGGATGCCCGGGGGACGGGGATCTTCATGCGGCGATGGCCGCGGCATGGTGGACGATCCGTTGCCGGGTTTGGAAAAAGGCCCTGAATGAGGCACACTCTGGTGGACGACCCCCTCAGTCACCTTTTCGATCCTCTCCGGTTTTCTTTTTCATACCGCTTTGCGACACACCGCTTCTGCGGCTCGCCGGTCATTCGGCGCCGCTTTGAAAACAAGGGGACCCGTTTTTCAAAACCGGATGGAAAATCCGAATTTCTTATTATCCATGACGGCAGGATGCGCTCTTGTCCTTTGACAACGGGAAAACGATGATCTTTGAATTCACCCTTCTGGCTGTGCTAATCGTCCTTTCCGGTTTTTTCTCCTCCGCCGAAACCGCCTTGTTTTCCATCAGCCGCACTCGCGCGCGGTACTTGGCCAAAAAGGAGGGGCGTCCCTTTGACCTGGTCCGGAAAATGAAGGAAAACCCCCACAAACTCTTGAGCACTATCCTGGTGGGAAACAACCTGGTCAACATCTCCGCCGCCGCTCTGGCCACCGCCGTGACCATGGACCTTTTTTCCAGTTACGCCGTAAGCATGTCCACCGGCGTCATGACCCTTTTGATTCTGATTTTCGGCGAGGTGATTCCCAAGTCCGTCGCCACCCGAAACAATGTCCTCATCGCACGACTCGCCATTTACCCCATTTACTGGCTTTCGATTCTTTTTTTCCCCGTTCTGATTGTTTTGAATTTCATCCCCAGAATCACCGGAAAAATCACCAAATCCCCGGGGCTGTCGGAAGAAGAGCTCATCACCTTCGTGGAAGCCGTGGAAGAGGAGGGGCGGATCAAGGAACAGGAAAGGGAAATGATACACAACATCTTTGAACTCGACGACACCAAGGCATCGGAAATCATGACGCCCCGGGCCGATATGTTCGTCGTCGAGGCGGGAGAACCCCCGGACCTGGAAAGGATCCTCCGGTCGGGATATACACGGATACCCGTCATCGAAGGCGCCATCGACCAGGTGGTGGGCATCCTCAATATCAAGGATCTGTTCCTGTACCAGACCCGATGTGACGGGACGGTGGATATCCGTAAGATCATGCGCCCCCCCTATTTCGTCCCGGAAAACAAAAAGCTGGACCATCTCCTGCACCAGTTTCGGAAACGGAAAGATCACATGGCCATCGTCGTGGACGAGCATGGCGGCGTGTCGGGGCTGGTGACCCTGGAAGACGCCCTCGAGGAACTGGTGGGGGAAATCAGCGATGAAACGGACAAGGAAGATCCCCACATCCTCCTGGTAAATGAAAGCGAGTGGATCGTCCTGGGAAAGACCGATATCGAAGAGGTCAACGACACCATCGGCATGAAAATTCCGGATTCCAACGAATACGACACCTTCTCAGGCTTCATCCTGGATTTGACCGGACGGATCCCCAAGGAAAAAGATGAAATCCACTTCAGAGATTATCGCATTGTCGTCAAAAAGATGACCGGAAACCGCATCAAGGAACTCAATGTCATCAAGACGTCGCCATCGCCCGAAAATTCCTTGATGTCCCAAGAGATGGACGCCGCCTCTCGTGTGGAGTAAAAAACCCTGAAACGGTCGATTTCCTTAAGCGGCCCAAATTTGAAGCTGCCCGGATTTAAGACGGGATTTCCGCTTCGCTCCAACAAGCTGCCCGTATTTGCACCCTAAATATTCCCCCCTTTTCGAAACCCAAATTTTTTGGTATGGTTTCATTCTTGTCGGCATCGTAAAACCAAACGCTTTCCCCCCTCGATAGTGGTGAGGGTGAAAAAAAGAGGAAGATCCATGGAGTTGACGGACCTGTTGCCTTTGGAAAAGTGGGTCGAAATCGAAAAGGAGATTTACCGGCGGTCCGGACTGGATGCCTCGGTATTCGACACCAAGGGGTATCGTATTACGGGATACCGGGAATGGGCAAACCCGCTTTGTCCGGTGATTAAAAATAATGACAAGGGACAAAGCTTCATCTGTGCGGTTGCCCATATGAACGTGGCGTCCCAGGCCCAACAGACCCGGTCGCCGGTCATCGAAGAGTGTGATGCCGGCCTGGTGAAAGCCTGCGTTCCGATTATGGTCGGAGAAACCTATATGGGCACCCTTTGCGGGTGCGGGAAGATCCGGGATGACGGTGAGGTGGAAACGTTTCTGGTCAACAAGATCACCGATATCGATGAAGAGACATTGGAACCCCTGGCAGCGGAAGTGCAACGCATCTCATCCGAAGACCTCAAGGCCATGCTATCCTATATGACGAAAATGGTTGACGCCGCCGTCACCGAGTATCAAAACAAAAATCCCGGTGAATGAAATTCGTCGTGATCTCCCTTGAAAAGGACGGCGTGAAGGGAAATAAGATCTTTTTGAACTTTAGGTTCGCAAACCGTATTCATCGTACAGGAAGGCTAAGATCATGAAACTGTCGACTCGAAGCCGATACGGCGTCCGTATCCTGGCGGAACTCGCCCGGCACTCGGACGGCGGGCCGGTAAAGGTGGGGAAGATCTCCGAAGAACAAAAGATCACCGTAAAATATCTCGAACAGCTCATCCGGCCTTTGAAGAAAGCGGGCCTTGTGAAAAGCATTCGGGGCCCCAAAGGCGGACATACCCTTGCCAAAAGGCCCCAAGAAATTACACTGGGACAAGTGGTTCGCATCCTGGAGGGAAAAAGCGATTTGTTGGACTGCCTCCCCTATCCGGAAAGCTGCAATTTTTCGGACGGTTGTCCGGCACGCAAAGCATGGAAGGAAGCATCCGACGCCTTGTATGAAAAGCTGGATGCCATTTCCATCGCTGACCTTGTCCAAGACGACACCGTCGGCGTGTGTCCCGCAGATCCGCTGGATTCAAAAAAGCAACCTGAAAAAGAGCCTGAAAGCCAAATTCTTTTCAGACGATGAAGTATACCGTGTCATCTTTCGATTCCGTCTTCGTCGACCCTGAAGCATTCCTTTTTCAAATCCAAATTTTTCGGGCATCGTCATGCAAAAACTGATTATTTCCGTGTTGGGTTACGACCGGCCGGGCATCATCGCCGCCATCACCCGGATTCTTTTCGAACACGACGGCAACATTGAAAACGTGAACCAAACGATCCTGCAATCCCAGTTTGCCGGCACCTTCATCGCTTCCATCCCTTTGGCATCCGGATTGGAGACGATTCAACGGGCACTTGAAGCAGAAATGGCCGCCATGCGTCTGCAGGTCCACCTCATGCCCTTCACCCCCGAACCCCCGTGTTTCCATAACGTGAAGCACCAGCCCTTCATCATCACCACCCAGGGGCCGGATCGGAAGGGCCTCGTGGCCGGGATAACGGATGTCATGGCACGGCACGGCATCAATGTCACCAATCTCCAGGCCGTTTTCAAGGGAGGCGACGCCCCCGGCGACAATATCATGATCTACGAAGTGGATATCCCCGACACCACGGATTGGCAAGCCTTTAACAAGGATTTGAGGACACGCGCGTCGGAGCTGGACCTTACCCTCAGTATCCAGCACCGAAACATCTTTGAAGCCATCAACCGGATTTAGAAAAGGAACGTCATGCTTTCCGATCGCGAGATCCTTTCCACGCTGGAGATGTTGAAAAACGAACATCTGGATGTGCGCACGGTGACCCTGGGCGTCAACCTGCTCAGTTGCGTCTCCCACGATTTGAAACGCCTGACCGCGAATATCCGTCAAAAAATCCTGAGTCATGCAAAAAACCTGGTGGACGTGTGCAACGCCATCGGAGACAAATACGGAATCCCGGTGGTCAATAAGCGCATCGCCGTCAGCCCCATTGCCGCCGTGGGGGCTCCCTTTTCCGACCCGGAACTGGTGGAAGTGGCAAAAACCCTGGATGCGGCGGCCGTGGAAGTGGGGGTGGACTTCATCGGGGGTTTCAGCGCCCTGGTGGAAAAAGGGTTTGCTGCCGGGGACTACAGCCTCATCCGGGCGATCCCGGAGGCGCTCGCCGAAACCGAACGGGTCTGCGCCTCCGTGAACGTGGCGTCCACACGGGCCGGGATCAATATGGACGCCGTGCTGATGATGGGGAGCGTGATCCAAATGGCTGCACAACATACGGCTGACCGGGACGGAATCGGGTGTGCCAAGCTGTGCGTCTTTGCCAACATCCCGGAAGATATCCCCTTCATGGCCGGCGCCTATTTGGGGGTCGGGGAGGCCGAAGCGGTCATCAACGTGGGTGTGAGCGGACCTGGGGTCGTCAAAAAAGCAGTGGATCGCGCCCTGGCATCGAATCCGGATCTGAACCTGGGGCAACTTTCGGATCTGATCAAAAAAACCGCCTACAAGGTCACCCGGGTGGGGGAGCTGATCGGCCGGGAAGTGGCGGCCGCACTGGGAATCCCCTTCGGGGTGGTGGATGTTTCCCTGGCGCCCACGCCCAACGTGGGGGACAGCGTGGGCGAAATCTTTGAAAGCCTGGGGCTGGCCGCCATCGGAGTCCCGGGGACCACGGCCGCCCTGGCCCTTTTGACCGATGCCGTGAAAAAAGGGGGGGCTTTTGCCAGTTCCAAGGTGGGGGGATTGAGCGGCGCCTTTATCCCGGTCAGCGAAGACCTCAACATCGCAGATGCGGCGGCGGCCGGCTTCCTGAACATCGAAAAACTCGAAGCCATGACCAGTGTTTGCTCGGTGGGGCTGGACATGGTGGCCATTCCCGGGGATACGCCCGCGGAGACTCTTGCCGCCATCATTGCAGACGAAATGGCCATCGGCGTCATCAACAAAAAGACCACTGCGGCGCGGTTGATTCCGGTACCCGGGAAAAACGCTGGGGATCGGGCCCGGTTCGGGGGGCTTCTGGGTGAGGCGGTCATCATTCCCGTCAACCATGCCCGGATCCCCAACCGGTTCATCCAACGCGGCGGGCTCATCCCGGCCCCCATCCATTCTTTGACTAATTGACCGGAACGCTTCCCGCAAGCCCTGCCTTTTAAGCGGGGTTGAGGAAAGCGATCTCAAAATAGGTACTTACCTTAACATGGAGCCCCGCCCTTCAAGGCGGGGGGCTCCACCAAACGGAGGCTGCCATGAGTCATCGCCATCTCATTGTTTCCAAAGGAGAAGACCATGTGGCGGAAATCACCCTGAACCGTCCGGAGCATCTCAATACCTTCAACACCCCAATGGCACTGGAATTGACCGCGGCCCTTCAAGATTTGGATGCGGATGCGGATGTCCGCGTCATGATCCTCAAAGGGGCCGGGAAGGTGTTTTGTGCAGGCATCGACGTCAAAGAGCTGTCGGGGAAATCCACCCTCGAATACCGGGAATGGGTGGAGCGGATGGAAACCCCGCTTTTAACCATGAGCCGGCTGAAAAAACCGGTCATCGCCCAGGTGCACGGGGTGGCGGCGGCCAACGGTGCGGGGCTTGTGGCGGCGGCGGACCTGGCCACGGCGGAGGAAAACGCCCGGATCGGACTGACCGCCATCAATGTAGGACTCAACTGTGTGGGACCGGTTCTCCCGGTGAGTCGCTCCGTGGGAAGGAAGCGGGCTCTTGAGATGCTTTTTTTCGGCGAGTTGATCCCGGCACGGGTCGCCCTGGACATGGGGCTGATCAACCGGGTATTTCCGTCGTCCGAACTGGATCAGGAGACGCGGACTTGGGCAAAAACGTTGGCCGGAAAAAGCCCCATCGCCCTCCAGATTGCCAAACAGGCCTTTTACACCGCCGAAGACATGGAGTACCACAAGGCCTTCGACCATATGAACGAAGCCTTCGCGCGGCTGTGTTCCACGGAAGACGCCAAGGAAGGCGTGGCGGCGTTCTTCGAGAAGCGTCAGCCCCGCTGGAAACTTCGTTGAGCAGCCGGACAGGCCTTCACTACTTGATGGTCACCACGGGACAGTGGGCCTTTAAAATCACGTGTTGGGCCGTGGACCCGAACATGAGCTTTCCCACTTTTGATTTGCGGCGCACGCCGATAATGATCTCTTCGGCGTTGTTTTCCTTTGCAAATTGAACCAGGTCTTCGCCCGGGGTGAGGCCCCGGATCAAAAGATGGGTGTTGCATGGGAGGCCTTCGGCTTCCCCCCTTTTTTTTTGGGCTTCCAGAAATTTTTCGGCGGCGCGGATCTCTTCCTGTTCGCTTTCGTCTCCTTTTTCCATGGATATGACAAGCTCCAGGCTTCCCTCAAACGCTTTTGCGTGCCGAATGGCCAAATCCAACACCTTTGCGGCCACTTCCGATTCATCCATACCCACCATGATTTTCATCTTCACTCTCCTTAACGATCGAATTCTTTGAACCGCAACAGCGAGTGCATTCCCCGCAGGTTCTGCCTGACGGCAGTGCTTCGCGGGGCTGCTGGGAGCTTCAAAACAACAAGGATGCCCATTGGTTTCAGTCCACCGGAAAACGCCACTCGGAAAACGCCGTCTCTTTGCCGTCGATGGCGTCCTCCATCAACCCGGCAAGTCTTTGCGTAACGGGTCCGGATGCGCCCGGAAGGGACCGGTCTTCGATGCGCACCAGGGGAAGCACTTTAAAAGGCGTACAGGAGAGAAACGCCTCATCGGCCCCCAGGAGCTGTTCCGGCGGTATGCGCAGTTCCTTTGACGCGATTCCTTTTTTCATCGCCAGTTCCAACAGGGATTTTCGGGTAATACTCTGCAGAACGGTTCCGGCGACCGGCGTCATCAGAATGCCGTCTTTGACGATGAAGATGGATTCCGTCCCCCCTTCCGCCACAAACCCTTGCGTATCCAGCATGATCGCGTAATCAAACCCCTTTTTCCGGGCTTCCAGCCGCGCCACCATGCCGTTCAAATAGTTGGCGGAGGCCTTGGCTTCCACAGGAACGGTCCGGGGGTCGAGCTTGCGCCACGCGGGAATGCAAGCCGCGGCTTCCCGGGACGGATCCCCGGAAAAATGCGGCAAATCCTTTTCCGGGTCGACGGCGAAAATGACAAGAGACAAGGGCCGGGCCGGAGGCAAAATGTCCAAGGCAATTTCCGGATGGTAGCCAACCACCTTGATGACCCCTTTTTGGATCTTGTTTTTCCGTACAGTCTCTTTGATCTGTTCCATGAGGGCCTCAGGCGTGATCCCCAGTTCCATTCCGAGGAGGTGCGCGCTTCGAAAAAAACGCCGGACATGTTCGTCCAGCCTGAAGATCACCGGACCCGTTGCTGTTTCATGGAGGCTCAACACTTCAAATATGGCCGATCCCCGGGCAAAACTGTGGGAAGCCACATGGACGGTGGCCGCTTCCCAGACAATGAACTTGTCATCGGAAAATATCCAGCGCTCGTTCAGCATCCGGTTCCCCCTGTTGTGGGCGCCTGGCAGAGCAGGGCTTCATCCGTCAGCGTGGCACCGAACCGATCGACGACTTCCGCCACGGTGAGGGCCTGTTTTTCCTCCCCCTGGACGTCATAACAAATTTTTCCCTCATGGAGCATGATCATCCGGTCGCCGTACTGGATGGCCTGCTGCATGTTGTGGGTCACCATGATCGTCGTCAATCGATATTCTTTTACGAGTTGATCGGTGAGCTGTATGACCTTCTGGGCGGTCTTTGGATCCAGGGCGGCGGTATGTTCGTCCAAAAGCAGAAGCTTGGGAACGGAGAGCGTTGCCATCAAAAGGGTCAGGGATTGGCGTTGGCCGCCCGAAAGGAGACTCACGTTTTGCTTCATCCGGTTTTCGAGGCCCAAATCCAAAAGTTTCAGACTCTCCCGGTAAAAACCCCTTCTGGATTTGTTGACGCCCCATTTCAACCCCCGGGGTTTTCCTCGAAGGTCCGCCATGGCCAGGTTTTCTTCGATGCTCATGGACGCGGCGGTTCCCATGAGGGGATTTTGGAATATCCGCCCGTAATATCGTGCCCGCTGATGTTCCGGGAGGTGGGTCACGCACTCCCCGTCCAGGAGGATATCCCCCTCATCCGGGCCGTACGTCCCGGCGACCAAGTTCAGCAACGTGGTCTTTCCCGCCCCGTTACTGCCGATGACGGTGACAAACTGTCCCTCGGGAATATCCAGGTTTATCCCGTCGATGGCGATTTTTTCATTGACGGTATTTTTATTGAAAACCTTTTTAATGTGTTCGAGTCGGACCATTATATCAATCACGCAAGATCGGCAGATTCGCAAAAAGGTATTCCGAAAAAATCATACACCCCTGAGATGGAGCTTTTCTTCCTTTTCTTTTTTCAAAGCCGGGATTCCCAGGGCGAGAATCACCATCACCCCTGTCGCCAATTTCAGATCGGTGGGAGCCAGCCCCAAGCGGAGCCCAACGGCAATGATCCATTTGTAAGCCACGGAACCCGCCAGGGCCGCCAGGGTCTTTCGTGCCACCGTTTGTTTTCCGATCAACGTCTCCCCGATGATGATGGAGGCGAGCCCGGCGACGATCATCCCGATCCCCATCCCGATATCCGCAAAGCCCTGATCCTGGGCAACCATGGCGCCGGACAGAGCCACGAAGGCATTGGACATGCCCAAACCCAAAACGGTCATGCTGTCGGTGTTGACGCCGAGGGTGCGGATCATCTGTTCGTTATCCCCGGTGGCCCGCATGGCGAATCCGATTTGGGTTTTAAAAAACAGATCGGTTAAGATTTTAATCCCAAAGGCCACAGCGGCGAAAAAAGCGATGATGGGGACAAATCGGTTGATATCCAGGTTTTCCAGAGGCGTGATGAAGGTATCCACCGTAAGTAGCTGGATGTTGGATCGTCCCATGATCCTCAAGTTGACGCTGTATAAGACCGTCATCATGAGGATGCCCGCCAAAAGGCTGTTGATTTTCAGACGGGTATTGAGCAGCCCGGTGCAGCATCCGGCGAGGAATCCGGCAACGGTGGCAAGAAAAATCCCGTAGACGGGGGAAACACCCTCCATGATCAAGCGCGCAACGACGGCGCCCCCCAAGGCGAAACTTCCGTCAACGGTGAGATCGGGAAAGGCAAGAATCCGGAAACTGATGACGATGCCCAGGGCCACGATACCATAGGCAAATCCCTGCTCCAGGGAGATGGGGAGCGTCCGCAACAATCCGTCCAGCATGGAAGATTCCCGTCTTTAAACAGTAATGATGGCTTCGTAAAAAGGTTAGAAAAAGGAATTTTTTAAGTTTTACGATTCCATCAAAAATAAAGGGGGAGGCGGTTCCTCCCCCTCGAACCGATCGCCCTCTATTTCCCCTTGACGACTTTTCCCTTTTCATCCCACAGCTTGTCCGCGGCCTTTTCGATCAACGTGACCGGCAATTGGAGTCCCTGGTTCTTGGCGTTTTCAAGACTGACCCACAGGCTGTATCCTTCCGCAAGACCGGCGGGGACGTTCCCCGGATTTTCTCCCTTGAGGATGCGGGCGGCCTTTTTCCCAGCCGTATACCCCACCCTGAAGTAATCGAGGCCGTAGGCGGCGATGGCGCCCCGGGGCACACTATCCCGGTCCCCCACAAAAAGCGGGATGTCGTTGCCGTTGCACACCTTGACGATGGACTCAAAGGCGGAAACCGCCGTGTTGTCCGAGGTGATGTGGATGGCATCCACCCGTCCCACCAGGCTCTGGGCGGCCTGCATCACTTCTGCGCTCCCGGAAATGTGGGCTTCGACCAATTCTCCCCCCATTTGAGTGACGGCTTCCTTCATTTCCTTGATGTGAAACGTCACATTGACGTCTCCGGGATTGTAAATGGTCCCCCATCGTTTGGCGTGGGGTACCAGATCCTGGTACATCCGGCATTGAAGGGCGATGGGCCAGCGATCACTTACCCCGGTGATATTCGTACCGGTCTTTCCCATTTTGGGGACGATTCCGGTCTTGACCGGATCCGTTACCGAGGAAAAAACGATGGGAATCGTTTTGCTGATCTTGGCCGAGGCCTGGGCATTGGGGGTGGAGATGGCGTGAATGAGATCCACCCTGTCATCTTCGAATTTCTGGGCGATGATGGCGCAGTTGGGTTGTTCTCCCTGGGCATTCTGGCGGTCAAAAACCACGTTTTTCCCCTCGATGAATCCCTCTTCTTCCAGGGCGACCTTAAATCCCTTGGAATCGTTGTCCAGGGCAGGATGGGATACGATCTGATGCTCCCCGATGCGGATCATCTTTGCAGATACGGTCGAAATCCCGATCAATCCGCAAAGCAAAAAGAAAAGTCCCAGTGTGAATACTCTCTTCATGGCCGTCCCTCCTTGGTTAAGGTTTTCGTTGCAGATGGATCGACTTTTTGGCACTTGTAGAACAGTGGGGAAAACCTGTCAACAAACGCTTCTATTCCAGGACCCGAGCCAATTCCCGGATGAAATTCGGATCCGTGCCGCAGCATCCGCCGATCATATCCACGCCGGCAGCCCGTATGGCTTTTGCGTCGGCGGCAAACTCCTCCGGTGTCTGTTCATAACGGGTAATTCCATCTTTCAGAACCGGCTTCCCGGCGTTGGGCTGGATTAAAATCGGTTTGGATGTCAATTTTCGCATCTTTTCCGCCAAAAGGATCATGTCTTGTGTTCCCAGCGTGCAGTTGGCCCCGAGTCCGTCGGCCCCGGCTTGATCCAGTGATGATACGACTTCTTCAAGGCTTTCTCCCATCATCGTGAAGAATCCGTCTTTCACTTTATTGAATGTCATGGAAGCCACCACCGGAACGGATCCTTGCGCCTTTGCACTGTGCAGGGCCACCACCACCACGGCCTCTTCCAGGGCGTACATGGTTTCGATGATGAGAAAATGCACCCCCCCTTCCACAAGGACACGGGCCTGATCCTTAAAAGCCGCTTCCATTTCCTCACGCGTCAGGTCTCCCAGGGGTTTCAGAAACCGTCCCGTGGGCCCCGGCTTGATCCGCCAGACCTTTGGATTTGAGCTTCACGACGTTTGCACCGAAGGTATTTGTGATCACCACATCGGCCCCGGCATTAAAATACTCCCGGTGGATGTTTTCCACAACTTCCGGATGATCGATGTTCACCCGCTCCGGCGCTTCTCCGGGAGCAATCCCGGCGTTCATGAGGCGCGTTCCCATGGCGCCATCCAAAATGACGGGTGTTTTTTCGATAACACCGAAAATCGGAAAATCCATGATCCCTTTGTTCCTTTATACCCGCGGGGACAAAAGCGTACGCACCTTCTTCACCCCGTCGGGCGCATCAATGCCGAATGCATCGGCACCGATATCTTTTCGAAACACGTCGTCCACCGGCGCCCCACCGATGATCACCTTCACCTTTTCCATACCGGAAGCCTTCACCAGATCAATGACGCTTTTCATGGCCGGCATGGTGGTAGTCAGGAGGGCGGAAAGGGCGATGACATCCGCATCCGTTTCCTTTGCTTTTTCCACGAAGCGTTCGGGCGGGACATCCACGCCCAGGTCAAAGACCGTGAACCCCGCCCCTTCGAACATCATGGCCACTAGATTTTTACCGATATCGTGGATATCCCCTTGTACGGTCCCGATGACGACCTTTCCGGATCCCACCTGTTCTCCGGGAGCCAGCCGGCCTTTAAGAAACTCCATCCCCGCCTGCATGGCCTTTGCGGACCACAGGACCTGGGGTATAAAATATTCCCCTTCCCCGAAACGCCGCCCCACCTCGTCCATGGCGGCGATCATCCCCTGGTTTAAAATCTCCTGGGCCGGCGTACCGGCATCCAGGGCCTCGTGAACCTTTTGGACAATGGTATCCACGCCGCCGTTGAGAACCGCTTCGTACACATTTTCCAGATTTCCCATGACGTCTTTTCGTTACCTTTCCTGCGCGTTTTTCCAGATGCGGTCCAGTTCTTCCCGAACATCTTGGGCCACCGGTTCGGGGAGATGATGCTCCCGCAAATGCTTCGCTTTTTCGATCAGGTGCGCTTCGATGCGCTTTTCTCCTTGCTCCATCCAGTTGGCCAAATTCTGCCGGTTGAAAAAATTGGGCTGCCATTGCTCGTGCTGGAAATGATCCAGGGTGTGTTTTTCCCCTAAAAAATGCCCTCCCGGACCCACGTTACGAACGACGTCCAAGGCCAGGTGGGCTCTATCGATGCAAAACCCTTCCATGTAACGTTTCACAAAACCGATCATTTCATCGGCAAAGACGATCATCTCCGGAGACCCGATGAATCCTTGCCCCATGTAACCACAATCGTGAATCAGGTTGGCCCCGTCCAGGGCCGCGTTGAAAAGGGTAAACGCATACTCGGCTCCGGCCTGAAGGTCGGGAAACTGGGCGTCGCTGCATCCGGCCGTGCCCCACACGGGGAGTCCATAGTGGTGAAAGAGTTCGGCGCACGCGGAGTGGGTGAGCCGGAATTCCGGCGCCGTGTAGGAAACCGTGCCCCGTTTCATGTCCATGATCGTGGCGGCGATTCCCGAAATGATGGGCGCCCCTTTACCGGCCAGTTGATGGAGGGTCAACCCCGAAAGAGCTTCGGCCACGGCCACGGCCACGGCACCTGCAAGGGTCACCGGGCCGGAACTCCCGGCCAAAAGGGCGGGCGTGTACGTGACGGGAATGCGGTTTTTCGCACAAAACAATAGCTTTTTCACCGCCTCACCGGAGTGGGTAAGCGGGGAAACCGGCTCCGAATAATGAATCAGAAACGGATAACGGGACAATAGGTCTTTTCCGCCGGCAATGGTTCCTGCCATCTCATAGATAACTTCCAGGTCCTTCGTGGATTCCGCGGTGAAAAAAACAGGTTTTTTCGTGTGCAGGGTTTCGAGGTGAAAACAGCGGATATAGTGAAGTCCGGGGGCCACATCCCGGGGGAGTCCGTAGGACCCGATGAAATCGATGTGCGGGAGGGCGTCGCTGATTACGGCGGCGGTGGTAATGTCCGCCTCCCGGGTATCCCGGATGATCCGGGTTTCAAGATCAATGGTTTTCGGCAGATCGGTTCCGGTCCCGAAATGGATCCGCCTGCCGCCCAATTCCATGACCGGTGATTTGTTGCGGTTGTAAATCACCAGATTCTTGGGTGCGGACCCGATGGACTCTCCCACCATATGGGCGGGGAGGGAAAGGGTTTCCTTTCCGATCATTTTCGCGCCGTTATCCAGTAAAAGCGTCATACCCTCGGAATCCAGGACGCGGACGCCCACTTCTTCGAGTATGCGCAACGCCGATTCATGCAGCTTTAAAATCTGAGTCTTATCGAGAAGACTGAAGCGCGGTAGGCATCTTTCCGGAAAACCGGTTTCCATGAATGCTCCTCGTCCTTT
>JAFDGC010000095.1 GCA_019309485.1 Deltaproteobacteria bacterium | reverse complement strand
GTCCCCTGACCCCTGATATCGATCAACCCACGTAGGGTGGGGTTTTACACCCCACCGGCAACCGCCCGTCATTTTCCGGTGGCATATAAAATGCCACCCTACATCCAAGCCTCCAAGCCTCCCAGCCTCTGACATCTGACATCTGACATCTGACACCTGACATCTGACATCTGACATCTGACCCCTGACTCCTGAGGCCTGACGCCTGACACCTGACACCTGTCCTGTAGAAACCGTTTTCCCATTTTCTGCGCCCATAGGGAAAAGTTTTTCCCAATATGTATGAAATTCATTTCACACCCTGCTGGCCGTTTCGTTTCTCCCGGGCTTGGACAAACAGTTCCACTTTGTCTCTTAAAATAATGTAATCCCCTTTATTTTCAAATGGATGCATCACATCCTCCCTGATGTCCACTTCTATCTACACATCCTGCCGCTTCCCTGGCATATATCTTGCTGAAACATGGAGACTGTTTTTCATGAAAAGCAACACCGCATCGAGATGAGTGAAAACAACCATTCAAAAGTCGTGATCCTGGATTCCGCGGATCCCAGCCGGGATTACCTCCGGCTGATGATGTCCGGCTGGGGATATCCCTCCTTTTGCTTTGACCGGCAAACCATCTGCCTGGACAACCTGCAGGAACTGGACCCGGCCCTGGTGATCCTCAAGTCCCTTTCCCTTTCCAGCGCCTCACGCATGATCCATGCCGTCAAAACCATTGCCCCGGGACTTCCCGCCCTTGTTATTTCCAACGACACGGCCACGGAGAACGCCTTGGTGGCCAACGGCTTCGAAGATGTTCTGGTCGCCTTCCCCGACTCCCGGCCCGAAATCCTCCGCCTCATGGTCCATGATCTTTTGGCCCGTAGAAAGCCGGACACCCCGCCGGTGGGCTTCTCCCAGGTAGTGGGAAACAGCCCCGTCATGCTCAAGATCAAGCGGCTGATTTCCGAACTCGGCCGCTCCACCGAAGCGGTCCTGCTGAGGGGGGAACCCGGCACCGGCAAGGAGCTCATCGCCCGGGCCATCCACCTGCGTTCCCCCCGGGTGAAGAATCCTTTCGTCAAAATCGACTGCACGCTCATGGACGACGGCTGGAACCGCGCCGGCCTTTTCCCCCCGGCCCGGCCATCGAAAAACGGTAACACCCCGGGTCCGACCCCGTTCGGCGAGGCGGACCAGGGCACCTTGTTCCTCAAAGAGATCGGCCTGATCCCCCCGGCACTCCAGAACGAACTGCTGCTCATCGTGGAGGAAGGGGCCGTCACCAATCCCGGCTCCCGGACCAAGCGGAAGGTCAACATCCGGATTCTGGCCTCTTCCAGCCGAGACCTGGATCGGCTCGTTCAAAAGGGCTGGTTCCGAAAAGATCTTTTTTTCCGGCTCAACGTCTTCGCCATCGACATTCCCAATCTCACCGACCGGCGGGAAGACATCCCCCTTCTCATGGATTTTTTCGCCGACCGGTTCTGCTCGGAAAAGGAAGTCTCCCACATCGACATCGTCCCTGAAGGAAAACGCCTCTTCGAACAATACCGCTGGCCCGGCAACGTCCGGGAACTGGAAACCCAGGTGCACCGCATCCTCTCCGAGGACAACCGGCAGTGGCGGGTGGACGGGGTCCGCGCGAACGGTCCCCTTTCCGGTCTCCAGCTCCTCCACTCCACCGTCGCCGACATCGACGCCTGGGCCGATTTTTCCGAGATCAAAAGCTATGTCACCGATCTCCACAACCTGTCTCTCAAACAGGTCTGCAACGAGTTCGTCTTTCGCGTGGAAAAGCGGCTCATGGAAACGGTCCTGGAATACACCCACTGGAACCGCAAGAAAGCCGCCGCCATGCTCGACATCAGTTACAAGTCGCTCCTGAATAAAATCCGGGATTACGGAGTCCAATCATGATCCATGAAAACCCCCAGGCCATGAAATTCACCCCGGAATACCTGATCGGCGTCCTGCTGAAACGGTACTGGCTGATCCTCATCCCCTTGTGTCTTGCGGTGGCGACCGGCATCGTCCTTTCCGTGAAGCTGCCCCGCATCTACGAGGCCGTCACCCTCATCCTGGTGGAGCCCCAGCGGGTCCCCGAGGACTACGTCCAGTCCGTGATCCCCACCGGCATCGAAGGCCGGATCAGCACCATCTCCCAGCAGATCATGAGCCGGACCAACCTGGAAAAGGTCATCGAGGAATTCAAGCTGTACTCGGACCCCCAGACAAAAGACATGTTCATGGAAGAAAAGGTGGCGGACATGCGGAAACGCATCACCGTGGATGTTTTAAACCTGGGCGGCAAACAAAGAGAAGCAAGAGGCAACCGCACCGATGCCTTTTCCATCCGCTTCACCGGGGAAAACCCCCCCCAAGTGATGCGGGTCACCAATGCGCTGGCCACCTTTTTCATCGACGAAAACCTGAAGTCCAGGGAAGCCTCCGCCATCGGCACGAGCAACTTCCTGGAAGACGAGCTGACCAACATCCGCGGACGGCTCAGCGAGCTGGAAGCCGCCCTCAAGGATTACCGCCAGAAATACATGGGCTCACTCCCGGAGCAGCTCGAAAGCAACCTGCGGATGCTGGAAGGCCTCCGGGTCCAGCTTACCAACCGGCAGCAAAGCCTTCGATCGGCCCGGGATCAGCTGGCCATGGTGGAACGCCAGATGTCCGAAGCCGAAGCCGTCCGAAAGCAGTTTTTGGCCGCGGAACCCGGCAGCCCCGTCGCCCGGGAAGCCACCCGGGCCGATGAACTGAAGACCATGAAAGCCGATCTTGAAATGATGAAGACCAAGTACACGGACCAGCACCCGGACGTCATCCGGCTGAAAAGCCGGATCGCCCAACTGGAGGCCGAGATCGCCGAAAACCGGAAAGAAGCCGCCGAAACCCAAGCCCGACCGACAATCCCGCCTCCGGAACAAGTCGGCAAGCTCCCTGATTTTCAAAGGGTTTACGCGGTCCAGTACCACGCCTTGCAAAAGGAAATCGCCAATTTGGAGTTTGAAATCGAAAAGCTCAAACAATCCATCCTGGAATATGAAACCCGGGTGGAAGAAACCCCCAAGCGGGAGCAGGAACTCATGTCCCTCAAGCGGGACTACCAAAACATGAACGCCACCTACAACTCCCTTTTGCAGCGCAAGCTGGAAGCCGAGATCGCCGTCAACATGGAAAAAAAGCAGAAAGGGGAACAGTTCCGGATCCTCGACCCCGCCCGGATTCCGGAAAAGCCCATCTCCCCCAACATGCGCTACCTGTTCCTGGCCACCATCGCCGCCGGACTGGGCATCGGCGCGGGCCTGATTTTCCTGCTGGAATACTTCGACACCTCTTTCAAGATGCCCAAGCAGATCGAGTCGGCCCTGGGGATTCCGGTCATGGTTACGGTGCCGGTGATCCGGGAGCGCCGGGAGATCCTGGTCCGTCGCGTGAAAAACTTCTTCGGCTGCTGTGCGACGGCGTTTTCGCTTTTCCTGGTGGCCCTTTTCTACGCGGTCACCCAGAAGGGGCTCGACACCACCATGGCATTCATCCGCCGTTTCATCGACATTTAAAAAAGGATTACGGGAGAACCAATGGGCAAGATCTTTGACGCACTGGAAAAATCGAAACAAACCGGCGCCGGGCACCCGGCGGCATCCGCCGTTTCCAAGCCCCCGATCCCTCCT
>JAFDGC010000037.1 GCA_019309485.1 Deltaproteobacteria bacterium | reverse complement strand
ACCGACCAGACGGTGGTGGATGTCTGGAACTACTTTGGAAAAGGAGGGCTTTTCTGAAATGAACATCCTGGTTACGGGATCTGCCGGATTCATCGCCGGGTACCTGGTGGAGGAACTGCTCACCCGCGGCCACCAGGTCGTCGGGATCGACAATTTCTCCAAATACGGAAAATCGAAAAAAAGCTATGACCGCCACCCCCACTACCGGTTCGTGGAAGGGGATGCAAAGGACACGGAACTCATGAAAACCCTGATGGCCGACTGCGATCAGGTGGTGGCCGGCGCTGCGGTCATCGGCGGGATTTCGTTATTCCATGAATACGCATACGACCTTCTGGCGGAAAACGAACGGATCACCGCCGCCACCTTTGACGCCGCCATTTGGGCCTTCAAGGAAAAGCGGCTCAAAAAAATCAATGTCATGTCCTCTTCCATGGTCTTTGAAAGCGCGTCGGTGTATCCCACCCCCGAAGGGGAACAACTCCGGTGCCCGCCTCCCCTTTCCACCTACGGGTTTCAGAAACTGGCCTGCGAATACTTCGCCAAGGGGGCGTGGGAACAATACGAACTCCCCTATACCATTATTCGACCCTTCAACTGTATCGGCATCGGGGAAAAGCGGGCCCTTTGCGACAAGGAAATCATGTCCGGGAACGTGAAGCTGGCCATGAGCCACGTGGTTCCGGACCTGGTGCAAAAGGTGCTCAAGGGACAGGATCCGCTGCACATCCTGGGCAGCGGAAACCAGGTGCGGCACTATACCTACGGCGGGGACCTGGCCGCCGGCATCCGGATGTGCATCGAAAGCGAAAAGGCGGTGAACGAGGATTTCAATCTCTCCACGTCGGTTTCCACCACGGTCCTGGAATTGGCAGAGGCCATCTGGAAAAAGATCCACAAGGATAAACCGCTTTCGTATGTGAGCGACCCCCCGTTTGAATACGATGTGCAAAAGAGGGTGCCGGACGTCACAAAGGCAAGAGAAATTTTAGGCTTCGAGGCGAAAACCTCTCTGGAGGACGCTCTGGACGAGATTATCCCCTGGATTCAGGAGCAGATCGAGATCGGCGGTATATGACCGGAGAGAAGATCCATATCATCATCCCGGTCTACAACGAAGGGGAGAACATCGGAAAAGACCCTTCGAGAGATCGGGGAGAAGGTGAGCACGCCGGCAACGATTTACATTGTCTACGATTTCGACGAAGACAACACGATCCCCGCGATCCGGCGGCACATGGCGGAGAACCCCGGGCTCCGGCTGGTCAAGAACCGATACGGCAAGGGGGTACTCAACGCGATCAAGACCGGTTTCGACGCGGTTTCGGAAGGGATCGTGCTGGTGATGATGGCGGATTTATCCGACGACCTGAGTCGGGTGGACGAGATGGCGGACCGGATGTACCAAGGGTATGACCTGGTGTGCGGATCCCGATACATGAAAGGGGGCCGGCAGATCGGCGGGCCGCCATTGAAAAAAATCATGTCCCGGATCGCCGGGGTTTCCCTGCATTACCTGATCGGGATTCCGACCCATGATGTCACCAACAGTTTTAAAATGTATTCGAAAAAGCTCCTGGACGACATCCGCATCGAAAGCACCGGTGGATTCGAACTGGGGATGGAGATCGCCGTCAAGGCTTACCTGAACGGATACCGGATCACGGAGGTGCCCACCACCTGGACGGACCGGACATCCGGCGAATCCCGGTTCCGGTTGGCCAGGTGGCTTCCGAAATACCTTTACTGGTATGCCTTCGCCGTTATCCATAAATTCTGCTCTCGGCGCTTTCCCGGACCGGAAGCAGCCTCTTCTTCCACCCGGACATGATTTTCATCGATACCCATGCCCACCTTTACACCTGTTTTCCCACGGATCTCTTTTTTCACCGGAGCCAGCAGAATTTTGAGAAAGCGGCGGGACCTTTCGGTAACAGCTCCTGGCAGGCCGTCCTTTTTCTCCTGGATGCCCCCGGTACACGGGATTTTCCGGGAAATCGGAAAGAAGGGCACGGGAAAGACTGGAGATTTGTGCAGACCCGGGAAGAAGCGTCCGTGAAGGCGGAATCCGATTCCGGCTCCCCTTTGTTTCTCATTACCGGGAAACAGGTGGTTTCCCGGGAAGGGCTCGAGGTCCTTGCCTTGGGATGCCGGGGCGTATTTCCCCCGGATCTTCCCCTGGAGGAACTGGTCAAACGCATCGACGACGTCGGGGCCATCCCCGGCGTTCCCTGGGGATTCGGAAAATGGGCGGGCCGCAGAGGGCGTGTTTTATCTCGACTGTTGTCACGGACGTTGCCGGGCACGTTTTTCCTGGGAGAAAACGGAGGAAGGCCGAAGAGTTTTCCCTTACCGCTTCCCATGAAAACCGCCATGAAAAAAGGAATTCCGGTCTTGCGGGGAAGCGACCCCCTTCCGCTCCCTTCCGAGGTGCGAAAACCGGGCGGCTTCGGGTTTATGATCCGAGAGACCCTGGATCCTTTTCAGCCCTTTGCCCACATCCGGGAACTTATTTTCCGAAAGCACATACAAAAAATCGACTACGGGACGGCCGCAAGTCTTGGTTCCTGCCTGAAAAACCAGTTAGCCCTGACAATTGGTAAAGGAAAATCGAGTTAAATTTTTTTCCAAAACAAAGGATCGTCGTGAATACAAATTCCAAGGCTGCGGAAAAAGTGGTTGTCCTCGGCGCCGGCATATCCGGGTTGAGCGTTGCCTGGCTCCTTTCGAAGCGGGGATTGACTCCCACAATTATTGAAGCGGAAGCGCATACCGGAGGACTGTCCAGGACCTTCCATTGGCATGGGATTCCTTGCGACATCGCACCGCACCGCCTTCATACGCACAACGAAACCATACTGCAACTCCTCAAAGGCTTGCTCCCTTTGAGAGAGCACCGGCGGAACAGCCGGATTTTAATGGCGGGCAAGACGATTCTCGATCCCATCAATCCCATTGAACTTTGTCTCCGGTTTCCTCCGAAGGTCACCATGGGACTCGTCAAAGGATTTCTTACGAGGCCGAAGTTGAATCCTTCTTCTTTCAAGAGTCTTGCATTAAGCCGGTACGGCAGGGGACTGTACGATTTTTTCTTCGAACCGTATACCAAGAAGATGTTCGGTGTTCCGCCGGAGTGCATTTCGGTGATCTGGGGGCAGGAAAAGCTACGGGCCTCCGGGCTTTTCGATGTTCTCAAGCGAAACTCCAAGACCTTTTTCCGGACCTTTTTTTATCCGGAATCGGGGGGATACGGCGCCATTGCCGAAACCATGGAAAAAGAGGTCAAGGGTGAAATCCAACTCGGCTCAAAGGTGGTGGGCCTTGCCCTGAACGGCAATCGCATTGAATCCGTGGATATCCAAAGAGGGGACCAGGCCGTACGGGTGGCATGCGACCGGGTCTTTTCGACCCTTCCTGCCACGGTTCTGGCGGCCTTATTCGGACAAAGGCTGAACTTGCGATTCAGAAAAATCCAGCTGGTGTACCTCCATATTCTTAAAAACCGAGTTATGCCGTATCATTGGGTCTACTTCGGCGACGGTGACGTGGTCATCAACCGGATGGCGGAGTTCAAGAATTTTCATCCGGGAGAAGGCCCGGAAGGTTCCACGGTATTATGCGCCGAGGTCACCGCCGACACGCAAACGCCCGTGGAAGATGTTTTGGGAGCCCTTCATCGATACCGGTTGGTCCGGAAGGAGCAAATCGATGAAATCCTGGTACTCAAGGAAACCTATGCATACCCGGTGTACGATAGAGGGTTTGAAGAAGAAAGAACCAAAGCCGATGCGTTTTTTTCCCGTTTTACCAATCTGCATCGAGTGGGGAGAAACGCCGAATTTCGGCATATCGAGCTGGATGAAGACCTGGAGTCGGCGCTGGAAATCGTTCGCAATATTTACGGAGACGTCGCCTGAACCATGAAGCGTGATCTGAAACGGCTTTCCGGCGAAACTTTCGATATCCTGGTGATCGGAGGGGGCATCCACGGCGCCGCTGTCGCTTACGAAGCAGCACGATGCGGCCTTGCTGTCGCCCTTATCGAAAAAAAGGATTTTGCATGGGCCACATCCGCCAACAGCCTGAAGATCATCCACGGCGGTATCCGCTACCTTCAGCAAGCGGATCTTTTTCGGCTCCGGGAATCCGTCCGCGCCCGCCGGGAAATGATGGCCTTTGCCGGAGATTTTATCCAGCCCTTGCCCTGTATCATTCCCACCTATGGTTTCGGCATCAAAAGCAAAGAAATGATGCGGCTGGCGCTGGGGCTTTATGATATTCTCTCCCGTGACAGGAATAAAGGCCTGCCAAAGACAAAGGCCATTCCCCCGGGGCGGATCCTGTCGAAAAAGGAATGCCTTGCGCTGTTTCCGGAAGCCCGGCCGAACGGATTGAGCGGTGCCGCCCTTTGGTACGACGCCCTGGCCGCGGATACCGAAAGAATCCCGCTGACCTATATTCTGAAAGCCGTGGGAATGGGTTCGGTTGCCGCCAACTACTTCGAGGCCGTGGATCTTATCCGCCGACAAAACCAGGTCGCAGGTGTAAAAGGCGTGGATATTTTGACTGGTCAGGAACTGGAATTGAAAGCCGGGACGGTGATCAATGCATCGGGACCCTGGATGAATGAGGTGGTGCAATCCAAAAAATTCAAACCCCTGGGATGGGTAAAAGGGATGAACCTCGTCATCCGAAAAAAACTGGTTTCAAAATGTGCCGTGGGGTTGGAAATGCCCCAAAAAACAAAATCAAAAAATACCGGAAACGATGACAATCGTATGCTCTTTCTGGTGCCCTGGAAAGGCCACACACTCATCGGAACCCTTTATAAGGCGTTCAATGAAAAACCCGATACACTGAAAGTCGAAGAATCCGAAGCCTGGGAATTCTTGGATATCGTCAACATCGCATTTCCTGCGGCAAAACTGGATCTTGACGATGTATCTTTTTTTCATTGCGGACTCCTGCCGTCCCATAAAATCAGGGACTCGCACCCTTCGGCGATCCCCGACGGGCATTCAGAGATCATCGACCATGAGAAAACCGACGGTCTGAAGGGAATCATCAGTATCAAAAGCGTCAAGTACACCACCGCCCCCCAGCTGGCCAAAAGAGTGATGCGCCATCTGAAAGCCAAGGGTGTTATCAAAAAGGGCCCGGGGCAGAAAAAAGATTCCGGAAAAGCGATACCCGCCCCTTCCGACGTCTTTACAACGGGAAAGGAAGGCGTGGACCCAGAGGTGGTTTTTCATGCGGTGAACGAGGAAATGGCCTGTCGTTTGTCCGATTTGGTGTTTCGGCGAACGAACCTGGGAACAGCCGGCCCCCCTCAGAAAAGGGTTCTTGTCGCTGCCGCCCGGGCCATGGGAGAACTCCTCGGCTGGACCCCACAACGCATAAAAGAGGAAATTCAGGAAGTGGATTCATGTTACGCGCTCCGGAATTCATGACCCGTTACGGCCGAATTTCCGGTTACCCCGTTTTATTGGCGGCCGTGGCGGGAATCGGCATTTATCTCCGGGTTTACGATTTTTTCGTATCTCCCCTTTCCCTCTGGTATGACGAGGCCTGGCGGGCCAGCAACCTCCTTTCCACGGGGGGATTGTTCAACGCCATGATCAAAGGGAACAACAATATCGATCCCGTCATTTTTAATATCGGGGTCTACCTTTTGGCAAAGATTTATAACACGGAAAGTACGTTACGGCTTATTTCATTGCTCCCCTCCCTGCTTTCCATTTGGCTGGTGTACCGGATTGCCAGGGAGTTGACGAATGAAAAGTGGATCGTTTTCTGGGCTGTTTTGGTTGTTTCCATCCATCCCACCCTCATCGACTATTCACGGGAGCTCAAACCCTATGCCCTGGTGCTTTGCATGCACCTGGCGGTAATATGCCTCTATTTGGCATTTCGCGACACCCGTTCGACTGCCAAGATTTACCTGTTTTCCCTTTTTCTTTTGATCTCTTACTTCGTTTCAATAACGACTGTTTTTCTTTTCCCCGGCATCTATGTCTTGCTGTTGATCCGTCATATCAGAGAAAAGGAGTCGGCAGCGGCCAAGGCCGTTCTGATTTCCGCCGGCATTCTCTTTTTGTGTCTGGGCGCCGCCGCCTACTATCAAATCAAATACGTGCCCATCGGCACACAGGTGGCGAATTTCGGGGACACCTTCAACCTGAAGGATACCTTTTTCTGGTATGCACGGTGGGCTGTGCAGCACTATTTCGAGATGATCAGCCACATCCTGATGCCCATCGATCTCATGAACGTCCGCCCCGTCATGGGGTTTTTCTACATAGCCCTTTATGTCTTTGCCATCGCCTGGCTTTTTATCGACAAATCTTATGAAAAGCTCGCTCTCTTTTTTTCGCCCATTCTTGTTCTCCTTGTTTTCAACCGGCTCGGCCTGTGGCCATGGGGATTTACACGCACGAATTTGTTTGTGTTCGGATACATCATCCTTACCGCCATCTGCGGCCTGGACATTTTACTGTCGAGAATCGACCGTTCCCGGCGCCCGCTGTTTGCCGGCCTCCTGGTCCTTGTTTTGCTGACCCAGTTCCCCTACAACATGGAAAAGCTGGAGAAAAAGAGCTTCGGCCGTTCCGAGATCCGTTCCTCCCTCAATTATTTTTATGAAAAGGTGAAATCCAAGAAAGGGCCCATCGTCCTGATTTATAACGCCATGGCCCGGCCCCAGTTCAAGTACTATGCCTATCATCATCGGGATTTTTCAAAAAAATTCGATTCGATTTCAGACCGGATCACCCTCATGGGTCTGGAATCCCGCATGCCCGCAAATATCCGGAAAGCCCTGCCGGATATTTATCGACAGCATCCGGAATATTGGATCGTCCTTGCCCATTACAACGAAAAGGAAAAGATCGCCCTGACGGATCCAAAACTGGTGGATGTGCTGGAGAAAAAAAAGTTCTTCGGTTCCTGGGCCATCCATGTCAGATCGAAAATCTATGCGCCGGATAGCCGGGGCCGAGGTTGAAATCCCGGTCATGAATATTCTCCTGATCGCTCCCCATCCCTTTTATCAGCACCGGGGCACACCCATTGCCGTAAAACTCGTGATTACTGTGTTATCGGGGACAGGACATCATCTCACGCTTTTGACCCTGCCCGAAGGAGAAGATCCGAAGATTCCAAACTGCCGGATCCTTCGCGTACCCCGGATACCGGGGGTTTCTCGGATAAAGCCCGGGTTCTCATGGAAAAAGGGAATTTACGATATTATTTTGCTTCATCAAACAACATTATTGCTTCACAGAAGCCCTTACGACCTGCTTCATACGGTGGAAGAAGCCGCCTTCATCGGTGTTTACGCAAAGAAACGTTTCGGTATTCCGTTTGTCTATGACATGGATTCGAGCCTTTCCGATCAACTCGTGGAAATGTATCCCGGGCTGTCGGTTTTTTCTTCCCTGTTCCGTTTCTTGGAAAAGAGGTTAATCCGCGAAAGTGCCGGCGTCCTTCCTGTCTGCCGGGCGCTGGAAGATCGCGTTAAACGCGTGGCTCCGGAAAAAGTGATCCAACGCCTGGAAGACATTTCGCTTCTGGACTTCAACGGCATGCCGCAGGATGCGGCGGAGACCTTGACCATCACTGGAAAACCGGTGATCATGTATATCGGGAACCTGGAAAAATACCAGGGGATCGATTTGCTGATAAATGCTTTCCGCATCGCTTCCTCGGGCTTTCCGGATGCCCGACTGGTGATCGTTGGGGGGACGAAACGGGACGTGGCGCGGTATCAAAAGATCTGCCGGGACAAGGGTTTTGCGGATAAGACTCTGTTTTTGGGCCAGCAGCCCATATCCCGGCTAAAAAGCCTTTTTTTCCATGCGGATATCCTGGTGTCTCCGCGGATTGCGGGGAATAATACCCCCATGAAAATCTACAGCTATCTGGATTCCGGAAAACCCGTCCTGGCCACGCGCCTGCCCACCCATACCCAGGTGCTCAACGACGAGATCGCCCTCCTGGCGGAGCCGAACCCGCATGCCCTCTGCAGGGGCCTTCTCCGCCTCATGGAAGACGAAAACCTGCGTGAACGCCTGGCCCGAAACGCCGCTGATCAGGTACGGCGCCATTACAGTTTTCCGGCCTTCCAGCGGAAGCTTTGCGGTTTTTATGAAAAAATGGAAAACCAAATTGCACAAAAAGGAATGATTCCATGAGCTGGCAAACGGATCTTTCTCTGTTGTCCGTGAAAAAACTTCAGAAGCTTGACACACTGGAACGGCTTTTTCCTGATTGTACCGGGAAAGATTGCATCGAAATCGGCGCGGAAAAAGGGGTGGTCACCGACTTTTTGAGGCGCCGCAAGGGCGGGCGCTGGATCGCCGGAACGTTGAACGATGACTGGAAAACCGTGGCCGCCGAGCTGATGAAAGATGCCGCGGTTTGGGTGAATCCCGAAGCGCTCTTTTTTCCGGATCAGGCCTTTGATGTGGTTCTAGTCTCCAGACCCGAACATGTCCTAAACGATCATCTGCTTTTCAAGGAAGCCCACCGGGTCCTGAAACCCGACGGCCGGTTTTATCTGCTGACCCCCCATCACGAGCCCGATCTTTTCTTGAACCGTTTGAAGGAAAAAGTCGGGCTCACCCTGGAACAATACGATCACTTCCGGCCGGGGTACGGGAGCCGGGATGCGGAGGAAAGACTTGCGGCCGCGGGATTCCGGGTCTGCCGCATGGAAAGTTACTGCCGGTTTTTCAGCGAGTCCATCGAGCTTTTTCTCAATGCCCTCTACGCGCTGAAATCCCGGAAACGGGCGAGGGAAACCGGGGAAACCGGACTTTTGGAGGCCTCCTATCGACCCACGACCCTAGGTGACTTGAATCGGAACAAAACATTGTTTCAAGTCTATCGAAAAATCTTTCCGACATTGAAGATCATATCTTCTTTGGACCGGCTCATTCCCTTTACCCGGGGATATGTTCTGTTTGCAGAGGCGGTGAAAAAATGAAAATTCTGTTTTGTTATACGGACATCAACATGCGCGGCGGCGCCAAGAGCTTCCATTACGGCATCGCCATCCTCTCGGCGCTTTTGAAAAAATACGGGCACCGAACCCGGCTGCATTATATGTATCCGAAATACGAAATCCAGCCCCTTGAAGAAACCGTCCGCGCATTCCAGCCGGACATGCTGGCCTTTTCTTCCACCAGCGCCCAGTTCCGCTACGTGAAAAAAATCTTAGAGGATCTTCCATTGGAAAAAAGGGTGTTCACCCTCTGCGGGGGCCCCCATGTCACCCTGGAGCCGAAATCCTTTGAGGCCGTCCCCCGGCTCGACGCCATCTGCCGGGGAGAAGGGGAAAAGGCGATGATCGATCTTGTTCGGCGCCTGGAAAGAAATGAAGACATCCGGGGGATACCCAATCTCTGGGTGCGGGATCCCCAGGACGGAAGAATTCACCGAAATGCCTCCAACCGTTTCATTCAGGACCTGGATTCCCTTCCGTTTGCCGATCGGGAACTCTTTCCGTACCAAAGCATCATCGATTCGGATTTCAACACCGCCCTTTTCATGTTTTCCAGAGGATGTCCTTTCAATTGCTCCTATTGCAGCAACCAGGCCCTCCGGGGGGTTCAGAGCGGGAAGTACGTCCGGTTCCGCAGTGTGGACAACTGCCTGAAGGAAGTCGAAGAAGTTTTGTCCAACTACCGGGCCGACGCCATTTACGTCAACGACGATCTTTTCACCCTCAACAAGGATTTTGTGGCCGAATTCTGTGAAAAATATAAACAACGTATCGGCCTTCCCTTCGACATCAACACCCGGGTGGGATACGTGGACGAGACCCTGTGCGCCCAGCTCAAGTCGGCCAACTGCCGGCGGGTCAATATCGGGATCGAGTCCGGGAGTCCCCGGATCCGGCAAAAGATCCTTAACCGGAAGATGAGCAATGAGCATATCATCGAAACGTTTCAAATGCTCAAAGCCGCCGGGCTGAAAACGAAGTCCTTTAATATGATCGGTTTTCCGGAAGAAACCCCGGAAGACTTCATGGAGACCATCCGCCTGAATCGGATCATCCAGCCCGACAGCGTCATCCTGAACGTCTTCGATCCCTACCCGGGAACCCCCCTGGGGGAGCGCTGCAAAAACGAAGGGCTCATCGACTGGGCCCGGATGGAAAGCGACCTGATTCCCAAGACGGATACGGTGTTGAACCTTCCCCAGTTTCCGCGCAAAGCCATCAAGCATTTTTACAAGCGCTTCGCCTATGAAGTCTACAAAGAAACCGCACCGCACCGCGCCCTGTTTTACCGAATCTATTATTCGGACCTGGGGGAACATTTCGTCCGGATCCTTGGCCCCGTGAAAACGCTTTTGAGAAAATGGACCATGGGGATATGACGCCATGATTCCCCCGGGAACCGTCGTCCTGGTCACCGGCGGGTCCGGATTCATCGGGTGCAACCTGGTGGCATATCTTGGGCATCAGGAATGCCGGGTCCGATCCCTCGATATCCGACCCCTTCCCGACGACATGCAAGACAGCAACGAGGTTTTGCATGTGACAGGGGACATTACGGATCCTGAGACGCTCAAAAGGGCTGTGGACGGGGCCGGGGTGGTGTTTCACCTGGCGGGGCTGGTGACACAAAAAGGGGCTTCCAGGGCGGATTACCGCCGGGTCAACGTGGAAGCGACCCGCACGCTCCTGGAAACCTGCGAAAGGGCAGGGGTCCGGCAGTTCATCTACTGCAGTTCGGACAGCGTCAGCGGTCCCATCCGGCGTCCGCCAGCCCGGGAGTCGGACCCATGCTTCCCTGACAACATCTATGGCATCACCAAGTACGCCGCCGAGTCGGAAGTCCTGCAATTCGCCGGGGCCATGCACGTGACCATCGTCCGCCCCACCCGGACCTACGGCCCTTGGGATGTCCGGATGCTGGAGATCTTCAGAAGAATTCAGAAGAAAACATTTTACATGGTGGGCGCCGGAGATGTGCTGTTCCACCCCGTTTACATCGGCGACTTGATGGACGGATTTGCGCGCTGTGCCGAAATGCGGACCGGTTCAGGGGAAATTTTTTACTTGGGCGGCGCATCCCCGTTGCGGCTCAAGGATTTTTTAAACATTGTGGCGGAATATCTACACGTACGGCTTCCCCGTTTTCGCGTCCCGCTGTTTCCGGCCCTTGTCGGCGCTTTTTTCATCGAAAAAGGGTGCTCCCTGCTGGGCATGGCGCCGCCTGTCACCCGGCGGAACCTGGAGTTTTTTTCCCGTCACCGGGCCTACGATATTTCCAAGGCAAAGGCCATGCTGGGGTTTTCGCCCCGGGTGAATCCCGAGGAAGGGGTTCGGAGAACCGGAGACTGGTACCGGGAACGGGGATATATTTGAAAACCGAGCGAGGGCACCATGAGCGAAAAACGTGGAATTAAACCGGGCGCATTGGAAAAAGGACCTGGGTTGCATCAAAACATATTTAATGAAAAGACGTCCGCGGTGCAAAAATACAAAGACCTTTATATCGGTAAAAAAGGGGCTGCACAGTTTTTGCGTTACGAAATCCTGATGGTTTTTCTGTCGCATCTCGCCGGTTCCGTGGGGTTTTATCTGAGGAAGCAACTATATCCGTCTCTGTTCAAAAACGTCGGAAAAAACGTCATCTTCGGAAAAAACATCACCTTGCGGCATCCCCACAAGATTTCCATTGGAGACAACGTGATCTTGGACGACAACGTGGTTTTGGATGCAAAAGGGGATGAAACCTCCGGTATCGCCATGGGGAATTTCGTCACCATCGGCCGGAACAGCGCCTTGATCTGCAAGAACGGATTCATCGAGATCGGGTCCCACGTGAACATCACCACCTATGTCAACATCGGATCCGGGAACCAGGGGCGGGTCAGGATCGGCGATCATGTGGAAATCGGGTCCTTCAACCATTTTTCGGGATGGACCTACGACATCGAAAAAGACGATGCCCTGCCGTCCTCGGGGGGCGGCAGTTCCCGTGGAATCGTGGTGGAAGACCTGGTTTGGACAGGGGCAGGGGTGATCCTCCTCGACGGCGTGCATATCGGGAAAAATACCATCGTGGGCGCCGGTTCCCTCGTCAACAGGGACCTCCCGGCCGATGCGGTTGTCTTCGGCGTTCCCGCGCGTAAAATTCGGGATCGGCGGGAGGCGCCGCATTCGTGAGCCGCCGCCTAAAAATGCTCATTCTCAAGGTCGTCGTCAGCATGGCCTTGATTTTTTATCTCTTCGGAATCCAGAGGATCGATATCGCGCAGGTGGGACGCACCTTGGAAAAGGCCGATATTCTCTGGATGGCGGCAGCCCTTCTCACACTGCTTTTAGGGCGGGTGATCACCGCCCTGCGATGGCAGGTCCTGTTAACGGCGCAGGACATCCGGGTCTCCATGAAAACCCTTCTCTTTTCCTTGTTTGTCGCCAACTTCTTCAATCTGTTTCTCCCGTCCACCATTGGAGGGGACGCCATTCGTGTTTGGGACATCGGCAAGGAAAGCCGGCGTCCGGGGACTTCCATTCTCATCATCGTCATTGAACGGGCCTTGGGCGCCTTTGCCCTCCTGGTCATCGCCATGCTTTCCCTGGGCTCCATTTATTTTTTTGCCCCCCGCTTTCGCGAACTCTATCCCACCGCAAGACTTGCATGGCCCGTTATCGGCCTTTTCCTGATAATGGGGTTCGGTTACGGGGTGGCGTCTTCCCGGGGGGCGTGGAAAAGGCTCCTTTCGATCTTGACACGCCTCCACCTGAACCAGGTATCGGAAAAATCGGAAAGAACAGGAGAAATCTGGTTTTTACTGAAATCCAAAACCGCCTCTTTCCGCTGGAGCATCGGGTTGTCTTTTTTCTTGCAGATCAATGTGATTCTCTATCATTACTTCATCGGACGTTCCTTGAATCTTTCCATCCCCTTTCTTTATTTTTGCCTGGTGGTTCCCCTGGTTTATCTGGTGCTGTTGTTTCCTTTTTCCATCAACGGCATCGGTGTGCGGGAAAGCGCGTTTTTATTTTTTTTTCAGGGGCTGGCGGCATCTCCGGAAGCCATTGCCTTTTCATGGTTGCAATTTTTCATGACCCTCGTCCTGGGGGCGTTTGGAGGACTCATTTATGTGGTCCGAAAAGGGCCGATTTCAGCGGAATCCGGGTAGCCTCCATACCCATTCCCGCTTCAGCGGCACTCCCATGACGCCCCGGGAGATTGCAGGGATGGCCATGGAGAAGGGGCTCCGGGTCCTGGTTTTCACCGATTACAGTGACCGGGAATGGCGATACCGATGCGGCCTCCGGCTAACTCGGCCTTCCGTGCTGAAATATGGTGTCCGGGAATATTTGGATACGATGGAAAAGCTTCGGAAGGAATTCCGGGATCTCATCATCATCTCCGGTCTCGAAGCCTCCCCGTTTTATTTCTGGGAAGGAACCCCCCTGAATCTCAAGTGCCGGGAGTACAACCGGCACATCCTTCTTTTAGGCCTGAAGACGGCGGAAGACATGGAAGACCTTCCCCTCATGGCCACGGGGCGTTCGGGATTCAACCCTTTCAATGGAAACCAGGGGTGCCGTCCGTATCAGGCCCTCATCGATGCCGCCCGGCAAAAGGGGCTTCTGACTTTTTGGGCGCATCCCGAACAAGAAGATGACACCAGGTTTTTTACCGCCCGGCTTTTTACACCCGCCCGGCCCGAGCTCCTCCTGGAGACTACGGGCTACACCGGCTTTTCCGCCTATCCCCGGGGCGCACGCAGCGTACCGGAGCCCGGGGGGATTTGGGATCAACTCCTGACGGCGTTTTGTGATGAAAAACGGGAAAAACCGGTTTGGGTCATCGGGGAGTCCGATTATCGAAAAAAAGCGGATGCCCTCGACAACCCCACCACCATGTTTGTCGATCCCGTGTCAACTCCTGGTGAGTGTACTACGGCCTTGGAAAAGGGGCGCATCTATGCACGGGATGATCCCGGAAAAACCCTTTACCTGAATAGGTTCCACATCGTTCACGAAATCAGGGAACGGTGCGTATCCATGGGTGAAACGCTGCGGGTGTCCGGTAAAATCCGGGTTTGGGTTGAAATGGAAGCCGGCGCCGGGATCCGGAAGGCAGTTCTGGTCAAAGGCGGAAAGGTGGTTTTTTCAACCCATGCGGCGCGGTTTGATTTCCAGGATACGGCAACGGAAGGACAATCCACCTATTTCCGCCTCATGGTCACGGCCAGGGATGGGGGACGGCTACTGTCGAATCCGATTTTTTTAAACCCGCCCTAAAGACGTTCCCGGTTGGGCTTGAAAAACGCGATGATTCGGGCGAACCCCAGCGCGCAAAAAAAAGACAGCACCGGAAGCGTCAAGATAAGCTCTTTATCCGGCCGGAACCGGTAAATCATGCTCGACCAAACGATGAAACCGATCGTCAGCAGCCCCACGGATAAAAAAACAGGAAAATGCTCCGGGTAGCTGCCTGTTTTCAGCCGATGCCTCAGGGACGAAATCACCTCCACCAAAAACAAAAACCATGCCAGGGGAACCAAGGGATAAAACGGATGGCTCAAAACCGAAAAAAAGTCGACACCCGGCCGCCAGCATACCGGATCCGCGTATTGGATCCTGCGGTCTGCGCGCATCGGCACGCGGTAAAAACCCCAGGACAAGTCTTCCGGATCATCCTCTGAAAAAGAGATCCCTTGGGGGGGTGACAAGGCCGACCAGCCCAGGTTCCGGTTTAGGGGGAAATTGTTCGGCTTGAACAGCACCGCGCTTTTTGCCGTGCCCGCCAGCATGTTCCGAAGATAGGCAAGGGGCTGGGACTGGATGGCCTCGAAAAAGATCCGGGTGCCCAGGCGATCGCTTTCCTTGAGGCCCATGTAATAGGAAATAATCAACTGGTCCCAGTAGAAATCCCGCGCTTCGGGGTGTTTTTCGAAGAGGCGCTCCAGCGTGGCGAGATCGGCATGCAGGATATAACCGTATTTTTCCCGGAAGGAGTTTCGGATCTCCGGAGAAACGGCATCGATACGGCTGTAAAGGGTGGGCGCATGGAATTTCGGCCACCCGTGCCGGAGCAGGAGATAGGTCAATAGCTTGAAACGCTTCACGTTGACACCGTCCACCTTGTCGAGCTTCGGGCTTTTCGTGAACCAACGAATTTTTTTTATCAAAATCCAGGACTTGTCGTGGGTCAGCGCCCAGGTACCGGTGCTGGGCTGGTGAAACGCGGCAAGGTATCCACCCACGAGGAGGATTGTGCAACACACCCCGGCCGCGCTGATTTTGAGTTTCAATCTTCTGTTTGCCGGGTCCAAAAAAAGGATGATAAACCAGACAGAGCCCAAGGGGAGCAAGTTGTATTTGGACAGAAATCCCAGCGAGAACACCAGGGCCGATGCCATGTAGAAGCCGATTTTTCCTCCAATCGTATCGGATCGGAATCCTGCATATCCGGTTGCCAGACCGATCTGGAAAAGAGCAGACTGAAACCATTCCGGACGCGTAGTGGACATATTCCCCAACACAAAAGGATTTAATCCATAAATCGCCATCCATACCAGCGCCGCTTTTCCTCCGAACCGGTGCCGCAGCAGCAAGAATACCAGGACCATCGCAAAAAAGTCGGCGGCATGCTGGAAGATCAACAGAAAATAATCCCGGGCCAGTGCATCAGAAAAAATATCCGGATGAAAAACAGTGATGGCATTGAAAAGGGCAGTCCACGGGCCGAAGAAGAAAGGGTATCCTCCGGCCAGGGCCAGGTTTCCCTTCCATTCCTGGAGCATCAGATAATAGGTCTTTCCGTCGCCGGAAACATTGAGCGGGTAGGTCAGAATAAAAAGTGTGCGCACCAGCAACACCGTCCAAAAAACAACATGGAAAAGACGGCTTTGGGAATGAACGGCTTCGGGGAGGACCGCCGCCGTCCGGCAGACTGCCCATACCCCGAAAAGGCCAAAAAAGGCAAAAATCACGGCCAGCCCGGTTATGGAAAAGAAAACGACGGCGGCATCTTTAATGAGATGGAAGCGGGAAGGGCGTCCGGAAAGGGGGGTTTGCATATGGGGGTCGATTCCACCCGAGACGACGCAAAACCCTTTTTCGGTGAACGCGCGGTGTTCGATTTGATGTATGGGAACAAAGCCGGCGAAATCTTTTCGAGTTTTAAAATCGATCGGTGCAAATCCCGGTTGTGCGATCCGGATACGTTTGATACAGATGGCACCTTCTGTTTCAGCAGGATCGAAACGAAGCACGCCGATCTTGGAAAGGTCGCCGATTTGGGTATGGTAGGTGCCTTTCCCTTTCTCGAAATGAAAGCCGGTGGAACAGCCTTCCGTGAAGGCAGCGGTTTCATCGGCCCAGTAAAACCGCATCTTGGATTTGATTTCCGCATCGATGACCACGGTGATGCGGGCGCGTGAGGTTTGGAAAAAGACAGCATGAAAGACAGCGGCGAGCAGAAAAGAAACGATAAAAACAAGGAAGATCGTCCGGTTTGTCAGGATTTTTTTCATCGATATCCGTCGCGGCCCACATGAAGGCATAAACATGGCGTTGCGCCCCGAAATCTTTAATCCGGGAAAAACCACCGCGTCACCATAGGCAACCCCTTTTTTGCTGTCAAGGCGCTTCCGCCTTGAGAACTTTCTTTCCAATCTATAAAAACGATGAAAAACATGCGATATCGGATTTTTCTTTTTGCCCTCTTTGCCGTCTTTCTGAGCATACGACTGGTTCATATTGAAGCGGATCCCCCGGCCGGCTTGAGTTTTTCCGCCGGAATCTGGGTGGACGAGATGCACAACATCCACCAGGTCCGAAACAAGATCCTGTTCGGCTCTTGGGACCTGGACAGATGGCCGTCCAATGCCTATAGCCCCATCTGGGCCCTTTTCCAGTTCATCATTCTTTCCGCCATCGGTGTGGGATACTGGCAGATGAAAATGCTCCCCATCGCCTTGGGAATGGCAACCCTGGTATTGACCTATCAATCCATGGGCGAATATTTCGGAAAGCGATGCGGCATCATGGCGGTGGCTCTTCTGGGATTCGATTATACATTCATCATGTACAACCGCCTGGGGCTTTTTGAAAATCTGGTGATTTTTTTCATGGCGGTAACGCTTTTTTGCTGGCAACGCGCCGTACGAACGGAAACCCTTCGGTACTTTTTTTTGAGCGGGTTTTTCGCCGGGTTCGTTTTCATGGCCAAGAGCCTTTATTTCCCCCTCGTCATCGCCTTCGTATTGACCTTTCTGGTGTATATCGTCAAAAAGGGGGTCAAGGCTTCCTTTCCGGCGGCGCGCATGGGAATGATCGGAGCCTTTTGTGCGGCTGCAGTTTGGTTTTTCGGATGTTATCTCCCGTTTCACGAATCCCTTTCCCTGGTGGGCGGGTCCTGGGTCAGCCGCAACATGAAGCCCTTGACCCTCATTGAGATCCTTTCCACCAATCCCTTTTTCCCCTTTGTCACGACGTTTCGATTCCTTCCCGTGACGGAGGCGCTTTCCCTGCTGTTTATGGGAATGTTGGGATACCGGTGGTTCCGGAAAGATTTGAAGGCGGATCCGGTGGACACGTTTCTTTTTTTCTGGCTGTTTTGCGGGATTCTTTTTTTAGGGCATCTTTCCTACGCCCCCACGCGATATTATCTTCCGGTCCTCCCGGCCGCCGTTTTGATGGCCAGCCGCGTCCTCACCCGAATGGGAGAGGAACGCAACGGGCAAAACCGCCCGCTTCCGGACACGGCATTGGCATGCACCGTTGGTCTGGGGGTGACGCTGTTGTTTTTTTATATCGTCTTTCCCTACATGGAACGCGTTTTTCCGGATGTCAAAACCATCCTGTTTTTTAGACATATTTCCAGGGTGAACGATCTTTTCGGCGCTTTTTTCCTCGGCATTTTTTCTGCAGCAACCCTTGTTTTTTCGGATTATCTGAAAAAAAAGGGGCGTTTTGTGGGAATCGTTCCGTCCGCCGCCGCTTTCCTGCTCTCCTTTTATCTCCTTTTTGCGGGAACCCAACCTTTTCAGGCACAAATCGAACTGGAGATGACTGCCGACAAAAAGGACAAGGCCCGCATCTACTGGGCGGAAAACAAAGGCGGATACGCCGAGACGGATTCCACGGGCGTGCACATCGGAAAAAATCCGCAACAGTATCGCATCCGGATCGGGAGCCTGAAGCGGGTGCGTTTTTTGAGAATCGACCCCATGAGACAGCCCGGAACGGCGATCATTAAAAAGATCCGGATCACCCAGCCGGGGTATATACCCATTCTTTTCGATACCCCGGACCATTTGAAACGGTTTGCACCCATCCATCATATCGCGGGGATGAGGACGACCGGGGAAGGCTTGGTGGTGGAATCTTCGAGCAGGGACCCGCACATTGAAGCGGCCCTCGATCCGGTTTTCAGCCCCGCCCGGATGATCAAGCATCTGCTGTTGCTCCTTCTCCAGTCCGCCGGAGTCGGTTTATGGGTATATCTGTTGTTTCGACTTGCGCGAAAACCCTGGAGGACTTATGTTGTCCCGTTCACATATGCGCGGCGGTGGTCATGGGTGGTCCTGGTGCTGACCCTGGCGTATCCCATGACGTATTATGCCAAATGGGCAAAAGATTCCAATTATACCATTGCATCGGCCTCACAGGAAATCGGGGAAATGCTCCCCCAGGATGCCCTGATCGCCGGGCAGGGAGTCATGGCCGTTACCATTAAAAACCGGATCCGGCATGTCCAAGCCCCCAACTGGTTTGAAGACAATGATAAACTACGCAGGGTATCTCAAATGGTACAAAAACACTTTTCCGGAAATCATGGAAAGGGCCAGGGTCATCGGCCGTTACCGGATTCTCAATCTTGACTTCGAGCTGTATGAACTGCCCAAACTTTACGAAAAGTGACGGCTCCGTGAAAAATGATGCGTTCTTTCGCCGGATTCCGTTAAGAGAAGGAGGGATTTGCGCATGAGAATCCTTTTTTTCCATTACGGCGACGAGGCATGGTTCGGCATCGCCTATTTGTCCGCAGTCCTTAAAAACGCCGGCCACCGGACAGATCTTTTGCTTTATCCGCCGTTGGACCTTTATATGAACCTTCCCTTTTTCCGGAAGCACATCGAAAAACGGCTCATGGATCAGGCCCGCGCCTTTCGTCCTGATCTGATCGCCTTTTCCGCCACCACCTACGCATACAAGACCGTAAAGAAGATGGCCGCCCGGCTGAAACAGGCCCTGAATGCCCCCCATGTGGTGGGGGGAATCCATCCCACGGCCCTTCCAGAGTATGTCTTAACGACCGCGGATTTTGATGTGGCCTGTTTGGGGGAAGGGGAGGGGGCGCTTTTGGATTTGGTTGGTCGGATGGACGCGGGTGCCGATATTACCGGCATCGAAAACCTTTATATTAAACGCGGCGGTGTCGTTTTTCGAAATCCTGTGCGGCCCCTGATCCAGGACCTCGACAGCTTGCCCTTCCCGGATTATGACATCTTCGCCCCTTTCGGGGTGATCACCGGCGATTATGCCATCACCACTTCCCGGGGGTGCCCCTACAGCTGTACCTATTGCTGCAATCATTTCTACAAGGGACTCTACAAGGGTAAGGGACGGTATGTCCGCAGGCGATCCGTGGACAATGTCATCGAAGAATTAAAAATAAACCGGAAACGGTTCGGATTCGAGCGGGTCTATTTCTGGGATGATGTGTTCTGCCGGGATATCCCGTGGCTGGAGGAATTCAGCGAAAAGTACCGAAAAGCAATCGGGCTTCCCTTTCACTGCCTGAGCCGCCCCGAAACCCTCACCGCGGAAACGGTCGGGCTCATCAAGGCCGCCGGGTGCAGTCATGTGAATATCGGCATCGAATCGGGGAACGAACACATTCGCAAACACGTCCTGAACCGCCACATGTCCGATGAACAGATCATCCGGGCCGCCGAGCTCGTAAAACGCCACGGGATCAAACTGAATGTATTCAACATGTTCGGAATTCCGGAGGAAGGACCTTCGGAAATGTGGGATACCATACGTTTGAATGAAAAGATATCCCCGGACGGGACCTTCGGTTTTTTATTGGAACCCTTTCCGGGAACAAAAATCCTCGACTATGCCAAAGAAAAGAAAATGGTGACGCCGGATCAGGAAAAAGATCTGAAAGAAGGCGCCATTGCCGGGCTCCAGCAAAACGATGCCCGCACAGGTTTGAATCACCCCCACCACGCGTTGGCCCTAAGGCTGAAAACACTGCTGCCGGTCATGGCGATTAGCCCCCGCTGGCTCAAACCCTTCTGGAAATATCAGATGAAAAAAAGGCGGAACAGCCGCGTCAGCCTGTTTGTCTATTTTTTGTACCTGGTCGGCGCCGATCCCTCGCGGGTCAAGTATAAGGCGGAGGAGTTTTTCAGACTTTTATTCTACTACATCCTTCCCGGGAGAACCCACCGGCAGGCGAAGGATTACACGCATCCACCAGAATCATTTTCGAAAAATCGAATGCGACCTTGATGACACAATAAACCGTTTTTTGAATATCACGATATTCCGAGGAGAAGTATTTCAATGAAAGTGTACCTGTTGAGTCCGCCGTCCAACGACGGAAGCAAACGCGTCCGGGAAGGACGCTGCCAGGCCCAGGAAGGGATCTGGACCACCCTGTGGCCCCCCGTCTCCATGGCCCAGGTCGCTTCGGTGCTGGAAGAAAAAGGGATC
>JAFDGC010000094.1 GCA_019309485.1 Deltaproteobacteria bacterium | reverse complement strand
TGCTCCCCACTGCAGGAATGTCGAACCGCGTATCCTGATTCGGCTTGCATACTTTCACCGCCACGGCATTCCCGCTCCCCAGTCGCCCGCCCCGGGACAAAGCAGCGTCCGTCCCTTCGATGGCCTCCACGGCCAGGATGGTGCCGCCCCCCACCACCACACACTGCCCGATATCGAGCCCCCCTATTTTTCGGGCGCACGCCCAACCAAGGGCGATGTCCGCGGCTTCGGATCGACTCGGCCGCCGACGGGTCCAAACCCCTTCGGGCGCCAGGAGATCGGGAAGCAAAAAGGTGGACGGTCGAATCCGGATCCCTTCTTTCTCCAGGGCCCCTGCAAAGGCCCTGAGCACCCCGTCGTCGTGGGTGCTGAACATTTTCAGCAACAGGGAAACGGCCTTGGGATCGGGCCGCACATCGGAAAACATGCGGGTTTTCTGGATCGATCCCATCATCACCGCCTCGGTGACATCGTTTTTCTTAAAAAACCTGATGAGGCGCCGGACTTGTCCCAGGTGGAGCCATTCGATGGCCTCCACGCCGTCGGCCAGCCGGGGGTCCGCTTCATTCCGGTAGGCGGCGGCATAGACGACAAACCCTTTTTCTTTGGCCCTTTTGGAAAAAAGCAAAGGGAATTGTCCGCCTCCGGCGATCAGGCCGATGCGATGCCCCATGGAACGATGTCCGGTGGTGTTGTCCATATCCGTGCCGTGAACAGCGTCAGACCGGTTCGAAAAGGTCTTACCGCGTGATTCCGCGCTGGGATTGTTTGACAAATTCGATAAAGGCCACCACCTCGGGAATCTGCTCCACCTCGGCCCGGACCCGTTCGATGGCTTCATTCAGCGTAAGGCCGATCCGAAAGACGATCCGGTAGGTCTTTTTCAAAAGGGAAAGGGTTTTTTCCGAAAACCCCTGACGCCGCAGGCCCACGCTGTTAAGCCCGTGCAGTTCGGCCCGGTCCCCGGCGGCAATGACATAGGGGGGCACATCCTTGACCACCGCCGACTTTCCCCCCACAAAGGCATAGTCCCCGATGCGCACAAATTGATGGATGGCCACCAGGCCGCCGATAGTGGCGTAATTCCCGATGACGATGTGGCCGGCCAGCGTTGCATTGTTGGCCAGCATTACCTTTCGGCCCGTTTTGCAGTCGTGGGCGATGTGGGAATAGGCCATGATGAAGTTGTCCTCCCCCACTTCCGTGACGCCGCCCCCGAAACCGGTTCCCCGGTGGATGGTCACGAATTCCCGGATGATGCTCCCGCGGCCGATCTTCACGTACGTCTCCTCCCCAGCGAACTTCATGGATTGAGGAACGGCGCCGATGGCGGCGTGTTGGAAGATTTGGCAATCCGGCCCGACGGTCACATACGGATCGATCACCGCATGGGACCCGATACGGGTCCCCTTTCCGATGATGACATTTTCCCGGATGACGGCGTAAGGACCGATACGCACTTCCGCTCCGATATCCGCCTTGGAATCCACAATTGCGGTTGGATGAATCATGTCGTTTCTCCGATACTCGCCATCAGCTCCGCTTCGGTGACCCGCTTCCCGTCCACCTTCGCCACCCCGGCCATCTTGATCACCTTGGAACGCAGCTTCAGAATTTGTACTTCAAAAATGAGTTGATCCCCGGGGATGACGGGTTTGCGGAAACGCACCTTGTCGATGCCCATGAAATAGATCAGCCTCCCCTCCCGCTTTTCGGAAAGGGACTCAAAGGCCAGCACCCCTCCCGCCTGTCCCATGGCTTCCACGATCAAAACCCCGGGCATGACGGGCGCGCCGGGAAAATGCCCCTGAAAGAAGGGTTCGTTGATGGTGACGTTCTTCAGGGCCACGGCCCGGTCCCCCGGAACCAGTTCGATGATGCGGTCGATGAGCAAAAAGGGATACCGATGGGGGAGGTGCCCCATGATCCGCTGGATGTCATACGGCTTTTCCATTTTCTTCCTCGATACGCTTGAGTCGTTTTTCAAGATTCGCCACCCGTTTTTCAATCTCGGGAAGGCGCGGCAGGGTGCGCTGGACCCGGAGCCAGACTCGATGGGGCATTTCCGGGCTCCCGGAGACCGTTTGCCCCGCCGGGATCGACTTGGCCACGCCGGCCTTGGGCCCGATGACGGCGCCGTCTCCAATCTCCAGGTGGCCGGCGACACCGACCTGGCCGGCCAGCACTGCATGTTCACCGATGGTGACACTCCCGGAGATTCCCACCTGGGCCACCAGAACCGAGTGGCGGCCCACGACAACATTGTGGGCCACATGGACCAGGTTATCCGTCTTGACGCCTTCCTGGATCCAGGTCTTCCCGAAGGTGGCCCTGTCGATGGTGTTGTTCGCGCCGATTTCCACGTCGTCATCGATCTGCACGATCCCCCGCTGGGGGATTTTATGATACCGTGTTCCGTCGGAGGCAAAACCGAACCCGTCGCTCCCGATGACGCTGCCGGCATGGATGATGACCCGGTTCCCGATGCGAGACCCTTCCCTCACGGTGACGTTCGAATAGATCGTGACATCGTTTCCGAGGGTCACTCCGTCTCCCAGCATCACGCCGGAATAAAGGACCACCCGATCCCCAAGCGTCACGTCATCGCCGATGTGCACATGGGGGGAAAGGGTTATCTCTTTTCCGTGCGAAAACCGGCTTCCAACGACGGCCAGGGGACTGATCCCGGGCGCCGGCCGTGTTGCCGGACAAATCCGTTCCACGGCGATGGCAAAGGCCACCTGGGGGTTGCGGACGCGCACCAGGGTCTTGGAAGACGCCGGGGTTTTTAGCGGAACGATCACCGCGCCTGCGGCCGTTTCGTCGAGCCGTTTAAGGAACCGGGGTGTCGCCGCATAGGTCAGGTCGTCGGGCCCCGCCGTCTCGAAGGGGCCCACCCCCCGGATGATCCGGTCCGGATCTCCGAGAATCTCTCCTTCCACCCATCCGGCGATCTTTGAAAGTCCCACACCCATACTCATGATGCTTTCCTTTTTTCGGCACGCCCGTCCCTATTGGGATGTTTTTTTCTTTGCCGGTGTTTTGGCGTCCCCCTGACCGGCGGAGGCGGCTTTTGAATACTGCGCATTATATGATTGGATCAACCGATCCGTTACGTCCAGGGCGCTCGGAAAATACATGAGTCCGCTTTCGCGCCGCTCCAGGATCAAAAGAAAACCTTCCTTTTTCCCGATCTCTTCGATGAGATCCATCACGTCTTTTTGGATGCGGGTGATGTATCGCTTTTCCAGTTCCTTGAAATCGGCGGCGTACTTCTTTTGCATTTCCTTGAAATCGTTGATTTTGATTCGAAACTCCCGTTCCTTTTCGTCCCGTTTCTCCTGGCTCATGACCAGGGCTTCCCGTTCGAGGCGCTGGCGGATTTCTTCGATGGCATCCCCTTGTTTTTTGAGTTCGGCTTCCATCTTTTTGCCCTGCTTGTTGATCTCGGCCTGGGCCGCTTTTCCGGCTTCCGAAATCTGGAGGATTTTCTGGAAATCCACCACGCCGATCTTGGCGATATCCGCCGCCCATACAGCCCCTTTTTTTCCTTTCTCCAAAGGATCTCCTTTGTCCTTTCTCGATCCCTTCCTTTATTTTGATGGACGCGTAAAAACCCGCTCTTTTCTTTCCCTTTCAATCCGTCTAAAACCCGGTGGACATGGAAAACTCCCAGCGCCCCGCACTTTCATCTTCCTGCCGATCCAGGATTAATCCATACTCCAGCCGGATCGGACCCACGGGGGAAAACCACCGGAACCCCAGGCCCGCGCTCTCCCGCATATTGGAAAGCTCGATATCCTCATCATTGTTGTAGGCATTCCCCGTGTCGAAGAAGGCCACACCGAAAATGCCCATGTCCGGGAAGAGGGGGACCAGGTATTCCGCGTTGAACTGAATGAACTTATTTCCGCCGATTTTGATCCCGTCTTCGTTTTTGGGGCTGACGGAGCGGTACTTGAAACCCCGGAGGGAACTGATCCCGCCCAGGTAGAAACGCTCCCAGTCGGGGAGTCTGCCACCGGGGTTTTCCTCCACGTATCCGGCCTTGGCATGCAAAAACCCCACGGTCCCTTTGAAGATGGGGAAATACCATCCCGTCTTGCCAATATACTTGGTAAAGGCGATGTTCCCGCCGAACCCGGCGTATTCCACGGTGAACCGGTGCTCGGATCCTTCCGTGGGATTGAAAATCCGATTCCTCGAATCCCATCGAAGATCCGCCGATACGGTGCTCTGGGTGTTGGTCCCCTCGAAATCCTTGATGCTGGGGGGGGCATCCTCCTGAATGTCTTCGATGTTGGATATCTCATAGGCATATCCCACCGTAAAACGCAAATAGTCCGTCCAGAGCGGATACCCCAAGCGGAGCCCCCCGCCCGTGGCATCCTTGTCATAAGTGTCGTAATCCTTGATCCAGCGGTAGAGATCGACCCGTCCCGACAAGGGGATATTGAAAAGCCACGGCTCAGTAAAACTTAAATTGTACCGATCGGAACGCCCCCCCACGTTGGCCTGGAGACTCACGATCTGACCGCGGCCGAACAGATTCCGCTGGGTGACCGACGCCATGGCGAAAAAGTCGTCTTCACTGCTGTAACCGGCCCCGATGGAAAAGGACCCCGTGGATTTTTCCGTCACATCGATTTTCAAGACCATCTGGTCTTCGGTGGTGCCCTTCTGGGTTTGCACCTTGACGTCCTCGAAATAATCGAGACGATACAGATTCCGGACACTGCGCTTCAAACGGGTGCTGCTGAAGCGTTCCTGCTCATAGACTTTCAATTCCCGACGGATCACATAGTCCCGGGTCTTGCGGTTCCCGGAAATGAGGATCTTTTCGAAAGAGACCAAGGGCCCTTTTCGGATACGGTAGTCGATGGCCACCACCCGTGTCTCGGGGTTCTCGTTGACTTTGGGGAAGATCTCCACGTTGGCGTATCCCTGGTCCGAGTACAGGTCAGTCAGGGCCAACACGTCCTTTCTCACCGTCTTCCGGCTGAAATAGGTCTTTTTTGTGATGGCCAGCTTTTCCTTCAGGGCCGCCTTATCCTCCACGTCTCCGGAGAGGGTGACCGTGCCCACCGTGTAGCGGGGGCCCTCGGAAATCTTGAATATCACCTCGATACCGTCTTCTTCATATTTGACTTCGGGATCCGAGACCCGTGCATTCAAATACCCGTGGTTCTGATAATACGCCGCCAGGGCCTCTTTGTCCTGGGCCAGCTTATCCCGGTCCAGGTCTCCGGAAGAGGTGATGAAAGAAAACAACCCCTTTTCCGACGTACTCATGACCTTTTTAAGGGTCTTGGCATCAAAGACGGTATTCCCCTCGAATGTGATGGTTTGGATCCGGAGCTTTTTCCCTTCCGAAATGACGAACTCCAAATCCACCTGGTTGTTTTTTAGCGCTTCAATTTCATAGGAGACTTCGGCATTGTGATAGTTTTTTTTCTTATACAGATCCTCGATCCGCTTCAGGTTGCTTTTGACCTTGAAGATATTGAGGATGGACCCGGATCGGATATCGATGTTTTCCAGAAGCTCCTTTTCGTCGTACACCCGATTCCCTTTGAAACGGATCTTCCGGATGGTGGGTTTTTCCCTGATCCGGAAGATCAACGCCTTCCCGCCGGCAACGTCTTCGGCATCCACCCGAACATCTTCAAAATATCCCATACGGTAAATCCGGTTCAAATCCTCGGACAGGGCCTTGAGACGGTAGGGATCTCCCGGCTTGACCTGCACGATCCTCAAAACAGCATCTTTTTCGATCCGCTTGTTCCCGGAAACAGTGACACTGACCACTTTTTCCTGTTTTAAAATCCGAAGCATCAGTTCGTCGGCGAGCTTCTTTACGGCCCCCAGGAGGGTTTCGATGCGTTCCCCGCCGACGGTGAGGCTTGCGGGAAACGTATCGGCGGACACGTCCATCACCCGGGCGTCAATGCTGAATCGCTGTCCCACCTGGGTGAGGCTTCCCCATACGGCATGGGTGGATTCGTTTTGGACGGCCAGGTCCCGGGCGGCCCGCGTCATGGCCGCAGTGTCGGCACCCGTGACGGCTTTTCCCGGAACCATCACCCGGATCCCTTCCTTGCGCAATCGATCCTGGATGACGACGGTGATCTCTTTTTCCAGATACGCGTATTGGGTCTGGGCATTGACCCGGAAGGGGAAGAGCGTGACCTTCACCGGATCCTCGCTGCCGGCGGCCGGAACCGCGGACAGGACGAGCCCCATACATATGAGCAGCCACAAACATCGGCGCCGGTTTTCGGCATTTCGAAACAACCGCCAATAAAACGTTGAATCTCAAGCTGTTTGAGGCACTTGTGCCGAGTTCTTGAGATTTAGCGAAACCCTTTGGATCTCCCGAAAAGGGTTGCGGCGCGAACAAAATCGGCCTTTTTACGATTCCATCAAACGTTGAAAGGCGATTCCGTATCAACCCCCTGGTTTTGATGAAAAGGATGCGGCGCAACGCGGCAGATAGACTTTTTACGAAGCCATCAGTTTTGGTCGGCATCTATTAATTTTCCTTCGGACAGTGTGATGCGCCTGGACATGCGTGCAGCCAGACGCATGTTATGCGTGACGACCACCAGGGTCATCCTCAGATCCCGGTTTAAGTCATTTAAAAGGGCATGCACTTCTCGGCTGTTGGTTTCATCCAGGTTTCCGGTGGGCTCATCGGCCAGCAGGAGCCGCGGTTGGAGAACCAGCGCCCGGGCCAGCGCCACCCGCTGCTGTTCTCCCCCCGACATCTCGGTGATTTTATGTTTCAATCGATGGGAAAGCCCCACCCGGTCCAGAATCGCTTCCGCCGCTCCGGCCGCCGCCGCCCTGGGCATCCCCTGGATCAACGCCGGCATCATGGCATTTTCCAGGGCGGTGAATTCAGGCAAAAGATGATGAAACTGGAAAACGAACCCGATGGATTGGTTACGAAACCTCGCCAGCGCGGCATCATCGAATGCAAAGACCTTTTTTCCTTCGAATACGAGTTCCCCGGCATCCGGCCGGTCCAGCGTCCCCAGCAGGTGCAAAAGGGTGGATTTGCCGATGCCCGAAGGGCCCACCACGGCGAGGGTTTCTCCCCGGTGCAGCTCCAGGTCGGCGCCTTTCAGGATCTCGATCCTGGCTGTCGCACTGGCAAAACCCTTATGTACGCCATGCATGGAAAGCAGCAGCCCGTTCCCGCCGGCGTTTTCGCCCCTTTCACCCTTCACCATTCACTGCTCTTCCCACTCGTCACTTGTCACTGCTTACGGTTCTTCACACTTGTCACGACACTTCCGGCACGGTCGGGTATAAAACCCGAACCTACAACCGTCTCGATCATTCCGTCCTTCGAATCTCGAACCTTGAACCTTGAACCTCGAACCTTGAATTGTTTTTATCTCGTCACTAGTCACTAGTCACTGTTTACTTGTCACGGCACTCCTCATCCATACCGAATCGCTTCCGCGGGGTTCAGGCGGGCCGCCTGCCGGGCTGGATAGAGCGTCGCCGCGAAGCAGATGACCAGCGTGGCGGCGACGATGGCACAGACATCCAGTATCTCCAGCTTTACCGGCAGCGTGGTGGTGAAATAATAAATATCCCCGGTCAACTCCACGATCCGGTAGCGTTTGAGAAATGCACACAAGGCGAAACCCGAAATCATGCCCAGCATCGTCCCCACGGTGCCGATCACCATGCCGTTGAAGACGAAAATCTTTCGGATGCTCTTATCGGTGGCCCCCATGGTTTTCAATATGGCGATATCGCGGGTCTTCTCCATCACCGTCATGATGAGGGAGGAGGCGATATTGAAGGCCGCCACCAGCACAATGAGGATCAAGATAACGAACATCACCGTTTTTTCCAGCTTCAAGGCTGAAAAAAGGTTCCGGTTCATCTGCATCCAATCCCTGGCCCAGAAGGGGAAGCCGAGCTGATCCACGATTCGGTCGGCCACGGTGCGGGCCTCATAGAGATCCGTGACCCGGACTTCAATCCCGGTCACGGCGCCGGGCATCCGCAGCAGCCGCTGGGCCTCATCGAGACGGATATAGGCAAAGGTGCCGTCGTACTCGTACATGCCCGATTCGAAGAATCCCACCACCCGGAAACGCCGCATGGCCGGCAGGTGCCCCATGGGAGAGAGCATCCCCTTGGGGGAGATCAGGTACACGGGATCCCCCTTGAGAACGCCCAAACTCTTGGCCAGTTCCTTTCCCAAAACGATGCCCGGAACATCTTTGCCGGCTCCCGAATTCCGGTTTTCCCTCTTCCCCTCCTCAAAGGAAATCCCCGCAAGGCTCGGGATGACGGTTCCGGCGGTTGAAGGAGCCACGCCCCTCAGGACAGCGCCGGAAATGCCGCCCGCAGACCGGAGCATGACCTGGGTGTAAATGAAAGGCGTCGCCGCTTCCACGCCCGGGGTTTCCATCACCCGGCGCAAAATGGTTTCATAATCGGTGAACGTCCCGTTATGGCGCAATACCACCACGTGGGCCTGTCCCCCCAAAATCCGGGATTTCAAGTCCGACTCGAACCCGGACATCACCGCGATCACCACGATGAGGGCCATGACCCCCACCATCACCCCGGCAACAGAAAGGAGGGTGATCAGGGAGATAAAAGTCTGCCGCTGCTTGGCCATGAGATACCGGCGGCCGATGAAGTATTCGTAAGTCTGTCTGATTTCTCACTTAAAACGTAAAACGTAAAACACCCTTCACTCGTCACTGTTTACTCTTCACTTGTCACTGTTCTTCTCACTCCCCACTCGTCACTCGTCACTGTTCTTCTCACTCGTCACTGTTTACTCGTTACTTGTCACTGTTCTTCTCACTCGTCACTGTTTACTCGTCACTTGTCACTGTTCTTCTCACTCCCCACTCGTCACTCGTCACTGTTCTTCCGGCACGGTCGGATATAAAATCCGACCCTACAACCTTCACTGTTTACTCTTCACTGTTCACCCTTCACGGCCGGCTCTTCATGTGCGGGAAAAAGATGACTTCCCGGATGGAATCGGCATTGGTGAAGAGCATCACCATCCGGTCGATTCCGATGCCTTCTCCGGCGGTGGGGGGCATGCCGTACTCCAGGGCTTCGATATAGTCTTCGTCCATGGGATGCGCCTCTTCGTCTCC
>JAFDGC010000036.1 GCA_019309485.1 Deltaproteobacteria bacterium | reverse complement strand
TTTTGATCCGGCGATCCGTGGCCCTTTCCGCCGTGGTGCACCTGGCGCTGTTATATCTGATCCTCCATATCTGGGCGGACGTATCCGCCTACCGGGTCCTGATCCTGAAGCTGACCTTGATATCGATCATGATCACCCTGAGCCTGAATGTCGTCAACGGGTACATGGGCGAGTTTTCCTGTTCCCACCCCGGGTTTTTGGCCCTGGGCGCCTATGCCTGTTCCGTGTTTACGGTGGGGCTTTTCGTCAACGACCGGATTTTCGGGGAAGCGCTGCTCCCGTCCTTTCTGGCCCCGTACTTTTTCCCCGTGGGCCTGATCTTAGGGGGCGTTGCCGCCGCCGTGGGCGCACTTTTCGTGGCCATCCCGTCCTTCCGGACCCGGGGGGATTATCTGGCCATCATTTCCCTGGCCTTCATGTTCATCGTCAAGAGTCTTATCGAAAACCTGGAATTCGTGGGGGGGCCCCGGGGGCTGGGGAGCCAGCCGGACATGGCGAATCTGCCCGTGGTCTTCATCTGGACCGTCTTGTGTGTCTGGATCATCAACAATTTTGTCCGGTCCACCCTGGGAAAGGCGCTCAATGCTGTCCGGGACGATGAACTGGCCGCCGACGCCATGACCGTGAATACCCGGCGTACGAAAATGACGGCCTTTTTGTTTGCGGCCTTCTGGGCAGGGGTTGCCGGCGGGCTTTTCGCCCACGTCCTGCGCTACGTGAACCCCGGAACCTTCGGCATCCAGCGCCTTGCCGAGGTGCTGGCCATGGTCTATTTCGGCGGGCTCAATTCCGTGTACGGCTCCATCGTGGGGGCCGTGGGCCTCAATCTTTTGGGGGAAGCCCTGCGGCCCCTGGAACTCTTCAAATGGATCATCATCCCCTTGCTGTTGATCCTGGTAATGATCTTCAGGCCCAAGGGGCTCATCGCCTTCAAGGAATTCGATCCTAAACGCGTGCTCCAGCCCAAATCCAAGGCCGATCCTGGGGGGAGTCGATGACTCTGTTGCATGTGGAAAACATGACCCACTACTTCGGGGGCCTGCGGGCGGTGCACCGGTATAATCTCGAAATCGACGCCGGCCAGATCCGGGGGCTCATCGGACCCAACGGCGCGGGGAAGAGCACGGTCTTCAACCTCATCACCGGCCTTTATACGCCCACGGAAGGGGATATCCGCCTCGAAGGGAAAAGCCTCCTCGGGCTCAAACCCCACCAAATCGCCTCCATGGGACTCGGGAGGACTTTTCAGAATATGCAGCTGTGGCGGCACATGACGGTGTTGGACCACGTCAAGATGGCCCGGTACTCCAAGCTTCAATACGGGCTTTACGGCGCGTTTTTCGGAACCGCCGCACGGCACCGGGAAGAGGCCGAATCCGAAGAAATGGCCCGGGCCCTGGCCACCGAACCCAAGGTCCTTTTCCTGGACGAACCCACCGCGGGGATGAATCCCGAAGAGCTGGGCCGGATGGTGGCCGTCATCCGGCGGGTCCACGAAGAACTCGGATTGGCCATTTTGCTCATCGAGCATCGACTCCGGGTGGTTATGGAGCTTTGTGAAACCATCCAGACGCTGGTTTTCGGGGAGATCATCGCCGAAGGAACACCGGATGAGATCCGCAACAATCCCGCGGTCATCGACGCGTACCTGGGAAAAGACGTGGTGGAATGATGTTTTTATCCATTGAAAACCTGCGGGTATCCTATGACCGCATCCGGGCCCTCCACGGCATCGACTTTGACATCGAGCGTGGCGAGATCGTCTGCATCATCGGCGCCAACGGCGCCGGGAAAAGCACGACCCTCAGGGCCATCTCCCGCATGGTGAACCCGGAACCCGGAACCCGCATGACCTTCATGGGAAAAGACCTTTTGAAATATCCCGCGGACCGCGTGGTCCGGGAACTGGGCATCTCCCATGTTCCGGAAGGACGGCGCCTCTTCGGAAACCTTACGGTTTTGGAAAACCTCAAGCTGGCCGCCTTCGCCCGTAAAGACGCCGAGAACGTCAAAAAGGATATGGCCCGGGTCTTTTCCATCTTTCCGCGGCTCCAGGAACGGGAGGAACAGGAGGCCGGGACCCTTTCGGGCGGGGAACAGCAGATGTTGGCAATCGGCAGGGCCTTCATGAGCGGCCGCCGGCTCATGCTCCTGGATGAGCCGTCCATGGGGCTGGCCCCCCTGCTGATGGTCTCGGTTTTCAACGCCTTAAAAGAGATCAACGGGGAAGGGACCACCATTTTGCTGGTGGAGCAAAACGCCCGGATGGCCCTGCAATTCGCCAAGCGGGGATACGTCATTGAAAGCGGAAACCTGGTCCTTTCCGGCGATTCCAAGGATCTCCTTGAAAACCCGGACGTGAAAAAGGCCTACCTGGGGGGCTGATCCCCTCGTCTTATTCCTGGCCGGAACGCTTTCCGCCCCCGCCTGCACTCTGAACGTGAAGGGGCAATGGGTTTCCGGCTGGGGCTGGTTTTCAAGCCTTCCCTTTTTTCTTTTTCAACAGCGCTTCCAGCCTTGCCAGAGGCTGGTGATGGAAAGGCGACGGTTCTTCACGGTCCGGCGCAGAGGGGTCATAGGCTTCGGCCACAGCCTGGCGGGCGTGTTCGTTGTCGTGGCAGTAAAGGCAGAGCAGTTCCCAGTTGCTGCCGTCGGGCGGATTGTGGTCGTGGTTGTGGTCCTTGTGGTGCACCGTAAGCTCGCGCAGCCGTTTCCCCGAAAATTCCCGGCCGCAACGGGCACAGACGGGCGGAAACAGCTTCAGGGCCTTTTCCCGATAGCCCTTTTCCCGTTGTTCCCGCAAGCGATGCGCCTCGGCAACGATTTGATCCAGCCGCGGGCTCCCGGAGGGTCTTTTTTTTAAGGACATGAAACGTTCCCCTTGGACGCCGGGTTTTACCTGTGAAACCTTGAGGGCCGCGCCGGCGCGCGCCCGGATGCCGGCGCTCGGCGCGGGACGCTGCGGGTTCCGGGATTTCGGGACGCGGGGGTGCCGTAGTTAAAGTCGGCCAGCGTGCGGCGCTCGACCCTGGACCCGATCACCCGGTCAATTGCGTAAACCATAATCATATCCGAATCCGTAACAAAGGTAAAGGCGTCTCCGGTGTGTTCGGCGCGACCCGTTCGGCCGATGCGGTGGATGTATGCATCAGGCGTGGCGGGAACATCGTAATTGATCACGTGGGTGACCCGGGAGACATCGATGCCCCTAGCGGCGATGTCCGTGGCCACCAGGACCTTGAATCGGCCGTTTCGGAATCCGTCCATGGCGGCCTGCCGCTTTCCCTGGGAAAGGTTTCCCTGCAACGCGGTGGCACGGTATCCCGCCCGGACAAGCTGTTCCCCCAGCCGCTTTGCGCGATGCTTGGTGCGGGTGAAGACCAGCACCGATCCGTTGCCGGCGGCGGGTAGAATTTTCATCAAAAGCGCCGTCTTCAAATGAGACGGCACCGGGTATAAGGCGTGGCTGACGGTTTTGACCGGCGCAGACATCCCGATCTGGACGGTCACGGGCCGTTCCAGGATTTCTTTGGCCAGCCGCCGGATTTCTGAAGGCATCGTGGCCGAAAAGAGCAGGGTCTGCCGCTGGCGCGGCAAATGATTCAATATGCGCCGGATGTCCGGGAAAAAACCCATGTCGAACATCTGGTCCGCCTCGTCGATCACCAGGACTTCCAAACGGGAAAGATCCACGGATCTTCGATTGATGTGATCCAAAAGCCGTCCCGGGCAGGCCACGACAATGTCGACGCCCCGCTTCAGGGCCGACATCTGCGGGCTGATGGCGACACCGCCGTATACGGTGGCGCTGCGCAGGCCGGTCCGGCGCCCCAGGGTCCGGATGGCTTCATGCGTCTGCTCGGCGAGTTCGCGGGTCGGGGCGATAATCAGGGCGCGGAGACGACCCCGGGGGCCCTGCATCAGGCGGTGCAGGATCGGCAGGACAAACGCCGCGGTTTTGCCGGTGCCCGTCTGGGCGATGCCCATGATATCTTTTCCGGAAGTAATTGCCGGAATCGCTTCCTTTTGAATCGGTGTGGGCGTGACAAATCCCGCGGCGGCTACCCCGGATGCCACATCCGGGTGAAGTTGGAAGAGTTGAAAATTCATAAATTTCCTTTTTCGTAAATAAAAGTTTAAAAAAAAAGCCCCGGAACGATTCCGGGGCTCACAAGGGTCTTTTGTTTCTCCTGGAAGTATATTTAAGTTACAAGATACCAAGGAAATTTGCTGCTGTCAATGGGCAATTGTAAATCTATGCATCCTCAGGATTGTAATTTGAAGGTCCATAGGTTCCTTTGGGGGTGTGGCATTGCATGCGGGTTGAGATATGATGGAAATTCCGATTCTGGAAGGAAACCATTTTGCAAAGGAAGTTCAACTGCTTGATTATTGATCATTTCTACGCAATGATCAAATCGTCTTCTTCCCGGACACTCCCGAGGCCGCTCACCTCGATTTGGTTTTTGCACCGGGCGCAGATAAAATAATACCGCACGCTGTCTTCCTCCCGATTTATGATCTTTTCAACCTGTTTTTTCATTTTCAAAAACTGACGGTCATCGAGCTGGCACTCGAAGACGCTTTTTTGGACCCGGTAACCGAAATTCTTCAGCGCCTTGGCCAGACGGTACCGCCTCCGGTTGTCGACGATATCGTAAGACACCACCCAGAACATGACGTCTCACCGGATTTGAAACGGTGCGTACGCTTCACCGGATTGAAGACACCGCACCCACTGCCGCACCTGTTCCAAAAAGACCCCCTTATAATCCAACCGCTGACCCGTGGGTTCATAGAATATTTTTTGGCCCAGGCGGTTTTCAAACTGGGTGATGAATTTTTTCATCCCCTGGTGGGTTAACAGGATGGGATACCCCTGTTTTGGGGATTCCGTTTCTGCGAAATCGAATGCCGCCGGCTCCCGTTCCTCCGGCCGGTAAAAGTCCGTAAGCCGGATCATTTTCTTGTTGATCAGTTGAAGCACCAGGGCGTCCACCAGAACCGGCCGGAACTCTTCCATCAGGTCGAGCACGAGGGAGGGCCGTCCGTACTCGGGGCTGTGCAGGCACCCCAGGTACGGATCGAGCCCGGAGACATGCAACTGGGTTTGAACGGCATTGGCCAGCAGGGTGTATCCCAAACTGAGCAGGACATTCACGGGATCCTTGGGCGGGCGTCGATTCCTTCCATTGAATGGAATGTCCGGCACGCGGAGGAGATGCGGAAAACATCCGAAATAGGCAGCCGCGGCCGCCCCTTCCAGCCCCATCAGCGCATCGATACCGCCTGCGGAATCCGCTTGCCGCCCCAAAACCCGGAGATGATGGACGACCGAAGCGATTTCGGAACGACCGAGTTCCTGGTTGTGCCTCCGCAGCAGCACCCGGCAGTTATCGATCTTTCCCTTCAAATGCGCTTTGGCCATCTTGAGCCGGAAACCCGGGTCTTCGGCCCTTTTGAACTGAAGCCGCCGCAGATCGATGTTTTTTCCGAATTCGGAAATCAACCGTCCCCGGTATTTTCCGTGGATGGACAAAAAGACCGTATCGATGCCCTCGGAGAGCAGAAAGGCCATGGCTCCGGGTGAAACGGAGATGCTCCCCATCAGCACCACCTGGTCCACCTTGAAGGCATGCACCCATTGAATGGTTTTACGCCGCTTTTCCACGACCAGGCGGTTTCCCTCTTTGGTCAGGGTCGCCCCCTGATCCGACACATAGAGAATCGTCATGGTTCCGCCCGGCGGCTAAAGCTCCAGGGAAAAGGCCACCGCACCGTCGTCTGTGACCACTTTTTTTAAATTTCCCAGCGGGGTCTTGATAAATTCCACTCCCGCATCGTCGAAAACACTTTTGATGCGGTTTTCGTATTTTCCCATCAGCACGGTGAGCTCACGCAGTTGTTTTCTCAACTTGAGGTAATCCTGGACCAGGTTTTGGAATTGGACCGAGTCCACGGTGAGACCCATGGGGCCGGCCCCTGCGGCACCCACTGCCGCACGCGCATGGATGACCGGTGTGGGATAGAGGTGGGCATCGGGGTCGAAGGTGCAGTTGCAAGCGACACGCGACGTCACAGACGGCACGCGAAGCCGTATCTTCGGGCAGCTCATGGGGTTTCCCTTGAGGCGGCTTTTTAAAAAATAGGTGGGATCCGCGTGGGCGCAGCGTTCGAAGAGTTCGTTGATGATCTCCGGGCCGTGATCCAGATGCCCCACGGTGTGGATCAACACCATGGCCTCGTCCTTTTCGATGCGATACGTTTGATGGATCTTTTCCACAAGAGCCTTGATGACCGGGCATTTCAGCATCAATGTCTGGAATTCCAAATCCCGGTCCAGGTCAAAGGCTTCCGGAACCGGCGGCAGCGGTGCGGATTCTTTTTCCGATTCCGTTTCGAAGGGTTTCGCCGGTTTTGCTGGTTCCGGCTTTCCTTTTCCCGGAAAAGAGATCACCTTTCGGCTTTGCAGTTTCTGTACCAGGCTGTAAACGGTCCGCCGGGGGACCCGTTGCGCCGCTTCCAAAAAACCGAGAGGGTCTTGGATCACGATATTTTCCGGGGTCACGAACATCCCCCGCTTCCCGGTGCGCCGATGGATGCCCAAAGGGAGCTTGATGAGGTTCCCCAGGCTTTCCCGAGGCACGGAACCCTGCTTGGGAAAGACTTCCACCTGAACTTCCGCGGGCAACGGCAGGATAAGGCCGGCCAACAGATCCCCCAGTTTCTTTGCAACACCCGCCGGCACCGGTTCTTCCAGAAACATCCAGGCGTGGCGCCCCTTGAATCCGGAATCTTCCAGAGTCAGCGGGAGATCGTATTCCGAAGCCGCTTCGATGAGGCGGCACGCCGCCTGATGCACCCGGTTCATGGCGTCGTCCCATGCTCGTTTTTTGGTGATGGCCGCACGGACGGCGAACTTTGCTAGGTCCAAATCGAATGCGATGAAGTTTACGGTGTTGTCAAGACGGACGGGATAGATCCCCACCGTGATGTTTCCCAGGATATGGTTTTCCGCCACCTTCGGGGTGAAGGGTTCTTGCACGGGGGTATACCCGGCTTCCCCGGAGGGGCTGAGCCACTGCCGCGCATGTACGCCTTCCCGTCCCGAAAATAAGCTGGTGAAAACGACAAGCTGGTTTTGCGTGGGCGCCATCGGGTGCGCATCGGTTGATTCGGGTGTATTTTCGGATCCTTTTTCGTCTTCCAAGAAATGCAGTTCCCGCAGGTGGGCCGAAATGCGCGGATCGGCCGTTTCCTTGTGCGCCTGTTCCAATACCTCCCGGGCCCGCGGGTATTCCCGGGCTTCCAGGAGCGCGCGGCCGAATTTCAACCGGTATTCGGGGTTTTCCGGATGCCGCTGGGCCAGGCGTTCCCATAACTGGGCGGCCTTGTCCGGCCGGTTCTGGTCGAGATAGATTTCCGAAAGACGATGAACGGCGGCTTCCCCGTCGGGATCATCCCGGACGGCCAGGTTCAGCTCCTCCACGGCCTCGGGGATCATCCCGAGTTCTTCCAGGAGATCGGCCCAGGCGAGATGCAATTCGGCATTACAAACCCTTCGCGTATCCCTGTGATGTGCAATGGAGGCCGCGGCGTCTTTTTCCCCGGACCGGAAAGCCCGCCACGCCGTTTCCAGTTCTGGGACATCTTTTTTTTCCATTGTCTGACCTTCGATTTCCCCCTTTTAGGATCCGTTTGGGCGGTCTGATAGGTTAACAGGCGTCAGCGGGAGGATTTTCAAGCGCTTCCGAAATGCCCGGAAGCGTTGGAAACGCAATGACATCCGTTGCACCGACAAAATTGGAGACTGTAGCGAAAATGGATCGAACCCCTTTTTCCGTCACCGGCTCGATGCCGTGGGCCAGAATCGATTTGTTCCGGCTGCTCTGGATCTTTTTCATCTCCGCCATCTTTTCGAAGAACGCGATTCCCGCTGGGTTACCAATTGTTTTTAAAAATTCGAACGTCGCAGAAAGGGGCAGTTTCAACATTTGTGTTTCCTCATCCTGGTATTTTTGCCGGAATGTATCTTTCAAATCCAACGGAACAGCCTCCAGGGGGACGCCATCGTTCGTTAGGCCTGTGGCATGGGTGAAGACGATCTGTCCGTAAAGCTCCAACGCCCGGTAAATACGGGCGGCGGCGTCGTCGAAGCGGCCGCCCTCGATTCGACGGGCGGCGTTGTTGAGCAGATCTGTAACGAGGAAGAAATGGAAGCGGTTGAGCCCGTGGGTTTCTCGCAGCAAATTATTGAGAAATCCCAGACACGATTCGAGCCTTTCCTTGAAGACGCGCAAACCGGCTTCCGGATAGTGTTCCAGGTGCTGCAAAAGGAGATCAAGTCCTTCTTTAAGACTTTGTTTTGCCGCTTTGTGCTGGAACTGATCCCAGGCGGCGAATCCCTGGCAAAGCGGCAGGATGAACCGGAAATAGCTGCGGATTTCAGGAGGAAGCGCCCTTTGACAGGCGTTTTTCACGACTTCCGCTACTGCGTCGAAATTGCCGAGGTTGAAAAGTGTAATCACCTGGCCACGTTCTTCTTCTGCAAAGATGGACCACGGATTAATCTCCTCGAAAAATTCTTCTTTACCATCAATGACCACGCCGACACCGTTTTTTGTCCGCTCTTTTCCACCCACATACACAAATCGCAGGGTGCTTCCGACGGCTGCCAAAACCACAGCAGCCGTCATCGCCTTGGTGCCACCGGTATAATCGACAAGGATTCGGTCCATCGGGATTCCCGATTTCTTTGCTCTTTCAAAGCACTTCTTTGCCTTTCGATAGCATTCTGTGATGCTGTTGGGATCTTCGGTGATTTCGTATCGGATACCGGGCTTTTCGTCGAGTCCGTCCAAAACCTTGCCCGTCAAGTGTGCGGAATCGTGTGACGCGAGGAGGATCACCTTTTCCGGTTTGTGGGCGGCGATGCTCTTTTTCAGCGGTTCAACGGTTCCCCCCAGGGTCATCACCATCAACTTCGGCTTTTGATCGTCACTCATTGAATTGCAACTCCTTATTTCGGTTTCCAATAACGGAATAAATGCAATCCCTTTTTCATCAGGTCAATGTCTCCAATTTTGGAGTTGCCCGGATGGGTGAAGGAGGAGTGATGAGTCGTAATCCCTTTTTCATCAGGTCAATGTCTCCAATATATCCTTCCCTTTTTTCTTTTCCCTTTTCCCTCCTTGTCGTAATCCCTTTTTCATCAGGTCAATGTCTCCAATTAAGAAATCTCCGGGTGTGGCAGATGTCATAGTAGAAAGGTCGTAATCCCTTTTTCATCAGGTCAATGTCTCCAATCCCTCGAAGATTCTATTGGAATCGCGGAGGTTTTACCGTCGTAATCCCTTTTTCATCAGGTCAATGTCTCCAATATTACAAACTCGCATTGATAGATGGCAGACTCAAGATGTCGTAATCCCTTTTTCATCAGGTCAATGTCTCCAATTGTAACCATGTTCGTATGTTCGTGTGTTCGCTTGTTGTCGTAATCCCTTTTTCATCAGGTCAATGTCTCCAATATTTTTGATTATACCGGATGCCCAGTGGATGAACTCGGTCGTAATCCCTTTTTCATCAGGTCAATGTCTCCAATGGAGTAAAAAGATGAACGAAGAAAAGAAATTAGAAATAGTCGTAATCCCTTTTTCATCAGGTCAATGTCTCCAATGCCTGGCAGTGCAACTGTTTGAAAAGATTGAATCAGTAAGTCAAAAAGCGAGCATTCCTCCTTCCTGCGAATGAACACTTGTTTGTGGTCCACTCGACATAATGAATTTTTCAATAAATTCATGGAATTATAAAAACGAGGCATAAAAACCACCATTTCAAGTAAAAACAATTAGTTGGGCAAATTCCGATTCATTCACGGATGATCCTCGCAATGGTAAACAATCCAAATTGTTTTTCACACTAAGATGTTAAAGGACCTCTACATGAATTATCTTAAAGCTCCTTCCGATTGGTTCTACGATGACCCTTGCTTTAACCTGCTTTTTCTTTCTGATTCTTCCAATAACCTCTGCAGAGATAAGAGTTCGATCATTTCCCAGATGAATTTCCGCTTTTAGACCTTTTACGGTTTTAGCCAACAGCGTTCCACTGTCCGGTTGCCACCCCAACAGTGCCTGTTCCCATATATGTTTTTCAGGCGATGAATGGGCACTTTTTTGATGTTGTATCTTCGGCTTAAAGTTTTTGTTTGACAAAGTATTCGATAAATCGACACATTTCAGCGAACCGTAGCCGACAGCAGTCTTTGCTCCGAAACCAAGCCAGTCACAGGTATAGTCAAAAGCGGTTTGAATAAGACTTTTCCACTTATCTCGGAGTGTTTCTGGCAATCGATTTGTTTCACACCCTACGTGGAAAACAAAACCGGTCTCAGGAGGCACTACAAGAAAAAAGCTAGGGGTGGGCGATTCACAATCAGCAGGTGGTTCGTTAGATTGATAATACTTTTTATGGTGTGGGTTTATGATATCTACGCCAAGTTTTTTTCCTGCCGGTTCCGGAAAGACATCCCAGAATGCGAGCGCACCTCTAAAGCTTACTGATTCCCGAAGAGACTTGTTGTTGGAAAGATCACTTAAAAAATCATGGGGAGCATTCTTGTAAGCCTTTTGAACATAGACAGGAAGCACCGATTCCATAAATTCCAGAATATATTTCTCGCCGATTGTCAACGCAGCCACAAGGTACTTTTGCTTTCTTTCTTCGGCCATTTCCGACAGCGAAGCTACATTGGGCAGTTTTGAGGGTTTACTTAGGTAGGCGCTTACCGCATCAAATCCGAATAAACGCCAAAGTGTAAAAATATCCCAACCCTTTCGATCGGCATCATCTTCCATTAATGCCAGTTCTTCGGCCGCCTTGCGCAAAACACCTTTGACAGAGCTTCCCGGCAAATAAGGAAGGCCATAAGGCGAAAGAAACGCAAACCCATTTTCCAACGGGTGTTCCATGCCGACTCCTGTGACAAATGGAGAGGTGGTTACGGTGGGCAGAGTCCACACCATTTCCCCTAACGCCTCAGCTGATTTATCCTGGCGATGACGAATTTTTTTGAGGAGGTCCAACTCGTAATTCCCGTAATCAATTATCTTCCGTAATGCCACATTTTTCTTTGTTTTATCCATTGACCAGTCTATTTTCCAAATTGGAAAATATAGGGCGAATCGATGGCCCGGTGGCGCATTGTCGATGGCAAGGTGTTCATTTAAATAATGAGGAACGGCTGGAATTTGGGGCTTCATGTTCAATCCTCCATTTCAGACAAGTGAATCTTTTTATAAATGGAGAGCAAACATACAATTGTCAATAAAGAACAAAGTCATTCAATTTATTAATGCATATCCTTTTGCAGCATTTGCTATTCACTTTCAACCGCTGCTGCGAACTGGCGTATCCAACGCAGAAACTCAAGGGTTTCCTCAGTAGCCTGACGGTATTTGAGAGGATCCGAATTGTGTAGAAAACTCATCACATTGTTATAATTGTTTCCTTTGCACTTTTCCGGAAAGCGCATTTCCAGCCAACTAAAAATATGGCTATTGAGGTTGCTGTAGTGGTCTTTTCCTTTGCTCTTGCTCTGAAAAAAAGCCAGCGTTTGCATAAGTCCGTTTCCCATAACCAGTGCGGGGGCGGATTTGGCCAGGTTCACATAATCCTTTCCGCAATTTTGTACACACTTCCAGGCATGGGCAGCGCGTTCTTGTTCAAGATTCGGCATGGTCGTTTCCTCCTACAATTTTAATGACCACCTGTCCCCGGCCTGTGGTGGCGTCTCCGCCTATCTGCAGCAATAGGCCGTCGATACCCGGCAGGGATTCGTCGGCTTTGCCTTTGACCAGGGTGTTCATCACGGTTTTGGCGCCAAGCTTTTCTCCATTTTTGCGGCGATTCTTGGTGGCCATGGCGAGTGAGACTAGGAGGCTTTCCGGCGGAAGATTTTCGGTGTAAAAGAGCCCACCCTCCTGAGCTGTACCTGTAATATCGTCGATACGGACGTGAGGTTCAACAACGGTTGCGTTTTTTACGAAATAGTTAAAATCCTCGTCCGAAAGAAGGACCAGGTCGTCTTTTAATTTATCGCGGAAAAAAGCGTAGCCGCCGTCTTTGGGCATCGTATTGTCTGATAGCCATTCTGAAATGATTCGGAGTTCTTTATCGATTTTGGCTTTGAATTCAAAAGATTCCAGGGCAATCTTTTCCCCCAAAAGCAACTCGGGATTAACCACCTTGCAGCAGCCCTCCTGTAACGGTTCCATTTTCCATTTCACTTGCACACCTGCCGAATGCAAAAGTCGATAAAGCCTTGCCAGGGCCGTGGGCGAGGTGGCATAGACAAACGCACGCCTGACGCTGCGCACTGGAAAGGCCACCAACTGGGCGTCGCTGAAACTCAACGCGCCGGCATGTTCTGTGGAGTTATTGGGTTCAGGGCCGAACAAGATTTGCAGCATAATTGAGTCATTACATAACTGTCGCAGTTGATGCCGAATGGCTCCTTTGAGGCCGGATCCGGCCACCACCGGATGTCCGGTATGCCGCTCACGCTGGATGGGATTGTCGATGACGCCGAGGGCCGTTCCGGCACCCATATGGACCGGACTGACACAATACAGGAAAAGCGCTCTATACTCTTGAAACATTTTACCCTCCTTTTTATGGGTTTTGGGGCCATGCCGCGATGAGAATATGATTGAACCCCTCTGCCTTGCGGATGGGGTCGGGGTTGACCGTCAGATGCCATAGTCCGCTTTTTTCCAGCTGCTGTAAGTCTTCGATTTTGCCTTCAAGACTGTCGAACCAGTAGACCGAGCCGGATGGTACGGCCTTTTGCGCCGGCTTTGGGGCATTTCGTGCAAGGTCCCAGCCGCTGACCACATACGGCCGCTTGACCGCCGCCGCAACCAGACGGGCGACGAACCCGTTGCCATGTATAAGAAGCCTATCATTTTTTTCCATCAATCCGGGCGGCTTCCATCCATCCGGAAAAATACCGGGTGTGAGCAGCACCATACGGAAACGTCTTTCCTGTTCAATCCGCTGCCATGGTGGTATCGGCCAAACAGAATTGCAATGTTGGATTAAAGCTCCCCGACCGTCTCCGCCCAGACGTAACAAGCCGCACTGGGGAAGGCATTGACCCGCACCCTCAACGCCGACTAGAAAGCCGATAGCTTTGGCCATGGCGACCGTTGAAGTGGTGTAGATGCGCCCTTCCTCAGCGGTGCGGGTGGATGCATCCAGGGCAATACCGAGCCTGGGATCCTCCCGCCAAAGCGTTTCCTGTTTGACAAGGTGATTGCTGCCGATCGGGCGGCCCGCAAGGTATGCCGCCAGCCCCTCATCATCCAGCCATCGGCCGGTGTCCGGTTTTTCGGTTTTTTCTTGGGCCAGGATGGGCAGCATGGGCATATTCACACTGGAAGCCAGGGCGGCATGAAGGTTCCGAGGGAACAAATAGTCCGTTTTTTCGTTTTTGGAAACCAAATCGGCCGGTAGAGGCAGAAACGGTAAAACCGTTCCGGTTTCGCTTTTTCGTGCAAGCGAAAGTCGGGAGATTCGAAAACTTCCGGGAGTTGTCGGCGTTCCGATACAATCTTTGAGTTGACCGGTGGGGGGCTTTTTACCTTCTGCAAAATCGGCAAAATCGGTATCATGATCATCTGCCAGCATGCGTGAGCGTAAGGCACCGGCAAAGACCGAAGGCCATGGGGGCATGAGGGCTTCGGCATGATCGCCGGGGTCGCCGAAGAGGCGGTTACCTCTGAGATAAAGAACATCCAGAGGTTCAATAAAAAGTTGATCACTCATGGCGTCTTTCCTCCTTTTCAATGTCTGCTCGGCCCTCCCGTGCCAAGAACTCTGCCACCGAAAGAAAATCACCAATGAACTCGGCCGGCAACCTTTTCCCAGTCCGATTTTTCACGGCCAAGGCCAAGCGGGCCATCTCCACACCGATTTTTCCATTTTCTGCTTTGGCCGCCTCTCCCTTGCTCTGTCGTTTAAATTGGTAGGCAAGGATTGTGGCAAGGAGCTTTTCGTGCTGCCTTGAATCTGTCAGTATCTTTTCACTTGGAAGTTTTGAAACCCAGTCTTGGATGATGTAAGCGGCTCTCCGAGAAAGATAGGGTCCGGCAAATGCGGTGCGCAACCGGATGAGCAGGCCCATGGGGCTTTCAGTCAAAGAGGGTGCTTTATTTGCTCCATTTGGGTCGAAAAACCAGGGACAGGTGAGTTCCACGGCACCGCCGGCGCGCTTGAGAATCGTCACGGCAAAGGCATTCCGTCCTCCCTTGTCCTTCGCGCGTTTTTCCGTTTGTCGAAGAGTACGCAGGACCATTTGAAGGGGTGCAGAGTGATGCGCGACGACCGCGCCCGACGAGGCGGTGGCTTTTTCGCCCATCATGCGAAACAATTGCTTTTTATACCGAACGTGACCGCGACCGATATCGAGCATCTTCTTTTCCTGGCTCAAGATCATGCGCCAAGCCTCGTCTTTTTCCTTTTCTTGGAAAATCCCGCTGTAGATCAGCCGTAAGAGCAGCATCGCCTCCAGCATATCATCCACCGCAATCATGGCCAAAACATCGTCACCACCTGAGTAAATTAACTTTCCCTTATACAGATCCTCGACGACATACCGGGCGAGTTCCAGTGAGAAACCGCTAAGTGACCCAGATATGGCCATATGACGTGCCGGTGAAGGCGGTCTGGGTTCACCAAGATAATCTTTCAGTTTGGGATTCTCTTTTTTCCAGGCATCGGTTTTCAGTTTGATTTGAGAGTGCCAGGCGTCCTCGAAAGCGATCCGGTATTTTTTTTCGCTTCCGTTCAGCCAAGCCCCCATGGCGTCCCCATCCATCAGGATAAGCCCGTAATAAGCTTCGGGTTTATTGCCGAATACTTCCTTTATTCGATTTTCGATCTTTTGGAACTGGTCACCTTGCTTTTCGTTTTGGGCTTTTTCTCGCAAGTCATCCATGAGAATGGGGAGCCTCCTGCAAAGCATTTTGGAGTTGTTATCCATATCGCGAAGACGGTCGGAGAGGCTTTTCGGTAGTGGGGCGTTTTCATGAACTCCTTGAAGCTGACTTTCCAAACAATGGGGGAGAGGTTTTGGATTTTTCAACCATCGTGCCATACTAGTTGCCAGTGCCATGGTGTGGGTGGAAACCATGTAGCGCTGGACATCGATATCTATCGATTTTCGAATAGATTCAACGAAGCGACTTGGCCATAGCCGTTTCAAGGCACAAATGCCGCAGAGATGTTCGCCTTCCCGGGCCCAGGAAGGCTTCAGCGAGGCAACTTCAGACCAAAGGGTCTGGTTGCGTTTTCCTGGGGGGTGATGAAGCATGTCGGAATTGTGGGTGATCCATTCTCTTTCGCCGCACAGGGTGCATCGGTATCCCTGCTGTATCAGCTGGTTAAATGGCCGGATCGTTTTGGCTGCCGCCATGAGCCGGTCGAGGAGATCGTATAAGGCAGGGTATAGAACACCTGGATTGGGCTTGTAAAAAGAAACATCGCCGAAGGCGATGGCGCCTTTTAAAACCTTCCATGCATTTGATTTTAAGAATCCAGGCTCCTTGCCAGTTTTTTCCGGGAAAAACGGTTTCATGGCGAATGAAAGTTCTTTTGTTTCCAGCATAGAGTGGCCCGAGCCTTTCACCAGTGACCAGGGTACGGCAGCCCAGTGGATTTCCGGAAATCCTTTCATCTGCGTTGTCGCCTGGATGAAGCCGGGTGTCGTTTCCTGGAAAGGGAACCCTGCAATTTTAAAGAGCGTTTCCACTGCAATTCGCGCTTCATTTTGGACCCAGACGCGCACATGCTTTTTTATCTCTTCAGACAGATCTTTGACTTGATCCGCAGGGACTATGGCTGCAAATCGGTTGGGAAGGGCTGCGCAAAAGAGCGGGTTGGCGTCGGTTTTTCGTTCTTTCCACTCAAGGCCATCAAACAGAAATGCGGGCAGGGCTGTTTCTTCCATCAGCCAGAGGTCCACCAGGGGCAGCCCGCGAAGTTGGGGAAAAATCACGGTGTCCGGTCCCAGCTTATCACAAATGAACTTTATTCCCTCCCAGGCAATGCGGGAGAGCAGATGGGATCCGGCCCAAAGATCCGAAGTACTTCGGGATTGTGCGATGAATTCCTGAACCGGTCCGAAACTCATGGCAAAAAGAGCCGGTGTTTCGACAACATCCGCCATAAAGGCGCCGGCAAAGGCGGAGGTAAGATCCAGATGCGCCCAGATGGTGTGGTCCGGAACTCGGGTATCTGCCGGCAAAAGGGACCAGATTGTATGGAGGTCTTTTTTTGACGGCTTTTCCGGGCCGAACCGCCAGAAGGCAAGGGAGGTGGCTTTCCAGTCGATTGTTCCATCCCCGTCTCTGATAATGAGCGCCTTTAGATGATCCGTGCTTACCGATTTGAGCAGCTCCGGGTCAAGGTCCACAAAACCGCCGTGAATGGCATCGATTCGTTCTCCGGATAACGGGTGGACCCATTCGGGGGTTTCCCAGAACCGAACTTGACACCAGTTTTGAAACCTTCCGCCGTCCTTATCCAAAGGAAATTGGGGGCGGTCGGCGGCGGCCGCCCAGTGATCGGCGCGTTTTATGCATTCCTGCATTTCCGGAGAAAGGCCTTTAGGAAACAATTCATTTTTCAACGTCGCAACGGTGCCGCCCTCGTGTCCGGACGGATCCCTCAACAGCACCAAGGCTTTTTCCGCTGGGTCATGCACCCAGGCGGCGAGTTTTGTCTGCCAGAAGATACTTTCGTTCGTCATGATTTCCCTCCCTGGGAGATACGATGCATTTCCTTGTCAAGGATTTTATGGACTTTCATCCAGATTTCTTTCTGTCTAATAGGGCTGATTTTGTTTTGTTTGAGTTTATCCTGGAGCATCTGCGGAAGTCCGCATGGAAGGTGATAAGCCAGTGGCCAGTAGCGGTTGTTATTGTCCTGAACAACTTTGAAACGAATTTGGTTGGCGAGCCTATTGGCATCTTTGCCGTTTTCCAACCAATCCTTCACTTTGTGATTTGTCACAGGATAGGCAAGGATATGTCGATCTCCAACATGGCCGACAGGCACAGGTAAAATAGTGCGAAAAGCGATTTTTACTCTTGCCAACTCCTGCATGGCCTGGGACCAGTTTTGAAATGATTTTTTGCTTTTCCATATCAAGAGTCTACCATCAGCGCTTTTCCCAAGCGCATGGGGCCAATCGAGTTGCAGACAGTGTTCCAATGGACGAGAAAATTTCATAAGTTCGAACGCAGCTCCGCCGGAGAGCAAAGCGTCAATAGAATTCAATACGGATGCTTCCTTATCCGTATTTTCAATGTACACCGAGCCCCAGCCGTTTCGGCATCGGCCACCGATGGTTCCGAAGTAATGGATAATTTGAAATACATTTTCCATCTCAACTTTGTGGTTATTTGGTAGTCCGAGAATAAGTCCCACCCAGTCTCTGGCATCGATAGCCGGTGATTTTAATGTTGTTCCTTTTTGGTGTATGAGGGGTCCATAGCCGAGGTAAAGATGTGATCCGACCTTTCTCCCCTTTTCGCCTACCTCTTGATGAAATACTAAAGGGTCAGGGGAAGGCATTTGCCGCATCTGACCCTTTCGCCAATTAGAGAGGCGCAGCAGAACCTGTCCCTTCATAGCCCAGGTCTTTTCCTGGCCCTTCTCCGCGTATTTAAGCCAGGCGTGTCCAAACAGTCTGCCTTCTGCTTCGCGGAGTTGTTCATGATCAAAATTGTGTGTTCTCGCCATAGCAATTCTCCACCATTCCCGTAGCAGTGCCTTAAAGGGCGGGGTGCGCCACTGGCCTTGCTGTTCCGCGTTTCCGAGAAAGGCGGGAGTTATGAAAAGGATATTAAATTCCATTTTTTCCATTCGCTTTAACCCTCCCCATGTTCATGGATTACAATGCCCGAAAAGGTGAAGTTGGTAGCGACATCTTAAACATGTTTCCGAAGATTCAACCTATGGTCGAATACAAATCTGCTATGGCCGCGTTTCTTTGATCCGTTGTCTTCGCTGTGGTCAAGATATCAAACTTGGTGGTGCGCTTTCCATCGCCGTATCCACCTTCGATCTTGGAGACATTTCCGTCTTTTGGGAAACGGAAGTAATTCTTCAAAGGCAAATCCGGATTATAATAATGGGTATAAATGCGTGTGACATAGGAAACCTGTCGGATCTTATTTAGATATTCTTTTAGCCCTTTATGTTTACCTGAGTTGTGATCTTCGAACTTGATATTTTTTTCTTCCGGTGCCAAGCCGCTGTCCGGTGGCAAAAGCAGTGTGCGCTGTTTTTCAAAAAGATGGAGAAACGTTTCATGGAAAAGCTGGCCTGTGGCAGAAAATGTTGACAGTTTCCGCCCACCTTCTTCGACCGTTTCAACCAGGCTTGAAAATCGTGGTTCTGTTTCCGATGGGTCGGAATCGATTCCTTCGCCTGCAAGATCGTAAAAGAGCGAAGCGTTGGAAAGCCAGAATGCCATGTCCAAAGAAACGGGCTGCGGGGGCAATTCTATGACTTCGGAAAACCGCTCGAAAAGATAGCAAACCGGGATTTCCAGGGCCTGGCCGATTAAACCCGCAAAGGAAATTTGCGCTTTGTAACCGCCGGTGGCGTTGATCAGAATGGATGAGGAATCATGTTTTCGCACAATTTCGGCAATTACCCTGACAAGGTTGCGGAGCCCTTCGCTACGAAACCGCCTTGGGGATTCATCCATAAGTCCGGTAATCCGCTGGACGATAACTTTTTCGAAAGACATGGGGGTTTGCTTTCGTTCAAAACAGCTTTTCAAGACATTCCCGATGAATACGCCGTCTTCGGTATCGGAAACCAGCAAATAGAGATACGTCCTTTCCTGGAGAATTTTTTTATCCAAAATGCTGGCGATGGAGCTGATTTCCGCTCCGATCATGCGGTCTGATGGCTTCAAATCGGCCAAAGCAAGGGTAAGGCCTTTGATATTCTTTTTTCGAACGAATTCCTTCAATTGGGCATCGCCGCTTTTTTCTATATTCCCAATGAGGCTTGTCCCGACGGTGCATATGAGAACACTACGCATTCTTCCTCCTCTTAAACGGGAATTTTAATGCCTTAACACGGGCGCTTTCAACCATTGCAACCTTGCCGTTTACAGGATCACCTCGATGCGGTTCCGATCGATAAAAAGGCCGTAGCGGGTGCTGCCGCGGCGGCCTCTGGAGGCGATTTCCAGTTCCGGCAGGGCA
>JAFDGC010000093.1 GCA_019309485.1 Deltaproteobacteria bacterium | reverse complement strand
ATTGCGCCCCGCGATCGTGCGGACTTCGATACCATGCTTGTATCGAAAACGCGCGGGCGCAAGGAGATGGAGACCACGCTGATCTCGGCCGATGGGACCTTGATTCCGGTTCGGATGGTTCTCCGCTTCATTCCCCATGAGACACCCCCGAGCTTCTGTCTGGTAGTCACCGATATGACCGAATCAAGGAAAAGAGAGGATGAATTAAGGGAGGCGCGGGACAACCTGGAGCAGAAGGTGGCAAAGCGGACGGTGGATCTTGTGGCCAAAAACGAGGAGCTCGAAAAGGAGATCACTGAGCGAAAGCGGATGGAAGTACAGCGCCAAAAACTGGAAGAGCAACTCCACCAGGCCCAGAAGATGGAAGCCATCGGCACCCTGGCGGGTGGTGTGGCCCACGATTTCAACAACCTGCTCACGACCGTTTTAGGCCACGCGGAGATGGCGCTGATGGAGCTCGAAAGAGACGAGCCGGTTTACGAGGATATGATGGAAATCAAGAAGGCGGGCGAAAGGGCCGCCAATCTCACCCGCCAGCTCCTGGCCTTCAGCCGCAAGGATACCCGCCGGCCCGAGATTCTGGACCTCAACGAAAGCGTGGGCGAGATGGAAAATATGCTCCGCCGCCTGATCCGGGAGGATATCGAACTGGTAATACGCCCCGGCGCCGATTTAGGGCCGGTCCATATGGACCCGTCCCAGATGGACCAGATCATCATGAACCTGGTGGTCAATGCGAAAGACGCCATGCCCGACGGCGGGACCCTCACCATCGAGACGGCCAATGTGGAGCTGGACCGAGCCTATTTTCGGGAGCACGGCATCAAAAATGAGCCCGGATCTTACGTGATGCTGGCGGTGACGGATACGGGTGTCGGCATGGATGAAGAGACACAAAGACAGATGTTCGATCCCTTTTTCACCACCAAGGACCGGGGCACGGGCACGGGCCTCGGGCTTGCCACGGTGTACGGGATCGTCAAACAGAACAAGGGGTACATCTGGGCTTACAGCGAGCCGGAACATGGCACCACCGTGAAGGTTTACCTGCCCCGGGCCGGAGAAGTCCTTGAGCCGGGCCGTGGCGGGGATATGGAGGTGGCCGGCGGATTGACCGGCACCGAGACCGTCCTCGTGGTGGAGGATAACGAGCAGGTCCGGGACATGACCCTCAAGGTCCTGGACCGATACGGCTACCAGACCCTGGCTGCCCGGGACGGGGAAGAGGCCCTCAGGGTGGGCCGGGACTTCGAGGGGGAGATCCACCTGCTGGTCACCGACGTAGTCATGCCGGGTATGAGCGGCAGGGAAGTGGCCGAAGGGCTCCGATCCGAAAGACCTGACATGAAGGTCCTTTTCATGTCGGGATACACCCAGAACATCATCGTGCAAAAAGGGATCCTCCCCGGGGATATCCATTACATCCAGAAACCCTTTTCCCTTGAAGCCCTGGCGAGGAAGGTGAGGGAGGCGTTGGGGGATTGAGGGATTGGCGATTGTTGATTGTTGATCGAGGATTGGCAATTGGGGAAGAAAATGGACGCAGGGGAATTGAAGAAACGAACAAAGGAATTTGCACATCGTTGTGTGAAGTTGGCGATCGCTTCACCTGAAACTGCATTGGGAAATCATGTCCGGGGACAGTTAATCCGTTGATCGACATCCGTGGCAGCGAATTACCGGGCGGGTCTTCACGCTCAATCAAAACCGGCTGTTATCATCACTTAAACAACGGGCGAGTATGTTGGAGATCACGGAGGCGGAAGTCATACGCAGGGCCATAGACAGGCAGATGACCCTTTTGGGCCCCGGTGTCCGGGATCTGTCGGCCTGGAAGCGGCAAAGGCCTGCCTGATGCTGTTCAGAGAGAAAGGATTTATATTCGAGCGGTGAAATCGTGATCACCTTATTCCCGCCTGATCGGAAAAAAGAGGAGACTTGAAATGAACGCAACTCACAAACAACCCACCGTCATGGTGGTGGACGACTCCCCGGACAACCTGACAGTCCTGGAAAAAATGCTGCGGGAAAGCGGCTGCCGGGTCGTGGCCTTCCCCCGGGGCGACCTGGCGCTCAAGGCCGCGGCCAGGAAACCGCCGGACCTCATCCTGCTGGACATCCTGATGCCCGGCATGGACGGCTTCGCGGTGTGCGAGCGGCTCAAGGCCGACGCGACGCTGAAGGAGATCCCGGTGCTCTTCATCAGCGGATTGTCGGAGACAAGGGACAAGATAGCCGCCTTTTCCGCGGGCGGCGTGGATTATGTGACCAAACCCTTTCAACCCGAAGAGGTCCGCGTTCGGGTTGAGACCCACCTGACACTCAGGCGCCAAAGACAGGAGCTTCAGAATGCCTATGAGCGTCTTCGCGAGCTGGAATCCCAGCGCGACAACCTGGTGCACATGATCGTCCACGACATGCGCTCTCCGCTAACGGTCATCGCAGGCAACCTGGAACTGGCAAAAATGTCGGCCTTGCCGGACGATGTTGCCCATTGCCTGGCGGAGGCCCTCAAGGCGACAAGGGCGCTCGTGGAGATGGTCGGCTCCATCCTTGACGTGAGCAAGATGGAAGCCGGTCAGATGACGCTGAAGCTTTCGGCGGTCGACATGAGAGACCTGTTGAGCAAGGCGCTTCAGAGCGTCGATCCTATCAAAGGACAGCGCACGCTTGCGCTCAAGGCCCCGGAGAAGATGGCACCATTCCAGTGTGACGCGCATCTGATTGAACGCGTGGCCCAGAATCTCATCCACAACGCGCTCAAGTTCACCGACGAAAAAGAGGGCGCTGTCACCGTCAGCGTCGCTGTTGCAGGGGATACGGTGCGGGTCACGGTCTCGGACAACGGGCCCGGCATTTCCGAGGCGTATCGGGAAAAGATCTTCGATAAATTCTGGCAGGCGCCCGCGGGCAAACAGGGGCAAAAGCCCTCAACAGGTCTGGGCCTTGCCTTCTGCAAGCTCGCCGTCGAAGCCCACGGCGGCGAGATCGGCGTGGAAAGCCGGGAAGGCAAGGGCAGCGACTTCTGGTTCACCCTGCCGGCGCCAAAGGCCGACGAACCGGACCGGCCATAGAAGATAAAGACCCCCGGGGGCGATTTCCCCTTCAAAGCGCTTTCGGGAGCCAGGGAGAGAGACCATGAATGAAAAACGATCAGATCCAAAAGCAAACAACGGCCCGCCCGGCCAGGCGGAGCAGGCCGATCGCAATTCGGAGAAAAAGTTCCAGACCCTCCTGGACATCCTCCCCATGGGCGTTACCGTCAGCACGCCCGGGGCCAAAGGCATGGTCACCGAGGTCAACGCGGAACTGGTGAAGATCTTTGGTTACGACTCAAAAGAGGAGTTCCTGAAAAAGCCTGCTTCGGATCACTATGTTGATCCTCAAGAAAGAGCGCAATTTTCAAAACTGCGGGAACAGGGGACGGTAAGAAATTATGAGGCCCGCTTCAAGCGCAAGGACGGCACCGTATTCATGGGTTCCGCCAGTGCGGTTTCCCGGAAGACCGAGTCCGGCGAGCTCGAGTTTGTGAACATTTTCGAGGATATCACCCAGCGCAAAGAGCAGGAAGAACTTCTCCGCCGCCGGCACGATGAGCTTGCGGCCCAAAACCGCATTATCCACGCCATTCTCCATAGCTTTGGCCTGAACGAGCGGCTGAACCGCACCCTGGACGAGGTGATGGCGCTGTTCCCTGTGGAGCTGGGCTGGATCCATCTGAAAGAAGGCC
>JAFDGC010000092.1 GCA_019309485.1 Deltaproteobacteria bacterium | reverse complement strand
ATCATCCCCGAGATCGTCGCCATCACCACCACCAGGCTGATGAAGACGATGGTTTTTTGGGTCCCCAGGACGCTCCGGATCACAAGCATGTTGGGCAGGCTCAACGCCGGCCCGGCCAGGAGGAGCGCCAGGGCGGGGCCTTTCCCCATGCCTGCCCCGAGGAGCCCCTGGAGGATCGGGACTTCCGTCAGGGTGGCAAAGTACATGAAGGCCCCCACCACCGAGGCAAAAAGATTCGCCCACAGGGAATTTCCGCCCACCAGGCCGCTGACCCACCGCGAGGGGATCAGGCCTTCGGCGCCGGGTCTGCCCAGAAGGAACCCCGCCACCAGGACGCCGGCCAAGAGCAGCGGCAGGATCTGCTTGGCAAAATCCCATGAAGACAGAAACCAGGTTTCGGATTCCCCCCGCGTGGTGGTCAACAGCATGACAAAGGCGATGATCCCTCCGGAAAAGGCGATCAGGGGCTCATGCGGAAAGACAACGGCCAGCACCGCCACGAGGGCCGCGGCCAAAATCAGTTTGAACAGGCGCACTTTCATCCAGAACACCAGCATGCCCCCGAGTACCAAGGCGAATCCGCCGGTGAGGTACCACTTGACGGAAAAGATCTGATCCCAAAAGGATCCGGCCTGGGCGGGCCGGCCCCACGTGGCGAAAATCAAAAGTCCCACCATGGCGGCGAAAAAAAGGGCGTTTTGCCACAGGGGGCGCTGGACCTCGGGTTCCGGCATGAACATGGCCGCGTCGGCCTTGGCCTGTTCTTCCTTCCGGTACAAAAAATGCAGGATCAGCCCGATAATAATGGAAAAGACCACCGCGCCCACGGCCCGGGCAGCACCCAGTTCCGGACCGAGGATCCGGGCCGTTAAGATAATGGCCAGCACGTTGATGGCCGGGCCGGAGTAGAGAAATGCAATGGCCGGCCCCAGCCCGGCGCCCCGTTTCCAGATCCCCGCGAACAAGGGCAGGACCGTGCAGGAGCATACCGCCAGAATCGATCCGGAGACACTGGCAACACCGTAGGAAAGGATCTTGTGCGCCCCTGCGCCCAGATATTTCATCACCGCACCCTGGGATACGAAAACGCCGATGGCCCCGGCGATGAAAAAGGCCGGCACCAGGCAAAGCAATACGTGTTCCTGGGCGTACCATTTGGTCAATGCCAGCGCCTCGAAAACCGATTGGGTGAATCGGGGCCTTTCCACGGGTAAAAAGAAAAAAACGAGGAAGACGGCGGTGATGAGGGTCAGCGGCTTCCAAATGACTTTCCAGTCCACCTGGCTTGGAAGGGTTTCCCGGGCGTTTCCATCCGATCCGCTCTCAACGGCGGCCGGGGGCGTGTCGTTATACGTTGTCGTGGTGTTCATGACTCGGCTCCTGTTTTGTTAAATCGCGATTCAGTGATATATTACGCTTAAAAAAATTATTTTTTTAAAATCTCAAATCGATTAATCTTAAAAAGATTTCCTGTCAAATCGGTGATTTCCGGGGCATCGTTGAGCCAGTGCCGCAAGTTTCCCAAAAGGCTTGCGGCATAGGGGCTCTGCCGGCCGTCAGCCAGGAGATAGTTGACCCACAGCCCGTCCTTTTTCGAGACCACCAGCCCCGCATCTTCCAGAATCCTCAGGTGCTTGCTGGCGGTGGACTGGGCGGTTCCCAGGGCCGTCTGGATTTCGCAGACGCACATCTCGCGCTTTTCCAGCATCTTCAGAATTTTCACCCGGGTGGGATCCGACGCGGCCTTCATGACCTTGATGAATTCTTTCACCGTAACCTCCATATCGTTCTATTGGAATATAGCAAGGCGATGGAAGCCTGTCAAGACCGAAAAAAATAAATGTCGGGTGGGGTTTTATACGCCCGATAGCGCGTGGACAGGCCCACCGCAAACCGACCGTCACCTTCCGGCGGCATGTAAAATGCCACCCTACAATCTAAAACATCGCTGATGCACCCGTAGGGTGGGGTTTTACACCCCACCGCACGACCGACCGTCATCTCCCGGTGGCATGTAAAATGCCACCCTACGGCGGGTTTTCGATTGCGATCCCGATTTCGATTGCGATTGCGATAACGATACCGATACCGATTTCTGCCCTCTGGCCTCTAACCTCTGGCCTCTGACCTCTGACACCTGACACCTGACTCCTGCCCTCACTCTTCCAGCAGGCTCCCGGGCAAAACACTTTTTTCCCCGAACTTTCCATGCAGGGCGTCCAGGGCGGTGTTGAGCCTTTTTCTTTTTCCCCGGATGTCTTCTTCCCGGAACAAATCCAGCTGGATCCCGGTGGCACCGTGCCGCAAATGGGAGACCGAGATTCCCAAAAGCCGCGCCGGTTTTTTCCCCACTTCGGTTTTTTTCAACAGGCGGCAGGCAATATCATAGATCACGGCGCCGTCGTCCGTGGAATGGGAAAGGGTCTCGGACCGGGTGGCGGAAACGAAATCGGCGTACTTGACTTTCACCGTCACGGTCTTTCCCGTCACGCCGTACCGCCGGACCCGCCGGGCCACCCGGTTGGACAAAGACAACAGCTCCCGCCTGGCGGCGGCCGGATCCACCACGTCCTTTTCAAAGGTCTCCTCGTGGCCGATGGATTTCATGTCGTGTTCCGTGACCACGTCCCGGTCGTCCAGGCCCGAGGCCAGGCGGTGCATCTGGATGCCGTGTTTTCCGAACTTGCGTTCCATGAAGTCCGCGGGCATCCGCCGCAGGTCGTAAAACGACCGGATATTGAGCTGTTTCAGGGCGGCCTGGGTGACTTTTCCCGCGCCCCACATTTTCTCGACGGGAAGGGGATCCAGGAAGGCCTGCTCCCCGCCGGGGGGCACCACGGTCAACCCATCCGGCTTATCCATGTCCGAGGCGATTTTCGCGATGAACTTGGAGGTGGCGACCCCGGCCGACACCGTGAGTCCGGTTTCGCTGAAAACCGCGGCCTTGATTTTTTCCGCGATGGCTTCCGGCGGGCCGAAAAGCCGCATGGACCCGGTGACGTCCAAAAACGCCTCGTCGATGGAAAGGGGCTCCACCAGGGGGGTGAACCGGTAAAAGACGGCGAATATCTGTTGCGATACTTCCTTGTAGCGGGTCATGCGCACGGGCAGCACCACCGCATCCGGGCAAAGGCGCAGGGCCGTGGCCATGGGCTGGGCCGAGTGGACGCCGAATTTCCGCGCCTCGTAGGAGGCCGACGACACCACCCCGCGGTTGACACTCCCGCCCACGATCACCGGCTTCCCCTTTAAAGACGGGTCGTCCAGGACCTCCACGGCCGGATAAAAAGCGTCCATGTCCAGATGCAGGATGTGTTTGAAGGGGTTGGAAGACTTCATTCAAAAGAGCAGGTTTCTGAAATAAAGGGTCCGAGGGTCCAAGGGTCCAAGGGTTCAAGGGGCCGAGGGTTCAAGGGGCCGAGGGTTCAAGGGGCCGAGGGTCCAAGGGTTCAAGTTTATCGAAATCGGGATCGGGATCGGGATCGGGATCGAAAACCCGCCGTAGGGTGGCATTTTATATGCCGCCGAAAAATGACTGTCGGTTTGCGGTGGGGTATAAAACCCCACCCTACGGGTGCATTAACGATGTTTTCGATTTGCAACAAGATGTAGGGTGGCATTTTATCCCGCTGGCGCGAGGACAGGTATGCCGCCGAAAAATGACGGTCGGTTTGCGGCGGGCCTGTCCTCGCCCTGGCGGGGTGCAAAACCTCCCCGACACTCCTTTGCCGAATCACCCCGGCGGCATCACCAGGGCCTCCCCGGTGAACACGATCTAA
>JAFDGC010000091.1 GCA_019309485.1 Deltaproteobacteria bacterium | reverse complement strand
CTCCTCGGCACTGCGGCGGTCGACGTCTTCAATTTCCAAATCATCGATCACCGCCTTGAGTGTGTCGCGGTCCATGATGGTCAAGATGGCCCGCTTCAGCTTCATTGGCCGCCTCCCTGCGTTTTTATCCGTTTAAATACCTTTTCAAGGTTTATTGTTGCGGCCCGTATTTAAATGCAAAATCATATCCTTCCTTCCGCGCCGCACAAAGCCTTTAAATCGCATTCCTTGCACACCTTGGCTTCCGGCGCTCGGGTCACGGTGAAATCCCGGGCCTGGATGCGGGACACCACCTGGTCAAACCGCCTTCCGGCAGCTTCCACCTTTTCCGGGCGATAGGGGATTTCCATCAGCGCATCTGATTTGTCCGGCTCGGCGGTCCAGTAGAGCAATAGGCGTTCGGGGTGTTTGCCGTGCCGCCGCTCCAGCACGTGGGCATAGGTGCAGAGCTGGTCCTCGTAAGTCGAAAGCAATTCCGGATCGGTACTGCGCTCGCTTGTCTTGAAATCCAAAAGCTCCAGCTTGTTATCTTGGCCCATCAGCAGGTCCACCTTGCCGATGAGGATATAGCCGTCCTTTTCCAGGGAGACATCCACCTCGGTCTGAATGACCCGGCGCATTTCGACCTGGTTCTGACGAAAGTAATTCATCACCTGGGCAAAAGCCCCCTCTTTGGCGGCATCACCGATGGGACGTACATCACTCAGGCAGAGAAACCGAAAATTGCGTTCGAAAAAGGACCTGATTTGCGCCTGATCCAGGGTGTCGAGCCACCCATCCATGGCCGTGCGGTGGATGTCTTCGATGGTTTGATGGACCAAAAGACCAAAAAAGATCACTGCTGAACGGGAGGGCGTGAAGTTGTATTCCCGAAAGAACTGGTACTGGCGCGGGCAGGTTTCGTAGATCTTCAAATCACCGGTGAAGCTGTAACATTTCTTCACCGGCATGCGCTCCCGCAGACCAAAGCGCTGGGCTGCCAGCAGTTCGGTTTCCACGTAGGGCCATTGGGGAAGCCCCTGCCAGATGGTCGCGAAATGGTCCTTGGGCGGTTCATGGGCGGTCAGCACCAATAGCTTCTGGGGGCGGGAAAAGGCCACGTAATGGAGGCGCATACGGTCGAACAGGGTAATCCGGTTTTCCGGCTCAAAGGGTGCACGGTGATAAAACGGGGAAAGGTCGCGGTCTATACCCTTGGTGGTCGAAAGCTGTGTGCTGAGGCTGCCGACCACTACCACCGGAAATTCCAGCCCCTTGGCCTGATGGATGGTCATGACCTGAACATGGCCCTTGGGAAATGGCCGGTCCGGGTCTTCGTACTCATTGATGCCGCCGTCGTACAGGAGACGAAAAAAACTGCTGAACAGATGGAGCCGCAGCATTTCCCGGTTGCTGTAAGTGACGATGTTATAGTGATAGTAGTTTTGAAACACGTTGAGCAACTGGCTGAAAATCGCCAGGTTGCGGGCGCGGTTTTCGTTTTTCAGGAAACCGGGAAAAGGATCGATGGACATCAAACGGTAAAAATAGTCTGCCGGCCGCAGGTCCAGGGATTGTCCTCGCTGGAGTGCGCCGATTTCATCCACCCACCGGCGCAATTGGATTGCCAGCGCGTGGGGAGGGGCGAATTTTCCGGCAAGCGCCACGAGCGCCTGGTCCACATAGTGTGCCAGCTTCGCCCCAGCACCAAACAGCTTTCCGCGGCCATCACCGTGCCACTCGAAAATCAGGGCAAAACAGGCCACCATGAAACTGACTTCAGAATTGTCAAAATACGCCCTCGCTCTGGGACAAAAGGCGGGGATGCCCAGGGCTTCCAGTGCGGAAAGATATGTTCGGCTGTGATTCTCCCGCACGCTGTGCAGCAATAAAGCGACCTGGCTGTAGTCTTCGATGACGCCCTTTTGTTTCAGAAAAGCCACCAGATCGGCAAACCGCTGCGCTTCGTCAGCGGTGTCTCGTCCCCATATGCTGATGACTGCAGGATAGTACGGGTGATCTCCGTCCGGATCCGGTTCAATGGTTTTGTCATAGCGGAAAGGCGCTCCGATGGGATTGGACCAGTCGATGGAGGCCATCCAGCGATCATAACGCTTGATGATGTCGCGATGGGATCGGTAATTGACAGTCAGCTTGATCACTGCACAATTGGGAAATTGTTGCGGAAATTCGAGAATATTACGGACGGTGGCACCTCGGAACCGATACAGGCTTTGGTCTTCATCGCCGACGACGCACAGGTTGCCGGAATGCTTGGCAAGTTTGAATAGAAGCCGCTCCTGGATTGTGTTGGTGTCCTGATATTCATCGATAAGGACGTAGCGGATATCTTTTATCAGCGCATCGCAAAGGATTCTGTCCTCAAGCAGGTCGTGAGCGATCCTCTGGAGATGGGCGAAATCGACACGGTTATTTTCGTAAAGGATCGATTCATAAGCCCTGTAAGCGCCGGCGATGGATCTCAGAAAGGGGTTGACGGATCCGGCCAGTTGTTCGGTTTCCACCAACTCTTCGGTGATTTTGTCAAAATAAGCGCGTGCCCCTTCGATGGCGGTCCACTTGGTTTTCCACCGGCCTAAAAAACGGTCTTTTTCCGGAGCACCGATTATTCGGTCGAAGTGTTCGAAAATAAAGAGCAACTGGGTCAGTTCATCAAGGGTTTCGAGATCGTTTCCAAGAGGCGTATGATGCCGGTGTCGGGCGATGAATTGATTGCAAAGGCCATGAATCGTCGTGACGTGCAGTTCGGAAAGGTCGTTGTTAAAGCCCACTCTTCGGGCGGCGGCGGCAATGCGGTCCCGCATTTCAAACGCCGCTTTTTCCGTGAAAGTGCAAAGAATGATCTGGCTCGGTGCGGCTTTTTTCAGCAGCAGTAAGTTTAAGGCGCGTAAAACGATGCAGTACGTTTTTCCTGAACCGGGCCCGGCGATGACCAAAAGCGGCCCCTCGTCGTGACCGATAACCTTGCGTTGAGCCGGGTTCAGATCCGGATAGTGCTTCAGAATCCCCGGCGCAATCCTCATAACAGCCCCGCCTCCCGGAAGCTGAACACATCCCCACTGGAAACAATGAGATGGTCCACGATTTTCACCTGCACGGCTTCGGCCGCAAGGACCAATGCGCGTGTCAGGAGCTTGTCCTGCTCACTCGGCTGCACATTTCCGTTGGGATGATTGTGTGCCAGCACCAAGGCTGCGGCGCCCCGCCGCAATGCCGTTTCCACCATTCGCCTGGGATAAACATTGGCACGGTCGATGGTGCCCTCTTCCAAAGTTTCGACGCCGTCACGCAGGAGCCGGTGGGCCGAATCGAGATAGGCGACCTCAAAAACCTCGTTGTTCAGGTGTCCAATCCGCATCCGCCAAAAAGCGGCCAGTTGAAGTGGATCCGACAGCACTTCCCGATCCTCGACACTCTGCTGCAGGTAAACAACAGCGGCGGCACGGATGATTTTCAGTGCAACGGGGGTTACCGTTCCAATTTTCTCGATCGTTCGCAATTCTTCAATGGGCGCATCAAGAATGCCTTTCAGGTTTCCGAATCGTTCGATCAATATTTTGGCCGGTTCCTTTACGTCCTTTCGCGGAATCGCCAGGGTCAGGAGAAGTTCGATGACTTCATAATCTGCCATCCCCTCAAGTCCGGATTTTACGAAACGGTTTCGCAGGCGGCTTCGGTGACCGAAATAGTGGGGCAGGTCTTTGCTCATGGGTTGATTTTTTTAAAAAAACGGTTGTTTTTCTTTAATAGAAAAAAAAAAAAAGTATGCCACATTGAATATCCTCAAA
>JAFDGC010000035.1 GCA_019309485.1 Deltaproteobacteria bacterium | reverse complement strand
AAGTGAGGATTCGGATCGGGCAGGCCCGGCAGACGAAACAGAGGAATCGGGGGCGGTAACGGATCCGAAAGAAAAGGCCCATGGGTGAAACGCCGAAGAAAACAGAAACCGTGGATGTCACGGTGATCATCGTGAACTGGAACACCGGCGCACTTCTGGTGGAATGCCTGGCACGGGTGGTCACCACCGTCCGGGATCTGTCTTACGAGGTCTTCGTGGTGGACAATGCATCCACGGACGACAGTGTAGAAAAGGTCCGGGAACGGTTTCCCGCGGTGCATCTCATCGTCAATCCCCGAAACGTCGGGTATGCCGCGGCCTGTAACCAGGCCCTGGGACAGATGAGAGGGCGCTACGCCCTGTTGCTCAATACGGACGCCCTGCTGATGGACGGTGCCGTCACGGCCCTTTTTGATTTCATGGAAGAAACCCCCTCGGCAGGGATGGCCTGCGGGCAGCTCCGCCACCCGGACGGAAGACCCCAGAATTCCGTGGCGCCGTTTCCGTCATGGTCAACACTTCTCACCAGCGAGGCGTTCATAAAGGTTTTTTTCCCCTCGCGCTTTCCCGGGAAAGGACGCATGGAAACGCATCCGGTGGAAGTCGACTCATGCATCGGCGCCTGCATGATGGTCCGGAAAACCGCCATGAGTCGCGTGGGGCTTTTCGATGAACGGTATTTTTTCTTTTTTGAAGAAACCGATTGGGCATTGAGAATGCACCGGGTCGGATGGAAGGTCTTTTTCGTTCCCGCTGCCCAGGTGATCCACCGCCAGGGGCAAAGCGTGGGCTCCGGTGTGGCGTCGCGCAAGTTTTTTTATCGGTCCCGCTACGCCTATTTTAGAAAATGGCATCCCAAAAGCACCGGGTGGATCTTTGTCGTGATTTTTTTTCGGCTTCTGGTCAACACGCTCCTCACATCCCTGGGGGTGCTGTTGACCCTGGGCTTTTCCGGTGGCCTGCGCCGGCGTCTGGGGGTGTATTTGCGGCTCATCGCCTGGCATTTGGCGGGATGCCCGGAGAAATGAGAAGTGAAGGGTGAAGGGATGTGGGGCGGTTTTCATGAGCGATTTGAAATCCCAAAGCGCCTGCGGTGTTCCGGCCGCGGCTCTTTTTAAGGGACGGAATCCGCTTCCGAAGATTGGCGGCCCGATTCTACTCATCCAGCTGGGAGACATCGGGGACGTGGTCCTTTCCGTGCCGGCCCTTTTGGCTCTCCAGCGGCATTTTGCCGGCTGCGACGTATGGATGGGAGTTCGAAAAAAAGCCGAAGGGCTCCTGGAGGATATTCAGGGACTTGCCGGGGTGATCGGTGTGGATGCCGCACCTTCATCGCCGGCTCCGGCCTTGCGATATTACGCCGGATTTGTCAGCGCCCTTCGGCGCAAGCGGTTTTCCCTGGCCGTGGATCTTCGGACCGGAACCCGGGGGACCTTCATGGCGTATCTTTCCGGCGCCCCCGTGCGCATCGGAAGGCTCGACCACGGGAAACAGGAAATCCGGAAACGCCTGTTGACGCACCTCGTTCGGCCTGACCCCCGATTGGAGGCCGAGCAGTATGCGGCTCTTCATCATCTCAACATCCTGGCCGCCGTGGAACTGCCCTGTGATCAGGGCACGCCGGTGATCCCGGTGCCCGCGGGGAAAAAGCGCCGGGTTCACGGTTTTTTCGAAAGCCAGGGGATTCCAGCGGACCGGCCCGTTGTGGCGGTTTCCCCTTTTTCCCTGTGGTCCTACAAGGAGTGGCGCCTGGAGGGGTGGACCCGGGTGATCCGCGACCTGGTGCAGCGCTACGGCGTTTCCATTCTGGTGACCGGATCCCGGCAAGAATGCGCGCGTGCCCGGGCGCTTGTCCGGAGGATACCGGAAGGGGCGTACAACCTGGCAGGAAAAACCCCCATGGAAATGCTCCCGGCGTTGTTTGCGGCGTGCCGGCTCTTTGTCGGCGTGGATTCCGGGTCCTTGCACGTGGCCGCCGCGGTGGGGACGCCCACGGTGGCCCTCTTCGGCCCTTCTTCGGTGGTGACCTGGGCACCCCGGGGGAAACGCCACCTTACCGTGTCCAAGGATTGGCCCTGCCTTCCCTGCCGAAAAAAAGGATGTGACAACACTGAAACCAGCCGGTGCCTGGAAGAATTGACCGCCGAAGAAGTCCTGGCGGCGGTGGATCAACAGCTGGGGTGAAGGGTGGACACTGGCAAGTGACGAGTGACGAGTGGAAAGAACGGTGAATGGTGAACGGTTGTAGGGCCGGATTTTACATCCGGCCGTGTTGGAAAAGAATAACAGGTTTTCCGTTTTAAGTATTCCGTGATGCGTGAACGGTTCGCGGATCCCACCTGAAAGGTGACAGTCACCGGGATATCTGATACGGATGCAGGCCATGGAAAAAGAAACCGTTTCTTTTCGGTTCCGGCAGGTTTTTGTAAGTCCGGGGTTTTGGGTGATCCTCGTGGGGGCGGTCTTTAGACTGGTGGCCTGGAATCTTACGTATGTGGTCAACCCCGACGGAACGCTTTATATCCATCAGGCTCGGGCCCTGTATTACGGGCTGTGGGATCAGGTGACCCCGTGCGGAACCGGGTTTTTATCCAACTACGCCCTTGTCATTTCCGCCGTTTATCCGGTGTTCGGCGACTGGATCCTTGCTGCCCGGGCGGTCTCGGTCCTGTTCGGGACCCTGACCCTGATCCCCCTTTATTTTCTTCTGCGTCGCTTCTTTGATGAGACCACCAGCGCCCTTTCCCTGTTGATCTTTGCGGTCATGCCGGTTCTCGTCGGCCGAAGCGCCGACGTGGTCCGGGATCCGCTCTATTGGTGTTTTCTGGTCCTCGGCATGTATTTCTTTGTTTCGGGACGAGAAAAGTCCGAGTACACGGCTATTTTCCTTTCGAGCCTGTCGTTTTTAATGGCTTCCTGGGCCCGGGTGGAGGCCATGGCGGCCGTCTTCATCTCGGTGCTTTATCTTATTTTTTTCCATCGCGGTGCACGCCTTAAAACACTGACCGTTTTTTTAATCCCGGTCATCGGCGTGGGAATCCTTTCTTTTTTGGCTGTCTGGTTCTACGGTCTGCCTCCTTCCGGCCTCTATCGATCCCATGAAATCCTTCAAAAGATATGGGGGCCCATATCCCACTACGGACTCCTTCGCACACATTTGGCCGGTTTGGCCGAAAGGGTTCAGGACCCTCTCCTCAAGTACTTCCTTCCCGAAGCCCGCAATTTTGCCTGGCTGGTGGGGCTCGGGACATTGGCCAACCGAACCCTGGAAGCCTTTTTTTATCCGCTTTTCGCCGTGTTCCTGGTGGGCGCCTTCCAGATCCGGATGCGTCTTAAAAAAGACCCTGCGCTGTTTTATTTCATGTGGATCATCCTTGCGGGTTTTTGCGTGCTGTACCTGCATGTCCTGCAATGGTGGATCCTGGACAACCGGCACATGGCCATCGTCATTTTCCCCGCCGCCGTCTTCGCCGGACTCGGGGTGCAGCGCCTCCGCCTTTTTTGTGGCTCCCGCCTCGGCCTGGCCGAGCGCCCGGTGTTTTTACTCATTTTCGCCCTGATCGTGGCCGTCACGTTGTTTAAAAACATACAGCCCCGGGAAAAGGATAAATTGGTCTTCAAAACAATCGGAGAAAAAGCGGCACGGATTTCAGGCAACGATGAAGAGATCCGGGTTGCGGCTTCCATGGACACCCTCCGGTGGTTTTCCTTTTACGCCAATCTCCATTTCCCCGGGGCGCCGTGCCCCCAACCCTACAACGATTTTCATGCCCTGGTGGGGGACAGCTACAAGGCCTTTGTTTCCAACCTGAGGCGGTCGGGCGTGCAATACTTTCTCTGGGAAAAGCGGCACTGGCCCCGGGACCGATTCGAGTTTCTTCAAAAAGCGAATCCAAAAGATTTTACGGAGATCGGGAGATGGCGGCACCGGGATACGGGCGAGATGATCCTGTTTCAGGTGCGTTCCAAATAACGGTGGGGTTTCGACGGCGCCGATGAATACCCTTCGGGACACCGCATGGACACATCCTCCGGACCTGTCGGTGATCATAGTCAATTACAACGCTGCCGGTTTCCTCGGAGGCTGTCTGGAGTCTGTCTTTGCCCAGGATGGAGTCCGATTCGAAGTCTTCGTGGTGGACAACGCCTCAAAGGATCATAGCCGGGATCTCGTCAAAGACCGCTTTCCCGGGGTCCGCCTCATCGTCAATGCCGCCAACGCGGGGTTTGCCCGGGCCAACAACCAGGCCCTGGAAAGGGCGGAAGGCAAAGCCGTTTTTTTCTTGAACCCGGATACGAGAGTCCGTCCCGGTGCACTGTTACGGATCACCCAATACCTTTCCCGCCATCCCCGGGTCGGCATCGCCGGCACCCGGATCGTGAACCCGGACGGCTCCCTTCAGTCTTCCGTGGAAATACGGTATCCGGGGGGACGGCACGGGGAAAAAGAAACACGGCGATTTTTCGGCGGTTCGGCATCCGCCCCGGGGCGCATTGCATGGGTTCTGGGGGCCAGCATGGCGGCCCGTCGGGAAATTTTGAAAAAAATCGGGGGATTCGACGAGCGGTTTTTCCTCTACGGCGAAGATGCCGATATTTGTTTGCGTGTCCGGAAGGCCGGATACACGGTGGCGTATCTTCCGGACGCCGAGGTGGTGCACTGGGGCGGGGAAAGCGAGCGGGGGTATCACCGCCTGGCGGTCTGGGAGAAGAAAATTTCGGCAGAAACCCTGTTTTTCCAGAAACACTACTCCAGGACGGTTTCCCGTCGGATCCAGCGGGAAGGCCTCCTGCAGGCCTATTGGCGGCTCCTGGGCATCGGGCTGGGTGCCTTCCGGCGGGGGCTAGACCCAAAAACGCTCGAGAAATGGTGCAAGTATCGGGCCGTGACAAAGAGATATCGATGGAACCCCTGAACGAAACGCGGGATAAAGAAAGAATCCCCATCGCTTTTGTGATTCCCAAATACGGGCTCCTGGGCGGGGCAGAAGCCGTTGTTTTCGAGATGGGGGAGCGTCTTGCCCGGATGGATTCCTTCACCGTGCACGTGCTGGCCCACCGCTGGAAGTCCGGGAATTCCCCGGTCCGGTTTCACAGGATTCCGATGATCAAATTCCCCAGGGTCTTTCAGCCCCTTTCTTTCGCCCATTTCGTCAAGCGATGGACCCGACGTCATCCGGAGGCCTTGATCCACAGCCATGAGCGGATCTATCGGATGGATCTTTTCACGTTTCACGGCATCCCCCACCAGACCTGGATCGAAGGAATCCGGAAAAAACGAATGGGGGTTTTCGACCGGGCCACCGCCTATGTGGAGCGGCGGGGAATAATCGATCCAGGACTCTCGTGCATCCTTCCCGTATCCAGCCTGGTCAGGGAAGAGCTTTTGCGACGCTACCCCATCCCCGGATCCACGGTCCGGATCCTGCACCCCGGTGTCGACCTGGAACGATTTAAGAGACTCGACCGAAAGGCGTGCCGCGGTGACATCCGGGCCCGGCACGGCCTGGCGCCGTCGGATACGGTTTTGCTCTTCGTGGGGATGAATTTTGAAATCAAACGCCTCGACCTGGTGATGCAGGGCATGGCCCATGCCATGGGCCGTGTTCCCCGGAGCTCCTGGAAACTTCTGGTGGCCGGAAAAGGAGAACAACGGCGATTCGGCGCCCTGGCAAACGCATTGGGCATCCGGGACCGGGTGGTCTTCACCGGGCCCGTGACGCCCGTGGAGCCCTATTATCTGGCGGCCGACCTTTTTGCCATGCCCTCAAAAATGGATACCTTCGGGATGGCGGTCCTCGAGGCCATGGCCGCCGGACTCCCCGTCATCATCACCGAAAAAGTCGGCGCCCGGGACCTGGTGGAAACCGGAAAACACGGGTTCATCCTCCCCGATGCGCCGGCGCCGGAGGCACTGGGAGAGGTGCTGGTCCGGCTTTCCGAGCCTTCTCTCCGCCGGACGATGGGGGAAAGGGCGCAAAAAAAAGCCGCATTACACTCCTGGGACACCGTGATGGACGAATTGGGACACATTTACCGGCAACTGCACAAAAACCGCTACCGGTAGGCCTGTCCCGGCTCGAGGCCGATTTTTTTCAGCACCTTGGCCAAGGGGCAAAAGCCGGTAAAGGCCGACTGGAACAGGTTGGCCCCCACAAAAGCGGTGAGAATCAACCAGTACCGGCTATGCGCCAAGGACAAGAGCAGGGAAAAAAGAATCAACGTTCCGGAAAAGGCAAGGACGGTGCGATCCTTGTTCATGACAACCTCCTTGATCCGGCGGAAAACATGCGGCCCTTAACGCCCCGCCCATTTTCGGGGTCCAACAGTTTGTAAAGCCCTTAAAACGCCATCCGATGCGCCGAAGATCGTCCCGAGTCGAGCGGTTGTAAAGCCTGCCGGCCTTCTGATCCTGGATGACGGTGGAAAGAACAATCGATAAAAGGCGGATAACAGCGATCCAGCCTTGAGGGCGCATTGACGCACCCGCCAAGACCGGCTATCATTATACACAACGGGGTCTTGGTTTTGCGGAAACCGGATATCCGGGGATTCCCTAAATCCTAACAAAGGGAGGAGCAGTGCCTGTTCAAAGGGACAAGAAAGCGCCGGTTCAATCTCCAAAAAGAAGAGGAAGGCAAAGCGGCGGGAGCCGCCCTGCCGGGCGTCGACCTTCAAAGAAAACCCTCATGGGTGTCCTTTCGGTCAACGCCAGGGGATTCGGTTTCGTCACGGTTCCCGACGGGAAAGATATCTTCATACCACTTGAAAACCTTTCCACCGGCATGGATGGAGACACGGTTTCCACGGAGATCATCCGTGAGGTGCCGGGGAAAAAGCGGGTGGGTCGGATCCTGAAGGTGATCGAACCTTCTCAGAGTGATATTGTCGGTATTTTTCATAAAAAGGGAGACGCCGCATACGTCGTCCCCAATGACGAACGGATCACCCGGCCGCTGGAGATCGCGCCGGACAGGCTGAAGCCGGAGCGGAGCCGTCTGGACGCCCGCGGAAAGGGGAGGAAACCGAAGGAAGGAGAACTCGTCGTTGTCCGGAGAGACGCATGGGACGATCCTTCCAAGAACCCTTTGGGGCGGATTGTCGAAATTCTGGGCGATCCCAACGATCCGGGGATGGATCGTTGCATCGTGGCGAAAAGCAAGGGGTTGCGAATCGCCTTCCCGAAAGCGGTTCAAGATGCGGTTAAAAAACTCTCCGCGCCGAATATGCGCACGGAACGAAAGCGCCGGGAGGATCTGAGGGATTGGATGTGCTTCACCATCGATTCTGAATCGGCTCAGGACTTCGACGATGCGGTCTCCCTGGTGCAACTGGACAACGGCCTGTTCGAACTCGGTGTTCATATTGCGGATGTATCTCACTATGTGAGGGAGGGTTCCGCGCTGGATAAGGAGGCGCTGGAACGGGGGACTTCGGTTTATTTCGTTGATGAAGTGATTCCGATGTTGCCGGAGAAGCTCTCCAATGATCTTTGCAGCCTGAAAGAAAAAAAGGATCGATTTACGTTTTCCGTGATCATGCAGATCGATTCCCGGGGAACCGTCCGGGATTACCGGATCACGGAGTCGATCATCCGCAGCCGGAAACGGTTCACCTACCAGGAGGTGGAGGAGATCATCCAGGGAAGGGAAGATCCACACGGAAAAACCATCCACCTGATGATGATGCTCTCCCTGGTCCTGCGGCGTGCCCGGGAGGAGATGGGGAGCATTGATTTTGATGTTCCTGTTCCGGTGATCTCCCTGGATGCGAACGGGATTCCCTATGAAGTCCGGCCGAGCGAGCGGCGGGACGCCAACCGGCTGATCGAAGAGTTCATGCTTGCGGCCAATCGGACGGTCGCCCGCCATATGGCCGGTTCCGCCCGTGTGAGATCCGGAGATGGAAAAGGGAAGCCGCCGCCGTTCATTTATCGGGTTCATGAAAAGCCGGATGAGAACGAGGCGCGCGCATTCCTCGATCTCCTTGCCAGGCTGGGCATCCAGTATAAGATCCCGGGGGACCTTGTTCCGGACGATTTCCGAAAAATCCTCGACATCATCGAAAACCTGGATTTCAAGGCGTTCGCGGAGAAGGTGGCCTTGCGTTCCATGACGAAGGCTGTCTACAGCACCGAAAACATCGGCCATTTCGGTCTTGCCTTCGATGCGTATACCCATTTCACCTCGCCGATCCGCCGCTACCCCGATTTGATTGTCCATCGGCTTTTGAAAAAGTATCTCACCGGATCCTCTCCCGGAGATTTCCCATCCGTAAAAGCCCTCGAGAAAATCTGCGAGGCGTGCTCGCGGCTGGAATCGCGGGCGATTGACGCCGAGAGAGAATACACCAAAATTAAGGCAATGCGGTTTCTTTCGGGGAAAGTCGGAGAGACCTATAAGGGCGTGATCGCCGGAATCACGTCCTTCGGCATTTTTGTGGAGTTGACCCATTATCTTATCGAGGGCCTTGTCCACATCTCGGAAATGAAGGATGATCGTTACGTTTTTGACAAGGACAATTACACGCTTACGGGAAAGAGCAAAGGTAAGGTGTACCGCCTCGGGGACCGCGTCCAGGTCACGATTAAAAATGTTTCCATGGAAGAACGAAAAGCAAACTTTACACTCAATGGAATTATCGAAAGCACCTGAGAGGCCGCCCTTTTAAAACGGAAGGGGTAAAATACGGGGTAAAAGCGTTCGCCGGCAACAGAGATATGGAACGCGTTTCTTTACAAAGAGAAGGTGGTTTTGGTATATGCATCCACATATCCAATACAAATTCCGCTTCGGCACCCCCCGGGGCAACTGGAAAACCCGGAGGATGCCTGAGAGTTCGCCCGTAAAGGAGGAGAAATGGCCATCAGTCAGGAGCTCCTGGATATCTTGGCCTGTCCCAAGTGCAAGGGGGAAATTCGTCTCAACGAAACCCAAGACGGATTGATCTGCGACCGGTGCAAGCTGTTGTACGAAATCAAAGACGATATCCCCATTATGCTCATCGACGAGGCCAGGCCAGTTCCTTGAACCGCAATCGCAAGCGCATTCCCCGCAGCTTGCTGCGGGGAGGCGTCAAGCGTGAAGATAAACGCGGTTCCGGCCGCGCCGGTCAACCGTTTTAAGGACAAACGAACACCCCGTGAGCCTCCCGCGCGCACCCGTACCGGTCAAGTTGGTGATCGGGATTTTTTTAAAGGACAAATCCCTGTGGCCGTCCGTGGTCCGCATGCTCACGGACCGCTGGGGCCCCGCGGATGTGATGAGCCGATGGTTCCCTTTTGATCTGACCGACTATTATGAAGCGGAAATGGGAACGCCCCTATTCAGAAGGATGGTGGCCTTTGTGCCTTTGATTCCCCGGGAGGATCTGGCCCGCGTCAAGCTTGAAACCAACCGTATCGAAGATGCGTTTGCGCCGGCAGGGAAACGCCGGGTTAATCTTGACCCGGGGTATGTGGCGAAAGAACAGGTGGTCCTGGCCACCGGGAAAAGTTTTTCCCACCGGATCTATATCGGACACGGCATCTATGCCGATTTGACGCTGCTTTACCGTAAAGGCGAATTTCATAAGCTGGCGTGGACATATCCTGACTACTGCCGGCAGGATATGTTGCAGTTTTTAAAGCGGGTGCGCGATAAATACGTTCAAGACCTGCGGGGGAGCAGACTTTCTCCCACCGCGTCATCTCGTGCAGTAAAGTTTTAAAAACCTTTGAAAGCCATGGCCGTACAACAAAACCGGCCTTTTTTCGAAGCCGTACCATTTGAAAGGACCTTCTATGATCAAGAGCATGACGGCCTTTGCCCGAGCCGGTCGCGTGGAAGACACCCTGGAAATCCTGGTGGAGATCCGTTCCTATAACAGCCGCTATCTCGACGTTTCCTTGCGGATCCCCCACGACTACCTGGAGCTGGAAGACCGGATCAAAAAGGAGATCGCCCGGTTTACAAGCCGGGGACGCGTGGAGGTGACCTTGACCATCCAGGAAGGCTCCGAATCGGCGGTGGCCTGCCGGGTGGACCGCGGAAAAGCCCGATCCTTGCATGCGGCCCTGGTACAACTGAAAGAGGAACTGGGGATTCCCGGGGATATCTCCCTGGATCTGGTGGCCAACACCGGAGGCGTGCTTCAATTTCAGGCCGCGGAAAAGGATATGGAACGTGCCTGGCAAGCGCTCCAGCCGTGCCTTTCAGAAGCCCTGGACAATCTGGAGGCCATGCGCGCCGCGGAGGGGCATACCCTGGAAAGGGATTTTATCCTGCACTTGGACCGGATCGAAACGCACCTTGCCCATGTTCAAGAAACGGCCGCAACCGGTCCGTCCGAATCCCGGGCACGGTTGGAAGAACGGATATCGGCATTGATTTCAAAGGAGATGGCGGTCGATCCGGCCCGTATCGCTCAGGAGGCCGCCTTCGTGGCGGTCAAACGGGATATTACGGAAGAGATCACCCGGGCCAAAAGCCATTTGGCCCGGTTTCGGCAGGTGATGGACGCCCCGGAACCGGCCGGGAAAAAGCTCAATTTTTTGTTACAAGAGCTCAACCGGGAGTTTAACACAATGAGCGCCAAGGCGGAAAACGCCGGGATCGCCCATGCCGTGGTGGAGGTGAAGTCGGAGTTGGAAAAAATCCGAGAACAGGTACTGAACATCGAGTAAGGCAGCGCATTCCCCTGTTTGATGGCGTCGTAAAAGGATCCTTTTGTTCACGCCCAAACCCTTTGGTTCTCTTTTTCATAAAAAGGCTTGGTCGGCGTCCGCAAAAGCCTTTTTACGAATTCGTCAAGCCTTGGAGAAAGCCGGCCTGAAGGAGAATCCATGGAGCAGACACTCCTGAACATCGGTTTCGGCGGAACCGTTGTGGCCGAGCGGGTGGTGGCGATCGTTTCCCCCAACTCGGCGCCCATGAAACGTCTCAAGGATGAAGCCCGGAAGGAAAGGCGGCTGGTGGATGCCACCCACGGCCGAAAGACCCGTTCCATCATTATCATGGACAGCAACCATGTAATTCTTTCGGCGATCCAGGCGGAAACCATCTCCCAGCGGTACGCCACCTTGAAGGGCGTCCAGGAGGCGTAACCCTCTTGGGAACGAAGGGAAAGCCATGAATCGCCCGGGATGCCTCTTTATTCTGTCCGGGCCGTCGGGAAGCGGAAAAACCACCCTGAAGCAGGCGGTCCTGGCACATTTCCCGGACATCCGGTATTCCGTGTCCGCCACCACGCGTGCCCCCCGCCCCGGGGAAAAGAACGGCCGGGACTATTATTTTATCACCGAGGCGGAATTCCGGGCGGGGATCGATGCCGGAGAATGGATCGAATGGGCCCGGGTGCACGGACATTATTACGGAACAAGCGCGGCGTTTATCGAAAGGGTGTTGGCCCGGGGCCGGGACGTACTCCTTGATATCGATGTCCAGGGTACGCGGCAGATTCTGAAACGATTCCCCCAATCGATCCCCATTTTCATCATGCCGCCTTCCCTGGAGGTGCTCCGGAACAGACTCGAAGAAAGAGGGTCTGAAACCGATGCCGCCCTCGAAAGGCGCCTGACCGATGCCCGGGCGGAAATCGGCCAACTGCAGCTGTACCGTCACGTGGTGGTAAACGATCGGCTGGAAGAGGCCGTTTCGGATCTGACGGCGCTCATCGAAGCCTATCGCAGCCGCTGCAGATCGGTGCCTCAGGAAGAAGACCCCATCCATACGAGCGGGAACCGGGCATGACGGCAATCCGGCGGACCTCCTCCACCGAGGTGCTCTACGGAATGCACCCGGTGACCGAAGCCCTGGCGGCTCGGCGACGCCGGATTTTGGAAATCTTCGTGGCCCCGGGGAAAACGAGCGGCCGGGAAGCCATCCTCCGGGAGCAGGCCCTGAACGAGGGGATTCCCTTGAAGGAGATTCCCCTCTTTCAATTGAATCACTTGGCCCAAACCCGTTCCACCCAGGGGATCGCCGCAAGGACCACCCCCTATCCACTATGCGATGTCGGGGATCTTTTGAAAGAGAGGCGCCCCGGGGAGCCTCCCCCTTTTTTTCTTGTCGCCGACGGTGTCCTGGATCCACAGAACCTGGGCGCCCTGATTCGAACGGGGGTGTGTCTGGGGATTACAGGGATCGTGGTTCCCAAGGACCGTTGTGCGCCTCCCACCCCGGCGGTTTCCCGGGCCTCGGCCGGCGCCCTGGAGCATGTCCGCATGGCCCGGGTGACCAACCTGGTGCGTACCCTGAAGGCGTTCAAGGAGCGAGGAGTCTGGGTATATGGGCTGGACCCCAGGGCCAAATACCCCCTTTTTTCCGTGGACTTAAACGGCCCGGTGGCCCTTGTGGTGGGAGGAGAAGAAAAAGGGATCCGTCCCCTGGTGAAACGCGCCTGCGACGTCCTGGTTTCCATCCCCCAGAAGGACACACTGAATTCCATGAACGTTTCCGTGGCAGGCGGAATTGCCATGTACGCGGTGTTTCACCAGCGGATGTACGGAGCCTCATGATACGCCGGGAATCCTTGATGCGGCCCCATGCGGTTTTGCTTGAAAAGGCAAGATCCCTTCCGGCCGGAAAGGCTGTTTCCTGGTGGTGGGCTCCTTTCCGGGACGCCCTTTTCCCTCCCCGTTGTCTGATCTGCGGGGTATTTCATGATTCCCGGCCGGACCCGGATCAGGTGCGCGGTACGGATGCGATGGACGACTCCCGGCTTTTCAAGACACCCTTCGCGGACGGGATGGCACACGTTCTGGGTTCATTTGCGTGTCCGGTGTGCATGCCGGAATTTATCCCCATCGCTTCGCCGCTCTGTCCGGTCTGCGGGGTGATGTTTCCCGGCGGGCAGGGGCCGGATCATTTGTGTCCCGCGTGCGACAAGACAGTGCGGGCCTTCGGGAAGGCCAGGGCCCTGGGCGCTTATGAACAAGGGTGGATGAAAGCGGTGCACCGGCTCAAATACGACGGTAAAATTCAACTGGGCCGTCCGTTGGGATTATTGCTGTTTTCCGCGTTTTGCCGGATATGGGAAACCGATCCCGTGGACCGGATCATCCCCGTGCCCCTCAACCGGCGGCGGTTGAAAGAACGGGGATTCAACCAGGCCTGGCTCCTGGTCAGGGACTGGCCCCGGTATTCCCGCAAGACGGGAAGACCCGACTTTGAATACCGGATTTCCGACGACGTTCTGGTGAGAACCCGCTGGGAAAGGTCCCAGACCGGATTGGGGAAAAAGGAGCGGGCGGCGGGCATTCGGGATGCCTTTGCCGTGAAAAGCCCCGCCAAGGTGAAAGGAGAAAGGATTCTTCTGGTGGACGATGTCCACACCACCGGGGCCACCGCAGAGGCGTGTGCAACGGCCTTGACCCGTGCCGGAGCCCGGCAGGTGGATGTCCTGACCCTGGCGCGGACGTTATAGGGTGAAGGTGTTAGGAGCAGTAAACAGTGACGAGTGATAAGAGTAGTAAGTAAACAGTGACGAGTAAACAGTGACGAGTGACGGGTGACGAATGAAAGGTGAAACCGGAGATGGAGATCGAAGACAAGATTGTTGGGCTGGAAAGGCTCCAAAATGCGCTGAAGACGCACCGGCAGCGAAAGGAACGGATCGTCTTTACCAACGGATGCTTCGACATCCTCCATGTGGGTCATGTGCGCTACTTGAGCGCCGCAAAGGCGCTGGGGGGGATCCTGGTGGTGGGGCTCAATTCAGATGCGTCGGTCCGGCGGATCAAGGGAAAAGGACGGCCCGTCAACCCCGAAACGGATCGGGCCGTGGTCCTGGCCGCCCTGACATGCGTCGATTACGTGGTTGCCTTTGAAGAACCGGATCCCCTGCACCTGATTCAGACCCTGGAGCCGGACGTACTGGTGAAAGGGGCCGACTGGGAAGCCGCTCAAATCGTGGGGGCGGACCTGGTGCTCGGCCGCGGAGGGGAGGTCATTCGAATTCCGCTGGTGGAAGGGGTTTCCACATCGGGAATCATCGAAAAGATCCGCAAGGCACCGGCAAGATGATGCTCAAAGAAAAAAACGGGGTGTCTTTCCTGGAGTCGCCGGTTCTGGCGTCTTACCCGGCGCTTTTCCATGCCGTTTTCACGCGCCATGGGGGATTCTCCGATCCCCCCTTCCACCACTTGAACATCAGCTTCGGACTGGGGGATGATCCAAAAACGGTGGAAAAAAACCGGGAAAGAATCCTTCGGTGTGCCGGTGAAGGCACACCCGTTTACATGGATCAAGTCCACGGAAACGCCGTTTGGATGCTTAAATCCGAAGATGTCGGGTCCTTTTCCGGAACGGCAAAGCCCCCCCGGGCCGACGCTGCTGTCACGAATGTCCCGGAAACGCTCCTGGTGGTTCAGGTGGCGGACTGCCAGCCGGTTTTCCTTTATGACCCGGTGGTCCGGGTGATCGCCAACGTCCATGCCGGATGGCGGGGGAGCATTTCAGGGATCGTAGGGCGGACCGTCCGCGCCATGGTCCGTCATTTCCAGACCCGGCCGAAAAACCTTGTCGCCGTCGTCGGCCCTTCCCTGGGTCCCTGCTGTGCCGAATTTAAAAACTATAAAAAGGAAATCCCTTCTTCTTTTTGGGGTTACAAAGACACCGCCGATCACTTTGATTTCTGGAGGCTCACCCGGGATCAACTGGTCTTGGAAGGCCTTTCCGGGGAAAACGTGCATATCAGCGGCCTGTGCACCCGCTGTCGAACGGATCTTTTTTTTTCCTACCGCAGGGAAAAGATCACGGGCCGGTTCGGCGCCGTCCTCGGCCTTCGGGAATCCGGTGGATCCGAAAAAGCCTCGGCGATTCCCCGGGTCAATTCTTTGGCTTGATTTTTACCCCATAAAAGGCCAAGAAGAAAATACGGACGGGGCGCGAAAGGCATCCGGCTTGACCGATTTCACCATGAAAAAGAACCGCCATGAACGTCGAACAGGCAACAGTCCTGAAAAACGAACGGCTTACCCCGGCGCATTACCGCATGACCCTGGCGTGCCACCCTTCTTACCAGGAAGCGGTTCCCGGCCAATTTGTGATGCTGCATGTGTCCGGCCGGGACGCCCCCCTGCTGCCCCGTCCCTTTTCGATTCATCGGTTCCTTGGGCTCCCGGGGGGGGAGGCGGCTGTCCAGGTCCTTTATCGGGTCGTGGGACCCGGGACCCGAAAGATGGCCCGCACCCGTGAAGGGGAACGCGTTCAAATGGTCGGGCCGTTGGGAAGGGGGTTCATGTTGGCCGGGGCCGGTTCCCGTCCAATGGTGGTGGCCGGCGGCATGGGCGTGGCCCCGATGGTTTTTTTAGTGGAAGCCATGCTTGAAAAGGGTATGGATCCCAAGGATTGCCGGGTGTTTCTCGGGGCCCGGGGTCGGGAAGAACTCCTGTGCCGGGACGAGTTGATCGATGCCGGAGTGATGCTGCAGGTGACCACGGACGACGGGAGCGATGGGGAACACTGCCCGGTCACACACCCGTTTCAGACGGCGGCAAGGGCCGATCCCCCGGAGAGGATATATGCATGCGGACCCGAAGCCATGCTCCGCTGCGTGGCCCAAGCGGCCCGCGTTTTGAAAACACCCTGCCAGGTTTCCATCGAAACCTTGATGGCCTGCGGCATCGGCGCCTGCCTGGGATGCGCCGTCAAAGGGAAACCGCAGGATAGCTACCTCCACGTCTGCTCGGAGGGTCCCGTGTTTGACACCGAACTTCTCGGCTGGAGTTGAGCCCAATGTTCCCAAATGTTATATAACAACCTTGGCAAGATCGTAAAAAGGCTTTTGTGAGCGCCATCCAAGCTTTTTCGGAAAAAGAGAGACAAAGGGTTGAGGGTAAAAATCTCAAGCTGTTTGAGGCACCTGTGCCGAGTTCTTGAGATTTAGCGAAACCCTTTGGATCTCCCGAAAAGGGTTGCGGCGCGAACAAAATCGGCCTTTTTAGGATTCCATCAAACTTGGCGAAGAATGTTTAACATGTTCATTTTGGGATTGACTTGACAAGGCGGGCATGGTAAATGCCGTAACCTTATTTGGTTCCGGATTACACCGGAATCGAGGCCGTTCGTTTTGATGAAGCGGGAAACCCGGCGCTGGCTGAAAGAGCTGGCCTACTACAGCAGCTTGGGATTTCAGATCGCCCTTTCCATCTTCATCGGGCTGGCCGTGGGGGTGCTTTTGGACCGGCGTTTCGGCTCCAGCCCCTGGCTGACGTTCATCTTCTTGGGTTTAGGGATTGCGGCGGCTTATAGGAACATCGGCCTGGCCATGAAAAAAGGCGGACGGGTGTGAAGGGAGAGCCACTTTTGGGGTGGGGCACGGATACGGGCCGCGGATTTTAAGGCGGACTCCACATTCGAATCGTCGAGATGCCGTGAAGATTCAAAAGCGCATTCTGGTTTTTGTCACCCGTTCCAACTGGGTGCTGTTGGGTCTGATTACCGTGTTGGGTTTGCTCTTGGCGCCGTTTCGTTTCGCCTTGGGCCTGATTCTGGGAGGGCTCATCGTCACGATCAATTTTCATATGCTCTATCGCACCTTGAAAGGGGCGTTGACGCCTCCCCATCTTTCCTCTCACCATGTGGTCATTGCCAAGTATTATGTACGGTTTGCCGTCTCCGGCTTCATCCTTTTCTGGCTCATTTCCAAGGGGTATGTGGATCCGTTGGGTCTGATCCTCGGCCTTTCCGTGGTGGTGCTGAGTATCCTGTTCGCCACCCTCATGGAACTGAAACATCTTATTTTCAAGGAGGCAATGTAACGTGGAGCATCCCTATCTGTTTTTCGTCAAGCTGTTTGAAGCCGTGGGCCTCGGTCATTTCGCCCATGCCTATCCCCACGTCATCTATTCCTGGGTGGTGATGGCCATCCTCATCATCTCCGGCGCACTGGCGGCCAAGGGCATCCGCATGATCCCTTCCGGAGGGCAGAACTTCTTCGAAATCCTCATTACCGGGATAGAGGATTTCATGGTGGATATCACCGGCGAAGAAGGGCGATGGCTTTTCCCCATCATCGCCACTGTTTTTATCTATATTTTTACCTGCAACCTGATCGGTTTGGTTCCCGGATTTTTTCCGCCCACCGCCAGCCTGAACACCACCTTGTCGTGCGCCCTCACCGTGGTGGTCTTTACCCATGTCATCGGAATCAAGTATCACGGCGCCAAGTACATCAAGCATTTTATGGGACCGGTGTGGTGGATGGTACCGATCATCTTCCCCATTGAAGTCATCGGTCATTTGGCCCGGATTCTTTCCTTGTCCTTCCGGCTTTTCGGCAACATGATGGGACACGAGCTGGTGCTGGCCATCTTATTTTCCCTTGCCGGGCTGTTCTTTGCCCCTTTGCCCATCATGGGGCTGGGGATTTTTGTGGCTCTGGTCCAGGCCTTTGTGTTTTTTCTCTTGTCCATCATGTACTTCACCGGGGCCATGGAACACGCCCATTAATGAAGGGCGGGACGTTTTTGATGCGGGACGGGGGTGGATCACCGCCGCGCATCAAGGAGTTTTCACAGTGGAAATGGGTGATGGAAGAAGCCCAAAAACCATACTAAAACGAAGGAGGTAGACAACGGATGGAAGCACAGGCATTACAATTCTTCATCGCAAGCGTGACAGCGGCGGGTTTCGGAATCGCCATTGCGGCCTTCGGCTGCGGCATCGCCCAGGGTATCGGGCTTCGCTCGGCGGTTGAGGGGATCGCACGGAACCCGGAATCCTCAGGTAAGGTGACCGTCACCATGCTGATCGGTCTGGCCATGATCGAGTCGCTGTGTATTTACGCACTCGTCATCGCACTGATTCTCATTTACGCCCATCCCCAGGCAGCGGCCATCGCAGGGCTGTTTGCCCATTAAACACCCCCGGAAAACGAAAAGGGGGCCGATCCGATTCGCGGATGGGCCCCCTTTTTTAATGGGGTGACGCCCGTCGGATCCCGGCCCGGAGGATTTTTTTCAGAAACTGTCCCGTGTAAGACTGGGGAAGCGCGGCGATTTCTTCGGGTGTCCCGCACCCCACCACCCGGCCGCCGGAATCCCCCCCCTCCGGTCCCAGATCGATGACATGGTCGGCGGTCTTGATGACATCCAGGTGGTGCTCGATGACGATGACGGTGTTTCCGGCCTCCACCAGGCGATTGAGTACACTCAAAAGCTTGCGGATATCGTCCAGGTGGAGGCCCGTGGTGGGTTCATCCAAAAAGTAGATGGTTTTCCCGGTCCCCCTCTTGCTCAGTTCCCGGGAGAGCTTGACCCGCTGGGCTTCCCCCCCTGAAAGAGTGGTGGCGGGCTGGCCCAGGCGGATGTAGCCCAGCCCCACGTCCACCAGTGTCTGCAGTTTTGATCGAATGGCTAAGATATTGGCGAAAAACTGCAGGGCCTGGTTCACGGTCATTTCCAGAACATCGGTGATGCTCTTTCCCTTGTAACGGATCTCGAGGGTTTCCCGGTTGTACCGCTTCCCTCGACACACGTCACAGGGAACGTAAATATCGGGCAAAAAGTGCATCTCGATCTTGATGATCCCGTCCCCGGTGCAGGCCTCGCACCGCCCCCCTTTCACGTTGAAGCTGAACCGTCCGGGCTTGTACCCCCGGGCCCGGGACTCAGGGACTTTGGAAAAGAGCTCCCGGATGAATGTAAAAACACCGGTGTAAGTACCGGGGTTCGACCGGGGTGTCCGGCCGATGGGGGATTGGTCGATGTGGATCACCTTGTCCGCGTGTTCGATGCCGGTGATCCGCTCGTGGGGTCCTGCGGGAACCCGCATGCGGTAGAGCTTCTGGGACAACGCACGGTACAGGGTCTCCAAAACAAGCGTCGATTTCCCGGATCCGGAAACGCCGGTGACGCAAATCATGCACCCCAATGGGAACGCCACCGTGAGGTTTTTGAGGTTGTTCCCCGAGGCACCCTCGATGATCAGCCGGTTGCCGTTTCCCTTGCGTCGATGATTGGGGACCTCGATCCGTTTTTCCCCGGACAGATATTGCCCGGTGAGGGACATGGGCGCGCCCGTCAAACCCTTTGGATTCCCGGAAAAGACCACCTCACCCCCGTGGATACCGGCACCGGGGCCCATATCCACTACGTGATCCGCCCGGCGAATGGTTTCTTCGTCGTGTTCCACCACCAAAACGGTGTTTCCCAGATCCCGCATCTGCATGAGGGTTTCCAAAAGCCGCCGGTTGTCCCTTTGGTGCAGCCCGATACTGGGTTCATCCAGGACATACAAGACACCGGTAAGCTTGGAACCGATCTGGGTGGCCAGACGGATCCGCTGGCTTTCCCCTCCCGAGAGGGTGTTGGCGGAACGATCCAGGGTCAAATAACCGAGACCCACGTTTTCCAGAAACCCGAGCCGGTCCACGATTTCCCGGAAGATACGTTGGGCGATGACCCGGCGTTTCCCGGAAAGGTTTAAGTTAAGAAAAAAGGTTCTGGCCTTTTCAACGGAGAAAGCGGTGATTTCATGGATGGTTTTCCCTCCCACCCGGACGCTCCGGCTTTCGGGCCGCAGCCGGGCGCCGTGGCATTCGGGGCAGGGCTGGAAGTTCATGTATTGCTGGATCTCTTCCCGCATCAGATGGGAATCGGTTTCCATGTAGCGGCGTTGAAGGTTGGGGAGGATTCCTTCGAAGGGCCGCTGATAGGTGTATCGGCGGTGATCCCGCTCAAAGAAAAAGGTGATGGTTTCCTCTCCCGAGCCATAGAGAAGCGTTTCTTTAAAAGATTCGGGGAGATCCTTGAAAGGGGTGTAAATGTCCACCCCGTAGTGCTGTGTCAGGGCTTCCAGGAACTCGGCGAAGTAGACCGAATTCCGGTTGGCCCAGGGCGCCACCGCGCCTTCCCTGAGGGAAAGGTCCGGGTTGGGGACGATGAGGCCGGGATCGAATTCAGTGATGGCCCCCAGTCCGTCGCATTTGGGACACGCCCCCTGGGGGGAGTTGAAGGAGAAACTGGCCGGCGTCAATTCGGGGAAACTGATGCCGCAATGGGTGCATGCGGCTTTTTCGCTGAAGAGGATCGGCGCTTTTCCCACCACGTCCACGATGACCACGCCTTCGGATTGGGCCATGGCCAGTTCCAGGGAGTCGGCCAATCGGCTGTGAATTCCCTCCTTGACCTGGAGGCGGTCCACCACCACCTGAATATCGTGCTTTTTGTTTTTTGAAAGCGAAGGGACTTCCTCGATGTCAAACAAGGTGCCGTCCACCCGGACCCGGGCGAACCCGTCCTTGACGAGTTTTTTAAAAAGTTTTTCATGGGATCCTTTTTGCTGGTTCACGAGAGGAGCGAGGATCAAGATCCGGGTGCCTTCGGGGAAGGACAACACCTGGTCCACGATCTGGTCGATGGATTGGGCCGTGATGGGGCGGTGGCAGCGGTAACAATGGGGGATTCCCACCCGGGCGAACAACAATCGAAGGTAGTCGTAAATCTCCGTTACGGTCCCCACGGTGGAACGGGGGTTGTGACCGGCGCTTTTTTGTTCGATGGCGATGGCCGGAGACAGGCCCTCTATGGTGTCCACATCCGGTTTTTCCATCCGCTCCAGGAACTGGCGGGCGTACGTGGAAAGGGATTCCACATATCGTCGCTGCCCTTCGGCATAAAGGGTATCAAAGGCCAAGGTCGACTTCCCCGATCCGGAGAGGCCGGTGATGACGATGAGCCGGTTTCTCGGGATGGAAACGTCGATATTTTTTAAATTGTGCTGCCGCGCACCGCGGATGATGATTTGATCTGCGGACATCTTCTCAATGTAAAGGGGTCGATTTTTTTCGAAGTGATCGGTGCCGATGGTTCGCCTGATCGGCGGCCATTCGAACGGCTGCGACAAGGCTTCCCGGATCCGCGGTCCCGGTTCCGGCAATATCATATGCCGTGCCGTGATCCACGGAGGTGCGGATCAAAGGAAGACCCAGGGTGGTGTTGACGCCGTCGGTGAAATGGATGAGCTTGAAGGGGATGAGGCCTTGATCATGATACATGGCGATCACGGCATGGAAGGCGCCCTTGAGGGCCCTATAGAAAACCGTATCCGGCGGATAGGGGCCCTCCACCCGGTAACCTGCCCGGCGGGCCCGGCGAACGGCCGGTATAAGGATTTGTCTTTCTTCATTGCCGAATCGTCCGTTTTCACCGGCGTGGGGGTTTAATCCTGCAACGCCGATACAGGGGGACGCAATCCCGAAGCGCTCCATGAGCCCCTCCGCGGTGATTCTGATGGTACGAAAGACCCTTTCCGGCGTGAGAAGGGACAAGACTTCCCCGAGGGGGACATGAATGGTGGCCAGGGCCACTTTTAATCGGTTTCCAGCCATCATCATGACAAAATTTGAGCTGCCGGTCCTATCGGCGATAAGTTCCGTGTGGCCGGCAAAGGGGAGGCCCGTCAGACGGAAGGCGCTTTTATGGACCGGGCAGGTGACCATGGCCGCCGCGTCGCCCCGCTGCGCCAGGTCCACGGCCGTGGTGATGTAGCGGACGGCGGCGGCTGCCGTGGACCTTGTAGGCTTTCCCCATGTAAATTTTTTGGAGTGCAACCGGCTGACGGGGATCACAGTGATACCGGTTTTTTCGTCCGGTGCCTCGCCGGGTCTCGAAACTACCCGAATGTTCGGGGAAAAGCCCACACACTTCGCCGCGGCATCCAAACGAAACGGATCCCCCACCACCAAGGGTGTGCAAAAACGGGAGAGCCGGTTTTGGGCCATGGCTTTTACGATGATCTCCGGGCCGATCCCCACGGGATCCCCCATGGTGACGGCTATGGTGGGGCGCATGTCGCGTTTGCCTTTCATACGGATCGGATATCGCCCCCTTCGTAAATTTCAATTTTGGTTTTTTCGGACAGTGGAGAAAGTTTACGCTACCGGTTTGGGGAAAAGTAAAACACCTTGCGCTCCCTTACAAGGGCTTTTTCCGCGTTTGAAAAGAAAACGGACCGTTGTTTTTCATTGAACACCTCCTTCTTGACGATTCATGGGTCCGGTTCAATATTTTTTAAAAATAAAAGATAAACCGAGAAAACAAAAGTTTTTTTTTAAAAGCAAAATCGGCTCGATTTCACATCGATCATGGATGTGCCCAGAATGCTTGCAGAAAGCCCGGTCAAAAAAATGGTCGTGGTTTGGGGCAGTTGGCCCCATATTTATTAATATTATAATAATAACAAGAAGTTATAAAATGTTAATAATTTGTTAAGAAGTTTTTGAAAAATCCAAACCATCCGATTTGACAGCATCGATGCCCTGCCATAAAAAAACCCCTTAGTCATCGAGGATAATTCGAAACTCCGGATATATCTCCCACACAATCGGCAATCGGCGGATATACTTTTCAATTTCCAGCGTTTTAAAGGCAATCGGGACCAGAGGTCTTTATTTTTAAAATGGATGCATCGGAAACGATCTGGGATCAAGTCAAAGCAAAGATCAAAGACCGGATTCCGGCCCATTCTTACCGGATGTGGATCGAACCGGTGGTGCAAAAACCGGAGACGGACGACAGAATCGTTTTACAAAGCCCCAATGCGTTTTCAAAAAAGCGAATCATGTCCCATTACGCAGATCTCATCGCATCGGAAATCCAAAAGATGCTGGGGCGTTCAAGGGAAGTGGTCTTTGAAGTGGCCGATACAAACGGCGCCAAAAAGAAACCCCTTTTCAGCGATATACAGCTGCCGTTGCCGCATCTTAATTCCCGGCCCCACAACGGAAGACCCCTGCGATCGGATTTCACCTTTGATCAGTTCGTCGTCGGCGCCAGCAACGACTTCGCCTATTCGGCCGCCCTCAGTCTGGCCTGTTCCCCGAAACCCTTAAAGAGCGCCCTTTTTCTCATGGCAAAACCGGGCCTGGGAAAAAGCCACCTTTCCCAGGCCGTAGGGCATCACATCCTTTCTCATTTCCCCGGCGAGCGGGTCTACTACGTCACGGCGGAAGATTTTGCCATGGAAATGATTCATGCCTTCAAACTGGGGAGCATCGGTGCATTCAAAGAGAAATACCGGAGCCGGTGCGACGTCCTTCTCCTGGAAGACGTCCACCTGTTGACTGGGAAAAACCGCACCCAGATGGAGTTGAATTTTATTCTGGAAAACCTGTTGGGGCTGGATAAAAGAATCATCTTTACCAGTTGTCATTTGCCCTCGGATATTCCGAAGCTCGACGAGAAACTCAAATCCAGGCTCTCCTCCAGCATCATCTCCAATATGGAAGCCCCGGATTACGAAACCCGGTTAAAGATATTAAAGCAAAAGGCCGAATCCAACGGATATCAGATCTGTAACGAGATTCTGCAATATTTGGCCAGTGAACTCACCAACGATGTCCGGCAACTGGAGAGCGGACTGTCCGGCGTCATGGCCAAGGCGTCGCTGTTGTGTGCGCCGTTGGATTTGCATTTGGCGGGAAGCGTCGTCAAGAATATCGTGCAGCACCGGAAAAACATTACGATGGAGAGCATCAAGCGCCTCATCTGCAAGCAATACCGCCTCACACCGGATGAACTCGTCTCCCGTTCCCGGAAACAGTCTGTCTTGCGGCCTAGACAGATCGCTATGTACCTGGCCCGGAAGTACACGGAGGCCACCCTCCAGGAGATCGGAAAGTGTTTTAACCGGTACCACGCCACGGCCATTCATTCGGTGGACTCCATTGAGCGGGGGGTCAAGGAAAACGGCCAACTCCAAAAACAAGTGGCGTATCTGTGCCATAAACTGGAAACGGGCCAGTTCTAAGGCCTTTTTCTTCCGGCGATGCCGAGGCCTTTGCAAAACGCCCCTTTTTGCCCAATTTCTGCGTCAGGCTCAAATTTTAATCCTCGAAATACTCAATGTATTCCTGTGGTTAAAATTGTCGCCTTCCTTGAACTTGAACAAAAATGAACATTTTTCAAAGGTCTCATTCCGATGACTGAACCCCGAAAACGAACCAGGAAAGACCCGGCGCTGTATCATGTGCCGCCCCACAGCATCGAAGCCGAAGAATCCCTTCTCAGCGCCATCCTCATGGACAGTACGGCGCTTTTGGATATCCTGGAAGTCCTTTCCCCTGTCGATTTTTATCGGTCCGCCCATGAAAAGATTTTTTCGGCCATCGTGGACCTGTTCAACAAGAATGAACCCGTCGATCTGGTGACGCTGTCCAATCGCCTCGGGGAAAAGGGACAGCTGGAAGAGGTGGGGGGCGCCGTTTTCCTGGCCCGACTCGTGGATTCGGTCCCCATGGCGGTGAATGCTGTTCATTATGCCCGGATCATTCATGACAAGGCGATCCTCAGGCGCCTCATGGAAAAGGCCAACGCCATTTCCAAGCGATGCCTGGAAGATTTGGGAGGGGTGGAGGAGATCCTCGATTTCGCTGAAAAGGAAATCTTTGAAGTCTCCGAAAAGCGGCACCGGCAATCCTTTTACCCCATCAGCACCCTCATTGACAAGAGCATCGATGCCCTGGAAGAACGACAGGGGAACAAGGCGCTGATTACCGGTGTTCCCACCGGGTTCACCCTTTTTGACGGTCTGACTTCCGGACTCCAGCGATCGGACCTCATTATCGTGGCGGCCCGCCCCAGCATGGGAAAGACCGCCCTTGCATTGAATATCGCCCGGAATGCAGCGGTGGAGGCCAAAGTGGCCAGCGCCGTCTTTTCCCTGGAGATGTCCAAGGAACAACTGGCCATGCGCCTGTTGTGCGCCGAAGCCAGGATCGACTCTTCACGGTTAAGGAGCGGTTTTTTCAGCAAGGCAGATTGGGTCAATCTCACGGACGCGGCCGGCGTCCTTTCCGACGCTCCCATCTATATCGACGACACCCCCAATATCTCGGCCCTGGAAATCCGTGCCAAGGCCCGGCGCCTCAAAATGGAACGCAACCTCGGGCTGGTCGTCATCGACTATCTCCAGCTCATGAGAAGCCATTATACGGCGGAACGCCGGGATCTGGAGATTTCCGAAATATCCCGTTCCCTCAAGGCCCTGGCCAAGGAACTCGACGTGCCGGTGCTGGCCCTTTCTCAGCTTAACCGAAAACTGGAGGAGCGCGGCGACAAGCGGCCCCAGCTGGCGGATCTGAGGGAATCGGGAGCGCTGGAGCAGGACGCGGACGTGGTTGCATTCATCTATCGGGATGAGGTATACAATAAAGACGAAAACAACCCCAACAAAGGAAAAGCCGAACTTCTGGTATCCAAGCAACGCAACGGACCCACCGGCGTGGTTCCCCTGGCTTTCTTGACGGCCTACACCCGTTTTGAGAACCTGGCGCCCGTCGACACGGGATGAAACGTCTTTACGGAAATACCGCGGGGCTCAAGGCCAATCAAATCCGCAGGCTCGAGGCCCTGTATCGCCGCCGCATCCCCATTCAACAGCTGATCAGCCTTCCCCTCCTGCGTGAGATGGGCCGTCTGTCCCGGGAGGTGCGCCGGCAAATCGGATTGCTCATCGATCGGGCGGGACGGGTCAACCACGTGATCGTGGGGGACCGTCAGAAAATCGTCATTCCCGATCTTTCGGGATACCGGCTGGCTTCGGGGCGCCTGAAGGGGTTGCGGTGCGTGCACACTCATTTGGCCGAAGAGGCCCTCACCGAAGACGACCTCACCGATCTTTGTTTCCTTGCCCTGGATTTCATGGCCGCAGTGACGGTTTCCGAAGAAGGGGATCCCCTCCGGGTCTATGCCGCCCATATCCTACCCCGGGGATTAAGGGATAAGCTTTACGATCTATTGCCTCCCTTGCGTCCCGATCAAATGGACATGGACTGCCTGGACCGTATTCAGGCCCTGGAAACCGAGCTCTCCCTTTTCGAAGGGGTGCAAAAGACCAGAATCTATACGGAGCGCGCCATTCTCATGCACGCCGGGAATATGCCCAAGCACCGGGAGCAAGAATCCCGCCGGGAATTGCTGGCCCTGGCCCGCTCCTGCGGGCTGGACGTGGTGGGAGTGGAACCGTATCGGAGAACCACCGGCGGACCCCTTCCACTGGGGAAGGGAAAGGTCCAGCAGCTGTCCATCTCCGCCCTTCAAAAAGGGGCCACCATGGTCGTCTTCGATCAGGAACTCAATCCCTCCCAGATCCGCTCCATCGCCGACCATCTCCAATTGAAGATCATCGATCGGACCCAGTTGATCCTGGATATTTTTGCCCAGCGCGCCCGGACCCGGGAAGGGAAACTCCAGGTGGAACTCGCCCAACTGAAATACCTTCTCCCCCGCCTCGTGACGAAAAACACGGCCATGTCCCGATTAACGGGCGGCATCGGCGGGCGCGGTCCAGGGGAGACCAAGCTGGAAATCAACCGACGGCGGGCGCGGGATAGGATCGGAAGGCTGGAAACGGCGCTGTTACAGGTGCGGAAAAACCGAAAGATCCAACGGGGCATGCGGGGGAAAAAACGCCTTCCCGTTGTCTCCATCGTCGGCTACACCAACGCCGGTAAATCCACCCTTCTCAACACCCTGACCCACAGTCAGGTCCTGGCGGAGAGCCGGCTGTTTGCCACCCTGGATCCCTCCAGCCGCCGCCTCCGTTTTCCGCGGGATATGGAGGTCATCATCACGGATACGGTAGGGTTCATTCGAGATCTCCCCCAGGATCTCAGGGTGGCCTTTCGGGCGACTCTGGAAGAACTGGAACAGGCGGACCTGCTGCTGCATGTGATCGATATCAGCCATCCCCATTTCCCGGAGCAGATGGAATCGGTGGAAAAGATCCTGGAAGAGCTGGAGTTGGGGGAAACCCCGGTCCTCCGGGTACTGAACAAAATGGATTTGGTGGAGGCATCCGAGGCAAACGTGTGGCGTCGGAAATATGACGGTATTTGCGTTTCCGCACGGGATCGTTCCACCCTTGCCGGACTCATCGAAACCATGGAATACATCCTTTCGATTCCCCGTTAAAATATGTTGACACTCGAAACCGGCGGGGTGTAGATTCAATCCTTTATGGAGTTGGATCGAATTAAACGGGTCGCCGTGGCCGCCGCCGGCAAAGGCGGGGCGGAACTCACCCGGCTGTTCGGAAAACTGTCCCGTGTTTCCACGAAAAAAAGCATCGCGGATCTGGTTACCGACGCCGACATTGCGGCGGAGGCGGTGATTTTAAAGACTTTGCAGACCGCCTTTCCGGATCATGCGGTGCTGGCCGAAGAGAGCGGCGTTACCGGGAAAGAGACGGATCACCGGTGGATCATCGACCCCCTGGACGGCACCACCAATTATGCCCACGGGTTGAATCTATATTGCGTTTCCGTCGCCTTCGCCTCCGCAGGAGAAATTTTGGTGGGTGTTATCCTTTCACCCCCTCTGGAGGAGATCTTCATTGCCGTGAAAGGCGGTGGTGCGACCCTCAACGGAAAGCCCATACGGGTGAGCGACACTCCGAGGGTGGAGGAAAGCCTTTTGGTGACAGGGTTTCCCCACGCGGAGAAGGAGAATATGGGCCCCATGATTCAACGATTCGCCCGGTGCCTGGGGGCCTCGCGGGGGGTACGCCGGCTGGGTTCGGCGGCGCTGGACATCTGTTATGTGGCCGCCGGCCGCTTCGATGCCTTTTGGGAGCAGTATCTCAACCCCTGGGATACGGCCGCGGGTTATCGGATCGCATCGGAGGCAGGGGCGACCCTCACCGATTTTGACAATGATCCGTTCATGCTGGAGAAATCTTCCCTCCTCGTGAGCAACGGACACATTCATGAGGAGATGCTTTCGCTTTTGGATATCAACGATGAAACAACCTTCCGATAAAAGACCCTACCGGTTGCGCTCAAACGACCGGTTCGATTGTTTCGGCGATTATTTTTCCCAGGATCTCTTTTGCAGGAAATACTGCGCGCTCCGGCTTCGGTGTGTCGTGGAACGGGACAGGGACGCCCGTTACGAACGGTATGCGAATCTGGGATTCTTTGATGTGGAACTGAAAGTGGAATAGCCGGGTTTTCCATCCCCCCACAGCGTTCCGTGAGGCTTCAGGATTCCGGAAAAATCTTTCCGGGATTGAGGATGCCGTTGGGATCAAAGGCCTTTTTGATCCGTTTCATGAGGGAAAGTGCGCCGGGATCGATTTCTTTCAAGAGATAAGGCGCTTTGGTGATGCCGATCCCGTGCTCCCCGGAAATGGTTCCCCCCAGTTCTAATGTGTAGTCGAAGAGTGCCGCCACTGCCGTGTGGGCTTTTTTCAGGGCCTCGAGATCCGATTTATCGAGCATGATGTTGAAATGAATGTTCCCGTCCCCGGCATGTCCGAAACTCGCCATAAACAGGCCCGTCTTTTCCCGAAGCATTTCGATCCGGCGAATGATCTGAGGAATGCGGCTCCGGGGCACCACGATATCTTCGTTGATTTTGTGGGGGGCGTACTGGAACAGGGCGGCTGAAATGGCCTTTCGGGCTTTCCACAGGGCGCTGGCTTCTTCAGGGGTGGCCGCCGTATGAACTGCGGAGGCCCCGTGGCCGCGGCAAAGGGATTGAATCTTATCCAGTGTCTTTGCCGTTTCCTCCGAATTCCCGTCGGCCTCAATCAACAGCAGGGCTCCCGCTTCCATCGGAAGCCCCATTTTAAGGTGGTTTTCCACACACCGGATGGACGCATTATCCATGAATTCCAGCGTCCGGGGAATGATTCCCCGGCGGATGATCTCCGAAACCGTTTCGACGGCCGTTTCAGGAAGCGGGAAGATCGCCGTCATGGTCCCAACAGATGCCGGAAGCGGGAGGAGTTTCAACGTCACGCGGGTGATGATCCCGAGAGTGCCTTCGGACCCCACCAGGAGCCGGGTGAGGTCATAACCCACCACCCCCTTGGTGGTCTGAACGCCGGTTTTGATCCGGTCCCCCGTAGGGAGAACCACCTCGAGTCCCAGGACATAATCGCGGGTTACCCCGTACTTGACGGCCCGGGGTCCGCCGGCGCATTCAGCCAGATTCCCGCCAAGGGTGGAAAAATCAGAACTGGAAGGATCGGGCGGGTAGAAAAGCCCTTCTTTTTCCACGGCGGCGTGAAACGCCGAAGTGATCACCCCCGGTTCGGTGGTTGCCACCAGGTTCTCCCTGTCGATGGCCAGAATGCGGTTCATGCGGTTCATGACCAGAATGAGCCCCCCCTGGACGGGAACGGCGCCTCCGGACATGCCGGATCCGCTTCCCCGGGGAACCACGAAGAACCCTTCGGCGTTGGCCAGGGTCAGAATCGCAGAAATTTCGGCGGCGTTTTCCGGGAAAGCCACCGCATCGGGCATAAAGCGGCCGGCGGCGGCGTCATAGGCGTAACAGATGCGCTCCTCTGGACGCCGGGTACAGCGGGGACTCCCGACAATGGCCTCGATTCTTTTAAAGGCGATGTCTGAAAGGGCCATGGGGAACACATGCCTTAACGTATCGGGTGGGGGGAAGGAAGACTATGTTTCGGGAACCACGCGAACGTCGATCTCCGGCTCAATGCCCGCATAAATCCGGATGGGAACCCGATGCGTCCCGACGGTTTTAATCGGTTCCGGGAGGATGATCATCCGTTTTTCAATTTCGATCTGTTGTTCGGCCAATGCCTGAACGATATCCCGGACCGTGACCGATCCGTACAGGCGGTCTTCTTCACTCACTTTGGCGGGGATGGTACAGGAAACCCCTTCGAGACGCTTGGCCATTTCCTCGGCATGGGCCTTTTCCTTGGCCAATTGCAATTCGAACTTGGCCTTTTGCTTTTCCAGCAGTTTACGGTTGTGGGGTGTGGCGGGGACCGCTTTGTTTTGGGGTAAAAGGTAGTTCCGGGCGTATCCGTCCGCCACCGTCACTTCGGCCCCGATGATCCCCAACGCATCGATGGTTTCTTTCAATATGACTTTCATGTTTCATCCTCCATTCAAACGTCCATAAGACATGTGGTGTTTTTATTCGCTTTTTGTCGGGGGGGTGCCCATTCTGCGAAAGTTGATCCATGTATCGAAAAAGCCCATGCCGATGACCAGCAGGCAGACAAGTTGCTGCATGAAAATGAAACCGTACAGGATCAGCCTCAAAAATCGGGGGAACCCCTTCTTTTCAAAAAAAAAGGAGACGACGGCGATTCCCGCCAGGAAGTAGACTCCCATGAGGATGATCAGTCCGTTCAAACCGATCATTTTGAGGCTCTTGGACGGAAAAAGGAGAAAAACACCCGAAGCGATCACCCCCCAGACCAAAACATCCGGGGCTTTCCAGCGATTCATGGGGCCGAAGTCGGGGAAGAAAAGCCCCTTGAAACCCAGCATCGACCGTGCCATCAGCAGATTGACCCAAGCCACGAAAAGGGCGGATCCCACGGCCAAGGCGGGAAGAATCCGCACCAGGACATACTGGATTTTGTCCAGGGAGTCGGAGATCAATTGAACGGCGTCTTCGGAAACCCCCATCTTTTCATAGATGGCCAGCGTCAACTTCAAGCTGTTCAATACATAATCGGAAATCAGGGTGCCGATGCCCACGGGAGAAAGAATCCCGTATAGCAGGAGCAGCGCGCCCGATGTCCCCAGTACGGCGCCCATGGTGTAAAGGATCGTCCTTTCCAGGGACAGGTTCATAAAAAGCGTTTCGCCCAAGGCGAATCCCAGCACCAACAATTCGAGGTAGAACAACACATCCAGGGAAAGCTTCCCCATGGCGGCGGTCATGACCCCGGCGGTGAGCCCCAGGATCCAAAAGCCCATCCGCCGCCCCAGCTTGACCCGATAAAAAAGGACGGGAAGCGGAATAAAGACCCCTAGAAAAAAACCGATCACCGGGAGGTTCAGCGCCAGTGCGAAGAGAATCAGCGTGATGGCAATTCCGGTGGCGATATCCCGGGAGGCCATCGGCCGCATTGCATCTGTCACAATCCGTGTCTCCTTTACCGGATTCCCATCCGGAGGGTTACACGTGATCCAGAGACCCCACAAAGGGCAGCAAAGCAATGGCCCGGGCCCGTTTGATGGCTTGGGTCAACGCCCGCTGGTGCTTGGCGCAGGTTCCGGAAATGCGTTTGGGGATGATCTTTCCGCGCTCGGTAATAAAATACCGAAGCGTTCGCGGATCCTTGTAATCGATGACCAGATTTTTATCCGCACAGAATCGGCACACTTTTCGCCGGTGATAAATCCGGCGCTTGTGTCCGGACCGGGGCCTCGATGACTGAGGATAGGCGGCCATGGGTCGTTACTCCTTGGATGGGGTTTCGCCGGAGGATTCGGTTTCTCCGGCGGTTGCAGGTTCCGACGTTTCAGACGGTGCAGGTTCCGCACTTTCTTCCGTCGCTTCGGAAGCGGCCGCTTCCGCTTTCTCGGCCTGTTGCGCTTCTTTTTTCCGGTCCATTTCCGCCCGGATTTGATCCGGGTCGGCTTCGGGATCCGTCATGACCGTCAGGTATTTTAGGATGCGTTCGTCGATGCGGGAAAACCGTTCAATCTCATCCACCAGGGCGCCGAGACCGCAGTAATCCAAACGAAAGTAAAATCCCCGCCCCTTTTTCTTGATTTCATAAGCAAGGGGCCGGGTCCCCCACGTGTCGATTTCGACAAGAAGTCCCCCTCCTTGGGAGACAATCTTCGGGATCGGCGATAACGATGGTTTCGTATCGTTTCATAAGACCTCCTTACGGCTGTTAAAGCCCCGGAACGCATGCCCGGAGCAAGGATGGTGTAGGCTGTTTTTATTAAACGATCAATTTTAATTTAAAAATTTCCGGGTGTCAATTTTTTTTTGCGCTTTTCCGAAAATCAAAAAATAGGTTTTCAGCAATGGGCGCTCCCATTTTCCCGGATATGCCGGTGCCGGTTTTTTTATGGGTGCCCGGTCATTCGAGTTCTCGAATTTTTTCGATATCTTGGGTTTTCCCGATCATCACCAGAATGTCGCTGTCCTTCACGGTAAAATCCGCCGGAGGGACGATGACGAAGCGCTCCGGGACCAGTTCCTTCACAGCGATGATATACACTCCGTAGCGACGGCGAAGGCCGATTTCTGAAAGGGTCTTTCCGATGAAGGATTTCGGGGGATCGAGTTGCATGAGGGTGTAATCTTCTTCAAGGGGGAGAAATTCCAGAATATTGGGCCGCGTGAGCTTGAAAGCCATCCGGGCCGCCATGTCCTTGTTGGGCCGGATGGCTTCGGAAACGCCGATTTTCTTTAAAATCTCGGCGTGAATATCGTCTTCCGCCTTGGCGATGATATTTTTGACGCCCATTTCATTCAGGTGGTAACAGATCAGGATGCTCGTGGAAATATTCGATCCCACGCTGACAATGACGCCGTCCATCTCTTCCAGGCCCAGGCCGTTGAGGGCGTCGGCATCGGTGGCGTCAAGGACGATGGCATTGGTGGCATGGGGTGCCACCCCTTGAATCCGGTCACGGTTGCGGTCGATGACGATGACCTCGTTTTTGGCATCGAAAAGGGATCGGGCCGCATAAAACCCGAAACTCCCCGCCCCGATGACTCCGTAGCGTTTCATGGGAACCCTCCTTTAGCCGATCATGAGATTTTCCTGCGCGTATTCCAGGCCCTTTTTAGAGGCCGGTCCCGCGATGATGTAAGCAAACGTGGGCACCCCCACCCGGCCGATGAGCATGACGCAGATGATAATCAGTTTCCCGATGTCATTGAGTTGTGTGGTGGCGCCCATGGAAAGCCCCACGGTGCCGAAGGCCGACGTCGTTTCGAAAAGGAGAATCAAGAATCGGCGGTGTTCCGAAACACCGGCGCCCTGTTCCAGGTCGGTGATGAGAATCAAAAAAAGAGCGGCGCAAATGATGACGGTGGAGAGCAAAAGGACCGATACGCTTTTGGTCACCGTATCTTGGGGAAGCGTCCGCTTGAACAGATTGACGTGGGTCATGCCTTTCAAACGGCTCCACGAAAAGGCCGCCAGGACGGCCAGGGTGGTGGTTTTGACTCCGCCGCCGCAGGACCCGGGGGATGCGCCGAAAAACATCAGAAACATCATGAACGCCAGGCCGGCACTCGTAAGGGCGCCGATGTCCACGGTGTTGAAGCCGGCGGTCCGGCAGGTGATGGATTGAAAGACCAGGGTGAGAATCCTGTCGCCGTAACTTAAGGTTCCAAGGAAGTCAGCCTCGGTGACCCCCAGGACCAAAACCCCCAAGAGAATGAGCCCGCCACTGGTCCACAGGACGGCCTTGGTCTGGATGGAGAGGCGCATACTTCTGTTGTCAACGGTTTTGAGATAGATTTCGTATACGACGGGGAACCCCAAGCCTCCCAGAACGATCAGTCCGCATAGGGTCATGTTCAACAAGACCGCGCCCTGTTCCCTCATGAAGCTCGTTTCAAAAAGAGAAAAACCGGCATTGCAAAAGGCGGATACGGAATGAAAAACCCCCAGATAGAGTGCTTTTCCCAGAGGATGGTGCTGCGCCCAATGAAGGGTCAGCAGGAGCACGCCGAAAAGCTCCATGACGGCCGTGAAGAGGAAAATGGATCTCAAGAGCCGGTAGATGTCTTTACGAGGGGTATGGGAAAAGACCTCTTGCACCGCCATGCGATACTGGAAGCGCACCCTCAGGCCGATCAGGTGGAAAAGGAGCACCGAAAGGGTCATGATTCCAAGGCCGCCCAATTGGATGAGGACCAGGATGATCCCCTGGCCCAGGAGCGTGTAGTCGCTGCCGGTGTCCAGGACGATGAGGCCGGTTACGCAGACCGCCGAGGTGGCCGTAAAAAGGGCGTCGATGAAATGAATGCTCCGGGCGACGGTGGCGGCGGGGAGCATCAGCAATCCGGTACCGAGCGCGATGGCAGTAAGATAGCTCAGGAGCAGCAAAAAGGCTGGATGGAGGGTGTTGAGTCTTCTCGATATTTGTTTCAACATATGATCCGAAAGCACAGGAGATGCATCACCGGGTGCCGGTACGGTTCTCCTCAAAAAAAGGTCATGGAGTCGGTTTGGTTTCCATTACCCCCTTTCCCGATATTTGGCAACGTTTCAAAGAAGGGTGTCTTGGATTGACGGCGTTTCTTCGGGACCTGCGGTTGTCCCGCGGCGGGCCAGATCCCGGATCCGAATGGTGACGGGGCGGGCCTCCAGGAACAACGTGAAGGAGGCGGGGTCCTTGGACAAGGCGGAAAGATGCGGTATCAGGTGCGGGTCCTCCAGGGAAGACGCCGCCCAGGCGGCCAGCCCCCGAATCACCGGATCGCTGTGGCGCAAAAAGGACACCAAAAGGGGGGCGGCATCCCGGATTTGATCCGGCTTCATCCGGGCGACCCGGCCGATGCCCCACAGTACGCCGGGCTGCAGCGCAGAGTTTTCCATGAAATTGCCCTTGGGATCGACATAGGAAACGAGAATCTTCGCGAACTCTGCGGCCAGGCGGGGGCTTCGGGCACAAATTTCCCCCATGGCCTCGGCGGATCCCCAGCCGATCCCCCCGGATTCGTCGTTGAGGTTCCACATGAGACGGCGCATCACCACCCGGGCGCCTTCCATATCCGACTCGGCCTGGGCGGCCACCACTGCCCCCATGGCGGTGACGGCCCGCCATCGCTGTGGTTCCCGAATGCTGTACAAGAAAGAAAAAAGCGGATTTACGGCCCGCCGGGGCGGCAGGGCCAAGATCCGCGAAAGCCCGGTTTCAAAGGGTTCCTTTTCCAGAAGCCGGGCGATTCGTGCCTTGAGTGCTTTCATGGTTTTTCCCGCGCCTGAAGGCCGGTATTTGACCGGTACGACTCCCGGCGGGGGGCTCTCTTACGTCTCGTCCTAATAAATACACTGGGTGGGACAATGCTTGACAGCCTCATTCACGCCTTCTTCCCGATAAAACGGCAGGCCCGCTACTTCGATGTAACCCGCCGGATTCCATAAAAAGACCTCAGGGCAAACCTCGACACAGACGCCGCAGCGGATGCACGCGCTGAGTTCCACCACGGGGGTTTTCATCTCGGTGTGCCCCTAACACCCGGTTCCCCGGGCCCTTGTAACGTAAGGATGCCCTTTTTGCGACGGTGTTCCGAGGCAAAAAGGGCATTCATTTCCCGTGAAACCGTTACTCTTCCTTTTCGAAGTCGCTTTTGGAAGCGCCGCAGACCGGGCATTCCCAGTCATCGGGGAGGTCCTCGAACTTGGTCCCGGGTTGGATACCGCTGTCTGTATCCCCTTGGGCCGGATCATACACATACCCGCAGATGGTGCACACGTAACGATCCATTACTGATCCTCCTTTTTGGTTTTTGGATTCATCAAAGGATCCCGCCGGATACCTCTTTTATCAACGAGATCACCCGTTTTTCGATTTTATCGCGGATTTCACGCATCACGTCCAGGGATTGGCCCACCGGGTCCGGAAGGTCCCAATCTTGTCTCATAACACCGGGGAGAAAAGGGCATTCTTCACCACACCCCATGGTGACGATGACCTCCGGGTTTAAGGATTCGATGCCGTCATCCAGTTGCCGGGTCTTTCGGAACCCCATATCGATCCCTTTTTCCTGCATGGCCCGGATCATCATGGGATCGGGGGCCGGTGCGGGCCGGGTGCCGGCGCTGATCACCGCGATTTTATCCCCGGCGTGGCATTGGGTGAAGGCGGCGGCCATCTGACTTCGACAGGCGTTTTCCCGGCAGGCGAAAAGGATCCGCCGCCGGCCGGCAAAATCGGAAACAAGACTTTGCACCACCGTCTTTACGTCTTCGTGAACCGTGGGGTGTTTTTCCATGTCCCCGGGATGCTCGATGCGGGGATAGGTGAGGCTCCCGGAAAAATCGGCGCCGATGGCGTCGAAGAAGTATTTTGCCGTCAGTTTCATTCCTTCGAAGAGGTTGGTTCCTTTTGTGGCGCCCAGCGCAAGAAGAACCCCCTTTCGATATTTTTGACCCGGATCGGTCAGGTGAAGCTTGTATTTTCTGGCCCATAGGGTCTGGCAACGATCAATGAGGGCCTTAAGCTGGGCCGTGGTGTTGTAGAAAAAGATGGGCGTGGCGAGAATCACCGCCTCCGCTTCCCGGAGAAGGGCATAAATCTCTTTTTTCATGTCGTCGTCGATGGGGCAGAATCCCTTCTTCTCGCAGACCGTGTATTCCTTGCAGGGGAGGATGTGCCGTTCATCCACATGGACGACACGGGTATGGGCGCCGTGTTCTTGGGCCTTTTCCAGAAACAGGTCGAGCAAAAACCGGGTATTTCCTTTTTTCCGGGGGCTTCCCTGGAGTCCGAGTATTCGCATCCGTTTTCTACTTTATTTTTGATGGCACTGGGAACAGGTGATGGGGCCGTAATCGGGTTTTCCGGCCGCTTTTCTGTCGCGGTGACACTTGATGCACAGTTTGTTCATTACTTCTTTTCGGCCCAGTTTGTTTTGGGCTTTTAACATTTCGATGACACCCGGTTGCCGGGGGAAAAGATCATGGCAGACGGTGCAGTCCCCGGTGCGCTCCTGGTGCCGGTGATGCGGAAAGTCAACGGGATCCCGGGTCCCTCCGTCGAGCTGGATCCGGCTCGCCCCCTTGTTTTCGTCGGCCAGGGCTGGAGCAAAATCGGCGCCGATTGCCATCAGCCCCAAGAGAAATGCCAAGGATATGGTTTGGAACTTAATGAAAAAACCGTTCCTTTGTCTCTTTTCAAGGGGTCGCATGGACTCTTTTTTCAAACGACAGCCAAAGATTTGAACCGCAACAGCGAGCGCATTCCCTGACCCCCCCCTTCCGTCTTTATATGGGAGCGCAATCCCACCCGGCCGCCGGAGATGCTAAGCCTCACCCGTCAGGGTGCACTGGGTAAAGTCGATTTCCTTTCCGCAGCCCCCGCAGAGATGCTTTTTGTCGAATTCATCGGAAAAGATCTCTTTTTCCTTTCCGCATTCCGGGCATTTGCAGGAGAAAGACTTGAGATGTTTGAAGTCCTGGAATCCGGGACAATGCTGGGGTGTCGTCATTTCATCCTCCTTGCTTTTTATGCATTCAATTTTTCTGCGACCGCTTTTCCATAATCCTGGGCAGCCTGGATACCGCCTTGGACGCGACTCGATTTGAGCCGAAGGGGTTGATCCACCATCTTCATCTTGAAGATGTGTTCCATGGTGTCATAAATCCTGTCAGGCGCTTCCCCGCTCCAGCCGAAGGCACCGAAAGCGCCCCCGGTTTTTCCTTTAAGGGCGGCCTTTTCGGCCATGAAAAGGAATGTTTTCATTTGTTGCATCATATCTCCGTGGTACGTGGGCGATCCGAAAACAAGGGCATCGTATGCTTCCAATTCCGATTCTTTTTGAATGGCCCCGGCTTCCAGAACCGTAGCATCCACGCCCGATATGCACATATAACACGTGTTGTTCAAGAATTCACATGCCTGTTTGCAGGATGGGCATTCATTGGGCGGTTGTTCGGCTTCGAAGGTATAGCCGCAATTGCCGCACTTCCAACTGTTCATGGGGTTTTCCTCCTTTACGGTCTTTCCTGAAAAAGCAGGTCCCTTTATGCGCTGTAGAGCTCGGCATTGAGTTGACGGTTCAGGGCCGTTTCCAGCTTTTCCGTGAGCATGGATTTATCCCTTCCAGTGCCCGTGGACGTTACAATATTCCCGGGCCGTCAGTGCATCTCCTTGAACGTTGAAGACGGCTTCGGGGGCCTGACCCGGCTGGAGAAACTGCCGGTGGACTGTGCCGCCGTCGATGACTTCAATCCATTCGATATAATGTTTTTCTTCCATGGGATGGGGAACGCTGCCCACCTTCACCTTGGTCCCTTCGGCGGTCTTTTCCATCACCGGAACATGTTTTTCCTTGGCGGCGTCCACGGTGTTTTCCGTCATCAGCTTCATGGGTTGGCCGCAGCATACGAGTTCTCCATCACCGCCGTGGAGCACTTCCACGATATTCCCGCAGAGTTCGCATTTGTAAACCTCGAGTCGTTGTGCCATGATAATTCCTTTAGCGTTTATGAGTAAGCCGTTTCGGACGAAACCGATATTACCAGTTTTCGCCTAAAAGTTCAAAGTGCGCCCGGGGGTGGGCGCACGCGGGACACATTTCCGGTGCCTGGTCGCCATGATGCAGGTATCCGCAATTCCGGCATCTCCAGGTCACCGCTTCTTCTCTTTTGAACACCGCTCCCCTTTCTATGTTGCGGGCCAAGTCCCGGTAACGTTTCTCGTGTTGTTTTTCCGCCACGGATACGGCTTCGAAAACGGAAGCTATAGCGTCGAATCCTTCCTCCCGGGCGGTTTTCGCGAAACCGGGATACATCTCCGTGTGTTCGTAATGTTCCCCGTCGGCCGCCGCCTTCAGGTTTTCCAGGGTGGTTCCGATGCCCCCGGCGGGGAATGCCCCGGAAACGGTGACTTCACCGCCTTCCAAAAACTTGAAGAAGCGCTTGGCATGCTCTTTTTCCTGGTCAGCGGTTTCTGAAAAAATGTCGGCGATTTGAACATATCCTTCCTTTCGGGCCTGACCGGCAAAGTAGGTGTATCGGTTCCTGGCCTGGGATTCTCCTGCAAACGCCGTTAAAAGGTTTTTTTCCGTTTGGGTACCTTTCAAGTGTGTCACGAGTTCACCTCCTTATGTGATGTTCATGTGTTTTCCGGGAAGATCAAGGGGATCTTCCTTCCACCACCCTTTCTGGACCGCAAAACCCCGTACAGGATGCCGCATCCCACGTCCTCCCGTTCCACGTCCCCTTTGTCGGCCAGACGGATCATCCGTTCCGCCAAGTGAAACGTTTCTTTGATGTTTTGATCACAGGGTTTCACAACGAAACCGTACCGGAAAAGAAACAACGCCAGGATGCAGGCGATGCATCGGCGGCGTCAGTACCTATTTTGTCATCAACACCTGGGAGGCGGAACCGGTGGTTTATCTGATCCGAAGGAATTCCGAAGAAGCCCGGGAGATTGCCAAAATCCGCATGCCGTCGCCGATCAAAAAACAATTTTTAGAGAGCATCGGGTTCAACCGGGGCGTTTATTCCCTCACCGCGGAAGTCAGGGACTGGTTAAGGGACGCCCTGGACGTCCGGTGAAGTGGAGGGCAATTGATTTTTCTTTGAACACTCGGGACAAAAACCCGTGAATTCAAGACGATGCCCCGTGATGGTAAAGACGGTGGCCCCGTAAAGGTCGTCTTCGATTTGATCC
>JAFDGC010000090.1 GCA_019309485.1 Deltaproteobacteria bacterium | reverse complement strand
ATGTTGATATCGCCGAATTCTTTTTCGGAGTTTTTGTTTCTGATCCAATCCAACGCCGCATTCCAGGCCCTGCCGCCGATGCCCGGTGCTTCCAAAAGTGCCTTTGCCAGCCGGTGTCGGATCCAAACCGGTATGGGGGATACCGGATGGGTCAGGTATGCTTGCAGGTGAAACGGATCCGCCGGCTTCCAGACAAGCTCCAAAGCCAGTATCAATGCCTGGGACAACGGTCGAAAGCAGGACACCGAATCAAAACCGCAGCGGGCGACATCCACGGTCTCAAGGGCTTGGTCCAGGAGGTGGCCGGAATCACCGCAGATGATCCGGATTTGCCTGCCGGGTGCGGCATCCTTGAGATATTCCGACACAAACCGTGCCGAAACGGCCCGTGAATGTGCGGCCAGGACCACAAGGCTGCCGTCATTTTGCCATTCGATTTCGCCGGGTGCCCGGCCTTCTTGCGGGGGATCGATTCCAGGGCTCGCTGGAGCCGGGCAAGGTCCGAAGCGGGTCTTTCCGGCGGCGGTCGATCATCGATGAAAAGCGTCTCTGTTTTGAAATGGGAGAGAACCTTTTGCCAGAGACAGGGATAATCGGACGGGGGATCGATGAGTTCGATCTTTTCAATCCCGGTTTTTTGATCTTTCAATGCCCGGATCACGGATTGCAAGCGCTGTCCCCGGCCCGGCGCCACCCGAACCGATGCTTCTTTTTCCACGTGGGATAGGTCTTTCAGGCGCCGGGAAGCCGTTTCGGGGAATGCCCCGTTCCATCCGGCACAATACAGCTGATCCCGCCAGTTAAGGAGCGTCCGGCTCACCGCCACGGGGTCCACCCCAAAAGAGGCATGGTAGAATCGTTCGGGGGAATCTATTTGCTGCAAACAGAGACGGTATTGAACCATGCGTTTGAACGGGGAAACTTTTGGGAGCGAAATCCCGAGCTGTGTTTCAAGGAGGGAAAGGAGTCCTTCCGGTCCTACTGTCACCTTTCCGAAACGGGTTTCTTTTATTTCCGCAAGGAGGGTGTCAAAATCAAGACCGAACCTGACAATCATAGGGGCTTCCTTTGGCATATGACCCTTTCAAGGGCCTTCCCGCGTGCACCGGATAAGAAGATAGAAATCCGATCCTTCCGGTCTGCTGCGGCCTTTTTTTGATTTCAACTTCTTGCTTGAGACTTCGGATCATTTTTTGGTGATCCAGTTGATTCTTGGGATAAAAAAAGAACCGGTCCCGCACGGTCTTGAAATCCCCCGGCGTTAAACAGGGGATCTGCTGCAATTGATTTCGTATCTTCGGGTTCATCGGTTCCGGTAAAAGCGGCTGAATAAGTCTTTCATAAAATGCCACGTTTCCCTCTGGCAAAAGAAAATCGAACTTCAACTTGAAGGTAAATCGCCGCAGGGAGGCTTCATCCAGGTCTTTGATGCGGTTGGTCGTGCATATCAATAGGCCCCGGAATCTTTCCATCTGGGTTAAAAACTCGTTAGTCAGGCTCAATTCCCAGGAATGCACGGCCCTGTCACGGGAATACAGCAAGGATTCGATTTCATCCATGATCAAAACGGCTTCTTCTTTTTCGGCAAGGGAAAAGGCGTTTTTGATGTTTTTTTCCGATATTCCGACATAGGGGTTCAGCAGATCGCTCAAACGTTTGCAGATCGGCTTTCTTTTCAAACGAAAACCGATGTGCCGGGCCAGCTCGCTCTTTCCGCTTCCGGGGGGGCCGTAAAACAGACAGTTCATCGTGACTGGACTTCTTTTTTTATCGCTTTTCGGATCCTTTCCAACATCTTGGATGAATTTGTTTTTTTTTCACTCATCATGCATGCCCTTTTTTCCTGATTGAATTTTAGCATGCGGAACCACCAGGGTAAACCAACAAAGATTAAAAAAATAACATGATTTACATTAAACTTTACATTGACATTTACATTTGATATGTTATCTTTGAGATAAAGGGCGAAAATAATAAGGGGAGATTTTATCATGGCGCCGGAATTGACGCCGAAACAACAGGGGCTTTTGGAGTATCTGGAGGCGGAAGCGTCCCGGGCGGGGGCAACCCCCAGCCTGCGCCGCACCGCCGCCCACCTGGGGGTCAGCCATGCCGCCGTGGCCCAGATGATCCGGACCCTGGAAAAAAAGGGAATACTTCGGCGGGAGGGGCGTTACGGCCGCGCCGTGCACATCCTCAACCGGTTCCACCGGCCCGCAGGGCCTTCCCGGTTCCGGGAAATCCCCATCGTGGGCCACATCGCCGCGGGCCTGCCCCTGTACGCCCAGCAGGAATGGGGCGGAAGCCTCCTGGTGGATACGGACCTGTACCCGGGGGCAAATCTTTTTGCCCTCCGGGTCCGGGGGGACTCCATGAAAGACGCCGGAATCCTCGACGGGGATCTGGCCGTCTGCGAACCCCGGCAGTTCGCCGAAAACGGGGAAATCGTGGCAGCATTGATCCGCCGGGAAGAGGCCACGGTGAAGCGCTTTTTCCTCCGGAAAAAACACATCGAACTGCGGCCCGAAAATCCGGCCCATCGCCCCGCCGTCTACGGGTTCGACGAAATCCTGATCCAGGGAAAGGTCATCGGCATCCAGCGGGGCGCCGATGCCATGGAACAGGTGTAAGGAACCGTCATGCCGGATTGTCCTCTTTTCGTGGGCACCAGCGGTTATTCCTATGCCGAATGGGTGGAGGCCGGATTCTATCCCCAGGGGACCCCTTCGGCCCGGATGCTTTCCTTCTACGCCCAACGATTTTCCGTCACCGAACTCAATTACACCTGGTACCAGATGCCCAGAGCCGACGCCGTGGAGCGCCACCGGTCCCGGGTACCCCCCGGTTTTTTGTTCGCCGCCAAGCTCACGCGCACCCTGACCCATGAAATCGATCCGAAGAACTGGAAAAAAGACGCCGCATCGTACCGGGACGGCATCGCCCCCCTTTTCCAGGCCGGACAGCTCGCCGCGGTCCTGATCCAGCTTCCTCCGTCCTTTGCCCGCACGCCCGGAAACCGGAAATACCTGGCCGCCCTCACGGCCGAACTGGAAGGCCTTCCGTTGGCCGTGGAGTTCCGTCACCGGTCCTGGGCCGATCCCAATGTCTTCGGGGAACTGGAAAAACGCCGGATCACTCTGGTGAGCGTGGATGCGCCAGATCTTCCGGAACTCTTCCCTCTCCTGGATGCGGTCACCTGCCCCGAGCTGTTTTACATCCGGTTCCACGGTCGCAACGCCAAGGGGTGGCGCTCCGGGAAGATGCATCTCCAGTTCGATTACAGCTACAGCGACGACGAATTAAAAGGCTGGATCGAAAACCGGATCGCCCCCATGGCGGAAACGGCCCGGCGGGGCATTCTTTTTTTCAACAACCACGTCCGAGCCCAGGCCCCGGAAAACGCCGAGCGGCTCATCCGCCTCCTCAAGGAACACGGGTTTTCCGCGGTGTAGCATGAGAGAACGGTTCATCATCCATTTCAACGTGGCCGATTTCGCCGCGGCGGTGGAACGGGTCGTGAACCCCCGGCTCCGGGAGCGGCCCCTGATCATTGCACCGGAGAAAACTCCCCGGGCCGTGGTGTACGACATGAGCGAAGACGCCTATCAAAACGGTGTCCGCAAGAAAATGCCCCTTCGACAGGCCCTGCAGCGCTGTCCCGGCGCCGCGGTCCTTTCCCCGAACCCGAACCGGTACAAACGGGCCATGGAAGCCTTTTTAAAACACGCCGTCCCCTATTCCCCCCGCATCGAAGTGACAGACACCCGGGGACACCTCTTTCTCGATGTGACCGGTACGGGAAGGCTCTTCGGTCCACCCCCGGACGTGGCCTGGCGCATCCGAAAACAGGTGCGCGCCGCCATGGGACTCGATCCCATCTGGTCCGTGGCCCCCAATA
>JAFDGC010000089.1 GCA_019309485.1 Deltaproteobacteria bacterium | reverse complement strand
GATCTCCACGACCATGACGGGCGCGATCCGCACATCTGGCTGTCGCCGCCCCTCGTGAAAATCCAGGCCCGTACGATTCTCAATGCATTACAGGAAATCGACCCCGTCCACCGGGGCGTTTATGAAGCCAACTTCCGGGAATTCGCCTCTAAAATCGATGCGCTGGATGCCGATTTGAAAAAGGTATTCTCCGGAAAACAGGGACTTCAGTTCCTCGTGTTTCACCCGTCCTGGGGATATTTCGCCGAAACCTATGGGCTCCAACAGGTGTCCATCGAGATAGAAGGCAAAGAACCGAAGCCGGCCCGATTGAAAGAACTCATCGAACATGCAAGAAGAAAAAATATTTGGCCGCGGCCATCGAGGGCCGGGTGGTCATGGCCGACCCCCTGGCCGAGGATTGGCTGGCCAATCTGCGTCATGTCGCGGAGAAGTTCGAGGCGGCGTTAAGATAAAAACGCCTTTTACTGGAAAGGGCAAAGGAAAAATGGAACGAAAAGACGTTGCGGATCTTTTTAACAAATGGAACCAGGCGCTGCGGGCAGGGGATGCGGATCAAGTGACGGCCTGTTATGCCCCGGATGCCGTGCTTCTTCCCACAGTTTCTCCCAGGATCCGGTACAACCCTGTCGAAATCCGGGATTACTTCGTCCACTTTTTGGAAAAAAAGCCCATCGGAAAGATCATAGAGGAAAACGTCCGCATTTTTGATACGATTTTTCCGTGGAGGAAGCCGGTATCCGGAAAACGATTCCGGCCCGGTTCACCTTTGTCTATCGCAAAGATGCCTCGGGCTGGCGGATCCTCGAGCACCACTCATCCGTTCTCCCCGAGACTCCCTTACCGGCTCAAAACACATGACCGGAACGCTTCCCGTAAGCCCCCCTTTCTAAGGCGGGGCTCCACTTGGGCATTGATGTTTGGCTTTTTAAACGGAAACACCTTCTGTGTAGGTTTGTGGTGATGGTTTCAAGGTCCTGTTCTCGAGGACCGCACCTCTCAATCCAATCGGCGAAAGGATATCGATGATCACGTTCAAGGACAGACTTTCACGGCTTGGTTACCGGCAGGCATGTAAACTGTTGGGGCCAACAGGGGAAAAACTCATCCGGACAGGGGGGAAGTTCGATATTGACATTGGGGCACAGGTGACCTTTTTAAGCGATCTTTTCCAGCTCAACTTGAGTGAGGCATCGGTCACAATCCGACCGGATCCGGAGAAAGTCGGGAATCTGGACTTTAAATGCAGCGAATGCGCCGGTGCCTGTGAACACGTGGGTGCGGCATTCTCCCTCATCCTGGAAGAGAAGATGCTCCTGGGGCTTTCCGCCCCGCCGCCGGAGAGGACCCCGGTTGAAAGCCTTACGGACGCGGAGCTTGTCCGGCAGGCCATCGAGGAGCGGGCCGAAAGAGCCGGAAAAGAGAGGATGCGGGTGAAACCCCTCAACAAAAAGGCCCTTTGGACGGATTATACCGTCATGAATTATGCCTCGGGGAAAAGTTATCGGGTGGCGTTGAGGGGCTGGGAAAGGGGGGAATCGTACTGTTCCTGTCCGGATTTCAAGAAGAACACCCTGGGGACATGCAAGCATATCATGCATGTGATAGGGAAGGTCAAAAAAAGGTTCAGTAAAACCGCGCAAAACACACCCTTCCGGATACGGGATATCTGTGTTTATCTTCGTTACGGAGAGGTGTTGGAGCTGCGGTTGCTTGTACCGGAGGACCTCGATCCCGCTGCCGCCAAAATTCTCGACCCGCTGAGGCAAAAACCTGTGGAAGATATCGGAGACCTTCTTGATCGGATCAGAGCCGTTGAAAAGAAGGGCTATGCGGTTACGGTCTATCCGGATGCGGAAGAGTATATCAATAAAATCCTTTACCGGGAACGGATAAGTCAGAGGGTGAAAGAGATCCGGAAGGATGCCGCGGCCCACCCGTTGCGGAGGAGCCTCCTCAAGGTGGAATTGCTGCCCTATCAGCTCGACGGCATTGCCTTTGCCGTGGGGGCCGGGAGAGCCATCCTTGCAGATGACATGGGGCTCGGAAAAACGATCCAGGGCATCGGGGTGGCGGAACTGCTTTCCCAGGATGCGGATATATTCAGGGTCCTGGTGATCTGCCCTGCCTCGGTGAAATCCCAGTGGCGATCCGAGATCCTGCGGTTTACGGATCGGGACTGCCAGATGGTACTGGGAAGTGCACAGGAACGGGCGGAACAGTACGATAACCGCTCTTTTTTTACCGTATGCAATTATGAACAGGTTCTCCGGGACATTCTTGCCATTGAAAAGGTCAACTGGGACCTCATCATTCTTGATGAAGGACAGCGGATAAAGAACTGGGAGACCAAGACCAGCCAGACCATAAAGGCCCTTAAGTCCCCCTTCGCCCTGGTCCTGTCGGGCACTCCCCTGGAGAATCGGCTGGAAGAACTTTTCTCGATTGTGGAGTTTATCGATGATCGACGCCTGGGGCCAGCGTTTCGTTTCTATAACAGATACAGGGTCACGGATGAAAAAGGGAAGCTTTTGGGATATAAAAATCTTGATGAGTTTCGGGAAAAGCTGAAACCCGTCCTGCTCCGCCGCACGAGAAAACAGGTCATGAAAGAGTTGCCTCCCCGGTCAACGGAAATCAGGAAGATCCCTCCCACCGATGAGCAGCTTGAGATCCATAACGGGCAGAAAAGGATTATCCGCACGATTATTTCAAAGCGATATCTCACGGAAATGGACCTCCTCCGCCTCCAAAAAGCCTTGCTCTTATGCCGGATGGCGGCAAACAGCACCTATTTGGTGGATAAGCAGCCTCCCGGGTATTCCAGCAAACTGGAGGAGTTGGATATCCTCCTGGGACAGCTCATGAACGAGGATGACCGGAAGGTCATCCTGTTTTCAGAATGGACCACCATGCTCAACCTGATAGAGCCGATACTGAAGAAACAAAAGTTGAACTATGTTCGGCTGGATGGCTCTGTACCGCAGAAAAAGCGGATGGCCTTGATGCGACAGTTCCAGAAGGATCCGGAATGCAGGCTCTTTTTGGCCACCAATGCCGGGGCTACGGGTCTGAACCTTCAGGCGGCCAATACCGTCATCAACCTGGATCTTCCGTGGAATCCGGCTGTCCTTGAGCAGAGAATCGGAAGGGCCCACCGTATGGGTCAGAAAAGGCCGGTTCAGATATTTCTTTTGGTCACGGAGGAAACCCTGGAGGAAGGTCTGTTGGGGACGTTATCGGCCAAGCAAGCGCTCTTTCTGGCCGCACTCGATCCGGACGCAGACACCCGGGCCATCGATCTTTCCAGCGGTATGGATGAACTCAAAAGGCGTCTGGAGGTTTTACTGGGTGCAAAACCGGATGCGCCGGTTGATGAAAGCCTGAAAAAAGAGGTGGAAAACGAAGCCGAAATCCTGGCCCGAAAGGAAAAAATGGCCAGGGCCGGCGGGCAATTGTTTTGGAAAGAAGTGAAGACGGTCAGCTGAAAATGACGGTGACCTTTCCCGACGAGTCCGCACTTGAAAAGATGGCTAGGACACTGGCTATGATGGCTCAAGGATAAGATGCCGGTTTAATGTGAAAAAAAGATAAGCGCGCAGACGGTTGGGGAATTCCGGTCGCCCTACGGCTCCCTCCATTCCCCAACCGTTTATCATCCTACCACGTAGCGTAATCCAATCCAACTTTTGTGACATAAATTCAGAAACGGGAGGTCAGTTAGAACTCAACTGCGAGTTGCGCCGTGATCGTGTCGGTTTCCTGCGCGTCATCTTCGAAATCTCCGTGAAGATACTCGAGTGCCAGGTTGGTGTTCTCAAAGAAACCCCAGTTCAACACGGCCCCGTATTCCGTCTCCGGCAGAAATTCGCCCCCGTCATCCGATCCGCCGTAGCGGGCGGCCAATGCCAACGTTTCGGTGATCGCAACGCCGAATTCCACGTTCCAGGCCGCCGGCTTTCTCGTCTTGGTATCCGTTGCGTCATAAATCTCGCCTGCCTTGAAATCGTCCAGAGCTCCCACGTATTCGGCGATGAGTTTAAAGCGATCCAGAAATTCATAAGCGGCATGAACGCTCCACCCGGCCACGAGCGACTCCAGGTTGCCCGGATCGACCACGACCTCATTGAAGGCATCCGAACCGGCCAGGTTCGAGGTATAGGATGCGCCCAACAACAACCCCTCAAAAGGATTCACGGCCAGGCCGGCGACAAAACTGTCGATGGCATCGTCATCCCCGGCTTCTTGCGCCCTGCCGTTAAACGCACCCAGCGAGATATCGAGCATCTCGCCTTTGAACCGATAACCCGCCACAACCGCGCCTTCGTTTGTTTCTCCTAAAGTCAGTGTGGTCGGGTCCGTAATGAAATGGCTGTCAAAGTATCCGAAAGGGGCGTATTGCCGCCCGGCGATCAAATAGGCCGGAAACGTCTCGGTACCCGTCAGGGTGATGAAGCCTTCATCCACAAAGACATCTTCATCCTCATATTTGAACAGGACATGCCCATCCACATGAGGCGTGATTTTTACGTCCACCACCCACTCCACCGTGGTCAGATCCACGTCGCTGCCCTTCTCGTCCTCCGCCTCCGGATCTTCAAAATCGGTTTCCGACAACCCGGCCTCCACTTCAACCAATCCGCTGATCCGGATGCGGTCATACCATTTGTCTCCCTCCGGTTCCTGCGCCATTGCAAAAGGAACCATCCCCCAAAAAAACAATACTCCCAACAACAACATAGGGTTCTTCATCTTTTACTTCTCCTTTCTCCTTTTTATTGGAAGGCTTTTTCCAAGCCCACTTAAGAGGAATCAAGGAAAGCGGTCTGAAGACAGACATATTCGTATCGGAGAGCGTCACCAATATGGGCGTACGGCTCTCCGAACCTTCCGTTTTATGTGCGGCAAAACGGCTATTTAAAATGCCCTAGCGGTCCGGCGATATGATCCACCCAGATGTCTACAATTTCTTTGTATTCCGCGGTTCCCTTTAGCACGGGAACACAATGGATGCCGGCCTTGGTTAAAATCGATTTCCAGGAATCTTCCTCGTTCCCGGCCATGTCATTGATCGCGTGGTCGCCGGCCACCGACAGAAACGGCAACAAATAGGCTTTTTTGATCTTTTTTTTCACCAACATGGCCATGATATCATCGATCCCCGGCGATCCTTCAACGGTTCCGATAAAAATGTTGGGATCTTTTTGCTGAAAATGAAACATCATCGCGGCATAGAAGGCATTGGAAGGATGGGGCGTACCATGCCCCATAAGAACCAATGCCTCTTCTTCTTTTCTCTCCTTTGGGATATTTTTCATTATCGCGTCTACAACTCTATTCAGATCTTCTTCGGTTCCTAAAAGGGGGTATCCCACCAGAATCCGCTGGAAACCCCCGGCCATATCGGCAAAGGCATGGGCACTCCGCCTCAAATCATGAAATTCTTCTCCGGCGATGGTATGTAAAGATTGAACAGCCACGTGGGTGAATTCTTCTTCCATCATCTTGGCCAGTGCCACTTCCGGAGAATCCAGATGCTGCCCCTCCTTCGCCAGTTTTTTTCGAATTATCGAAGAGGTATAGGCCCACCGGATGGGAATGCCCGGATAAGCGGCCTTGACACTCTTTTCTATGTTGACAAAAACCTTCTGTGCTTCCGGAACACTCGTTCCGAAGGCCACCAACAGGATCCCTTTTTTCATGGGTTTCTTCTCACCGTGGGCACTGACTGATGCGGCCACACTTAGAAAAAAGATAGAGACTAGAAAAAAAGTAAGAGAAAGTAAAAACGGGTTTTCAGAAAAATTGCGTTTCATTTGTGCCTCCTTTAGACCATCATTTATTTCGGTTCATCTCTAATTGATTGCACTGGGTGATCATTTCGAATTCCCGTAAGGCAAGAACTCATGTTTCAACGCTCTTTCATTCGAACACCTCCTTTTCGTTAAATTTTTTGTCCGGGCAAAAAAATCCCCGGACCGTTTCGATCCAGGGATTTCCCAGTGTCCGCTTTTTTCTTCGAGCAGAACCCGATTCTCACACCTGTCTAGTTTGGGAAAGGAAGGGAGGGGGGCTCTTGCCAGGATCCCCCTCCCTGTTTCCGGGTGCGGCATTAACCGGCAACAAAAAGCCCTTTGAGTCTTTCTGGATCCAGGGCTCCACCCAGCTTGTCTTCCTCCTTTTTGCAAATCCAACCACAGGTTGCACGGAAGGAGGATTCTTGCAAATGAGCGGTTTTTCGAACTTACCCAAGCGGCCACAGCTTTCTCCTCTTCACAAATACAGCGTTCCAAGCGAGGGAAAATCGCGCAGATCTGATTACGGGAATAAAAGAAAAACAGATAATGATCCCTCGTTTCATTTACATGCCTCCTTATCGCCACAGATTCGCAAAGACCGAAATTAATTCAATGCGATTATCGGTAATCGCAGCAGCCGCCGACTGAAATTCAATCTCCTGTTTTCGGTGAATTCCGCCGAGACGATCACGATTTCAGTCATGCCTTTTGAAATCAAATCCAGCCATAGGTATGTAAGCTGATAAACATTTGCCCGGGAAGGCAAGACTCGAATCGCGTCGAACGCATTCACCCTTTTCCTGAAATCCGCTTCATCATTTTCACTCCATATTTCCGGGACCTCGCCAGCGATACATATAATTGCACCGATCGTCAGAGCATCCACCTCCTCCCAATAAAAAAGCCCTTTGAGTCTTTTAACTCAAAGGGCTGCACCCAGCTTCCTTGACCCTGTCAGCGACTGCATCCGATACCACGTCGGATCACAGGCGCAAAAGCATAGGCAGGTCTTCTGGCTCCCGGATCATTCTACCTTCCGCGCCTTCCCGTTCCGATGATTTCCGAAACAGTGGCGTCCGCGGATTTCGTCCCCGGTTACAGCGGCGGGACCGCTCCCGATTTTAACGGGATTCCCTATTAAGCTCCGAAGGAGCACCCACGCAAACTTAAAAAAAAATACGGAAAGTAAAAAAAATTGTCAACAAAAAAAGCAAAGGTGTCCGAAATAAATTCAACGTTGTATATTTGAGTAAATAAAATCAATCAGTTATTTTGATAAGGGCCTTTTCAAAAAGAAGGTTTCCGGCGGGTGTCAAGACAGTTGTCACCTGAACCCGTCATCAACTACGCGGCCTCATCCAGCAGGCAAAGGTTTACCTCCTTTTCATGGCTGTTGTCAGGATTCAGCCACACGGCACGAACCGGTTCCCAATTACGGGTCAATGTCATTAACTTAAGCACACGGTTTATAAGCCAGGTAGAATTTCCTGGATGACACCCGGTGGTTTCGGCTGCATTTTCTTCCGGGTCGGATCGGTTCAATGGTTTTTTTCAAAAGGTCAAGAAGCGCGCGGATCATGGTTTGG
>JAFDGC010000088.1 GCA_019309485.1 Deltaproteobacteria bacterium | reverse complement strand
TGATCGGGTGGACTGGCTGAAACGGATCGAACCCGGCCGGTAGCTTTTCGACTCACTTTGGAAGCTTACCGGTGCAGGCCGCGGGGAATGCCCTCGTTGTTGCGGTTCAATAAGTAGGGGCCTGCGGCGGCTGTTTTTTTTCTTGAGAAGTGGATCCGGATGAAAAAACGCTTTGGAAAATCGCGAATAAAATTTACAAGCCGCCCTATGTTTCTTTGGAGACCGCCATGGCCTATTATGGGTTGATCCCGGAAAGCGTTTACGCGATCACATCCATATCCACACGCAGGACGTATTCGTTTGAAACGCCCGTAGGACTCTTTTCTTACAAGACGATGAAGCCGGTCCTCTTTTTCGGATACACCCTGCTCAACGGCATCAAAATGGCCACAATGGAAAAGGCGGTTCTGGATTTTCTTTACATCCATCCGGGGTTCGGCGAGGCGCCGGATTTTTCTTCCCTTCGGATTCATCGGGAAGAAATGCGGCGCCGGATTGATCAAAAGCGGTTTACCGCGTATCTTGAATCATTCGCTCAAAACCGTCTGTCGGTACGGGCGGAAAGCTGTTGAAATGGGTGAAGATGGATTGACCGATGATTGATATCGAACAGATTGCATCGTTTTATCCAAAACCGCTTCAGCCGTACAAAAAAAATCTGTTGCGGGAATACCTCTTGTCTGTTCCAAAAAAGAACTGAACCGGGTGAAGCTGTTCCCGGATTTTGTCCGGCAGGAAATGTAAAGCCAAGGCTGGGTGCCGGAATCTCAATATGAGTTGACCCGAAAAGCGGTTCAAGAAAAGGTGGAAAACTTCCCATGCTGCTTGCCCTATTCTTTTTAGCCGCCATGACCGTTTCGGGCATGGGCGTCCTGCGGCTTTTTCGTGTGGAACTGAACTTGAAAGAAGCCGTGCCGGCAGGCCTGGTCCTGGGGCTGATGCTGGCGACCTGGACGGGTTTTATCGTCTCTCTTTTGGCCGGGAGACTTCTGGTCTGGCCGGTTTTCGGAGTGGTGCTCGTTTTTTCCGTCTTTATCCTGATTTTTTTTTCAAAAGGGAATGCCTCCGATCAGGAAAAAACCCCTGCTGACGGCATCTTCATCGCGCTGATCGGCCTGGCGGGACTGTTTTTTCTGTTGCTGTTTTCCCGCATGATTGTGGAAGACGCGGAAGGGATCTGGGCAGGAGGCCGCACGGTCTGGGGGGACTGGGCCGGGCACATGGGGTATATCGCCAACTGGGTTTACGGCAGCAACCTGCCCCCCGAAAACCCCTGGTATGCCGGCGTCCGCCTGGCGTATCCCTTTTTATTCGATTTCACCAGCGCCATGCTGGTGAAATCGGGGATGACGATCCCCCGGTCCCTGGAGATTCCCGGGGCGCTTTTATCCATCGCCATGACGGCGCTGATCTATGAACTGGCCCGACAGCTCACGAAAAGCCGGGAGGCCGGGGCCCTTTCGGTTTTCATTTTCATCCTCAGCGGCGGTTTGGGATTCGTTTATCTTTTTCCGGATTTGCCGGCGGCCCTTCGAGGGGTTTTTCCGCCGGCCCGTCAGGGGGTGACGGAATTGACCCACATCCCCGAAGCCAACATCCGGTGGGTTAATTTTATAATATCGGAGATGATCCCTCAACGGGGGATCCTCGTGGGCATCACCGGCGCACTGGCGGTCTTTTTGTTCTGGCTGAAGGGAACGACCTCTCGGAAAAAGGGCTGCTTTGCAACGGCGGGACTCCTTGCCGGGCTGCTCCCCTTTTTCCACGCCCACACCTTCCTTGTGCTGATGATGGTGAGTTCCGTCTATTTCCTCCTGCACCCCCGAACCGAGTGGCTTTATTTTTTCTTCCCCGCACTCCTGCTGGCCCTGCCCCAGTGGCTGTACTTTCTGCCCCAGGTAACGGGTTATTCGGAGGGTTTTATCCGATGGCAGCCCGGGTGGCTCGCCCCGGCCAAAGGGGACAACTGGCTGTGGTTCTGGGTTAAAAACATCGGCGTGATGGCGGTTTTGATCCCCGCGGCGTGGGCGTATTTCTGGAAACACGAACGGCGGCTCTTTTTTTATTATGTGCCCTTTCTTTTGGTCTTTGCCGCCACCAACCTGTGGGTATTCCAGCCCTGGGACTATGATAACACCAAGCTGCTGCGCTTCTGGTACCTGGCATCGAGCGTTCTGGTGGCCGGCGCCCTTTGTCATTGGGCGAAACAGAGAATCCTTCGGGGCTTGGTGGGGGGGCTGCTCCTTGTTTCGGTCATCCTGTCGGGGGCCGTTGATGCCGGCTCCTGCCTGCGCTTTGATCGAAACAAGCGCCTGATGTGGACACCGGACCAGATCGAGCTGGCCCGGGTGGTCCGAAACATCACCCCGAAAAAATCGGTTTTTCTTACCTCCGACACCCACAATCACTGGGTGGTGGATCTTTCCGGGCGCAAGATCGTCCTGGGCTATCGGGGATGGCTCTGGTCCTGGGGGATCGATTACCGGGAGCGGGAAAAGGACGTGCAGGCCATTTTCCTGGGAACATCCCAGGCCAACGTCCTGATCGCTAAGCACAAGATCGATTATGTGGTGATCGGGCCGCGGGAAAGGGAAGTTTTTCATGCCAACGCGGATTTCCTTCACCGACACCATCTGCTGATTCTGGATATGAACCATCACCTCATTTTCAAAACCCGGTGACGCGTCATGTCCGATCGCGTCAAAGGCGGATGGCCGCTGTTCTGGATCGTGCTGCTCTCCGCGGCATTGCATCTGGCGTGGCTGGACCACCCCCGCAGTGTGGTCTTCGACGAGGTGCACTTCGGGAAATACATCAACGCCTACTGTGTGACGGGCAAACGGTTTTTCGACATCCACCCGCCCCATGCGAAACTTTTCATCGCCGGCGCGGCGGCGGCCTTCGGATACGACGGAGACTTCGGATTCGAACAGATCGGAAAGCCTTACGGCACGGCTCCGGTATACGGTTTTCGTCTCGTCCCCGCTCTTTCCGGAATCGCGCTCAGCATGATCTTTTTTGTTTTACTGGAACAGCTTGGGGCCGGGCAGGGAGCCGCGTTTCTGGGGGCCTTGCTGCTGACGCTGGACAACGCGCTGCTCCTTCAAACCCGGATCATCGCCATCGACGGCGTGCTGCTGGCGGCCATGTTCGGGAGCCTCAGCCTGTTTTTAGCGGCCCGGGACTCGCGGGGCGGACGCCGGATCCTGCTTTTTCTTCTATGCGGCGGGGCCGCCGGGATGGCCGTGGGCATCAAGTTCACGGGGCTGACGGCCCTGGCCCTGCCGGGTGTTTTCGCGGCGGCGGCGGTTTTTATCGAACCAAAAGGGAAAACCCTGGTCCGGGAAACCGGGCAAATGCTTTGCATCCTTGCCGGCGCCGGCATCGTCTATGTCGCCGGATGGTATTTCCATTTCCTGCTGCTTCCCGCTCCCGGTCCCGGAGATGCATTCTACACGCCCCAGGGACGTTTTTTCGCCGATGTTTTCAATCTTCATCAGGTAATGCTTCAATACAACTACTTTCTCGATAAAGCCCATACGTACTCCAGCCCCTGGTGGAGCTGGCCCCTCATGGCCCGGCCCATCTTCTACTGGAGCGGACCCAAGGCCGGGATTTATTTTCTGGGAAACCCGGTGGTCTGGTGGGGGGGCACCGTGGCGTTTCTGTGCGCCGTGGCCTGGAAGGTCTTTGGACTCGGGGTCGAGGCCCGCCGCCAACGGACGGAAACGGAAATGACCGGGTGGCTTCCTTTGGCCGGGTTTGCCATCGCCTACCTTCCCCATATAGGGATTCCCCGGATCCTGTTTCTATACCACTACCTGCCGCCCCTTCTTTTTTCCCTGGCTTTTACGATGCCGATCCTGAAAAGGGCCGGATGGATTCGCCACGGAAGCGTAAAGCAGCAGGGATGGGGGTATTGGGGAGTGATCGCGCTCCTCGCCGCCGGGTTTCTCTTCATCGCGCC
>JAFDGC010000034.1 GCA_019309485.1 Deltaproteobacteria bacterium | reverse complement strand
TGGTGCCGCCGAAAAAGGACCGGACCTGCCGGTACGTCTTGGTCACTTCCGAAAGCCGGAGAACTTCGGGTGCAGCGTTTGACTCCACACGCTTTATCCTTGTTTACCTAAGATGAGCATTTCAAATTTTGATGGCTTCAAAAAAAGGAAAGAATCATTTCACTTGACCCCTTGACCCCTTGGACCCTTAAATCGCGACTCGAAAGCGAGCCGCCGACGGAAAGAGCGCTTTACCCGGTTCATGCACACCGGTTGCACAGGACCCGGTGGGTGGGGCTCGCGGCGACATATCTTAGCGGCTCCAGCCGGCAAGCCGCCTTTGCGTATCGGCAGCGTTCATAAAACCGGCACCCCGGTTCCGGGTGGACCAGGTCCGGGGAATCCCCTGGTGCCTGGGAGACTTTTGCCGCTTTTCCTTTCACCGTTAAAAACGAGGCCAGGAGCATCCGTGTATAGGGGTGCAACGGAGTATCCAGGACCGATTCCCGGTCCCCGTATTCCACCAGGTGCCCGCCGTACAGGACGCCGATGTCATGACACACCTCGGCCACCACCGCAATATCATGGGAGATGTAGATCATGCCGATATCAAAGGCCTCCTGGATCCGTTTGGCTTCTTTCAGGATCTGGTCCTGAACGATCACGTCCAGGGCCGTGGTGGGTTCATCCGCGATCATGAACTTGGGGTTCAAGGCCAGCGCCATGGCGATGATGGCCCGCTGTTTCATCCCGCCGCTGTAGTGGTGCGGATAGTCCCACATCCGCGAACGCGGAATCCCCACCTGATCAAAGAGTGCCTCGACCCGGACACGGACCACTTCCCGGGGGGTTTCGGGTTCATGGGTGAGGATCACCTCGGCGACCTGGTCCGCCACACGGTGCACGGGATTCAAGGCGTTCATGGCGGCCTGAAAGATTATGGCGATCTCTTTCCATCGGATCCGCCGCATGGCCTCGGCATCGAGTTCCAAAAGATTCCGGCCTTCAAAGAGGATCCGCCCCTTCAACACCATCCCGTTTTGGGGCAAAAGCCTTAAAATCGCCATCCCCAGGGTGGTTTTCCCGCATCCCGATTCCCCCACGAGCCCCAAGGAACGGCCGCGGTCCACGGTAAAGGAGACCCCTTCCACGGCGTGCAGGATGCCCTGATCGGTTTGATACCCGATGCTCAAATCCTCCACTTCAAGCAGGGCCATGTCAGTACCGCTCTCCTTCCTTGCGCAGCCGGGGGTCCAACACTTCGTCCATGGCGCGGCCCAAAAGATAAAAGGACAAGGTGATCAACGAAATACAAATGCCGGGGGGCAAGAGCCAGTAGGGCGCTTTGAACATGTACCCGGTTTTCCAGACCCACTGGAGCATCATTCCCCAGCTCACCGTACCGGGATCCCCGAACCCCAAAAAGGCCAGGGCCGCCTCGATATTGATGGCGGCCGTCACCCGGAAGGTCATGTACAAAAAGGACAAAGGGAGCACATTGGGCATGATGTGCCGGAAAAGGATGCGCAAATGGGAGGCCCCCGCCACCCGTGCGGCGTCGATGAAGGGGCGTTCTTTCAGGGTCAGGGTCTGGGCCCGGATTACCCGGGAGACCCCCGGCCAACGAAACAAGGCGATGATCAATACAATGCTCCAAATGTTGAGCTGCCCGAAAAGGGCGGCCAGGATCAGGACCACCAGCAGGGTGGGCATCACCATGATTATGTCGGCCGTGCGCATCAGGAGGGTGTCGGTCCATCCTCCCATGTATCCGGCGGTCATCCCGATGAGCGTTCCGAGAACGATGCTCACAAACGCCGAAGCAATTCCCACCGTGAAGGCCACCCGGGCGCCGGCCAAAAGCTGGCTGAACAGGTCCCGGCCCATGAAATCGGTGCCCAGCCAGTGCCGGAAGCTCGGACCGGTGGATGCGGTGATTTCCGGATCCACGCCGCTCATGGGCTTGTACATGGGATCCACCAGCGGCGGGATAAAGCTTGCCAGGGCCATGAGGACGAATATGGAAAGCAGCACCAGCCCGATTCGGCCCAGGAAATTCTTTTTATAGATGGCCCAGCCCTGGGCCCAGCGTTCCATCCGGCGCCACCGTCGGCTTCGTTCTTCGAGGATCTTTTTTTTCCGGGAGGGCATTGGCTTCCCCTCAATACCGGATCCGCGGATCCAGATAGGCGTAAAGGATGTCCACCACGAGATTCGACACCAGCACCACGGCCGAAATCAAAAGGAACGCCGCCTGGGCCAACGGATAGTCGTTGTTGCTCACCGAAAAGACCAGCTCCCGCCCGATCCCCGGCCAGCTGAAGACCGTTTCCGTCAGGGCTCCGCCGTTGATGGAAAAGGCCAGGCTCAATCCCACGCTGGTCACCACGGGAAGGGCCGCATTGGGAGAGGCGTGTTTGTTCCGGATGACTTTTTCCGTAAGTCCTTTAGCCCTTGCTGTCAGGATATAGTCTTCTTTGAGGGTTTCCAGCATGGCGCTGCGCATGATGAGCAGATAGGATCCGAAATAGATCAGGGACAGGGTCAACAGGGGAAGGATCATATGGTGCGCCACATCCACGCTCTTGGCAAAGAATCCGGAGGTGGGATTCAGCCACACCTCCTCCGAGATCATGCCGTTGATAGGAAACCACCCCAATCGATATCCGAAGATCCAGATCAGGATCAGGGCCATCCACGGCAAAAAGACCGTGTGGGTGACCAGGGCCAGAAGGGTCATTACCGTATCTGTCTTTTCCCCTTTCCGCCACGCGGCGATTTTTCCCAAAAAGACCCCCATCAGGGCGGAAATCATGACCGATGTGGTGAACAGGAGCATGGTGTTCGGGAGCCGGTCCCCGATGACTTCGATTACCGGGCGGCCGTAATGAAAGGAATGGCCGAAATTTCCCGAAAAAAAATTCTTCACATAATACACATACTGCACCCATAAAGGGCGGTCCAATCCGAGCTGGGAAATCAAATGGGCGGCATCTTCCGTCGTCATCTCCGGACCGATCATCCGGGAGACCGGATCCCCGGGGGCGATCCTGAACAGGATGAAAAGGATCGTGAGGATCACGAAAAAGATGATGCCGATCTGGAACAACCGTTGCCGAGCATAACGCCACAGCTCCATTTTTCGTCTCCCTGGTTATGAATTGCGGCGTTGAACCGCAACAGCGGGCCATTCCCCGCAGGTTCTGCCTCGCGGGGCTGCGGGGAGGCGTCAATCAGGGGGCTTCCGGTTTCAGCACACAAAAGGACCAGGGATTTCCGATCCCCTCCAGCGTGTTCACCCACCCGGAAAACCGGTCGTTTCGCACTGCTTCGATCATTTTGGGCGTGTACAAAGGAATATAGGGCAAATCCCGCATGAGGATCTTTTGCATCCGGCATACCCGTTCCCGGCGCTGGTTTTCGTCCATGACCGTGGCGCTTTCATCGGAAATGCGGTCGAACTCCGGATTATGATAACCGCTCATATTCAGCCCCCGCACCTTGTCGTGCCGGGAATGGAAGAAGCTGCGGATCCAATCGGGATCCAGGGAAAGTTTTCCGTAAGCCAGGATGAAGGCATCGAATTCCCGCCGGACCTTGACCTGGTCGATGAGGGACCCGAAGGCCATGGGCTTTGCCGACGCCGGCATCCCGAATTCCCTGAGCCATTCCTGGATGATCGTACCGCTCATGGCCCGCAAGGGGTCGTAATCGGCGGGCGGCGTCAGTATGGTGAAGCCTTCCATGGGTGTGCCATCGGGAAGCCGGATGTGCCTGCCTTTGACCACTGCTCCGGCGTCATTCACCGGGGGCGTTTTCCAGGAGTATCCCGCTTCTTTCAAGAGCCACCAGGCCGCCTTCACCCGCTCCTGTCGGGAAAGGCCTTCTCCCCATACCGTATCCGGCGGGCAGTAGTAAAATTTATTCCCGGCCGGCACCACCGAGTCCATCCGGGCCCCGTCCCCCTGGAGAATCCGGGTGACGATGAAGCCCTTGTCGATGAGAATCGCCACCGCCCTTCTCAAAACCGCATCATCAAAGGGGGGTTTCCTGAGATTGAAGCCCATGTAGTACATGGCGCTTCTCTCGTTTTTAAACAACGTGATCTTCGGATCCTTTTGCAGATCCTCGATGTAGCCGGCTTGCACCGACCACCAGAACATGTCGATATCCCCTTTCTTGAGCGAAAGGATGGCGGCATCGGAAGTCCCGAAGAATTTAAAAATAATGCCGTCGATGAAGGGCCCCATCACCCGGCCGCCGATCTTTTGCCCGGATCCGAAAAAATGGGGATTTCGGGTCATAAACAGGTAGGCCCCCTCTTTCCATTCCTTTACCGAAAAGGGACCGTTTCCGACGGGCGTTTTAATTTCATGATTGATCAACGCCGTGAGCGGCTTTTCGGCGTTGCGGGCGTTTTGCGCCACCGGTTCCCACTCCTTTTTCGAGACAATGGGGGTGGCGAGTGTCCTGGACAAAAAGATCGCCATGGGCGTTTCCAGAACGAACCGAACGGTCTTGGGATCCAACACCTCGATGGCTTTAACGAAACTCCATCGATCGAAGTGGCGGGGAATCTTGAACTCCTTGATCAGATTCGCGGTGAAAGCCACGTCTTGGGCGGTCAACGGGGATCCGTCGGACCACTTGGCGTCCCTCAGGGTCACGGTGTAGCTCAGGGTTTCCGGATCGTATACCGGAAGATCCTCAGCCAACCAGGGCGTCAATTCAAGGGTCTCCGGATGTCGGGTAATCAATCCCTGGTAGATCTGGGACAAAACCGACAAGGACCATCGATCGCTGGCCAGCCAGATGTTCAAGGTCTTGGGTTCCTCGGAGAGCCCCGCCTTGAGATAATGGACCGGATTCGACCCACCGAAAACCGTCATTGCCGGAAAAAGCCCCGCGGTAACAACACCCAGGACAAGGATTTTTTTCAATTTTGATGTCATGTTTTCTCCGTTTTTTTCCGAATGTTCCCTTTGATCTTGACCCGGTCTTCGATGAAATCGATGACGCGTTTCTCCAGTTGCACCCGGTTGATCCGGTTGATCCGCGGAATTCCGCCGGGGCTGACGCAATTGATCTCCACGAGTTTTCCGGCAATCACATCAATGCCGACAAAATAAAGCCCGTCGGCGACGATTTTGTCTTTGATGGCCTTGCAGATTTCCTTTTCGCGGGAGGTGATTTCATGCTTTTTCACCGTTGCACCCGCATGAATGTTCGTCCGGAAGTCCCCTTTTTTGGGTATCCTGCGCATGGCCCCGAGGATTTCTCCGTTGAGGAGAAGAATCCGCACGTCCCCTTGGGCCTTGACGGCTTTCAGATATTCCTGGACCATGATGGGTTCCCGTTCGGGGTATTCCTTGTATGCCCGGATGTAATAGTGAATCAAAGAGTTGAGATTTTCCCGGTCCCGGTCGCTCACCTTGATGACCCCTTCCCCCCCGAACCTCGCCAGGGGTTTGACCACCATGGCCCCTCCGAATTCGTCGATGAGCTTTTTCAGGCGGAGCGGATCCCTGGATACATGGGTTTCCGGGATGATGTCCGGAAAATTGAGCGTGTATAATTTGCTGTTTCCGATAATCTGTCCCAGAATGCTGTTGATCATGAACACCTGGCCGACCACCGGCTGGAGAAATTCCAGGACACGGTAGTTCAAGGGCGGGTTTTTCCGCAAAAAAAGGGCATCCAGATCGCAGAGGCTTTCAAAGATCAGTTCGTCTTTTTTCAGGCAGTGGATCAACGCCCGCCAGTATTGCTTCATGGAAAGCCCCTTGGATACGGTGATGTTGTGCATCCGGGCCACGACTTCATCCTTTCGGATATAAACATCGTGGGGTTCCAGGAAATAAACGGCGTGCCCCCGCTCGTTGCATTCATACATGAGATGACTGGTGGTTTCGTTGACGGGCTCGATGGACGCCATCGTAAAAAGGCTTTTGTGAGCGCCGTTCAAGCCTTTTCGGAAAAAGAGAGACAAAGGGTTGAGCGTTAAAAATCTCAAGCTGTTTGAGACACTTGTGTCGAGTTCTTGAGATTCAGCGAAACCCTTTGGATCACCCGAAAAGGGTTGCGGCGCGAACAAAATCAGCCTTTTTACGAGTTCATCAACAAAAGGCTCGTGACGGTTTTAGTGCAACTTTGGATTCGGATCAACCCTTTTGGTTCCGATTAACTAAATCCGAACCTTTTCATGAAGCTTCCGGAGACGGTTGCTGAGCACCTTGCAGATATGCAGGGCGATCTCCGGGTACTCCTTCACGATCTCCTTAAACTCCCCTTTATCCAACACAAGGAAGCGGGACGGGGCTTCCGTTTTAATGGTGGCCGACCGTACCAAATCCTCGAAAAGGGCCATTTCTCCAAAATAATCCCCCTCACGGATCCGATCCAGTTCGAATTCGGTTTCCGTACCGGCGTCCTTGATGACGGAGACTTCGCCTTCGATAATCAGATACATGGTGTCCCCGGGATCGCCCTCCTGGATCACGATCTCTCCGGCCTGAAACGTCATCTCTTCCGTCACCGAGGCCACGGCCGCCATTTCGCTCACGGAAAGCCCCTCGAATATCTCAATCCCCTTGAGATGGAATATTTTATCCGGAATGGTGATCGTCTGTTCCATCGCGCCTTCCTTCTTATCCGCGGTTTTCTGGTTTTGGATTAAAATCATGCCGGCCATTTCCCGGATGTGAAGATTTTTCGAATCCGTCAGCTTTTGCACCCCATTCAAATCCGCCGCTTCAGGCGGGGCGTCTCGTAAAAGGGACAGGGCAAGAATCACCGTCACCCAGTTCGGCTTGGTCAACAGATCCGACAAAAGGGACCATGGTTGGGTTCCCACCGGGGGGAGCGAAAAAAACCGGCGTCCCGCGGCCAGACGCTGGGAAACGTCCGTGTCTTCCAACAGGGGGAACAAAATTTTCGACAAGGCGGCATCCAAGAGGTCTTCCAGGGCCTCCATGCTGTTGGCGCGGAAGCGGGCATCGGAGGAAAAAACCCCCCGGACAAGAATTTTCATTCTTCCGTCGGGGTGTTGAAGTGCCAGTACCCGCAAGCAGTTTTCCAGACGCGCCGTCTTTTCCTGAAGGAGATGATCGATCATCAGATCCCTTTCCGGCTTTTCGGGAAGGCTTTTCAGGGTTTCGGCCTCCCATAGATTCCGGTATCCCATCTCCACCTGGTTTCGAACGAACCGGTAGGTGTCGATGTTTTTGATTCCCAATCGTTGGAAGAGCTCGAAGACGCATTCCCGGATTCTCCGCCGGGGCAGCCCCAGAGACTCCACGAGAAGCGTTCCATCCACATATGACGCCGAAAGGATCTTCTCCTTGGCCAGGGCGTACACCGTATCGGAGGAATCCCCCATGAGGGAAATGGCGTGCCGCAGGGCTTCTTCATCGCTCACCTCCAAGATTTCCAGGGCTGCCGCACGAATCGTCTCGGACGGATGGGATAGATAGGCGGAAGTGATGCGGTTCAAACCGGGTGTTTGAAGTTCCCTGAGTCCCCTGAGAATATCGGGCACCAGGGGGGCGTTGTCCGGGTTTTCCAAAAACGCCAGCAGGGGCCGGATAAAGCCGGGATCCTTCGATGTCCCGGCTGCTATGACACCGGCCCTCTGGGTCTCCATCTGTTCGGAAGAAAGCCATGCCGAAACCGCAGCGCCGTATTCTTCCGGCGCCTTCCGGCAGAGTCCCCCCAATGCACACGCCTTGACGTTTAAATCGGTGGAGGTCTCCAAAGCGTTTTGGAACAGTTCTCGAAAATCTCCGCCCTCCATACGCCCGGCCGTCCGGACCAGCGCCCGGCTCAACGGCGTGTTTTCAGGGTCGTAAAGTTTCAAGATGACGGGTTCGGCCCTGGCACCGGCCCGGGAGGCGAGCAGATCCAGCAGCGCGATTTTTGTTTCATCGCCCACCCGTTGGATCTTTTTTACAATCAATTCATCCAGCTCTTGAGGGGATACGGTTTTCATGAGCCGGCCGTACCACAAGGCATCTTTTCCGTCAGCGGAAAGAAAAAGATCCGCAAGTCGGCTGTGGATCCGTTTTTCCGCAAACAATCCTTTGATATCCTTTTCTTCCATGGTCTTCAGATCCAATACATTGGTGGCCACCAGATCCAGGAGGATGTCCGCATACCGCTTTTTCAAGATAAAAGGCGCCACGATCCACGCCGCCACAAAGGGAAAGGCGGCAAGGGAAAGAAACCGGGGATGGAACAAGGGCTCGGACAACAGGATCAAGCCCGATCCCACGAAGAGCCCGATGCGTACCACGGTGCCCCTTAAAAAGGGCCGCACCAAGCTGCGGTAGGATTCGGGAAACAGCCCCATGAGCACCGCGTTGGCCGGAATATTGATGGTGGTCCTGAGGATATTCGTCGACATGCGGGCATAAATCGCCGAGAAGACATCGAACCGCATCAAGAAGGCGAAAAAAGCCATCAGGTAATTGAAGGGATGGAACATGAGCGCCACGGGAAGTCCCCACCGCCCGTAGATGCGCCCCACAAACATGAGGATCACCAGGTTGATGATGTTGAGAACGCCCCGGAAATAGCCGAAAAACTGGACCAGGGCCCCTTCGGTGGCAAACTGTTCGTTGACGGCGAAGTTGAACTGGTAGTTCATGATGGGAATGACCACGTTGGGCATCAGGGTCAAAACGATCATCACCTTCAACAGGACGGATTCTTTCATCAGGGGCAGGACATTCTTTATCCCTTCCAGCATGGCGCTGCGCTTCTTGATCCGCTTCCCCTTTGTCCCCGCCATCAGGAGGGCCGGAAATCGGCGGCTCATCCCTTTCACCACGACGGCGGCGGCAATGCACAGGCCGAGATACGTCCACAGCAGATTGTCAAAGGTAAGCGTTTTGGCCAGAAAAGGGGTTCCGAAGCTGCTGATGATCAGGCCGATGACACCGCCGGCCGTCACCAAGGGGAAAATGCGCTTGGACTGCCGGGTATTGAAAAGATCGTTGGCCAGATTCCAGAAAAGGAGCGCCTGCAGGACCTCGTACTGGGCCTTCAACATGAACAGGATCGGATAAATCAGGTCGATATCGTAAGGGATCAATAGGCGCAACACGCCCACCGAACCGCCGCAAAAGACAAAAAGATAGGCCAGAAGCCTGGCGTCCCTGAAACGGGTCATGAGGGCCGTGAGCACCCCCATCACCGCAAAGGTGGCAAACGCATTGATCATGTTGACAATGGGAAGGTACTCGACCCCGTAACGCTTGAGGAAGGCTGTTTCCGCATAATTATTCAGGATCATTCCTGAACTTCGGACCAAAAAAAGGAGGGCCGCGGTCCATAGAAAGAGGGTGATTTCACCCTCGTAGATTTTCAGCCATCGGCTCAGCAGCCGCTTCATCGCATTTTCCGATACTGATCCGCCTCCGGCGGGAGAAGTGGCGCCCGCCTGAAAGTCGGGCTCCCGGTTAAGGAAAAAATTCGTTTGACGATGGCTTCCCTCGACCCCGGCTTAAAAGGAGGGAATTGGGAGAAGCGTTCGGATCATGGGCCGTCCGGTTCGTCATCCCGGTCCCGAAGAGGGTGTTCCGTATACCGGACTTTTTTCCCGTCCGGGCTCCAGACCAGTCTGAAGCCGGTGGTTTTCAGGCGGCTGGCTGGGTGCGCATAGGCCCGGTTGGCGCAGCGGCATAAGTGGGCCGGCCCGAAGAAGCTCCCCCCACGGCGGATCTTGCCGGGCCCGGATTCGGGTCCCTGGGGATCCTTCACGGCGTTTTCCGGATACTCCCCGTACCAGTCCTGGCACCATTCCCAGACATTGCCGTGCATATCGAACAGCCCCCAGGCATTGGGCGCATATTGCTTCACCGGAGCCGGGCGATCCGGATCAAGCCCCCTGTCCCGCACGGAAGCCACGCACGCCGGTGCCTTGGAGGCGTCGTTGGCGAACATGGCCTGGTCGCAGGTGACTCCATCCCCCCAGGCAAAGGCGGTTGTGGTTCCCGCCCGGCAGGCGTATTCCCATTGGGCTTCTGTGGGAAGCCGGTAGGTTCCCGGATAGAGTTCGTTGAGACGGTTGACGAATTTGGCGCAATCGTACCAGGAGACCTTGGTCACTGGCATGTCCGGCGGCCCCTTCCGGCGGCCGAACCATCGTTTCCCGTTGATCGTCCACCACTGTTCCAAAGTGACTTCCGTCGCCATCATGTAAAAGGACGCGGAAATCTGCACCGGGTGCGGTGTTTCGCTGGGGGAGCGGTTCTTTTCATCCGGGGGACTCCCCATGGTAAAGGTCCCCGCCGGGATGAAAACGAATTCCATCCCTAAAGGGTTGACGTATCCTTTCTTGGGCGCTGCCCCTGCGGCAGCAGGAAGGATGAATATCAATACAAGGAATGACAGGAACGGCGTTTCGAATGCCTTTGCTGCAGCATCTCGAGCCCTGCGGATTACCGAAACGCATTGACCTTTCATCCGGCCCCCTCCTTTCTCCAGCGGGCCAAAATCGCTTTATCCGGCGGCTGGATGGCTGTAATGCGAAGATGCGCCAGAAGATTCCCCGGATCAGGACCCTATGGACGCTGTCGGCATCCTCTTTTTCGAAGACAAAAGGAAGACGTTTCTTGCGGTCCATGCATTTTCCTTTTTTGCCGCACGGTCCGGTTCCAGACGATTGGAAAAACGTGAAATCCAGCGAAAATAATTGGTTACACTATCACAGGACCCATTCAAATCCAATACGGTTTTTCAATCTTTCTTGTTTTTTTGCTTTGCATCCATGCCCTCTTGATGACGGACAATGGCGCCATACCGGGTTCAATGTCTATTGCGGCAAAAGAATCCTCCCCCGGGATCAGACATCCATGGAAAACCTGGCCCGGTACATCATTCGGGCATCATTTTCCCTGGAGCGGATGACCTGTGTTCCGGAAGCCGGATCGGTGGTTTATCAATCCAAAGATGATTTTTAAACAACCCGTCGGCGGCGCTGACCCGACGAGCCATGCCCGAATCGGCCCAAATGATGGTCTTCTGCCGAGAATTTCCGCATTAACAGCCGATCTTCATTTGGGTATCGATTTATCCGAAGAGCACGGCAAGGAAACGTTCCCATATTTTGAGGTGCAGATGCCGGTAAAATACAATTCATGCTCGTGCTTAATCCGTTCGTAAAAAAAGCAAGTTCTATCACTTCACTTTGACCCTTGTTATGCGGACTGTGCCTCTCCCCGATGGCGTTGCTTTCAAGCCCGGAAGTCGTCCTATGGTCACTCCCGGACAACTACAAAAAGCTTGTGTTTTCGTCAGTTGTATGTTTTGTTTTGCGATATATTATTTCGCAGTGGGAAATAAATTGGACGAACGCTATTTTATTCATTCCTTTGCCCGCGGCCTTAAACTGCTGGAACACGTAGCCGAAGCAGGGGAACCGGCAACGCTGAGCCAGATTGCCAAGCGGATGGATATGACGCCGCCCACGACTTATCGTTTCCTGTACACCCTCCAGGCACTCGGATTTGTCGAAACCGATACGGACCGGAAAACCTACCGGCTCACACCGAAGATCCTGAGGTTTGGTCACGGCCTTTTCCGCTCCTCGGAGCTTTGGAATACCGCCCACCCCTACCTCGTCAAGGCCAGCCGGGAGTATAGCGAGACTTTTAACCTCGCCATTCTGGATCACGACCAGATCCTGTACATCGACCGTATAAAAACCCGGTCTATTTTGACCATCAACCTGACGATCGGATCCAAGCTGCCGGCTTTTTGTACCTCCATGGGACGGGTGCTTTTGTCCAGGCTGCCTGTGAAAGAGCTGCGCAAACGTCTGAAGGCGTCACCGCTCACGGCGTATACGCCACACACGGTAACTACCGTCAAGCAACTGGAAAAGATCATCGAACAGGTCCGCCGCCAGGGTTATGCCGTCAATAACGGGGAACTGTCTCCTGAATTGTGTTCGGTGGCGGCGCCGATCCTGAATCAAACGGGCGAAACCATTGCCGCCCTCAATATGGCTGTTCACAAGGCCCGGCATGACGACACTTATATCGAAACGGTCATGGTGCCGGCGGTTGTCACCTATGCAGCCCGCATTTCTCAAGCCATGGGATATTTCGACGATGATGACAACCGAGCCTGTGACCACATGCCCGATCGATCCATATGAATGGGAAAACCGACAAACCAGAAATATCAAAGGAGGTGATGGCAGGATATAAATAAAGGAAGGTGTCGAAAAAACCAGGCTACTAACGAATCAATCTATTCACCTGAAGGAGGAGTTATGACGAAAAAAAACAAGTTGATGATTTGGAGTATCGCGTTTGTACTGGCCATTGTATTCGCACTTCCTTCCGGCCCCGTGGACGCGGCTAAACGACGCTATGTTTCCATTGCGGCCGGCTGGGTAACCGGAGCCTATTTTCCCATGGCAGGGGCCATTTCCCGTATCGCGTGGAAGCACCTGAAGGACGACGGCATCAAAGTAACCGCGGAATCCTCCGGAGCATCCGTGGCCAACGCCAAGCTGATTGGGGCCGGAGATACGGACTTTGCCATCCTGCAGAACGACATCGCCTCCTACGCCCACTATGGAAAAAAGGGGATGTTTGACAAACCGATTAAAGATCTGCTCGGTGTCTGCACGCTCTTCCCGGAACACGTCCAGCTCATTGCCCGCAAGGATTCCAACATCAAATCCGTTGCCGACTTGAAAGGCAAAAAGGTGGCCATCGGTCCGGTGGGATCGGGCACCACGGAGAATGCCAAACAAATCCTCGAAGCCTGGGGTCTGAAGACGGATGATTTGGCCAAAGCCGAACAGCTCACCGCCTCCCAGTCTGCGGATTATATCAAAGACGGACGTCTGGACGCCGCTTTTTTCACGGTGGCCGTAGGTGCCGCGGTTATCATGGACACCGCGTTGATCGTGGATACAGATATCGTTCCCATCGAAGGCCCGAATGTGGACAAGCTGATCGCTAAATATCCCTTTTACGCCAAACAGGTCGTCGCCGGTGGCACCTACAAGGGTAATGACAACGATATCCCGACCGTTTCGGTGATGGCGATGCTTTCCGCCCGAGCCGATCTGGAAGCGGATATCGTTTACAAAATTCTCAGTGCCATGTATTCGGATTTGGCACAATTGAAAAAAGCCCACGCCAAATTCCAGGACATCTCCATGGAAAAAGGGTTGATCGGGATGGGAATCCCGCTGCATCCGGGCGCTGAGAAATACTTCAAGGAAAAAGGAATCCTCAAGTAACGCCTGAACCTGGAGATTCTTAAAACGAACCACGGTAAAAAAAATCAGGGGCGGCTTTCACGGCCGCCCCTTCCGCCTTGTTTGAGTTTGATGGTCTTTATAAAAAAAGATCCCTGGCGCAGGGAACTTTCGGACAGCCGTATACAGGAGATGTTATCTTGCCGGACCGGGAAAAGAAAAATGTCGGAATAAGCAAAGAAATGGCCGAGGCTTCGGAGATCGGATCCATGAAGTTATCAGGTGTGGCCGCCTGGGTTGTATTTGCCATCGCCATAAGCATGTCCATCTTTCAGCTCTTCACCGGCTTTTTTGGAGAGCTACCCGGTTCGAAGCAGCTCTCCATCCACCTGGCTTTCGCTCTGGTCCTTTGCTATCTATCTTTTCCCCTGTCAAAAAAATCACCCCGGAATAAAATCGCCGTATGGGATATTTTTCTGGCGCTTCTCGGCGGAGCCGCAGCTCTGTATCTTTTTGTCAATTACGATCATGTGGTCACTTCCGTGGGCGATGCCGCCATGTACGATCTGGTAGTCGGCGGCGTCCTCATCGTTCTGGTGCTGGAGGCCACCCGGCGCAGCATCTCCCCGATTCTGCCGCTCATCACCATCGTCTTTTTGCTATATGCCTACTTCGGTCCGTATATTCCCTTCGATCTGGCCCACCGGGGATTCCGGGTTAAGCGGATCATCGACCATATTTTCATGACCGGCGAGGGGCTTTGGGGGGTGCCTCTGCGGGTATCGGCCACCTTTGTTTTCCTTTTCGTTCTCTTTGGTGCTTTTCTGGACAAGATCGGTGCCGGGGAATACCTCATCAATCTCTCTTTCGCGCTCATGGGGCGTTTCCGGGGCGGACCGGCCAAAGCCGCCGTGGTGGCCTCGTGCGCTATGGGTTCCATTTCCGGTTCTTCCATCGCCAATACGGTGACCACCGGGGCCATGACCATCCCCTTGATGAAAAAGGTCGGTTTTAAAAACCATGTGGCCGGGGCCGTGGAAGTGGCCGCCTCCACCAACGGCCAGCTCATGCCCCCGATCATGGGAGCGGCCGCCTTTATCATGGCCGAAATCATCGGGGTTCCCTACGTTGAAATCGTTAAAGCGGCTTTTATCCCGGCGATTCTCTCCTATACGGCCATTTTTTCCATTGTTCACCTTGAGGCGGTCAAGGAGAACATCCGGGGATTGACCCGGGAAGAATGCCCCCCTTTTATCAAAACACTGTTTTCGGGTATTCACTACATCCTGCCCCTGGTGATCCTGATCTGGCTTTTGCTGATCACCATGTGGACTCCCACTACCGCCGCCTCCTGGTCCATTCTTATGGGGGCCGTTGTAGCCATCGGCAACAATTTCTACCGCAGCCGGTGGACGTTTCCGCAACTGGCCGAACAGGGGGATCAAGACGATAATCCCGCCTACGCGGCGTATCGGGAGAATCCCAAAAACTTCACCTTCACCCGCAGCCGTCAGGAGATTCTGAAAGCCCTGGAAACCGGGGCGAAAAACATGGCCGGCATCGCCGCTGCCTGCGCCTGCTGCGGTATCATCATCGGCGTAGTGACGCTGACGGGGCTGGGACTTAAAATGGCCACTCTGATCACCGAAGCCGCCGGGGGCAACCTGTTCTTGACCCTCGTTTTTTCCGTGTTCGCCTCCATCATTCTCGGTATGGGGCTGCCCACCACCGCCACCTATATCATCATGGCAGCCATGACGGCACCGGCCATCATGACCATCAGCGCGGACTTGAGCCTTGGCTTACCGGTTGTGGCCGTCCATCTTTTTGTTTTTTACTACGGCATCGTCGCCGACGATACGCCTCCGGTGGGGCTGTGCGCCTATGCCGCCGCCGGGATAGCCAACGCTGATCCCGTCAAAACGGGCTGGAAGAGCTTCAGGCTGGATCTGGCCGCGTTCACCCTGCCCTTTATGTTTATTTACAATACGAAACTGCTCATGATCGACACCTCCTGGCAGGAACTGCTCTACATCGTCCCCATGTGTATTCTGGGGATGTTCTGCTGGTCGGTCTTTATTCAGGGGCATTGGAAGATCAAAACCTCCATCATCGAACGATTCGCTTTTCTGGGGCTGGCATTTCTTCTGGTCAATCCGAGCGATCTTTTTTTGGGCGGTATCAAGATCAACCAGCACCTGGTAAATGGGTTTGCCATCGCCGCCATGGGATTGATTTATCTGTGGCAGCGCGCACGGGCAAATCGGGGCAAAGCCCCCCGAGCGGTCCAGGAGAGCGTATGAAACGAACCGGGGTCATAGGGTTGATCCTGCTGGCTATGGCAGCGGTGTGCCTGCTGCTTTTTTCGATCGATGTGGCCACCATCCGGTTGCCCCGATCAGGACAAAAGCTGATCTGCGCCCATCGGACCACCCTGGGAGGAGATATCCGGCTGAGCTATCTACATTCGGTGGAGCGGACACCGGTGGAAGGCCGCTTTTCGGTGGGCCCGGGACCGTCCCTGTTGGTCAGGGAGACGCGCATGATGTCGGTGGGAACCGGGCTTCCCAATACGGCCCCCGCCCGCACTCGTCGCAAAGGCCAATGGATAGTGGTGGATGAGGGGATGAAGTCACTGCCCAATCTCGATTATTACCTCTCATCCGTCAACCAAACCCGTATCATGGTGGACGGTTCGTCGGTATCCCTTGAAACAGTGCCGTCCGGCAGCGTGATTAGACTCGATGTGGAGAAGATTCCCCTGGGTCTTTACTGGCTCTGGCATCTTTCCGGAAAAGACTGGGGAAAGGATTCATGATCAATGGTTAAGGAAAACCTTAATATCGGGGGAAATGTTTTTCCCCGCCGTCTGGACCGGCCGTTGCCCCGGGCGGGGAAAGCGGAAGGCGTGTGGATCGAAGACACTGAGGGCCGTCGCTATCTGGATGCCAGCGGCGGCGCCATCGTGGTAAACGTGGGTCACGGCCGGGAGGAGATCGCCCGGGCGGTCTCCGAGCAGATAATTGCCTACGACTACATTCACCCTACCATGTTCACCACGCCCGTGGTGGAAGCGCTTGCCACGGCTCTGGCAGCTCACACGCCGGACGGCGTGAACCGGTTCTATTTCCTTTCCGGAGGCGCCGAAGCGGTGGAAACGGCCATCAAGCTAGCCCGGCAAATCCACCTGGCAGCCTGCCGGCCGCAAAAAATTCGTCTGATATCCCGCTGGAAATCCTATCACGGCCTGACCCTGGGCGCGCTGTCGGCCATGGGCAGAACGGCCTTTCGCGCACCCTACGCACCCCTTTTGTCCGATGCGGTTCATATTCCCCCGCCCTACTGCCTGCGCTGCTCCTATGGCCTGCAGTTTCCCGAATGCCGTCTGCGGTGCGCCCTGGCCCTGGAGGAAACCATTCTGAACCTTGGTCCCGAGACCGTATCCGCCTTCCTGGCCGAAACGGTGGGCGGAGGCACCCTGGCCGCATGTCCGCCACCCGAGGGTTATTTTTCCGTCGTTCGGGAGATTTGCGACCGATATGATGTCCTGCTGATTCTGGATGAGGTGATGTGCGGCATGGGCCGCACCGGCCGGTGGTTCGCCTGCGAGCATGAGGATGTCATCCCCGACATGATCACTCTCGGCAAAGGCCTTTCCGGCGGGACGGTGGCCCTGTCGGCCGTGGGGGTACGGTCGACCCACTATGATCTCATCCGAGAAGAAAGCGGGGGTTTCGTCCACGGCGGCACCTTCTCCCATCATCCCGTGGCCGCGGCCGCCGGATTGGCCGTCGTACGGATCCTGGAACGGGAGCGGCTGGTGGAACGGGTCGCCCGGTACGGTTCGCTGCTGGGAGATTTGCTGAAAGAAGATCTGGGCGATCTTCCCTGGACGGCGGATGTACGGGGCATCGGTTTTTTGTGGGGAATCGAACTGGTGTGCGACCGGAAAACCAATACCCCTTTCGATCGCAGCGAGCAGGTCACCGAAAAAATTTGGGAAGCGATGTTTCAAAAAGGGGTGATCGTTTATAAATCCACCGGCATTGCCGGGATTCACGGTGATGCGCTGCTCGTGGCCCCCCCCTTTGTCATCACGGTGGATGAGATGCGCAGGATTGCCGCAACACTTCGGGAAGCGCTCCTGGAAACCCTCGGTGCCTGATTGGAACACCTAAGCTGGGGAGAAATGATGCCGTGGAAAAACTGATTATCACGATAGCGCCCACCGGTTCTTTGCCCACCAAAAAAATGACTCCCCATGTGCCTATCACACCGGAAGAAATCGTCCGGACCGCCGTCGCCTGTGAAGCGGCCGGTGCCGGCGTGATCCACATCCATGCTCGGAACCCGGTGGACGAGTCCCCTTCGACGGATTTTACCGTTTTCGAGGAGATCCATGAGGGAATCAAAGCAAAAACACGTCTCATTACCCAGATTTCAACCGGGGGGCGGGCGGGAATGGGCTACGAGGCCCGCAATGAGCGGTTACGGCTTAAGCCGGAAATGGCCAGCCTCACCACCGGGTCGGTCAATTTTCCCGGTTCCGTTTACGCCAACAGTCCGCAGCTCATCGAGGCGCTGGCGGCGGACATGAAGCGTTTGGCCATCAAGCCCGAAATGGAGATATTTGACATCAGCATGGTCTATAATGCCATAGCCCTGGTTTCCAAAGGCCTCGCGGTTCCGCCCCTGCATTTCGATTTTGTCATGGGCCTAAAGGGGGCCATTCCGGCAACCATTGAAAACCTGGTTCATCTGAAAAACGCCATTCCATCCGACGCCACCTGGACGGTGGCCGGTATCGGACCTGCCCAGTTGCCCATGGCTGCCCATGCCATCCTTATGGGAGGGCATGTGCGGGTGGGGCTGGAAGATAATATCTATTTCTCCAAGGGGGAGTTGGCCACTAATGAACACCTGGTGGAACGCGTCGTGACACTGGCCGGGATTCTCGGTCGTGAGATCGCCACACCTGACGAAGCCCGGAAGATCTTGCACTTATGATGGCGAGATCCTGAGATCCACCATTCACCCGGATGAAAAGCTGGCCCGCAATCGCCGGAATCAAGTTCCTCGTGAGGCTGGCCGTGCCGGATTTTCGCTCGGGACCGTGCGATCAGATCCGATGTCACCAGGTCGCCCGGCTCACCCTCACGGAGGAACCTTCTCCAACCGCTTTGAGTACCGTGGCATCTCCTGTAATGGAACCAAAAACATTGACAGGGCTGAAAGGCTTGGTGATGTAGTCGTCGGCCCCCAGCTCCAGGCCGGCGACCATGTCGGCCTCCTCGCTCTTGGCGGTCAGCATGATGATCGGTATCCTCCGGGTTCCCGAATCCGCGGCCATCCGCCGGCAGATCTCCAGGCCGTCGATGCCGGGCAGCATCAAGTCCAGGATGATCAGGTTCGGCAAGCTGGTGCGGGCAAGTTCCAGGCCCTATTCCCCGGTCAGGGCTCCCGTGACCCGGTAACCGTTGCGAGCTAGATTGTATTGAACAAGCTCCAGAATGCCCTCTTCGTCTTCGATGACCAGTATCTTTTCCCGGACCATTTGCCCCTTCCCCCTTTGACTTCCCGAAAATCCAATTCTGCCAGGCCACTGAATTTTCAGATTTATGCAAGGTCATTCACCTTAATCGGTCTTCGTTAGCACCAGGTAAGGGTTCGAGGGGTCAAGGGATCAAGAACATTAGAAATACAGATTTTATCAAAACCGGTATCGGTATCGAAATCGTGATCGGTATCGAAAACAACACGTTGAAGTTACTTGGAAGATTATTCAAATCGGTATCGGTCTAGAAAATCAGCTGTAGGGCGGCATTTTACATGCCGCCGGAAAATGACGGTCGGTTTTAGGTGGGGTATAAAACCCCACCCTACAGTTTTTTAAAAATCTCGTCTTTGGGGAGATTTATCGGAAAGCAACAGGTTGAAGTTACTTGGAAGCACTGGATTCAATATATGCAAAGACCGGGTGGCTTCCGGCCCAGGTCCCGGAACCCGGAGCAACCCCACCGGCCGGGACAGAACCAGGCCAACCGTTACACTTCATGGTTATTACAAGTTAGCCTATATCTTTTTTGGTTATGTTATAACATTTATAATTGACATTCTGTTCTATTTGGATATATCAGGTGACAAACTGACCGTTACTAACGATACGGCTGAAGACACTCTGGTGGGGACTGATCTGTTCAAACTCAATTCACAAGGAGTCTGCCCATGAAAAAGTTGATTCCGGTACTGGCCGTCGCTGTTGTCTTGTCCCTTTGCCTGCCGGCCTCGGCCGGGCCTGCCGGCAAACTGATCATCTTTCACGCCGGCAGCCTCTCGGTCCCCTTTGCCAGGATCGAAAAAGAGGTCGAGGCCAGGTATCCCGGGGTCGACGTGCTGCGGGAAGCAGGCGGCAGCACCAAGATGGCCCGCATGATCTCCGAGCTGAACAAGCCGGCCGATATCATGGCCTCGGCTGACTTTGCCGTCATCGACAAGAACCTGATCCCGGCCAAGGCCGACTGGAACATCCGCTTTGCCACCAACCAGCTGGTACTCTGCTACACCGCCAAGAGCAAGAACGCCGGCAAGATCAACTCCGGCAACTGGTACCGGATTCTGGCCGAGAAGGGGGTCCGCTGGGGCCATTCCGATCCCAACCTCGATCCCTGCGGCTACCGCAGCCTGATGGTACTCCGGCTGGCCGAAAAGTTCTACCATGAAGACGGTCTGAGCCGGCGCCTGCTGGCCAACCGCCCCAAAAAATACGTCCGGCCCAAGTCGGTGGAACTGGTCAGCATGCTCCAGACCGGCCACCTGGACTATGCCTGGGAGTACCTCTCGGTGGCTGTCCAGCACGGGCTCAGGTACGTCAAGCTTCCCGACCAGATCAACCTGGGAAACTACAAGTACGACTCTTTCTACAAGCAGGCCTCGGTCAAGGTGAGTGGCAAAAAGCCCGGCACCTGGGTCACCAGGCGGGGCAAATCCTGCACCTACGGCATCACCCTTATCAAGGACGGCCCCAACCGCCAGGCGGCGGTGGCCTTTCTCGACTTCCTGCTCGATCCCGACGGCGGCCTCAAGGTGCTGAAACAGATGGGCCAGCCGCCCTTTGTCCCCTGCCGGGTGCCAAGCCAGAAGATGAAAAACAAGCTGCCGGCAGAACTTGTCAAGTGGGTGGAAGTCAGAAACTGACGCCAGGGGCAAAATTTTGAAAACGGTTTTCAACCAGGGATGCGCTCAATGGCATTGTTTGTCAAAACCGGTTCGTTGAGCCCGGCCAGGGCCTTGATGTGGGCCTGCAGCCTGGCGGTGGTGGCCATCATCGTTGTCCCCCTGGCTCAGATGGTGGTCCAGCCTTCCTGGCAGGATCTCCGGGACTGCCTCCGGGACCGCCAGGTGCTGGGCGCCATCGGCCTGAGCCTGGAAGCGGCGGCCATGGCCGCCGCCATCTCTCTTGTCTGTGGCACCCCCTTTGCCTACCTGCTGGCGAGAAAGGAGTTTGCCGGCAAGAAACTGGCCGAGAGCATCATCGACCTGCCCATCATGATCCCCCACCCGGTCATCGGCATCGCCATCCTGGCTGTGGCCAGTCCCGACCACTGGCTGGGGAAATTCATGCTGGAGGCCGGCATCGAGATCATGGGCTCGCTCACCGGTATCGTGGCCGTGCTGACTTTCGTGGGCCTGCCTTTTTACGTCAACACGGTCAAAAACGGCTTCGAGGCCGTCGACCAGCGGCTGGAGAACGTTGCCCGCAGCCTGGGGGCTTCTTTCGGCTCGGCCTTTGTGAGGGTCACCCTGCCTCTGGCCTGGCGCTCCATGCTGGCCGGAGTGATCATGTGCATGGCCAGGGCCCTGAGCGAGTTCGGGGCCGTGGTCATCGTGGCCTACCATCCCATGATCGCGTCGGTGCTGATCTACGAACGCTTCACCGCCTACGGCCTGAAGTACTCCCAGCCGGTGGCCGTGGTGCTGATCCTCATCAGCCTGTTGCTTTTCGTCATGATGAGGATGGTGGGCAAGCCAAGGGGAAAAGGTCCATGATCAGGATCGAAAACCTGGAAGTCGACCTTGGAAGTTTCAGCCTGCGCCGGATTGACCTGGATATCGGCCGGGGAGAGTTTTTCATCCTCCTGGGGCCCACCGGGGCCGGCAAGACCGTGCTGCTGGAAGCCGTGGCCGGGCTTTTGCCCGTAACAGGCGGCCGGATCCTGGCCGACGGCCAGGACATTACCGCCTTGCCGCCTGAAAAACGGGGTATCGGCATCGTTTACCAGGATTACGCCCTTTTCCCCCACCTTTCGGTGATGGAAAACATCCGCTTCGGCCTGCGCTACACCAGGATGGAAAAGCAAAAGGAAGCCTCCTGGGTCGAAGGACTGGTTCAGCGGCTGGGACTTGATAAACTGGTCCACCGCCAGGTCAGTCGCCTCAGCGGCGGTGAAAAACAGCGCACGGCCGTGGCCCGGGCCCTGGCGGTAAAGCCTGCGGTGATGTTGCTGGACGAGCCCCTGTCGGCCCTGGATCCCAACTTCCGGCAGGATATCCGCAACCTGCTGAAGCAAATCCACACCGAATTCGGCATGACCATCCTGATGGTGACCCACGATTTTTCGGAGGTCCTGGAACTGGGCAGCCGGATGGCGGTCCTCAACAACGGTCTGATCGAGCAGTCCGGAACCGTTGACCGGGTTTTCTCGCGGCCGGCCACGGAATTCGTCGCCCGTTTTCTCGGAAATGCAGCACCAACTGAAACCCCGGGCCCTCATATGCCCAGATGAACGATCCGGGCCCTGTCACCGGCATTGCCGTAAATGTACTTTCCCCACCTCCGGTGGGCCCCGGCAAAGCCCAGGCGCCGGGCACCCTGCCGCAGGCGCTTGAACAGGGGTTCTTCGACCCCGATGGAACTGCCGGCAAGGTTGCCGGCGGCCAGGGGATCGTCCAGGCAGACAATTTTGCAGGACTGCTCGATGCCGGGGCCGAATAACTGCCGAATGGAGCGCCAGGGCGGCCCGGATCACCCAAGGGGGTTGCCGATTGACAACCGCATGACTTTTTCTTATTTTCCGCTTCACATCCACTCCTCCTTGATGACGGACGATGCAACCATGCCGCAGCCCCGCTTATTTCGCATTCTCATTGTTCAACCCCCGCCTTCGAGTCCTTCGGCGCCTTCCTGGCTGGCCCTGTATCTGGCGGGATGTTTTTCCAGCGACGTGAATCAGATCACCTTTTACGACGCCAACCTCGACGATTTTCCAACCCCGCCACCCCGAATCGAAACCGGCGGCGATGTTTCCAAAAAACCACAGAAGACCGGCGCTTTTCTGCCTTCGGAAGTCTGGAAAACAATGCAGTCCCAGGCGTTTTATCGTCCCGAGGCATTCATCGCCGCCGCTAGGGCCCTAAAGAAAACCGTCTCGAACCGAAGGGGAAAAACAAGCGTTTCGAAGCATCTTCACAAACGCTTTTCCCGGCGGATCACTGGCGCAAAAGCCCATCTGGTTCTTTTCGCCGCCGATTCCGCCGCGCAGCTGCTAGCAGCGTGGGAAATGCGCCGGCAGGCGGGTTTGGTTTCCGCGGCGCCTCCCATGCACATCGTCTGCGGACCCGGTGTTGACGGATTCCCGGAAGCCGAAGGCGGCGTCATCGGGATGAAAGACCTGCCCGGCTTGCCCGGACGCGTCCCCGGCCTTGACGGCACGGCGGTCAGCGCCCCGCAGGCCCTGCCCGATTTGACCCTGTTTCCTTTTTTTAAATACGCTGCTCCCCATCCGGTCCTGGATTTAAAGGGCTTTTCCGGGGCCTGGATCGAAAAAGGCCTCCACCGAAAAGACAAAAGACCCGAAAATGTTCAGGGGGGGCTTTTATCCGAAGCCGATTCCAAGGCCTTGCATCAATTGCATCCGATCGAGGCGTTTTCCTTTCCGGGGTTGACCCTTCGCCTGCCCCTGACAGCAACATATCCTCCCGATATATTTTCGGATTATTTTGAAAAGGGCGTGCGGTTGATCCTGTGGCACCCCTTGAAAGACCGCCCCAAAGAAACGGGTAAAACCCTTTTTCATGCCTCCGGGGCGGGGATTTGGAATCACCTGAAGATACCCAGTCCGGAAGATGCATCGGATCCGCTGGTGAATTTCGCCGCCGCCAATCCCAACCTGGTCCATTCCTGGAGCCCCTGTTCTCCTAAAAACATTTTCTTCAGCGACCCTTTCCCCGCCCTTCCCGATCCCTACGAGGCGATCGCTCCCATGCATGGAACCCCCTTTTGGCGGTATCTGGCGGATCCGGTCTTCTTGTTGCTCTATCTGATTCGGTACGGGAAGAAAACGATCGAGCGATGGCGGGTAAGAGCTGACGGAACCGTCTATACCATCGGCGAAGGGATCGCCTATCATTTTGTCCCGCCCGACGCGTTGCCGCCCGGGTATCTGGATATCATCTGCAAGATGGTGGAAGCCGGTGGATCCGTGGATACCCGGTGGGTGCGATACAATCTGGAACGCGCCTTTTTAATCGGGTATGCCGAAGAAGAAGGGGTCATCGTGGGAAACTCCTCCCTGAAACACCCCAGGCAGGAATATATCAAACGCCTGAGTGAAGCGACGGGCTTTGATTTGACGGGGTATCTGGAACGGGGATACACTTCGGTGCGCCCCGAATACCGGGGCCTGGGGATCGGCACCCGCCTCCTGGAAGGTCTCACCGCCCGGGTCGGCAAGAAGGAACTTTTCGCCATCATCGGAGAGGACAATATCGCCACCCAGAAAATGGCCATTCGAAACCGCACCAGGAAAGTGGGCACCTTCTTCAGCGAAAAAGCGAAAAAGAAGGTGGGAATCTGGGTCCCCGAATGGATGCTTGATTCATGAATGGACATTTTGGGTTCGCCGCGCATGGCCGGGGATTTTTGCCGTCCGTTTGCTTCCTGAACGTTGGGGTGAACTCGATTAAAACGGGTTGATTTCCTCAGGAAGTTAACCGGATCCGCTTCATTGGAGACGGAGATGAACATCGGGATCATCACGGTAAGAGACAAGGACTACCCCCCCAACTTCCGCCTCATGCAGGCCGCCCGGGAACAGAAACACCGCGCGACCCTGATCCATCCGTATCGCGTGTGGCCGGCCTTTCGGAAAGAAGAAATGATTCTTGTGGGAGAAGCGGTGTTGCCGCCGGACATCATCCTGCCCCGCCAGGGCGCCACCCTGGGAGACGCCTGTCTTTCATTGATCTGCCATTTCCGCCTCATGGGCATTCCGGTGGTCAACGGCATGGAAGCGATCCGAAAGGCAAAGGATAAATTCCTCTGTCTTCAACTCCTGAAGGACCAGGGGATTCCGGTGCCGGACACGATCCTTGTCAATGCCGTGGAAGGCCTTTCCCTCGCCGCCTTTGAACTCGGCGGTTTCCCGGTGGTGATCAAGCCGGTGAGCAGCCGCCAGGGCGAAGGCGTTACGCTGGTGAAAACCGGCGCACAACTGCAGGAAGCAGGCAAAGGACTCGACCCCCGGTCCGGTCTTCTGGTACAACAATTTATCCCCCCGGAAGGCCGGAAGGATCTCAGGGTCGTCGTCATCGGAGAAAAGGTCGCAGGTGTTGCTGAATTCACCCCTGTTCCAGGGGATTTTCGCGGAAATTTCCATCTGTCTCAAAAAAGCCGGGCCGTAACACTGAACCCGGAAATTTTAGATCTGGCGATCACATCGGCAAAACGCCTCGGCCTGGAAATCGCCGGGGTGGATCTTCTGGTGGACGCCCAAAAACGCCCTTTTGTGATGGAGGTCAACTATTCCCCCGGGTTCCGGGGACTGGAGGCGGCCACCGGGCACGACATCGCCGGGGAAATGGTCCGCTATTTACGGCAGCGATACGAAACCGCCGGAAAAAGAAACCACTCCAAAACCCATGCGCCTTGAGGGATTCGAAAGCCGTTCTCCTTGAAAATCATCGACTTTAACAAGATCGAGAATGCGGATCGCACCCGCGTGTCGGCCGTTGTTTTATGGGAAGACTGTGATCAGCCCCGCCGGGAAATCTTTATCGAAACCCCGCCGTATTTTGGACCGGACGTGAATCCCGATCCCCATGCCTTTTTAGTGGGATGCGCGGTCCCGGCCCTGCACTTCAAAGAACGCCGGATCGCCCTGGACCGGAGGATATGTCCTTCTTTTCTGGAAGGCCTCCGGACCGCCATGGCCGTCCTTTCCCACTGGTCCAACGACGCCTGGCGCCCGCCGGCAGTGGAAGCCAAGGTCCGCCGGTCACCCGTGTATAAAAGGGCCAACCGCCGGGCCGCCCTTTTTCTTTCAGGCGGCATCGATTCCCTGGCCGCCCTGCGGGTCAACCGGCGGACCCATCCCTTGGATCATCCCGGGGCCGTCAAAGACGGATTCGTGCTCCACGGGTTCGACATCGGCGGGGTGGTCAGACGAGGCATGAAATACCCGGTCTTTCACCGGACCCTGGAGGCGCTGGAACCGGTGGCACGGGAAGCCCGTTTGGTCCTCATCCCCGTTTTTACGAACATCCGGCACCTGTGCGACGATCGGGACCTGTGGCTGAACCGTTTCTTCGGGGCGGTCCTGGCCGCTGTTTCCCACGCCTTTTCGAAGCGGGTGTCCCTTTCCTACATCGCCTCGTCCTATGATATTGCCCACCTGCACCCCTGCGGGTCCCATCCCTTGCTGGATCCCTTTTATTCCCGCTTGGATATGCGGATTCTCCACCGGGACCTGGAACTTACCCGGATGGAAAAAATCCGCACGGTGGTCCAGTGGGATACGGCCTTCCAGAACATGCGCGTCTGTCTGGCCAATGTGCCGGATCGGCTGAACTGCGGGAAGTGCGAAAAGTGCGTGCGGACCATGCTGGCCCTGGCGGCCCTGAATGTTTTGCACAAAACCCGGGCATTCGCGGAAGATGATGTCTTTCCGGAAGATCTTTCGGGTTTCAGCATCCGGATCCGGGACCGGGAATCCTTTTACCGGGAGCTGATCCCCTGGCTGGCCGCCGCCGGGCGCGCGGACCTGGTGGACGCCATCGCTTACAAGCTGGAACACGACACCACCGCCGCGTAATCTCTTTTTCGGCCCGGACCGCCTCCGGATCGGAGCCCGGCCGCCCTGAAGGGCGGCCCTCCCCGGTAAGGCAAGCGCCTGTTTTGGGATCGTTTCCGTTTCGTTCAAGGCAACCTAAGGAGACCTTGGGGATCGGCGGCGGCATTCGTCCAGATAAGGGCGGATCTCCGGATTTTCGGCAAAACGCCCCAGCACGGCCAGCGCTTCATCCCATCGCCCCTGGTTCATGAAATGGATCCCCAGGCAAAGCGCCAGGGGGATGTCTTCCGGGAATTCCCGTATCCCGTCCCTCAGGGTCTTTTCCGCGGATCCGGTCTCGCCCGCTTGTTGCTGCAGCATGGCCAGTCCCAGGAGGGCCCGGGAGTCCGGATAAAGATCCAATGCCCGCCGGTAAAGGCGGTACGCGATGGACGCCTTGTCCGGGATGGCGTCCACCCGGGAATAGTCCCCCTGGTGAAAGGTCATCCCCAGACGGGAGAGAAAATCCGCGTGCAGGGGGCGAAGCGATGCTTTCGAATCCAGATGGATGGCGGCCACTGCATCGGGGAGCATTTCGTAAAACCGTTTGCGAAGCGTCCGGCCGAACGTAACGACTAGATCGCAGGAAAGCCCCGGATCGGTTTCACAGTACGGAATATCTTCCCTCCGCTCGAGCCAGACGTCGTCCGATTTGCCCGTCTTCCGAAGGAACCCATCGGCCAGGGCGGTCCCCGGAAAAAGGGTCAAGACGTAGAAGATGGCGGCCAAAGGCTTGATCTGCAGCATCAAGTCCACCGTGGCCTGGATGGTGTCCCAGGTTTCCCCCGGAGATCCGTAGATGAAATAGGCGCGGGAGAGGATGCCGAACCGGGTGGTCAGGGCAAACGCGCGGCGGATCTTTTCCGGCTGCAACGGTTTTCCCAGGCGCCTGCGCACGGCGGCGGAGCCGCTTTCCACGCCGTAGCTGATCTGGATGCAGCCGGCCTTGCGCATCCAAAACAGCAGCTTTGCGCTCACATGATCCACCCGGGATATGGCCTGCCACGTGATGGAAAGGTTCCGTTCGATGATCCCCCGGCAGATGGCCATGACCTTGGCCGGATCCAGGGTGAAGGTGTCGTCGGAGATAAAGAAGTGTCCCACGCCTCGGTCCGAAAGCATTTCCAGTTCATCCAGGAAGTAATCAGCCGAATGGGAGCGGACCGGACCGGGCCAGAACCGGGGAGAGGCACAGAAAGTGCACCGCCCCGGGCAGCCCCGGGAAAGCAGGAGGTGGCTGTAGGTAAACGTGCGTGCCGGATGCGGGAGGGCATCCAGATCCGGGATCGGCTCCCGCGGGCCTGTCCGCACCGGGTGCCCGGCGTCCCGGAAGGCAAGGCCCCGGATGCCGCGGACCGCCCCCGCGTCACCGGCATCCAGCGCCCGGACAAGCTCCAGAAAGGAATACTCGCCCTCCCCCAAAACCACGTAATCGATTTCCGGGAATCGGAGCAGAAAATGATCCCAAAGAAACGTGGCCCCCACGCCACCGAAAACAACGGGTGTTTCCGGGCGTACCGCCTTGGCGATCCGGGCGATGTCGACGGCGCCCCAACGATTGGCGTGCAGCACGGAAATGCCGATAACATCGGGTTGTATCGCCGCGATTCTCTCCCGGACCGCCTCCGACCGGCCCCGGAAGCCATGAAGATCCGCCACCACCGTCTCCACACCGGCGGCCTGCAGGACGGCGGCTAAATAGTACAACCCCTGGGGAACGACCTCCACGTCTTTTTCGTCGAGGCGCGGGTCCAAAAAATAAGGATAGATCAGGAGCGTTTTCATTCTTTTTCACAACGCATGAATCCGGCTCCCCTTTTTTCCCGATCGGCCTTGAACGCCGTACACTCGGATACCGCACCCGGCATGGCGCAGAAACCTACAGGGTCCGGAAAAACGCCTTTTCCAGAGAGGCATCCGTCCACCGGATGAAGGTGGGGCGGCCATGGGGACAGTGGGCGGGGTTGCGGCAGGCGTAAAGTTTTTCGATGATCTCCTCCATGGCTTCCCTGGAAAGGGCCTGCCCGCCCCGCACCGCCGCGTGGCAGGCGATCACGGCCAAACAATGTTCCACCGGTTCTTTAAAGGATCCGGCGACTCCGATTTCGGCCGCTTTTTCCACCATTTCCCGGATCAGCGGTTCCACGGCCTTCCCGCCGAGAATGGCGGGAACGGCTTTGATGACATAGGCGTTTTCCCCGAAGGGCTCGATTTCCACTCCCAGGGTATTGAGGGCGGGAAGCCACTTTTCCAGAATCCGGGACTCCCGAAACCCGAGCTCCAGGGTTTCCGGGACGAGGAGGCGTTGGGCGGACAACCCGCTTCTGTGCTGCATCTGTTCGAATAAAATCCGTTCATGGGCCGCATGCTGATCGATGAGCATGAGCCCCTCCTCCGATTCGCACACGATATATGTGTGGCGGAATTGTCCGATCACCGAAAAAGACCGGATTCCCGAATTGTCCCAGAGGGGTGCCTGCGCCGTTGAAAACGCCGCCGTTTTTGACAATGTCTCCGGCGCCCCTTGCATCGGCTCCGGTTTGAACAGGGCCTGCGGTTCCCGGAACATGAACGATTTTGGGTGCGCATCCGCCTTGGGGAGGTAAGAAAAGGGTCTGCGGGCCTCCAGGGCCTTTGCCACGGCAGCGGCCACCTGATCATGAACCCATTGCCCCCGGAGGAACCGAACCTCGTTTTTGGTGGGGTGCACGTTCACATCCACCCGGTCTTCCGGAAGGATGATCTTGAGGATTGCCAGGGGAAACGTCCCTTTCACGAGCCTTTCCCGGAACCCTTCCATCAGTGCGTGCTGAAGGATCCGGTCCCGGACAAAGCGGCCGTTGACATAAATGAAAATGCCTCGACTCGTGGTGCGGGTTTCCACCGGGGGCACCACCCAGCCGCCGACAGCAAGGTCTTCGGTGACAAACCGGACTGCTTTGAGATGTCGGGGGTCGTCGAGCCCCAGGACTTCCACGGCGCGCCGGTCTTCCCGGGACTCCGCGGAAAAACGCCGGAGAGTCCTGCCGTTGCTGAACAGTTCAAAGGCCGTGCCGGTCCATCCCAGGGCGATGCGGTCCACGGTATCCACGATGTGCCCCATCTCGGTGGACACGCTTTTTAAAAATTTCCGGCGCGCCGGCGTATTGAAGAACAGGTCGCTTACGGTGACCTGGGTCCCCTGGGGCGCACCCACGGCACTTACCTTTAAAATCTTTCCCCCTTCGACCCGGATTTCGGTTGCGGCTTCCTTCGGATCCTCGTTGGTGACGAGGGTGAGGCGGGAAACAGCCGCGATACTGGGGAGGGCTTCCCCGCGGAAGCCCAGGGTCTTGATGGAAAAAAGATCCTTATCCGTTTCGATTTTGCTCGTGGCGTACCGCTCCAGGGCCAGAATGGCGTCGTCCCTTGTCATTCCGGAGCCGTTGTCGGACACCCGGATGAGGCGGCGCCCCCCTTGTTCCACTTCCACGATGACCCGGGTGCTCCCCGCGTCCAGGGCGTTTTCCACGAGCTCCTTCACCACCGAAGCGGGGCGTTCCACCACCTCTCCGGCGGCGATCTTGTTGGAAACGACTTCAGGAAGGATACGAATCTTGGGCACGGTCCACCGGGTCTTCTTGCGAAATGTTCAGGGGGTGGAGCCCCCCGCCCTGAAGGGCGGAGCTTGCGGGAAGCGCTCCGGTCAAGCCTTGGAATCCGAATCCGGGATCCTTTCCCGGAGGGTCTTGGCCAAAAAATCGGCTTCCAGGGGCGAGAGGTCGAACTTCAGGCACGCTTCCCGGATGAGGTCTCTGAGTGTCTTTTTGGGATCGAAATCGGCTTCTTCCAGGACCCACTTCACCGCTTTTCTTAAGTCTTCCCCTTCTGGCTGGACGGACATGGGCTTTCCTTTTCCATGGGCGGCGTAAAAAGCGCGTTACGCCCCCTTTTGTTTGATGTTTTTCGGTTTCATTGCAACGGCGGTTTTTTCAAATGATAATCGGTGGCCTGTTCAAATTGATGGGCGGCCCGGTAGAGCATGGCTTCATCGAAATGATTTCCCATGATCTGGAGTCCGATGGGAAGCCCTTGTCCGGAAAACCCGCAGGGGACGGAGATCCCGGGGATGCCGGCAAGATTCGCGGACAGGGTGAATACATCGGAAAGATACATGGTCAGCGGGTCTTCCACCTTTTCGCCGATGGGAAAGGCCGGCGTCGGCGCCACGGGGGAAAGGAGGAGCCGGCAGGATTCAAAGGCTTCCTTGAAGTCCCGGACGATGAGGCTCCGCACCTGGGAGGCTTTCCGGTAATAGGCGTCGTAATACCCGGCGGAGAGACAATAGGTGCCGATGATGATCCGGCGCTGCACCTCGGGACCGAACCCTTTGCTCCGGGTCCGTCTATACATACCGGCCAGGTCGCCGGCCTCCGGATCCCGGAAACCGTATTTCACACCGTCGTACCGGGCCAGATTGGAACTGGCCTCCGAGGGGGCGATCACATAATACGCCGCCACCGCATAGGGCGTATGGGGAAGGGACACCTCCACGCATCGGGCGCCCATACGTTCCATGGTTTCCATGGCCGTGGAGACGGCTTCGGAGACTTCCGGGTCCATCCCTACCATGGATCGATACTCCACGGGGACACCGACGGTCACCCCGTCCAGGCCCTTTCCAAAGGCCTGGATATAATCCGGCACGGGTTCAGGCGCCGAGGTGGAATCCTTCGGATCGTGCCCGGCAATAACCTTCATCAACAGGGCGTTGTCGTAGACGCACTTGGCAAGGGGGCCCACCTGGTCCAGGGAAGAGGCAAAGGCCACCAGCCCGAACCGGGACACCCTTCCGTAAGTGGGTTTCATCCCCACCACGCCGCAGTGGGACGCGGGCTGCCGGACGGACCCCCCCGTGTCGGAGCCGATGGCCCCCAGGCACATGTCCGCGGCCACCGCCGCCGCCGACCCGCCGCTGGAGCCTCCCGGAATCCGGGAAAGATCCCACGGGTTGCGGGTGAGTTTGAAGGCGGAATATTCATTGGAAGAACCCATGGCAAATTCATCCATGTTCGTCTTGCCGACGATGACAACCCCCGCCGCCTCCAATCGTTGGATGACCGTCGCGTCGTAGGGGGGGATAAAATTTTCAAGGATCCGGGAGCCACAGGTGGTTCGGATGCCCCGGGTGCAGAGGATATCCTTGACGGCGACGGGGATCCCCGCCAGGGGAGACGGATCCCCCGATGCGATCCGCCGGTCCGCTTTCCGGGCCTGCTCCAACGCGGATGCCTCGCACAGGGTGATGTAGGCGCCCACCCGTTCGTCCACCTTCCGGATGCGGTCCAGCACCGCTTGGGTCAGCTCCACGGCCGAAATTTTCTTTTCCCGAAGCAGGCCCTGGGCCTGGTGTATGGTCAGTCTGTGCGGCATCGTTCTTCCTTTATGCCTTTATGACCCTGGGAACCACAAAGGTTTCATTGTCTGCATGGGGCGCATTGGAAAGGGCGCGTTTCCGATCGAGGTGTTCGGCTTTTTCGTCCTCCCGAAACGCATTGGTCAGGGACAGGGCATGGGACGTGGGCGTCACGTCCCCGGTATCCACCTCGTTCATCTGGGCCACGTATCCGAGGACTTCGTTTATCTGGATGCTCATTTTATCCAGAGCCGCGTCGTCCAGATCGAGACGTGCCAGATCGGCCACCTGGAGGACTTCTTTGCGCGTTATGCTCATGATCGACTCACTTGGCGTTTCGGTTGACGATGATGGGTTGAAATCGTTCCTTTTTCAACTCTTCCAGCATGACGGCCGCCCCTTCCCGGGTGGTGAAAGACCCGATCCGGACCCGATACCATACCCCTTTCCCGGAAATCATCACGGCTTCGGAGTAGGCGGGGTATCCCCGCTTCCTCAAGTCCTCCACCAGTTTTCCCGCGTCGCCGGGACTCGGAAAAGCGGCCACCTGCAGGGTCAACCGGTTTTCCGGTTCACCTGTGCCGCCATGCATCGCCGGGTCCGGGGGCTTTGGCGCCCTTTCGGTGCGTTCCGGGGCCCGTGCGGATGAAGGCGTCGGTTGCACCCGACCCGAGGGTGTCTCCGGCTTCTGCGATATTCGGACCTTCGGGGCGGCCGGGGCCTTGGGACGGATCGGCGGTTGTTGGGCGGATTCTTTCAATGCATCATAAAAACTCAATTCCAACGGCGTTTCCGGGGATTCCGTGGGAATCTTGAACCGCTTTATTTCACTTTCAAACAGCGCCGCCTTGGCATCGGCCAATTCCTTTTGTATGGCCTGAATATCGTATCGGATGGGTGCCGTTCCCCTCCCCACCAGGACCCCTAAAAAAAACATCCATCCCGAAACAAAAATGATCCCGGCGATCCAAAACGGCCGCGAACTCTTGTTCCTGCGGCCGGGAGAAGGCCCGGCGCCTTTTTTGTCCCCACCGGCCATGAACAATCCCTACATCTTTTCCGGCGCCGACACCCCCAGAAGGGAAAGCCCGTTTCGGATCACCTCTTTCACGGCAAGGACCAGGCAGATCCTGGCGTGCGTCAAAACCGGGTCATCGGACAACACCCGATGCTTATTGTAATACGCATGAAAAAAGGCGGCCAAGTCCATAAGATAAAAGGGGATCCGATGGGGTTCCATGTGTACGGCGCACATATGGATCACCTCGGGATACCCGGAAAGCGCCTTGAGCAGTTGGACCTCCTCGGGAGCCGTGAGCCGGGAGGCGGCCTCTTCGGAATAGGCCGCCTCCGTGATGCCGCGCTCCTGTCCCTTCTTCAGGATGCTGGAGATCCGCGCATGCACGTATTGAACGTAGTACACGGGGTTTTCGTTGGACTGCGTCTTGGCAAGTTCCAGGTCGAAATCGAGGGGACTTTCATGATGACGGGCCAAAAACAAAAACCGGGCTGCGTCTTTTCCCACCTCGTCGAGGACCTCCCCGAGGGTGACAAACTCCCCGGCCCGGGTGGACATGGCCACTGGAACCCCTCCCCGAAGCAGGTTCACCAATTGGACCAAAATCACCTTGAATCGGGCCTTCGACCAACCCATGGCTTCCACGGCGGCTTCCATGCGCGGGATGTACCCGTGGTGGTCGGCTCCCCAGACATCGATGACGGTTTCAAACCCGCGTTCGTACTTGTCCCGATGATAGGCGATGTCGGAGGCGAAATAGGTGGGCTGGCCGTCCTTCCGGATCACCACCCGATCCTTTTCGTCTCCGTAAGCGCTGGTCCGGAACCACCATGCCCCGTCCTTTTCGTAGACCACGCCTTTATCCGTCAACTCCGAAAGGGTCCGCTCCACCTTCCCCGCATCGTAAAGGCTTTGCTCGCTGTACCATCGGTCGAAGATCACGCCGAACCGCTCCAAGTCCTTCCGCATCCCTTCCGTGATCTTTTTCGCCGCATACCGGGCGCAAAAGGCCACGCCTGCCTCTTCCGGGGCCATTGCGGGGAGCGTCTCCTTTGCGTCAAGGATTTCCCGGGCCAGGTGCCGGATGTACTCCCCCTGGTAGCATTCCGGCGGGAAGGGATCCTTGCTGCCGGAAAGGGCCTTGAGCCGGAGATACACGGACCGCCCCAGGGTTTCGATCTGTCTTCCGGAATCATTGACGTAGTACTCCCGCTGCACATCATACCCGCAAAAGGCCAGAATGTTGGCCACGCTGTCCCCCACGGCGGCGCCGCGGCCGTGCCCCACGTGCAGCGGCCCTGTCGGGTTGGAACTGACGTATTCCACCTGGATCCGCGTTCCCTTTCCCAGGTTCAGCGCCCCGTACCGCCGGCCCTGGGTGAGGACGGCCTCCAATACCCTATGCCAGGCCGACGGGTGCAGATGGAAATTGATGAAACCGGGACCGGCCACTTCCACCTTCTCGATCCACTGTTGCGTATTGTCCAGATGATCCACCACGGCCTGGGCGATCCTTTTGGGGGATAACTTCTGGATAGAGGCCGAAATCAAGGCGAAATTGGTGGAAAAATCGCCGTGGGCTTGGACTTTGGGGGTTTCCAGGATCACCTCCGGGAACCCATTGTTCGGCAATGCCCCGGCATCATGGGCTTTTTGGGCCGCCGAGAGGATAAGGGCCTTCAGTGTATCTTTCATTGACGATGAAAAAATCTTTCTTTATTCGCAGTTACAGATCAAGGTGCCCATCCATAAGAACTTTTCCAGGGCAAGTCAAGACGAACCCCGTCCGGGGTGCCCTCCTGTGGTGGAGAAAACAGGGAAACCCCCGGGCGCGGTTTTCGCTTCAGGGTGGCGCCTCCGCCCTGAAGGGCGAGGCTCCCCGGTAAGGAAAACTTCCATTTGAATATCGCTTCCCTTGACCCCCCTGAAAGAGCGGGGATTGCGGGAAGCGTTCCGGTCAATACATGGACTCGATGAGGTCGGAAAAGGCTTCGTTGATGCGCTTGCGTTTGACTTTCATGGTGGGGGTGACCTCCCCGTCCTCTTCATAGAGTTTTTTGGGGAGGATCGCAAACTTCTTGATCTGTTCCACCCGGGAAAGGCCCTGGTTGACGGTGTCCACCGCCTCCTGGATCAGCCGGTTGATTTCCGGATGCACGGTGAGGTCTTTATAGGTGGAAAACTGGATCTTGTGGTCCTGGGCGTACTTGACCACGTTGTCCTCGTCGATCATGATAAGACAGGTCAGATACTTTCTGCGGTCCCCCACCACCACGGCGTCGTTGATGTAGATGCTGGTTTTGAGCTGGTTTTCGATGTACTGGGGCGTGATGTTCTTCCCTCCGGCGGTGACGATGATGTCCTTTTTCCGATCCGTGATCTTCAAAAACTCGTCTTCATCCATCTCTCCCACGTCCCCCGAATGCAGCCAGCCGTCCTTGAGCGTCTCCGCGGTGGCCTCGGGATTCTTGAAATACCCTTTGAACACTCCCGGGGATTTGACCAGGATCTCTCCGTCTTCGGCGATCTTCACCCGGGCGCCGGTCAGGGGCTGCCCCACGGTTCCGAACTTGACCCGGCCGATCCGGGAAAGGGTGGTCACGCCGGTCCCTTCGGTCTGGCCGTACCCTTCGATGAGGTTCACGCCGATGCTCTGGAAAAAAAGGAGGATGTCCGGTGCGATGGGGGCTGCTCCGGAATAAGCGATGCGTATCCGGTCGAACCCCATCCGTTCCTTGAGCTTCCGGAAAACGGCCCAGTAGGCCAGGCCGTATAAAAACGTCAACAGGACAGGAACCCTTTGGAAGTGCATCTTTAGGGTGGCCCGCTTTTTGCCGATCTTCAGGGCTGCCCCGTAGACCGCCCTTTTAAACCCCGTGGCATCCGACATGCGGATCTGGATGGCGCTGTAGTATTTTTCCCAAATCCGGGGTACGGCGTGACCCACCGTGGGGGAGACCTCCTGCATGTTTTCCGCCACCGTGTCGGGACGCTCGATGAAATTCACCGTGTACCCGCAGGTGATATGCCCCAGCACGGTGAACAACTGCTCGAAGATGTGACACAAAGGGAGAAAGGAAAGGACCTCGTCCGCCGGCGTCATGGGGTTGTCCGTTGTGATGGCATGCCCCATCCAGACACAGTTTCGATGGGTGAGCATGGCGCCCTTGGGCAGGCCCGTGGTCCCGGAGGTATAGATCAGGACCGAAAGATCCTCCGGCGAAATCGTTCGGATCCGGGAGGCAAACAATTCCGGATCTGTTTCCATGGCCTTTTTTCCCGCCTGGCGCAACGCCTCGAAGGAGATCACCATGGGATCTTGGAAGTGCCGGAGTCCTTTTGTATCCCAAACGATGACCTTTTTCAGGTGAGTCGCCCGCTCTTTGAACATGAGGAACTTGTCGAGCTGTTCCTCGTTTTCCACAAAAAAAAATTTGGCCTCCGAGTGGGTCACCACGTATTCCACCTGGGGCCAGGCATTGGTGGCATAGACGCCGGTGGCCGCGGCCCCGCAGCATTGAATCCCCATGTCCGCAAAGACCCATTCCGGGCAGTTGTCCCCGATGATGGCCGCAACATCCCCTTTTTCAAGGCCCATGGCCGCAAGACCGCAGGCCGTCTCCTTGACCGTTTGAAGGTAGGCGTTCCAGGAGATATCGTGCCACAACCCGTAGGCCTTGTACCGCATGGCCGTGCGACCCCCGAACCGCTTCACCGCGGCCAGAAAAAGGCTGGGGACCGTATGGGTCTCGGTTGCTATCGCCATGCTTTTTTACGTTTCCAGCGCTGATACCCCTTCACGGAGGCTTCGGAGCGGATGCCCATGTAAAATTCCCGGACATCCTTGTTCATCAAGAGCGATTTTGCATCCCCTTTCATGACGAAGCGTCCGTTTTCGAGGATCAGCCCGAAATGGGAGATGGAAAGGGCCATCCGGGCATTTTGTTCCACCAGGAGAATGGTCGTTTTTTCCCGGTGGATGGCCTGGATGATCTCAAAGATCTCCCGGACCAAAATGGGGGAAAGCCCCAGGGACGGTTCATCCAGGAACAGAAGGGCCGGCCGGTTCATGAGAGCCCGGCCGATGGCTAGCATCTGCTGTTCCCCGCCGGACAGGGTCCCGGCCCACTGGTCTTTTCGATCCTTCAGTACCGGAAAATGGCCATAGACCCGATCCATGTCCTCGGCGATGCCTTTCCGGTCCTTCCGGGTGTAGGCCCCCATGGCAAGATTTTCATAAACGGTGAGCTCTTCAAAGATTTCCCGGCCTTCCGGAACATAGGAAAGCCCCATCCGCACGATCTCTTCCGGATCCTTGCCGTCGATCCGCTTTCCCTGAAACAGAATCGTCCCTTTTTCGGGTTGATCCTCGATGAGCCCCATGACGGTTTTCAGGATGGTGGATTTCCCGGATCCGTTGGTCCCCAGGATGGTGGTGATGGTCCCTTCCTCCACGGAGAGGGAAACGCCCCGGATGGCGTAGATCAGGTCATAGTAGGTCTCGATGTTGTTGATCTCAAGGATGGGGCTCAAGGGCCGCCTCCTCCCCCAGGTACGCCTTGATGACTTCCGGGTGCCGCTGCACCGCATCCGGGGTTCCCAGGGTCACCTGCCGTCCGAAATTGATCACCAGGATCCGGTCCGAGATGTCCATGACCATGTTCATGTCGTGCTCGATGAGCAGAATCGTCACCCCCAGTTCGTCCTGGATGTCTTTGATCCAGAAGATCATGTCCTGCTTTTCTTCGCTGTTCATGCCCGCGCACGGCTCGTCCAGAAGGAGGAGTTCCGGCTCGGTGGCCAGGGCCCGGGCCAGTTCCACCACCTTTTGGGTGCCGTAGGGAAGGGCGCCCACGAAGGCGTTTCGCACCGATTGCAGATCGAGGAAATCGATGATTTCTTCTGCCTTTTGTCGATTCTCCCGCTCCTCTTTTCCGGCAAAGGATCCCTTCCCCCACAGGAAGGCCCCCCGGAAAAGACCTGTTTTCATGTGGAGGTGCCTTCCGAGCATGATGTTTTCCATGGTGTTCATGTGGGAAAACAGCTCGATGTTCTGAAACGTCCGGGCGATGCCGCAGCGCGCCACCCGATCCGGCCGCATCCCGACGAGGCTTTGCCCCTTGAACCGGATCGAACCTTCTCCGGGCCGATATATCCCGTTGATGCAATTGAAAAGGGTGGTCTTTCCCGCACCGTTAGGCCCGATAATGGCAAAGATCTCCCCCTTTTCCACGGAAAAGGAGAGATCACTCAGCGCCGCCAGGCCGCCGAAGGAAATGGAAAGGGCTTCCACCTGAAAAAAAGGCATTGTGTTCGTGAGGTTATCCGTTCAGGCCGTTGAAAACTGCAGGGCCTGCGGAAAATACACAGGCCCTGCTGTAAATTACTCGATGGTCATCCATCCGGTGAGTGGTTTTGTCCCTGCCGGCAGGACGGATCGTTGGGATCGAAGGGCTTGTAGCCGATCTTCCCGCTGATCCCCTGGAAATCCTTGAGCCCTTCGAGTTCCTTTACCAGGCGTTCCCGGGTCAGATCCTTGCCGCAGCGTTTGATCCCTTCCACCAGGGGTTCCGCAAAGACGATGCCCGCATAGAAGAAAAGTCCCCACCGCTCGTCCTTGGCCGCAAATTTTTCAAAGGCGTCCTTTTTATACTTTTGCATCAACGGGTGCGGGGAATCGGGGAGCTCGGCGAAGGTGGCCGCGATGACCCCCTCCCACAGTCCTTTGCTGATGTGCATCATCAACGGAAAGTCCGAGCAGGTGCTGGTGCTCATGAACTGTGGGGAAAACTGCATGGCCTTGCTGGTGCCCACCGTGATCACGGCATGCTTGGGGCTGGTCCACAACAGCACCATATCCGCTCCCGAGTTTTTCAGCTTCATGACGTGGGGCTTCAGATCGCTGTCCGTGAGGTTCACCGGGACCTCGGCCACGAGTTTCATGTTGTGTTCGGCCAGCTCTTCCTTGGCCCCCTTGACCCCGTTTTTGCCGTAGTCGTCGTTCTGGTAGATGATGGCCACCTTTTTAAATCCCATTTTTTCAACCCCGTAGCGGACCAGGGCCTTGGCCTCGATGTAGTAAAGGGGATAAACGGCGAACAGATACTTTTCGGGAGGGGTGATCCAGTGCAGAGATCCCGCCGAAGGCCCCACCCAGGGGATCTTCCGTTCCATGAGGTAATCCTTCACCGCCAGGCCGGGCGCCGTGCCCACGCCGGAGACCCATGCGAACATCCCGGTGCCTTCTTGGAGTTCTTTCACCCCCGCCAGGGTTTTGGCCGGGTTGTAGGCGTCGTCGAACATGTGGTGGATCAGTTTCCGGCCGTGGATCCCGCCTTCGGCATTGATCATCTTGAAATAGGCGTCCGTCCCCCGGGCCACCGAACCCCATGCCGCCGCGGGACCGGTCTGGGGCCCCCATTGTCCGATGTGAATCTCCGTATCCGTAACCCCTTCCTCGGCCCACACGCCAAAGGCCAGGCCCAGCACCAGGGCCGATACCGCCGCCGCCAGTTTAAATCCGCTGCTTCTCATACGCCCCTCCTTTTTTTTGGAGTTGATTCGATACGTGCCTTCTTTCCCTGAAAAACCCTGGAAGTGGTTTCAAAACCTCGGATAACGACTTCTTCTACACCTTTTTCACATAATGCCGTGCAAAGAGCCCGCTGGGTTTGATGCACAGGATCAGGACGATGACCGCAAAGGCCACCGTCGATTTGAATTCAATGGAGACATACCCGCCGAACAGGTTCTCGATGATCCCCAACAGGTAGGCCCCCACCACGGCGCCGGGAAGCGACGTCATCCCCCCCAGGACCGCGGCGGCGAAGCCCTTGAGCAGGGGATCCCACATCATGTAGGGCTGCATGAGGGTGGTGGAAATCAACAACCCCGCCGTGCACCCCACCACCGAGGAAATCCCCCACGTCCCCATCAAAATCCGCCGGACCCGAATCCCCATGAGACGCGCCGCCGTGGCGTTCTGCTGGGTGGCTTTCATGGCCACCCCCAGTTTTGAAAACCTTAAGAAAACAAAGAGGATCCCCATGATGACCAGTGTCACGCATAGCATCATGGCTTCCAGGGAGGAAATGTAAAGTTTCCCGATGACCAGACTGTCGTAAGGCGAGACGGGAAAGGGCATGGTTTTTTGTTCCGCCCCGAATTTCCAGGAAACGATCCCCATGAGGATCATCTCCAGCCCGATGGTGATGATGATCATCCCCAGCACGTTGGGCTCCTTGGCCCGCCGGAGCACCGCAAACTCGAGAAGACATCCCAAAAGAAACGCAAAGACGAGGACCGCCGGAAAAACCGCGTAAACCGGAAGGCCGTATTGATCCAGGAACATATAGGCCAGGTATGAACAGACCAGGGCCATCTCCCCCTGGGCGAAATTGGGCACCTCGGAGGTTTTGTAGATGATGACCATGGCCAGGCCCATGAGGGCGTAAATGCTTCCGGCCGCGATGCCGTTGACCACCATCTGTAAAAAGTTCAGCATAAACGTCCTTTACCGCCGAAGTGCCCCGGCGGGGTTAAAACGGCCACGTTTTCCAATATTTTTTGGTCCGTATCCAGATTCCGAAGATCCCCAACGGTTCGAAAAGCATGATGGCGATCATGATCCCGCCGAACAAAATGAACTGGATGTTGGAAACCCCCGTAATTGAAAAATACATCCTCGAAAGGCTTTCCAGCCAGGTCCCCACATGCGGGAAGCTGAGGATATTCCGTAATTGCAGGTCCATCCAGCTGAGCAGGCACGCGCCGGTGATGGACCCCATGATGGAACCCAGTCCCCCCACCACCACCATGGCCAAAAACATAATGGACATGAGCAAGGTGAAAATCTCCGGCTCGATGAAGCGCAGCACAAAGGCGTACAGGCCCCCGGCGATCCCCGTGCAAAAGGCCGAAAGGGCAAAGGCCAGGGTCTTGAAGACCACCAGGTTCACGCCCATGGCCTCGGCGGCGATATCGGCGTCCCGGATGGCGATGAAGGCCCGACCCACCCGGGTTTTGATGATATTCCGCACCGCAACGACCATCACCACGGTAATGACCATCACCAGGTAGTAAAACTCCCGGTCCGTATCGAGATTCCAGGAACCGATGACCAAGTCCGGTGCATGGAGCCCCTGGCGACCCCCGAAAAAATCGAGTTTCCCGATGACCTGCGTCACGGTGAGGCCGAATCCGAGGGTGACGATGGCCAGATAGGGGCCTTCCAGCCGCAGGGCCGGAAGCCCCAAAAGGAAACCGAAAAACGCCGCCGTCCCGGCGGCCAGGAAAAGCGCGGGCAAAAAGGGCACATGGGCGGAAGTCATCAGGGTCACGGTGCCGTAAGCGCCGATGGCAAAGAATCCGGCGTGTCCCAAGGAGATCTGCCCGGTATACCCCACGAGGATGTTGAGCCCGACAGCCACGATGACGTTGATGGCCATGTAATTGGCCACGTACACATAGTAATTCTTGACCAGGAAGGGAAAGGCGGAAAGGAACACGATCAGGACCACAAACCAGAAAACCGTCACGCCGGAAGTAAAAAACCGGATGTCCTCGTAATAATCGCGCTTCATGTCCATGGCATCTTCCCCGAAGGAGGACTTGGGGGCCGATTCCCTGCCCCGACAGGTTCCACTTCCGCACTGGATGTAAGGATTTATCCAAAAACTGACGGAGAGTCAAGGAAATTGCCGGTGGCGTGGTGCCCCCGCGGGAGGTGCCTCTTCCCCCGACGATGCGGGAAAAAGGGAGTATCAGCTATAGATGTTTCCGAGATGTTCTTTTGAAAAGACAAATTCGCTGTCGAAATTTTTCCTGAACGTTTCGTCTTTATCGAACCAACCGGCGCCGAACTTGTTTTCAAAGTAGGCTCGAAGCAGGGAAAACCAGTTTCCGCTTTTTTGTCCCGATTCACGGTAAGTGGCGAGCAAATCCGCAAGGTATCCGTCGATATAGGCCATCTTTTCCTTTGGAATATAGGCAAAGGCGCCGCTGGCGATGGATTGCTTGAAATGCTCGGCACTCAATCCATGGGCGGTGAGCATCATCACGGGAATTTTCAGCTGGTAGGCGATCTTCAATAATCCGTACCCATTGACCCCCATGATGTCGAAAATAAGGGCGTCGTAAGGGTTGCGGGACAGTAAATCCCTGGCGGTTTCGAAACCCGCGGCCGTGTCGACCTCGCATTGATCCAGGATCTCTTTGAGGGAATCGAGGATATCCCGCTCGTCATCGACGATCAGGATGCGCTTTCCCTGTAAAATCTCCGACGCCCTCATATTCCCCCCTTACGCATCACGGTATGGATCATGGTTCCATTTAAATCACAGGCCGTGCTTTTTTGCAACTTTTTTAAACAGTTTTACCGGAATGCTTCCCGAAAGCCCCCCCTTTCAAGCTGGGATGAAGGGAAGCGATCTTAAATGGGCATTTTCCTTGCCGGAGAGCCCCACCCTTTGGGCGGGTGGGCGCCACCACTTCCCGGCTGTTTCCACCAATCTTCTGGATTGACAGGAAACGGGCCCTTGCGTATCTTGTCTGCGTTTTTTTAAGAAAATGAAGGGTCACCGATTCCAAGCGCCATGGACTGCACGGCGCGTTGCCCAAAAGCGGATGAAGCCGTCAAACCTGAAAGCGTGATGCCCATGAACGGAAGCCAGGCGTTGGTCCGAATGCTTTCCGAGGCCGGTGTGGATACAGTCTTCGGTCTTTGCGGGGATACCAGTCTACCTTTCTACGAAGCGATTGCACGCCTCCGCCCTTCTTTCAATCACATTCTCACCCGGGATGAACGCTCCGCGGGTTTCATGGCCGACGCGTATGCCCGGTTCAGCGGCAAGGTGGGGGTCTGCGAAGGGCCCAGCGGCGGCGGTGCCCTGTACATCCTCCCGGGACTGGCCGAGGCCAACCAGTCTTCGGTGCCGGTGGTCTGCATCACCTCGGACATCGACATCGCCCAGCGGGAGCGGGGGACCCTGACCGAGCTGGACCAGGACGCCCTGTTCCGGCCGGTCACCGCCTGGACCCGAACCCCCTCGGGAGGCCGGGACCTTCCCTGGGTCGTCCGTGAAGCCTTCCGGAGGGCGGTGTCGGGACGGCTCGGGGCCACGCACATCGGGCTTCCCCTCAATATTCAAGAAGCGGACGTGGCCGAACGCGACGTTTACATGGATCCTGGCTTGGGGAGGTATCCGGCGTATCGCCCGTTTCCAGCACCCGATTCCATCCGGCGCGCCGCCGAATGCCTCGTGGAAAGCCGGCATCCCGTCATCGTGGCCGGGGCCGGGGTCCTCCGCGCCGGGGCATGGACGGAACTGACGGCGCTGGCGGAAATGCTCGGATGCCCCGTGGCCACTTCCATCAGCGGGAAAGGCGCCATCGCCGAAACACATCCTTACAGTCTGGGGGTGATCGGGAGCAACGGCGGCCTTGGCTTCCGCCATGATTTCATTCACGAGGCGGACCTGATCTTTTTCATCGGGTGTCATGCCGGGTCGGTGACGACCCTCAAATGGACCCTCCCCGAAGACGGGACCAAGAAGATGATTCAGCTCGACGTGGATGGGAACCGAATCGGGGTCAATTACCGGGTGGACATCGGCATCGTCGGCGATGCCAAGCCGGGGATCGCGGCCCTTGCCGACGCCGTCGCCGACCGCCTGGCCGGCGGTTCCGCGGGAAAAACCGACCCCGGCCGCATTGCCGAAAAAAAGTGCGCCTTCATGGCGTCCGTGGAAGCATTCATCTCCGATGCCGTCCCCATCCGGCCCGAGCGCTTCGTTTTGGAACTGGAAAACGCCCTGCCGGAGGAGTCCCTTGTCATCGCCGATCCGGGGACGCCCACCCCGTATCTTTCCGCTTACTACCGCCTCCCCAAAGCCGGAAGACGATTTGTGGCGCCCCGGGCCCACGGAGCCCTGGGGTATGCCCTTCCGGCCGTGGTGGGCGCCTGCTATGCCGCGCCCGAAAAGAAAGTGGTGGGGGTCATGGGGGACGGGAGTTTCGCAATCTCCGCCGGAGAACTCGAAACCCTTTCCCGACGGAATCTCCCGGTCCTGTTGATCGTCATGACCAATGCCTGCTTCGGATGGGTCAAGGCGGGGCAAAAGGCCATGGGAACCCCCTTTTTCGGGGTGGATTTTTCCATGATCGATCATGCCGCGGTAGCCCGGGCCTTCGGCATCGAAGGGATACGCGTGGAGGATCCGGCGGCCCTGCAGCCGGCGCTGGAAAAGGGGATGGCCTCCGGAAAACCCATGCTCTTGGATGTGGTGGTCCAGCCCCTGGAGGAAGCCAATGCCCCGGTCTCCAAGTGGATCGCATGAAAAGGATCCGGCGCCCATTTTTATGAAAACGCCCGCCATCGGCATCCTGATGCTGGACCATACCCTCGCCCGGCCCCCGGGGGATCCGGGAAATCCGGCCACGTTCCGGTTTCCCGTGATCCACGAGACGGTTTCCGGCGTCACCCTCGAGCGCCTCCTTGAAAAAGATCCCGGGATTCTCGATCCTTTGACCGCATCGGCCCGGCGGCTCGTGGAAGCGGGGGCGGCGGCCGTCACCAGCGGCTGCGGTTTTTTCATCTATTTCCAGGAAGCCCTTGCCCGGCTTTTGCCGGTGCCGGTGATGCTCTCCAGCCTGCTTCAGATTCCGTTCATCCAAAAGACTCTGGGACCCAACCGGCGCATCGGCGTTTTGACCGCCCACGCCGGGCGCCTTACCCGGGTACATCTGCTTTTGGCAGGAATGGATCCGCGAATCCCCGTAAAAGTGACGGGCCTTGAAACCGAACCCCATTTTCGGGCGGGCGTGCTGGTGGACAGGGGACGCTACGCCGCGGGTCAAATCCAGGAAGAGGTTGTTTCCAAGGCGGTGGCGCTGGTAAAGACCGATGACGGCGGTCCGCCCGTGGGGGCCGTGTTGATGGAATGTACGAATCTCCCGCCTTTTGCGGCGGCGGTCCAGGAGGCGGTGAAACTCCCAGTCTTTGATGTCACCACCATGGTGGCCCATTTCTTCGGGGCGGTTTTTCGCTCCCGGTTTTCTTGACTTTTTGGATTCCCGGATGTTATGGCAAGAACACTTCAACGCCCGCGCCTTTACGATTTCATCCATCCGAATGAACGCGTAAAAGCCGTCCACCTTCATAACTCAAAAAGGAGAAAGACCATGCGTAAAACGGTTCTAGTTATTGCGGTATTGCTGGGGCTTTGCCTGGTTGCCGGCGGAAGCGTATCCGCCAAACAAATCACGTTGACCTTCACGGCGGGAAGCGCCGGCGGCGGATGGTACGGCATCGCCGGCGGGATCGCCCCCATCATCCAGGAGTACGATTCCGAACTGGTCATCAAGGTGGTCCCCGGCGGCGGGGTCAAAAACCCGGCGGTCATCTCCAACGGGACGGTGGAGATGGGATTCGGGCTTCCCTTCGTGAACGCCGCGGCCTACCAGGGACTGGATCCCTTTGAAAAGCCCCTGAAAAACCTGCGGGCCCTGGTGGGGGGCATGGTGATGAACTATTTCCACTTCTATGTGGGAGAAGACGTCCCCGTCAACTCCATGGACGAAGTCTTCGGAGAAAAGAAAAAGCTGAGAATGGCCGTGACCCAGCCCGGCAGCTCCGATGTCTGGGTCTTCGAGCGGATTCTCGAAGCCTACAACACCAGCATCAAAGATCTCGAGAAAGCAGGCTTTCATTTTGCCCGGGGCAACTATTCCTTCCAGGCAAACCAGTTCAAGGATAAAAATGTGGACGGTGTCTTCACCTTCCTCTCCCTTCCCGGTGCCGCCGTCATCGAAGCCTCGGTGGGGAGAACGCTCAAGCTCATCGACTTTTCCGATACGGCCTTGAAGTACCTGGACCAATACGGCATCGTCCCCGGAGAAATTCCGGCGGGAACCTACCCGAAAGCGTCCAATAACGACAAGGCCATCCGCACCGCCAAGGCCGGGAGCGTGATCACGGTCTCCGCCGAGATGTCCGAGGAGATCGCCTACCGGCTCACCAAGGCTTTCAATGAGAGCGTGGGAAAGGTCCGCAAGATTCATGCGGCCCTGGAACCCTATACCGTGGACCAGGGCGTCACCGGCTGCGGCGTGCCGCTGCACCCCGGCGCCATCAAGTACTACAAGGAAAAAGGAATCCTCAAGTAGCCTTTTCAGTCGGATTTTTCCTGCAACGAAGTTCCAATCCTTTGTTCCAGGGGGTGACCGCCTCCGGCGGCACCCCCTTCTTGTGGAGAAGATGACCCCATGAGAAGCCTCGGCCGCGGATGGATGATCCCGGTCTCTATGCTGGCCATTGTCGCGGGCCTGTTCCACTATTACACCTCGGGATTCGGCTCCCCGGAGCCCCGGGTGTTCCGGGGGCTTCACCTGGCCTTTCTCCTTCCGGTCATCTTCCTTTTTTATCCCGCCCGCTCCGGATCCCCCAAAGACCGGCCCAGCTACCCCGACATCGCCGCGGCCCTGCTCTGCGTGGCCGCCACTTTGTACACCGTGTTCCATGCGGACCGCCTCAATGAACGCTTTGTGGGGTACCATGAGGTCCGGGCCGAAGAGGTCTTTTTGGGGGGACTGCTCGCGCTGGCCGTCATCGAGGCCTGCCGACGGGCCCTGTCCAAATGGTTCGCCTTCACGGTGGGCATCGTCATGGTGTATTTGTTCACCTGCGAATACTGGCCCGGCCTCTTCCACTTCAAGGCCTTCAGCCTGGATCGGGCCGTGGAAATTCTGTACCTTCCCAACGACGACGGCATTTTCGGGTTTCTGACCGGCATCTCCGCGGAAATACTTTATATCTACATTCTGTTCGCCGCCGTGCTCACGGTGACCGGGGCCGGGAATTTCCTGATCGAATTTTCCACCTGGGCCGCCGGCTGGGCCCGGGGCGGATCGGCCAAGATTTCGGTGGTGTCTTCGGCCCTTTACGGGACGGTTTCGGGATCCACGGTGGCCAACGTCTACGCCACCGGATCCTTCACCATCCCCATGATGAAAAGGAGCGGATACAGCCCCAAGGAAGCGGCGGCCGTGGAAGCCATCTCCGGCGTGGGCGGCCAGATCATGCCTCCCATCATGGGAGCCGGCTCTTTTATCATGGCAGAAGTGACCGGCGTCCCCTATTTCACCATCATCAAGACCGCCGTCATCCCCGCCATCCTTTACTACCTGGGGGTGATGTGCATGGTCCACTTCATCGCCGTCCGCCGGGGCATCCAGCCCCTCACCAAAGACGAACGCCCCGACCCCCGGGCCTTGCTCCGGCACGCCTATTTCGTGGTTCCCTTCGTGGTGATCGTCTATCTCCTCGCCACCGGGTATTCGCCCTCCAAGGCCGCCTTCCACACCATCTGGGTCACCCTGATCTTAAGCTGTTTCGACCGGAAGACCTGGCTGGACCGAAGAAAGATCCTCGATATTTTTTTGAAATCCCTCATCAGTTGCGCCCTCATCGCCAGCGTGCTTGCAGGTGCGGGGATGATCGTCGGCGTCCTCACCCGGACAGGGGTGGCCTTGTCCTTCGGAACGATTTTGGTTTCGGCCTCCAAGGGCGTTTTGCTTTTGGCCATGCTTTTCATCTTTGCCATCGTCAGCGTCCTGGGTACCGGGATCCCCACCACCGCCGCCTATGTCATCGGCGTCACCGTGGGGGCCCAGGCCCTGACCAATTTCAATGTGGAACTGTTGGCGGCGCATCTCTTCGTCTTTTACTATTCGGTCCTGGCCGATCTGACCCCTCCGGACGCGGTAACCTCCTTTGCCGCCGCCAACCTAGCGGGCTCCGAACCCATGGCCACGGGCATCGAAGGCTTCCGCCTGGGAATCGCCGG
>JAFDGC010000087.1 GCA_019309485.1 Deltaproteobacteria bacterium | reverse complement strand
CAATTTCTGCGTCAGGCTCAAATTTTAATCCTCGAAATACTCAATGTATTCCTGTGGTTAAAATTTTCGCCTTCCTTGAACTTGAACAAAAATGAACATTTTTCAAAGGTCTCAGATTCTTTTCTCACCGGCAAGCTCCGCCCGTCAGGGCGGAAGGGCACCACTCCCTTGCCGGGCAAATGCCCTGTCCCGCGCTGCCGGCAACGGGAAGCCTCCCTTTCTTTCGGGTTCAACGGGATTCAGATCTGAATCACACTCCCCACCTGATTGAGCTGAAACCGTTCCTGAAATGCAGTCCAGAGGGCCCATATGGCGGGGAACCCGGTGCAGTGCCCCGGCGCCAAAAGCATGGGGGTAAAGGCCTCGACATCTTCGATGATCCTTTTCAATACGGTTTCCGTCGCCCCCATCAGGTGCATCCCCCCCGCAATCACGTCTATGCGCGCTTTTCCGGTAAGGGTTCGGACATGCGTGAGGATATTCACCACCCCCCGGTGGGCGCAACCCAACAGGACACCGGTCTTGTCTCGTCCCCTGAGGATCAGGGAAAGGTCGTCTTTCAACGGATCGGGCACCAGCGTGCCTTCCCGTCGCATGAACAAGGCGGGATCAATGCTTTCATAGGAAGTGCACATGGGGACTTCCCCGGTGGTGGCGACGCCGGGGACGATTTCCATGGGGCGCGTATCCATCACCACGCGGATTCCCGCCGCTTCCAGGGCCTTTCGGGTCAGGGAAAAACCGATGTCGCGCGCCTGACCCTCCCTCAGGGCCACCTTTTCAGCGAATACATCGGGATGGGCATATAACGTAAACCGGCGGTTGACCGAAAGGAGCGCCCCGATCCCCCCTGTGTGATCATAGTGACCGTGGCTGAGCACCACGGTATCCACGGAAGCCAGGTCGATCCCAAGGCATTCGGCGTTTTTTGTCAGGGCAGATCCTTGGCCGGTGTCGAACAGTACTTTTCGATCACCCGCCTCGATGAAAAAGGACAGGCCGTGCTCTCCTAAGAACCCCCTCCCTTTTGGGACGGTGTTTTCCACGAGCGTCGTAATTCTGAATTCCATGAAAGGATCTTACACCATGGCCGTCATTTTGTCCGCGATATCCAAGAGCGCTTTGGACACCGGAGAAGCCCCATGACGATCCTGGAAACAGGTCCCTGTATCGCCGCAACTGACCATGGCGGGATCAAAGGGAATTTTTCCCAGAAAAGGCAATCCCGTATCGCAGGCCACTTTCTCACCGCCGCCGGAACCGAAAAGGGGGATCGGTTCTTTACAATGGGGGCAGGCAAAAGCGCTCATGTTCTCTATGATGCCGAAGATCTCCATCTTGACTGTCTTGCAGAAGTTGATGGATTTCCGAACGTCGGCCAGGGCGATTTCCTGGGGGGTCGTGACGATGATGGCCTTGGCCCCCGGAATGATCTGGGCGATGGTGAGGGGCTCGTCGCCGGTCCCTGGCGGGGAATCGATGATGAGAAAATCGAGGGGACCCCAGTCCACCTCTCCGATGAACTGCTGGATGGCCTGGTGCTTCAAGGGGCCCCGCCAAATGACGGCGCTGTCCCGGTCCTGGATAAAGGACTCCACGGACACGGCCCTCAGGTGACTGTTGTAGCTCAAGGGGATGAGTTTCCGATCGGCGGTGACCCCCAGCAGCCCCTGGAGGCCCAGCATCCGCAGAACATCGGGTCCGTGCAGATCCACGTCAATGAGCCCCACTTGGCGCTTTTTTCGGGACAGGGCCACAGCCAGGTTCACCGAGACGGAGGTTTTTCCAACCCCTCCTTTTCCGCTCATGACGATGAATTTGTTTTTAATCCCGGAAAGCGCGGCCTTGAGGCGGGCTTCGTGTTCCTGCTGTTGTTCTTTTCGGCTATTGGTTTCAGGCATTTTCTCCATGATCGTCATTTTAAACCCTCCATCATTTGGGGTTCAACATCCGGGTCGGGTATGCTATGTAGGATATGATTAAGAAAACAAGATAGTCCCATTCCTTGAATTGTCAAGGAGTAGAAAAATCTCGCCCATAAGGATCGGTAAAATGCAGTTGACCTCCAAACTCCCCGATGTGGGGGTGACGATCTTTTCGGTCATGACGCTTCTGGCCAATGAAAACGGGGCCATTAATTTGTCCCAGGGGTTCCCCGACTTCGACGTTCCCCCCGAACTCGTGGATCGGGTGTTGCATTATATGCGAAGCGGCCACAACCAGTATGCACCCATGCCGGGCGCGGTGCCGTTGAGAGAGCGGATTGCGGAAAAGATGGAAGCCCTGTACGGTGCCCGTTACGACCCGGCATCGGAAATCACTGTCACCGCAGGCGCCACCGAGGCCCTCTTTGCGGCCCTTTCCGCCGTGGTGCACCCCGGGGATAGGGTTATCGTTTTCGAGCCCGCCTATGACGCCTACGGACCGGTGATTCGCCTCAACGGCGGTATCCCGGTTCCCATCAAGTTGCAGTTCCCCGATTATCGCATCGACTGGAACGCAGTGAAAGGGGCCATATCCCCCGATATCCGAGCCATCGTCCTGAACTCCCCCCATAACCCCACTGGATCCATCCTGGATGAAACGGATATCCAGGCCCTTGTGCAAATCGTCAGGGATACCGATATTATCATCGTCAGTGACGAGGTTTACGAGCATATCCTTTTCGACGGAGGGCGCCACGAAAGCATGTCCCGGCATCCGGAGCTTTTCCGCAGGAGTTTTGTCATCAGTTCCTTTGGAAAAACATATCACGCCACGGGCTGGAAGGTGGGATACTGTGCAGCGCCCCGGTTTCTTTCCCAAGAGTTTCAAAAGATTCACCAGTTTTTGACCTTTGCCGTCAACACCCCCGTTCAACTGGCTTACGCGGACTACCTCCAACACGAAGACGCGTACCTGAACCTTGGCGCTTTTTATGAGAAGAAACGGGACATCTTTCTTGACGCCGTCAAGGGGTCCCGCTTCAAAGCCATTCCCTGCCGGGGGACGTATTTTCAGATGCTCGAGTACCGTGAGATTTCCGATATGCCGGATACCCTCTTTGCCCGCCGCCTCACCACGGAGCACGGGGTGGCCGCCATTCCCCCGTCGGTTTTTTATCACGACCAGGAGGACGACCGGGTCCTTCGGTTCTGTTTTGCCAAAAAAGACGAAACGCTCAAAGAAGCGGGAGCGCGGCTATGTCGGATTTGACCCTCACCTTGATCCAGCCCGAGCCGGTATGGGAAGACATTTCGGCGAACCTGGATTTGTTCGACCGGTTGACGGCACAGATCCAGGATCCCACGGACCTGATCCTGTTGCCGGAGATGTTCACCACCGGGTTCACCATGAACGCCGAAAAACTGGCCCAGGATATGGCGGGCTCCGGGGTGCAATGGCTGAAAGAGACGGCGGGGCGAAAAAACGCGGATGTGGCGGGGAGCCTCATCATCCGGGAAAAAGACCGCTTTTATAACCGCCTGGTATGGGCCAAACCCGACGGGTCCCTTTTTTGCTACGATAAGCGCCACCTTTTCCGGATGGCCGGAGAGGATCGATTCTACGCTGCCGGTGAAGACCGGCTCACCGTACAACTGCAGGGCTGGAGAATCCGCCCCTTTATCTGCTATGATCTGCGATTTCCCGTGTGGTGTCGGAACCGTCAAAACGCTTATGATGCGGCGGTCTTCGTGGCCAATTGGCCCCGGACCCGGTCCGACCACTGGAAATCTCTCTTGACGGCCAGGGCAATCGAAAACCAATGCTACGTGGTGGGGGTCAATCGGGTGGGAAAAGACGGAAACGGACTCGAGTAAACGGCTGTTCCAAAAGGCCGGCGAACCCGTCATCGCGCGGTTGACCCTCTCCCGGGAAGTCTTAATGGAATACCGGAACGCCTTTCCCGCCTGGATGGACGCCGATTAAGTTTTAGAGCTTAGCGCCGCACCCCGCCTTTGGCGAAGATTTATCATAAAGTAACGTGTTGAGGAATCTTGAAAGGAAAAAAGGGTCCAAGGGTCCAAGAACATTAGAAGTAAGGGTTTATCAAAATCGGTATCGTTATCGAAATCGTGATCGTTATCGGTATCGTGATCGTTATCGGTATCGGTATCGAAAACAACATGTTGAAGTTACTTGGAAGGAAAACGTCCCGGGGACTGTCGCGCCTACCCTTCACGGCTCGAAGACGTCGGCCATGACGCCCTTCACGGCTCGAAGACGTCGGCCATGACGATGCGATTGCTGAAACGCCGCCAGGGCCGCCTCCTTGGCGCCCAACAGCCGGGCGGCAGCCTTTAAGTCCAGGCGCCGGGAGCCCGGCACCAGGGCCAGGGCCGCCTGTTTCCCCTCGAGAAGGACCACCAGGGTTTTGAAGAGTCGATCCGGAAAAATCTCCAGCTTCTCGGCGGCTTCCATGGCATGGGCGTGGGTCTTGGAATCATGCCGATACCGATGAAGGGAAAAGGAAATCCCGGAGGCTTCCAGAAATCTCACGGCAGGCGTCATCACAAACTCAAGCCGTCTCGTTTTCGGTTACGCAAAAAACAGTCCGATCGCCATGAGCACCGGCGTGGTGACGTTGATCAATACGTTTAACCCCATGGCAGGAATGAGTCTTTGGATGTTGTCGGCGTGACGATACGCCCCAAGAGCCGCGGGCAAGGCGAGAACAGCGGTCATGAGCCCCAGGAGGGTCAAGTCAGGCAGAAGACCCAAAACAACGCCCGCAATGATGGAAAGATACGATAACAAGAGGAAGCTTCCATAAACAATGCTGCTGTTTTGCCTGCCGATGAGGATGGGAAGATGCCGGCGTCCCACCCTTTTGTCGGCATCCACATCCGGAAATTGGTTCAACAACAACAGGTCGCTGACCAGAAAAAAGGGGACCAGGGAAGCCACAAAAGGCGGCCACTGATAACTTCCCGCCAGTACGAAATGGGTTCCCATCACCATTAAGGGTCCGAATCCCAGGCCGGGCGCGATGAGGCACCCGATGGGATGCCGGGCGATCCACGGGGTGTAGGAATAAAGGAGAAACAGGCCCGGAATTCCGGTAAGCAAAAGCGCCCACCCCCGAACCCACACGAAAAAAAGGCCGATGGCAGCGGTGATACCGAAAGGCAAAACAGCAGTGACCAGCGCCCGGCCGGCGAATTCCGGATGGGCGGGAAGGGTACCGCTTCCCCCGCTGAAGGGGGTGCGGCGGGTGTGGAAGTCCAAACCGCTTTTAAAATCGAAATATTCGTTAAAGGCGTTGACGCTGATATGGGCCGAAACCGCCCCGATGAGGGTCAGGACACCATGAAAAAGGGAGAGTGTCCCCGAGGCCCATACGGCTGTTCCCATTCCCAAAAGGACGCATGCGGGTGTGAGAATGAGAAACGGCACACGCATGGGACCCAAAATTGCTTTTTGCATGTCTTGCCTTCCGTTCCCCGGGATCGCTCTTTTCGGGAGGCGTGTCCTCCAGTCCATCCTCCGGGCGTTTCCATTTTTTTATATCCTCCAATTTCATCCTCCTGTCAATGCACGAACTCCTTATCGGTCCATGATACTCTAAAAAAAGGAACGGATCCGCATTTGAGTTGAACCTTGTTTTCAATAATGATAGTATGATCGGGTGGACCTTGTCGCTCTGAAAAGCGGGGCATGCGGGAAGCCTTCCGGTCACTCCGGCATCGGGAAGGGGTTTTTCGAACAAAAAGGAAACGCCTGGGTCAAATCAATGGACTAAGGGAGCGTGGGAAATGGAAAAACCGGTTAAGGTGGTCATCGCCGTTTTTCTCCTTCTGATTGTCGGTTTTTTTGCCTATACCCGGCTGAAATCCTGGCATCGAGAAGATATCAAGGCCAATGTGGAAAGCGAACGGCAGGCATGGGTAGGCAAAATCGAAGACTTGGGAAAAGAAGTGGAAAGCCTTAAAGGGATGGTCACCCAGGGCAAAGATCTTGCCGCAATCGAACCCGGGACAACGGATAACATCAAAAAAACCGATTTGCCGGCTTTTTCAAAAACACCGACGGCATCCTGCGAAGAACTGGAACGGCGAATGGCCTCTTTCTTCGCGTATCTCGACCAGCGGGAATACATGACCGCCCATGACCTGAAAGGGGGGTCATATGATTTCTTCATTCAAACCGTTGAAGCCTTATCTGAAAATCCCCCCGTGATCACGGGGGAGATGGATGACCTTACCGCTTTGATTCGAAATGTAACGCACTTTTACCGGGTGCTGGGAAAAGACCGTATCCATCTGATCCTCGATATCGTGAAAAACGAGTCGAACCGAATCGAATCGCTCATGGAAACATTCTACCAGTGGGTCCGCATGGGCACTCAATGCAACGGAGCGGTGATTCCCCCTCCCCCCCTGGAAATCGCCTATCGATATGCCGGCTTTTTTTTGAACACCCTCGGGGGACGCAGTTACCTCTTGAGGCGGGATTCCAAGACCCGAGTACTAACCAGTTATTACAGCATTCTTATCCTGGACCAGTCCAACGACAAAGTCAAAAATACTTACGGCATCGACATCCGACCTTACATCGATTTCAGCTTTTACGATATCAAGAGTCAAAAAAGCCTCGCGCATCAGGAACAGTTTCTGGCGACGCTCGAAAAACTTAAGAAGAAGTACAAGATGTAAGCCCTCCCGATCCCTCCGGAAGAGTCCACCGTCTTGTTGTGCTGCGTTTTCTTTGATGGAATCGTAAAAAAGTCGATTTTGTGAGCGCCATCCAAGCCTTTTTACGGTCTTGTCTTCTTTGAACCGCAAGAGTGCGCGCATCCCCGCAGGTTCTGCCTGACGGCAGTGCTTCGCGGGTTGGAGCGAAGCGGAAATCCCCCTTTGCGGGGCTGCGGGGAGCTTCAATGGTTCCGGTCGAATTTTTCATTGACAACATCATAAAAATCGTGCAGTTTTCAATAAGTTAACATATACATAAAATTTTATCTGAAAAATTGGAACGTCGATTGGCCAAAAATGTAATCCAAAAAAAGCGCCTCCAGGCCGTCAATCTTTTCATGGGCGCAGTGAAGAATCTGCGCTATTATCCGCCCTCCAGTGACATGGCCGTGGGCTTCCTTAAGCGCGCGTACGCGTCTCTCTCGGAGACCCTGGAACAAGCCGGTCCCTTGGTATTCAGCACCGTGGATGACCATTTGACCATCAGCGCCTGCCCGCTCACCGCCAAAGAACAGCAATTCCCGCATATCCGCTCTCTGATGGAAATCATGACCCATTGGGGTATCCGCTGGTTGCGCTTTGAACGGGACCTGGAAAAGGACGAGCTCACCCGGTTCTTAACGCTGTTCAAAAAAACGCCGGATGAAATCGAAGCCGACGGGGGAGTCCGGGAACTGCTTCCACGCCTCTTCACGCCCCATATCCATATTAAAGCGAGGCATATGGAAAGCAGCGCAATAGCCTCTACTCAGGATGCTGCAGACTCGTATGAAAAGGCGCCCCCCCATCCAATAGACGCCCTTCATACGGGACAGTCGGAGGATTTGAACGGCCAACACCTTCAAGGCCCCGGAAAGATTCAAGACGCGGCAGCCAAGCTGGCCTTGAAGGGAACGACGCTTTTTGACGATTCTGATCTTTTGTCACAGGCACCCGAAGTCCTGGTGCATTGGTTTTTTGAGGGAAAGGACGATTCCGCATACAAACTGATGGAGGCGCTCAGCCTCGGACTTGAAAAGCCGGATCCAGCAATTCAGGATCTGGCTGCCGACACATTGACACGTATCGGAAATCGCCTGGTAACCGAAAATCGGCTCGATCAATTCTTAAGTATTGCGCCGCGACTGATCCACTGGGTTCGAAGCCGGAAGACATTTAACCCCACCGTGAAATCCGCGGGCCGCCTGCTTCAACTGATCGCGGCGCATTTCATTCAAGCCCGCAAATTTGAACGCTGCCTTCCCATCCTCGAAGCCGTGCATCATCTGACGGGAACAACGGATGGGGATGCCCTCCTGGCGGAATTCGCCGATGAAATGCGCACCTCCGTCGCGGAAAACGAAACCCTGAGCATACTTTGCACTTCGATGATGCGCTCGGATCCATCGGAATCCGAGACCGCAAAACAATGCCTGGTGTTTCTGGGAATTCATGCGGGAGAAGCGCTGCTGAATCTGCTCGCCATTACTTCGAATCGATCCGAACGAATCCGCATCATGTCCGTGCTCAAAGAAATGGGACATGCTGTTTTGCCTTTTGGGATACTTTGGAAACGAAACGCATCTTTCGGTTTTAACACCGCTTTTACATCACGAAGACATCCGGGTACAAAAGGAGGCCCTCAACACCCTTTACAATATCGGCGGAAATCAAAGAAGAGAGATTCTCATGTCCCTGCTTGGTTCTGCGGGCGAAGAAATCAAAACCTCGATTGTGATCATGCTGGGCGGTTTGCGGCACCCGAATGCCGTCGGCCCATTCCTGGAGATCTTGAAAAACCGCCCTTTAATCCCGTCTCAGAACCGCATCCGCCTGGAAGAATCCATTTGCAGGGCGCTGGGCCGCATCGGTGATCCAAAGGCCTTGCCGGTGTTGAAGGAAATCA
>JAFDGC010000033.1 GCA_019309485.1 Deltaproteobacteria bacterium | reverse complement strand
TTATTGAAGAAGAACACGGTGTCTTTCTGGTTCAGCGTCAGGCGTTAAAAAAGCGCATGCTTCCTGGGGCGACCAGTTCATATCGTCCCAGGTGATTTCCCGGGCGTTTGTAAAGTAGCAATTTGAAGAGCAAGGACGGCAGACGGGTTTGCCTTCCACCAATACTTCCCGGCGGTCCCGGATGACCTGGCCGCAGGACGTGCACACGGTTTTGTACCGGGTGGGACCGGGGTAGTCGCATGGATCCAACTCCACGCGCACTTCCTGGACGCGGAACAGGACGCTGTCCGGCATCCGCTGGTAGGCTTCCAGTTGCCGGGCGTGTTTTCCCGTCACTTCCGGGGCGTACAGCGATGCCAGGTCCCGGGCGTCTTCGGTGGAAAGGATCCGAAACGCCTTTCGGGTATCCAGGTTTAAAAACGTGGCGGCCATGATGCCGTAGTCCGCGAACTTGAGACTCCGGCGCCCCAGCTTCACGCCGGTGACGTGGGCCACCGCGTCGGCGGTACACCGGTCCATTTCCACGTAAACGATCAGTTTTTTAATCTGATCATGCCGGGAGGGCGCATCCAGGCCGATGAGCCGGCAGCCCAGCATGGCCATCCGGACCCCCACCGCCTGGCCGGGGCAGAGATGACCGTGGGCCGCCGCGGAGGATTTAAGCAGTCGTTCAAAAGGCTGCATGGGTGGTCCTTTCCACGACCTGGGTGCCCAGGGCGTCTTTTTCTTCTTCGATGAAGCGCTTTGTTATCTCCCCGAGGAGGCGATAAAAGCGGGTTTCGGCGTGTTCCATGACCTTGGCCGTAAAATCCGGGATCCAGGCGCCCAGGTGGTATCGGAGGAAGGAATGCTGCCGGTGAAGGCTGTCCAGCAATCCATCCCCGTCTTCCGTGCGGAGGGCTTCCGCCTGCCGGCAGACCAGGGCGTGCATGAATTCCAGTTCGGCGGAAACGTGATCCGGTGCATCTTTGAACGTCTCGGCCATGGCCATCCCCATCTCCCGGTAGTGTTCCAACACATCCATGGTGGAATCCCCCATGATCCGCCGCCGGCTCTCCAGGTAGACGGATCCGTAAGGGGGGGCCGGCAAGAGGAAGGGGCCCACGAAGAGCCTGGAGTAATCGACTTTCAAAGGCTCCATGCCGCCGGCAGACGTGAAGGCTTCCGGAAGCCCGGCGGCGGTATTACATGCCTCGGATTCCAGCATCGTCAAATGGTCACCCAGGCGGATGAGGGCGTTTTCCAATTCAGGCGCCGGCGGGCGGAACGCATCGGCCAGAATCCGGTATACACGGGAGCGATGAAGCTCGTGTTCCAGCAGTTCGGGCTGCATCAGCATCACTTGATCTCCTTGGTTTTACGTGTCCATCTTTGCATACATTTCTTGTCTTCTAATGTAATTTCATTCCTTTTCGTCCTTGGAGGCCGAAAGAAAACCGGGATATGAAAAAAACATTGTTCAGTGTTTTGGTGCGGTTTCCAGTTTAAAAAACTTGGTTCCCACGGTGTAGATTAGAAGCATGACGGAAAAGCCGGCGATTGCGACAAAAAATTCATAAACCGTCGGCATGTAGCTGACGAATTCGGGACGCCCTTCCGCCATCTGGCCCAAGGGCCGGATCACACCGCTCAGAACGAACTCCAAGCGGCCGGCAAACATGCCCACCAGGAACAGAAAGCTAGCGGCAATCTTACCCCAGGCGCTTTTACGGACCGCCGGCAGGAGCATCAGCACAGTCGGTAGGACCAGGCCCAGCCACAGCTCAATGTGGTAGGAAATGGAGCCGATCATATGCTTGAAAGCGCGAAATTCTTCGGCCGTGGAAGATATCCCGCCGATAATAGTCCGCCAGATGAAAAGAATCAGCACCACGCCTGCGATCAAGCCCATGATCCGGGCCAATTCGTCGTACAGCTCGGTTGCGGTTTCCGCCGAAGCTTTATCTGACAGCTGTCCCTGCACGAGGCTGAACAAAATAATCGCAGCGATGCCGGAGCCAAAGGCGGTCAGCGGAAAGTAGACCGAAAAGAAAGAAGCGTTCAGGGTCGGCCGTGCATCGGTCATGCCCAGCAGCCAGCCCAGGGTGGTAGACGTGCCGATGGCAATCAGAAAAATGATGACTCCCAGCGCCTTGCTGACCGTTTTCGTATGAATACGCCAAAACGCGAGCAAAAGAACCACGAAATAGACGTGATAGAGCATGGCCAACCACCACAACGGCGATGACGGATTGGGAGAAAGAAAGATGTAAATGACCTGCAAAGGAGAGCCGAGGTGCAGAATGAGGCACACAAAGGAGCCCAGCAGGACCGAAATTTCAAGGTATACCGTGCGCTTTTCGATGATATCATAGCGCCGGATGCCGAAGACGACGGGGATCGAAGAGACAAACGCCAGCCCCGCACTTGTAAGGCTGAAGAAAATGTACGTTGACAGCGGAAGGGTCCAGACCAGTACGTCGGTTTTGGCGTAAAGGGTGAACCCCACCGAATACACTTTATAGGCGTTCCAAAGGCCCAACAGTATGCCGATGGCGAGAAGGCCGTACCAAATTTTCGATTTCATTATGCTGCTCCTTTCGTCCTCGGATAATTGGCCGCGCTGAAGTCCCGGATGTAAAACACGGCAGGATCCGTACCCAGTGCTTCTTTCAAGCGGAACGGTTTGAATTTTCCCAGCAGTTGATTCAAGGTGCTTTGAGGATCGTCGAGATCGCCAAACATTCTGGCGTCGGCGGGGCAGGCTTCGACGCAATTTGGAAGCAACCCTTTTCTGACGCGGTGCTCGCAGAAAGTGCATTTTTCAACGACCCCCTTTGGCCGGATGTCGGGGGCCTTCGAGTTTTTGGGATTGTAGTATGGCGTGGTCTTGCCTCCGGCCGCCCGAACCTCTTCCGCCGGCGACGAGGTCGCACCTTCGATCAAGACATGCTCGTCTTTCCAGAACTGATGGCCGTCTTTCCAGTTGAAGTAGATCACGCCGTAGGGGCAGTTGATCATGCAATAGCGGCAGCCGATGCACTTTTTCGGATCGTGCATGGTGATGCCGTTTTCCAGCTTGTGCATAGCCCGGGTGGGGCAGCCCCGCACGCAGGGCGCGTTGGTGCAATGGTTACAGAGGGTCGGCAGGTAGTGAAACCGGACATTCGGAAATACACCGGATGTTTCGGTGATCTTGTGGGACCAGTAGACCCCCTCGGACAGATTGTTTTCGGCCCTGCAGGCAATGCTGCAGGAACCGCAGCCGACGCATCTCTGACGGTCGATGACCATGGCATATCTAGGCATTTTTATTCTCCTTAGGCTTTCTCGATTTTGATCCGCGTCACGCCGTAGTATGCGGAACTACCGCTCAGGGCTTCATACTGGGCCGGAATGATGTCATTGTTGTTGCCGCCCCGGGGCTCTTTGCCGAATGTTTTGGATGCCAGCCGGCCGTAAACCCAATGCCCCTGGCCGTAGCACTTGGCCACGGTTCCGGGGCGAACCCCCTCCCAGAGCTTGGCCGTGCAGACCAGACTCCCTGTAACGGAAGATAACCGGATGCGGTCACCGGATTGTATGCCCAGTTTGCGGGCGTCGACGGGGTTGATTTTGGCCACGTCGTCCCAAAGATCCTCTCCCGGATCCAGATCCTTGAAGTCGTAGTACCAGGTGCAGTTGGCGGAGCGGCCTTCCCGGTTGAGGCGGGACTTGTGGTCCACGTGCACGAAGGGATACTCTTTTTCGTCTCCGAGGATGAACGGCTCCTCGTAGTGCGGGATGAAGGCCTTCTCCCCCCGGGCCAGGTAGTTGGCAGCCTCCATGACCGCATCGACCGTTGTGTTGTGTTTTTCGGCGTGCTTTTCCAGAGCGGCTTTCAGCGTTTCGCTGTAAAATTCGAACATACCTGTTTTGGTCTTCATTTTGCCCCAGCGCTTGCGATACGGATAGGGATCCGAGTTCCAGACGCCGACTTTGCTGAATTCTTCCCAGCCGCTGAACTTGTCACCGCCCTTGTAGTGAGCCGGATCCCAGAGATTTTGGGTGGCATATTTCAGCGCATACAGGGCAAACTCTTTTTCGTTGGCCGGTTCCATGCCGGTTTCCGGGTCCTTGTACGTCTTAAAATGCCGCAGTAGATTGTCAAATCCGCGCTCGGCCAACTTTTCGGCGATCAGCCAGGGAATTTCGGTTTCGTCGATCTTGTAGTCCCCGATGTTTTTGACGATGGGCTGCATGAGGGTGACATGGCGATAGCCGTTGCCGATGGATTTGACGTAGCCCCATTTTTCGAACATGTGGTGGGTGTCTGGCAGGACGATGTCGGAAAACCAGGAAAACTCCGAGGCGTTGGTGGTGATGTGCACCAGAAAAGGGATTTTTGACAAGGCCCGTTCCCAGCGTTCGGGCTGCGGGGCGGAAAAGGCGAAATTGTTCATGTAGCCGATGGCCACCTTGATCTCGTAAGGATCTTCGTTCAAAATGCCGTCGGCGGCGTTGTTGGTGACGACACCGCCTCCGGATTTTCCCTTCTTGAGGGAGGGAAACTCCAGGCGCCCTCTCTGGTCGATCTTTTCGTGCTTTTTCCCCTTCTTGGCGATCTCGTCCATGAAATCGTCGGGCTTGGGGAATTTTTTCGTGTATTCCTTGTTGGCTTTCAGTGTTCCTCCCACATTGTCCACGGAACCGACCAGGCCGTTCAAGGCATGGCAGATCATACTGGCGTAGCCTCCACGCACCTGCATGCAGGGCCCGCCACCCACCCATGAAATCGCGTGGGGTGCGGCGTTTCCGAAGCCTTCGGCTACACGTCGGATCTGGTCTGCGGTCAGGCCGGTGACATCGGCCGCCCATTCGGCGGTTTTGTCCTTTAGCTCCAGGTTCCACCATTTCACAACCCCGTGGGTATAATTTTCTTCGAAGGCTTCTTCGGCCACCGTTTCGCCAGGGACAAAGCGGTTGACGCCGTCGACGAAATCGCCCAAGAAAGGCTTGTACCAAAGGCCTTCCACCAGCAGGATGTGGGCGATGGCCGCCGCCAGGGCACCGTCCTGGCCCGGTATGATGGGCAGCCATTCATCGGCCTTGCCGGCAGAGGCGGACAGCCTGGGCTCGATGATTGCGATGGTCGCCTGGTCGGCCACGTCCCCCCATACCTTTGTATAGTAGGAGACCTGCCGGTTGGCCGCCAAGGGGTCCGCGCCCCAAAGCAGAATGTAATGCGCTTTTAATACGTCATACTGGCGGTAGCCCCAGTAGCCTTCGGTGTAATAAGGACCGAATTTTTCGGCTTCGGCACAGAGGGCGCTGTGGGAAATGTTGTTGGGCGATCCGATGATCTTGGTCATGCGGTCGTAAAGGACGTCGCGCAGGTATGAATAGCGCCCCCGCATAAGCATATACTTGTGGGTTTCGTTGTTATCGCGCAGTTCCATGATCTTGTCGGCGATGGTATCCAGGGCTTCATCCCAGGTGATGGGGACGAACTTGGGGTCTTGGTTTCGTCCTTTTTTGGGATTCGTCCGCTTCATGGGGACCTTGATGCGGTCCGGGTCGTACAACTGCTGGATGGCCAAATGCGACCGTACGCAGCCGGCTCCCAGGTTGACCTTTGAATGGGGATTCCCGCGCACTTTAACGGCCCGGCCGTCGATCACATAGACCTGTTTGGAACACCATGAAGTGCATCCCTGGCAGGTGGCCGGGAGCCATTGACCCTTGCCGTTGGTACCCGATGCACCGGTTGCGGCCAGCGCTTTCAATTCCGGCTGGATCCCGGTGATCAGCGCCGCCGTCACACCCGTACCGGCGGAGACCTTCAGGAAGGATCTTCTTGAAAGGTTTGCGTTTTCAAAGAGATTTTCCGTGAGGGTCTTTTTTTGTGTCTCAATTTTTTCCATGGTTCCTCCACATCGGATGTTGGTTCACGTACTTTTGATTGCTTCGTTTTTTCTTCCAATTTAAATTGAGCGATTTTCGATCCCGATCCCGATCCCGATCCCGATTTCGATTTCGATTTTAGCCCCTGGGCACCTGCTCTTTCACTCGACCCCTTGAGCCCTTGACCCCTTAAAACTTATTTTCCCTTTTACGGCGGTTCCCGGGGATCCGGTTCTCTGTCCCAAAGGGATTTGAGCCAGTATCGGAGTTCCTCCGGGTCCACCGGTTTGGCCAGGCACGCGTAGATATGATCGTGAAAGGCCTCCCGGAGTTCGGGATGGAGTCGTTTTCGGGAAATACATAAAAAAGGGATTCCGGGATGCGTTGCCGCAAGGTTTCGGATCATCGGGCTCGTGACCGGGATTGCATCCAGATCCAGAAGGACGGCGGCGTATTCCTTCGAAGACAGCGCAGACACCGCCGCTTCATGGGTCTCCACGCATCGGAAAGAAAAACGCTGTTGTTCCAGTACGGGAAAAATCTCTTCTTGGTCTTTGCACCCGATCACTAAAATCGTTTTCATCGAATTCGGTAAAGGTCCATTCCACGGGTAAATGGGAAAGAGAACCGCAATAGTTGCGGCGTCCGTCGTGTTCAAATAGAGCAAGCGGCATGCCAGGAAGGAGACCCGGGAAGTCCCTGATCCGGTATTGTGGATAAAAACGACTGAAATTATAGGAAATAAAAAAAGAGATGAACGCCTTTAGGAAAAGCCGGAATTTGCGTCATTGGATCCCGGAGATAAAAAAACGTTTTGAAACCGGACGCTGAAAACCCATTAACTAAAATAAACGAATCATTTCAATATATTAACGGACAGAAGTAAACTACATACCGGCTGAAGCCGGTCGCTTTAGGGTTCCAGGAGCCGAGGGTTCAAGGGTTCAAGTGAATACCATGTTGATGCCCTTGATTTAATATCCTTTGAATCCTTTGACCGAAAAAATCAAACTGAAGTCTTCCCTAAGGCGAGGGTTTTTCTCCCAGTCCCCGAAAGGGACAATAAAGGGATATCATTGAGACCTTTGAAAAATGTTCATTTTTGTTCAAGTTCAAGGAAGGCGAAAATTTTAACCACAGGAATACATTGAGTATTTCGAGGATTAAAATTTGAGCCTGACACAGAAATTGGGCAAAAAGGGGCGTTTTGCAAAGGTCTCAATGAAATGTCGGGGAAGTGATGTTGTATTTTTTCAACTTCTCGTACAAGGTGCTGCGGCTGATCCCCAGGCGGGCGGCGGCTTCGGTTTTATTCCAGCTGCATTCCTCGAGGGTCTGCCGGACCAAGGACGCTTCATTGTCCGAAAGGGTGGGTTTCGGCTTCTCTTTTTTCTCCTGGGCCTGGGGCCGGGGGGCATGGATCGTTTCCGGGAGATCGGAGGGTTCGATTTGCGAACCCTTTGCCAGCACCACGGCGTGTTCGATGCTGTTTTCGAGTTCCCGGACATTCCCCGGCCAGGCGTAGTTGAGCAGTCGGCGCATGGCAGCCGGCGAAAATCCCCGGATGGATTTTCCCTGTTCGGCGGCGAATTTTTCCAGGAAATGGGCGGCCAGAAGGGGGATGTCGTTTCTCCGGTTCCGGAGTTCGGGCAGCAGGACAGGGACCACGTTCAGGCGGTAAAAAAGATCCTCGCGGAACTGTCCTTCCTTGATTTCCTGCATCAGGTTTTTATGGGTGGCGGCCAGGACCCGGACGTTGACGGAAATGCTTTCTTCGGCGCCCACCCGCTCGAAGCGCTGGCTCTGGAGGACCCGCAACAGCTTGATCTGCGCCGATTTGGGGATCTCCCCGATTTCGTCGAGGAAGACCGTGCCGCCGTCGGCCTGTTCGAAGCGGCCGGTTTTCCGGCGAAGGGCGCCGGTAAAGGCGCCTTTTTCATGACCGAAGAGTTCGCTTTCCAAAAGCGTGCTGGGATACGCGGCGCAGTTGATCACCACGAAGGGTTTATCGGCCCGGGGGCTTTTGGCATGAATGGCCCGGGCCACCAGTTCCTTTCCGGTCCCGCTTTCCCCCTGGATGAGGACCGTGGCGTCCGTGGGGGCCACGTCTTCGATGAGCTGAAAGATCACCTGCATGGCGGCGTCCCTTCCCACGATGCCGCCGAACCGGGAGCCCGCGGCGCTTTGTCTTTTGAGGTTTTGGAGTTCTTCTTCCTGGATCTGAACGCGGTTCAGCACACCGCTGGTCTGCTCCAGGATCATTTCGCCGCTGGTCTGCTCCAGGATCATTTCGATGATCTCGAGTTCCTTTTCCACGCACCGGCAGTCTTTCGGGCAGCCGATGATGACGGCCCCCAGCAGATGTTCCATATGGCGGATGGAAAAGACGGAAAGCCGGCTGAAGCCCTGGATTTCCATGGGCAAAAAGGAAAAACGCAGCGTGTCGGGGGCATCGAAAAACCGCCGATTTCCCCGGAGGTCCAAAAGCGCGGCGGCGGTTTCGGCCTGGTCCGGTGCAAGACGAACCCCTGTTTGGTCCGTGTAAACAAAGGCGTCTTTACGGTCCGAGCTGAAAAGGAGCATGGCCATGGACCGGCAATCCGCGATGGCTTTCAGGGTTGCCACCAGGTAGGTACAGACTCCCTGTGTGTCCGTCAGGGCGCCCATTTCCCGGGAGATGTTAAAGGAGGTGGTCAACTGGCGGTGGGCCCGATCCAGGGCCCGGTTCTTTTCTTCGAGCCGGAGGTAGGATTCTTCGAGACGCAGGGTGTTTTCCCGAAGACGGTCGAGCATTCCGTTGAAGGCCCTTTCCAGGCGCGACACCTCGGCCCGTCCTTGAACGTTTACCCGGACGTCCAGGTTGCCGGCATCGATCTTTTCGGCGGTCCCGGCAAGGCTCAACAGAGGCCGGGTCAGCCGGTCCACGAAGTACACACTGACAAGGATCGCGAGGATGACGACGACGAGGGTGAAAAGACTCACCTGGATCCAGAGTTGGGTCGCTTCTTTTCGAATGGGGGCTTCCGACAGGCCCAGGCGCAGGGTTCCGGCGTGCCCGTCGAATATGGGCCAGGCGATGTCGATGTAGCGTTTTCCCTTTTCGGAGAGGATCTTTTGGATCCGGGGCGTCCCGTTTTCAGCCGGCGGATTGGCGGGTATCAGGCCGGCAGGGATGCCTCCGCCGAAGGTGTGCGTCAATACGCGGTCGTTTTTGACGACAAAGAGATACCCGATGGCGGGGGTGCTCACCAGCTGGTCGTCCAAAAGCTTCTGGAGGGACACCATGTCGTTGATGAGAATCTTGTCGGCGGCATCTAAAGCGAGTTTATGGGCGATGTTTTCGGCCTGGGCCACGGCCCGTTCCTGGAGAATGGTGCCGTATCGGTGGATCACGATTTGGGAGATCACCGCGCCGCTGGCCACCACCAGGATGACGATGCTCAGCACCAGGGCTTTTTTAAGACTCATGGGAGGCCAAGGGGGAGTTTTCACGGGCATTCAGCACCTCGACCATTTCCCGGACCGGCCGGTACCATTCTTCTTTCGGCGCTGCGAAACGATCGATCATCAGTTCGTTCAGGATTCTTTGTCCTTCGGGGGTTTCGTGCATGGCCAGCACGATCTTTTGGATCCGGTTTTTCAGGTCTTTTGCCATGTGAACGGAGGCGACGAAAGGTGGGCTTCCGAGGAGTTTCGACTTCTTGATGACGCGCGTCCGCGAAGTGAATTCGGAGTTTTTGAGATTGTAAAACTCCCATTTGTGCCCGTCCACGGCAGCCGCATCCACGAGGCCTTTGGCCACGGCAAGAATCGAATTGTCATGGCTGAAGGTGTATTTGATGTCCGAAAAGAAACGATCCGCGGAATCTCCCATTTCATAAATCCAAAACCGGGGGACCAGGGCGCCGGTGTTGGAGTCCGGATCGGTGAACGCGAAGACCCGGCCCCGCAAGTCTTCCAGGCCCTGATAGGGGCTGTCTTTATTGACGATGAGATAAGACTGGTAAAAAGGCGCTCCCCGGATGACGGGCGTGGCGATGGCCTCGAAACCGTATTTGTCTTTTGCGGCGGCATACGGCCCGGTGCAGATGAAGGCCAGGTCGATCTGGCGCTTGGGAAAAAGGACATTGACCTCTTCGTAGGTCTTTCTCTGGATCAAACGGACCCGGCGTCCCGACCGATCCGCGATATAATCGATGAGCTGCTTATAGTGGATGAATGTTTCCTTGGGGGAAATCATGGCCGCCACGGCCACCCGGAGTTCCCGGCCGCCGGATCGGGAAGGCGATTTTTTTTCCACGGCCAGGGTCTTTGAAAAATCGATCCGTTGGTATGCGGCGTCGCGGTCGCATCCGGGGAAAAGAAAAAGGATTCCCGCCCCAGCCAAAAGGCGGAACAATATTTTTTTCGGCATGGATTCTCCCCGCATCATACCTTGCAATTACCACAATGTGCTAAGAAATGTCAAGCATTTTCGTCGGATTCCCTGTGCGTTTTCTTTTATCCGGCGCCGGGTGGGACAGGCGGTGACCCTTTCGGATCACCGGATGGCTGTCATGCGCGAAGCCTTCGGCGTGCTCATCAGGGAGTTGCGGCTTCTAGCCAGGGCAGTTTTTGTCATCCACAAAGAAGGGGTGATCCGGTATACGCAGGTGGTCAAGGAAACCACCCGTGAACCGGATTACGCACCCGTTTTTAAAGCGGCAAAAGACGGTGGTTCAATCAAGGAGGGAAAGCAATGGCGCAAACCTGGGAAAAGGGCCTGTCCTGCGCGGTTTCATGCGCGGCCTGCAATGGGGCGCTGGCCCCGGACGAAAAACGGATCCTGTCTGTTTACGATCACCGGCCCATTTGCATGGCGTGTAAAGAAGAAGAGCAGGGACGGCCCGACTACGAAGCCGTCTCCAGGGAAATGCTCGGCCAGTGCATGATCGACACCGAAGTGATGTACGGGGATCCGGGAGGCTACTGCTTTTATCATTTCTATCCTTTCACGTGCAAGTCCGGGTAGGACAAGGCAATGGCGCCACCCGGCTGGGCCTTGGTGATCATCCCTGGTGCGGACGTGGAAGATGCCTGGCCCTTGGTGAGCCCGAAGACTGGTTATCGTGCACGATGGCCGTGACATCGATGTTCCGCCGGACAGCGTGCATGAAATGGTTTCCCCCTTCCCCGTAACAATCCCCGTCTCCCATGTGAACCAGGATGTGCAAGGCGTGGTTGGCGATCTTGGTCTCCGTGACCAGGGGAAGGGCCCGGCCGTGCAGGCTGTGGAAGCCGCTGCACTTCATGAAAAGCGCGGGTCGTGGCGGCGAAACCGTCTTCAGGGGTCTTGGGCGCGAAGATGAACCGGGGGAACTCGTCCTGGGAGGCGTGGATGAGAAACAACGGGTCCGCCTGGGCCGTGCGCGTGGCCATCCCCGTGGCGGGTCCGGGCCCAAAGGGTTCCCACGGTCTGGATCCCCTGGCCGGCTTCCCCCCCGATCTTGACGGTGACGTCAATGGACATATGGACTCCTCTCCGATATGATAGGAGCCAGAATATGGACACCGCCTTCAATTGTCAACCGGATGCGGGCGGGTTTCCCCTTTTGTTGCCGCCGGAACGTGTGGAGATGGATCGGTATCGGATGCCGGGTGAAAGAGGAAAGGGGTTGAGGGTCCAAGGGTTCGAGGGTTCAGGGTTCAGGGTTCGAGTTCGAAGTTAAAAGTTCGAAGTTCGAAGTGATAATAGCTGGAAGGCCAGGAGGCGGGAAGGTTTGAAGGCCTTAATGTAGGGTGGCATTTTATATGCCACCGGAGGGTGACGGTCGGTTTTCTGTGGGCCTGTCCTCGCGCTAGCGGGAGTGTAAAACCCTGCCCTACAAGATCCGTATCGAAATCGCATTAAGCACCGGCATCCCGGGACCATGACGCCTCCCCCGGGACCGGATATGGAAGGCACGCAGGATGTTTTAATGAAAAAATGGAGCCTCAGAATCGTCCTCGGCCTTTGCCTCATGATCGGGACGGCCGCCCTGCTGGTGTTCAGCCTCCCGTTTATCCTGGAAACCGACGCGGCCCGGGAGTTTCTCCAGTCCAAAATCGATGAAACCATCGCCGGCAAAGCGGTTTGGTCAAGGGCGCACTTGTCCCTGATCCACGGCCGTCTCCAGTTGGAAGGGGTGCGGCTGGAGTCACCGTCGGGAGAACCGGTCGTGACGGTGGATCGAATCGGTTTCGACATTTCATTGAAGGCCCTTTTGTCCGGCACCCTCCTCGTTGAAGACGCCCAAATCGCGCATCCGACGGTGCATCTGGTGATGGGCCGGGACAAACGCCTCAATCTTGTTGACGCCCTGGCGCCGACGGAAAAAAAGACGGCGACGCCCGTGGAAAAAGGCGACGCCGGGACACCCTTTCCCTTCAACGTCCAAATTCAAGACTTCCGGATCACCGGCGGATCTTTCCGATTTTCCTCAACTTTGAGCGGGGAAACCGAAACCGCCGCATTGGAGAAAATCGATTTCCGGGTGTCCGACGCGGATTTGGCTCAACGCTCGGGAAGGGTGGCGGCGCAATTTGGAAAATGCCGCATAAATATGGCCGGGATCCGAACCGGATGGGAGCATTTCCGGGTCGACGCCCGGGTAAAAGACGGGGAAATCCGGCCGGTAACGGCCGAACTCGAATCGGAAATGATGTCGCTGACCCTCGAGGGGGACGGCCGGGAACCGGTGGAGGATCCCGTTGTGGAGATGGCCCTTTCCCTGGAAACGACCCTGGAAGCGATTCGAAAGACCTTCGGGCTTCCGGCGGACCTGGCCGGAAGCGCCGCCGTTCATCTGAAGGGGCACGGCCGGGTCTCGAATCCGACGGTGGATGTGCGCCTGGTCTACGGCGGCGGGCGGATTTACGGGACGGATGTCCAGGGGTTCGATCTCACCGGGCGGTTGTCGGACCGGGTGTTGACCCTGGGTATCCGGGATGTGGACACATCCATGGGAACCATTGCGCTTTCGGGGACCCTTGATTTGAAAAACGCCTTTCCCAAAGGGTTCTTATCCGCCCGCCGGAATCTTCAGGCCGTATCCTACCGGGTGGATGCCGCTTTTAAGCGTGTCGACCTGAAGGCCCTTGATTTGAAAGAGACGGCGCCGGGCGGACGCCTTACCGGCCGCGTGGCCGTGGACGGCAAAGGTGTCGCCCTGGACAGCCTCGACGCCCGGGGGACGGTGGATCTTACGGTCACCGGATTGACCCAAAACACCCTTAAAGCACCCGTGGATTTCACCCTTTCGGCAACGGCCGCTCTTTCCGGAAAAACCCTCCGTGTGGACGCCTTTGCCGCAGACATTGAATCGATGCACCTGGAAGGAAACGGGGATTTTGGATGGGAAACCGGACGCATCGAGGCCCGCATTGCATTGAACGCACCGGAGATCCGCCGTCCGGCATCCCTTTTCGGGGCGCCGGCCCTGGACGGGGCCCTTAAGGCCGCCCTTCATCTCCATGGGTCCATACAGACGCCTTCGGCCGACCTTGAGCTGGAAGCAAAATCCCTTTCCATTGAAGGAATGCGCATCGGAGATTTGCAGGCCCGGCTTCGCCTGGAAAACGGCCGGCTTGAGATGACGCCGTTGCACCTCCAGGATAAAGACGCTGTGGTTATGATGGAAGGCAGCGCCGGCCTCCTCGACCCAAAGACCCTGGACCTGGTTCCGGATCCGCCGTTGAACCTGGTGTTCAACGGTCGGAATCTGCGCCTGGAAGAATTTACAGAAGGCATCAGCGGCGCCCTTTCTTTCCATGGCCGGGTGGACGGCACCCTGGGGCATCCCGAAGGGACCCTCGAGGTGACCGCGGATCAAGCGGATCTGTACGGCCAGAAAATGGAAAAGATCACCGTGAACGCCCGGATGCAAAACGACCGGGTTTTCTTGGAGCCCTTGCAGATCCTTATTTCGAAAAAAGAGACGATCAACGGCACCGGGTGGATTTTTATCCCGGAAAAAACCTATTCCCTTTTGCTGGTTTCCGAAAACCTGTCCTTGAATCAAATCCACTGGCTGTCCCAAATGGGGCTCGAAAAAGGAAAGGCAAAATTCCGCATTTCCGGTGAAGGAGAACTGGAAAATCCCCGGGCATCCGCGGATATCGTCATCGGCGGGGTTTCGATCCGGGGAAAGCCCATCGGGAAAATCCGACTGGAGGCATCCCTTGCCGATCAGGTGATCGCCTTTCGTGCCCGGTCCGATTTGGATCTTTCCGGGCGTTTTCATATCCGGAACCTGGATTTTTCCGCCGAGGCCGCGTTTCATGAAACGGCGCTTTCCCCCTATTTTGAAACGGCCGGCCTGGGACAGTTCAGCGGCACCCTTTCGGGGATTGTCTCCGGCCGGGGAAACGTGAAACATCCGGAAAAGATCGATGCCGAAGTCGACCTTTCCCGCCTGGAGCTGTTTTGGGATGAAAAAAGACTGGTGCAAAGCCAACGCTTCAAGGCTTCTCTGGCCGGGTCCGAGGTGGCGGCCGAGAATGTCCGCCTGAAGCTGTTGGACCAAGGGCATGCGAATATCCGAGGGCGGGCGACACTGAAAGGGGATATGGACCTGACCCTGGATGCCGCCATCCCCTTGAAGGGCCTAAGCCCCCTGGTCCCCTGGATGGGGAACGTCGCCGGCCGGGCGGCGCTTGTGGCAACGATCCGGGGCGCCGCGGCGTCCCCGGAGATTTCCGGGAACCTGACGTTGAAGGAAGTCAAGCTGACACCCCCCGGGTTTTTTCGAGAGATCCGCGACGGGGCTGCAGTGATCCGGATCACCCCGGATGCCGTGAGGGTGGATGCCCTTTCCGGTAAAATCGGGAAAGGCCGGTTCGACCTCCGGGGCCAGGCGGCCATTGACGGATGGGCGCCGTCCGCCTTTTCCTTCACGCTGGATGCCTCGGCAATTCCTTTGAGCATTCCGGGAACCCTCGACATTGCATTGGACGGCCGTCTTTCTTTGGACGGAAACCGGGAGAACTCGTTGCTTTCCGGGGAACTTGTACTGGCGGAAGGGCTTTACTACAAGGACGTCAAGCTCAATCTTCTGGAAAGGAAAATCGAAGAAACACGGGAACCCGCTCCACCTTCCCCTGAAAGCGTGGATCCGATATTGCAGCACATGCAACTGGACATTTCCATCCGCCAGAAAAATCCCTTTGTGGTGGACAACAACCTGGCCCTTTTGAACATCGTTTCCGATCTCCAGGTCAAAGGAACGCCCGTGCAGCCCCGACTTCTCGGGACCGCCCGGGTGAAAGAAGGGACCGTCGCCTTTTTGGGACGGGAATTCGAGATCACCCGGGGCGTCATCGATTTCGTCAATCCGTATCGTATCGAGCCGGCCATCGACATTCAGAGCCGGATCAAGGTGCGCGACTGGACGATCCTGCTGAGCATTTCCGGCACCCCCGACGAATTGGTCTTCACCAAGACATCGACCCCACCGGAAAGCGACGAGGATATTCTCATGCTTTTGACCCTGGGAAAGACCCGGCGGGAGATGATCCGGGAAGAAGGCGGGACATGGATCAGCTCGAAGGCGCTGGCCGCCCAGCTGGCTTCGGAAATACTGGGGGACAGAGTCAAAGAGACCACCGGTCTGGATGTGTTCGAAACCCGGTATCTGGAAAAAGAGGAGGCTTCCGGCGCGGACGCGGTGGAAGTCACGGTGGGAAAAGAGCTTTCCAAGCGCCTCACCGTAAAGTACACCGTGGAGGCCCGGGGCGGGGAAACCCTCCAGCGGGCCCTGTCCGAGTACCGGCTCCTCGAAAACGTGGCCGTCTCCGCCTACCAGGAAAACACGGGGAATTTCGGGGCCGAGATGGTGTATCGGCTGGAGTTCCGGTAGGGCTGCCTGATGCGTAAGAAAGGATGCCGGTGGTTTGTTTCTGCGGGTGTTTTTTGGCTGGTGATGCTTGTTTTGGGTTTTTCTTCCCCCTGCCGGCCGGAGGTTTCCGGACGGGATCGAATTGTTTCCGAGATCACCGTCCTTGTGCAGGACCCGTCGCCCGACGCTCCCAAGCTCCAAGCCCTGGCGAAGCGATTGATTTTCATCGACGTCGGGGATCCCTTTTCCATCGACGCGCTTCAGGAAAGCATCGAGGCGCTTAAAAGATCCGGTTTGTTTCGAAAGGTCCATGTCCCGGATCCCATGGACGTTCCCGGCGGGCGCAAAGTCGTTTTCGAGCTGACGTCGTTTTCGCTGATCAAGGCAATCGAAATCGACGGGGAGTTTCCCCTCCTGGAACGCGATGTCCTCAATGCAATGGATATCCGCGTGGCCGACCCCTTTGATCCCAAAAAGGTTTCCAAATGGGAAAAAGACATCCTTCGGCGATTTCAAGACGACGGCTACATCCACCCGCAGGTCCATGTTGCCGCCCGGCAGGACCCGGCAGACGGCCGGACCCTTGTCACCGTTTCCATCGAGAAGGGTCCGTATTATCGCGTCCATCGGGTAACCCTGGAGGGAAACCGGTTTTTTTCCGATATGGGGCTTTTGCCGCGGCTGAAAACCTGGCAGGCCTTAACGCTTTTCGCCGGTATGTCCCGATTTGTTAAAGCGGATCTGAAACGGGACGTGAAGACGGTCATCAACCTTTATCGGGACCATGGCTACGCGGATGTCACGGTGGAACCGGCCGTGGAAAAGGATGCGGAAAACAAAACCGTGGACATCGTCCTTCGGATCCGGGAAGGGCCCCGCTACGAGATTCTGTTTACGGGAAATACGGCCTTTTCGGACGCCACCTTGAAAAAGGACCTTCCGCTTTTTCAACGGGGAAACAAGGGTGACCTGGCGCTGAAAAGAGGGATCCGTACCATTCAAAACCGATACAAAAACGCCGGGTTTTCCCGGGTGGAGGTGAATGTTTCGGATGAAACCGAAAAAAGAGATGACCGGTTCGTCAGAAGCATCCGGATCCGTATCGACGAAGGGCCCCGTTTTCTGGTGAAGCGCCTGGCCATCCAGGGAAACCGCGCCATTGAAGAAGAGCGGATAAAAGACAAACTGTTGACGCGGCCGCCCGGGTTGAGGGCGTCCGGCGCGTTTTCTTCGCAAACGTGGGAGGAAGACAAACGTGCCGTCAAGGAGTTATATTACCAAAACGGATATCGAAAGATAACACTCAAAGACACCGTGACCATTGAAAAGGATCCTGAAAAAAATCTTCGGTGGGTGGATATCCTGTTGCACATCGAAGAAGGGGTGCAAACCCTTGTGGGAGACGTTGCGTTCCATGGGTTGTCGGTGCTCACAAAAGAAGAGGCGATGCGTCTGGTTTCCCTTACACCCGGTGTGCCTTACCGGGAATACATGGTGACCAGCGACAAGAACGCCCTGGCGGCGGTGATCTCGGAAAAAGGGTATCCGTATTCGGGGGTTTCGGCCGCGACGACGCTGCGCGACCAGGAGACCGTTGCAGACATCCTTTATGAGATCCATGAGGGCCCCTTTGTCACGGTGGGAGGTATTTACGTTCGGGGCAATTTCCGGACCCGGAAGAGCGTGATCGCCGACAGGCTGGCGATCAGACAAGAAGAGGTCTTTTCTTTAAAGAAAATCTTTGAGTCCACTCGAAATGTTTCCCGCATCCAGGCCCTGGAAGGCGCCGATCTCCAGCTGGTGGGATACGAAGAGAAAAAAGATGAAGTCGATGTGATGTTCCATGTGGCCGAGAAAAGGCCCTATCTTTTTGAAATCGGCGCTGGTTATGATACCGCCCGGGAGTATTACCTGTTGGGCCGGCTGGAAAACAGGAATCTTCTCGGCGTCAACAAGCGCATCTGGTTGGGCGGGGATTACAGCCGGATCAGCCATCGCGGGGAAGCCGGAATTTCGGATCCGGATTTTTTCCGCAGCGGCATTTCCGCTTCCGGAACGCTTTTCACCGAAAAACAGGAGAAAAAGAATCAGATCTTCGGGATTCGGAACTACGGAGGGACCCTCGGATTTCAAAAGCCCGTTTCGGAAACGGTGCGTGCCGGGTTGGCCTTCCGCTACGAGGCCAGAAAGCAATACCGGTTAAATGACGAACCGATCCCGCCGGAAGACCAGGAGCAGTATGAACCGAGAACCCTCTTCGTGGTCACGCCGTCTTTGGATTATACGTCCGTGGACTCCACGATCCGGCCCAAAAAGGGGTTCATCGCCAGAACATCCGTGGACGCTTCAAAGGGACTCGACAACACCATTGACGATTTTTTCCGGTATCGCCTGGAGGCCCGGTATTACTATACGCCGGTGAACCGCCTGACGCTGGCCGCAAGGGCCGGGGCCGGGTTGATGCACGCCTACTCCCCGGGCGACGACGTGGCCGACGATCAGCTCTTCTACCTGGGAGGGTTGGGGAGCGTTCGCGGCTTTCACGAAAACAAACTCCGGACGGATGCGGCGGGGAACGCCATGGGCGGCCGCGTGGAACTTTTCGGAAACATGGAAGCCCGGTATGCCCTGGGGGCCGGTTTTGAAGCTTCGCTCTTTTACGATTTCGGTGCGGTCCGGGATGCGGAAAAAGAGGAAGGAGACGACGGCTTTCGTTCTTCCCTGGGTGTGGGTTTGAGCTACATCACCCCCGTGGGGCCCATCAGCCTCATGTACGGCCACAAGCTGGACCGCAAAGAAGACGAAAGCGCGGGACGGATCCATTTTTCCATCGGGTATACCTTTTGATCACACCGGAACCGCTTCAATTGCTTTTGCTTCCGCCGTTTTCTCCTCTGCGGCGGGGTTTCCGGGATCAAAAACGAATCGGTATCGAAATAGAAATCGGTATCGAATGTCGGGAACAAAGGGGTCAAGAGGTCGAGGGGTCGAGGGGTCAAGGGTTCGAGGGTTCGAGGGCCTGAGGGGTCAGGCTTTCGCCGGAATGATAAAGATGGGCAGTTTTTCATAAAGGTCTTTGTTTAAATATTGACGATTGAAATTTATAGTATTAGAACGAGAACCCGAAGGAGAACTCCATGCACACGGAAAACGCACAGTTGGTCCATCAAATCGTCGGGGGGATCCGGAAGCTGGTGCGGGCAGTATATATCGAATCGTCAAAAATCGGACGCCAGTACGGGCTTACCGGCGCCCAGAGCGCCGTTCTGAGGACACTTTTTCACCAGGGCCCCATGTCTTCGGCGGACTTGAGCCGCTGGCTGTATGTAACGCCGTCCAACATCACCGGCATCATCGATCGTCTCGAAAAAAAAACGCTGGTACACCGGGACCGACAGCCGAAAGACCGCAGGGTGGTCCTCATCCGCCTCACGGAAGAAGGGGCGGACCTGAGCCGACGCTTGCCGGATCCCATTGAAAAAAAGATCATCGAACAACTCGCCGACCTCAAAACCGACCATGTACAACTCCTTGCCATGGCGATGAATCAGATTCTCAACCTCATCGAGCTGAAAGGCGTGGACGATACGATCCTGGATCTGAATCTGATCAGCAGAATCCATGAGGACGAAGATCCCCACCCGCCCGAATAGTCCTGCCCCGGAACCCCTTCCAAAAGACCCGCCAGTACCTGCCATCCGATACGGCGAGCGATCTCAAAAGGATGCGCCGATTGTTTTTCCCCTTGAATCAAAGGGAATCCGCACTAGATTTAGCCAGGACGAAACCGACTCGATCCGGCAGGATAGTGCAGAAATTTTCTCACCAGAGGAGGAAAGCAACGAGCAGAAAAAAAGCCTACGAAAAAAAGCTGAAGGCCCAACTGGACGAATGGGGAAAAGAAATCGAGAAACTCAAGCTGAAGGCCGACAAGGCCAAGGCGGAGCAACAACTCAAGTATTACAAGATCCTCGAGGAATTGAAGGCGAAACAAAAGACGGCGGCGAAAAAACTCCAGGAACTCAAAGACACCGGCGAAGATGCATGGGAAGACCTAAAGACGGGGATCGAAAAAGCGTGGAACGCCCTGGGAGAGGCCGTCAAGGCGGCCGTATCCAAGTTCAGGTGAGTCTTTCAACAAGGGGCGGAGGGGTAAACCATTTTTCCCGTGAGACTCAGGTCATAACCGGAAAGGGCGGCTGCAGCCTGCCGGAAAGCGTCTTCATGGAGGAAGCCGAGGAACAACTGCACCCCTTCGTCAAAGAAACGATCCTTGGCGACCATCAAGTCGAATCGTTCCCATCGCAGCGGGATGAAGTCCAGATCAAGCATGGCGGCGACGGCGTGGATTCCCGGCCCCGCGTCCGCGTTCCCTGAAAGGATTTCCAGCCCAACCGGAATGTGACCTTGAACTTCATGGTCATACCCCTTCACGGTTTTAGGGGGAATTCGGGCCTTGGACAGTTCCCGGTCCAAAAGGAGCCGGGTCCCGGTCCCAGGAGCTCGGTTCACGATTCGAATCTCCGGCCGGCCGAGATCGGAAACGGATCGGATCTTTTTGGGATTTCCCTTCCGGAGTAAAATCCCCTGTTCCCGCCGGCAGAAGTTGAGGATCGCCGGCATATTGGAAAGCTCCCGGGAAGCGAAATCGAAATTGTAATCCGTTTCGTCATCCTGGAGGAGGTGGCTTGCGGCCATATGGCAGCGGTTTTGCCGCAGGGCCTGGAGCCCTCCCATGCTGCCCACGTTTCCAAAAACGGCCATGTGTGCCGTCTGGGTCCGGTTGAAGAGAAACAGGGTCTTTTCGAGAAGCGGATCGTTGCTGCCGGCAAGGATGAGAAGCCCCGGGTAGGGGGGAAGGGGGGTTCTGGTATCCGGATAGTTGAGGGTGTTCGCCTCGATCCATTGTTCCACCAGGTGCTTGGGAAAAAGCCACTTGCCGGTGACTTTGGCGGCCGGCAGCCCCTTTTCCGAAACCAGGGAGTAAACCATCTTTTCATTAATATTGAGGAACCGGGCCACCTCCTTTGTTGTAAGCATCTGTGCCATGACGCCTCTTTTCCTTGAAAATCGATAAACGCGTAAAACCTCGAAACCGGACCCTTCCGGTCCGGTTATGTGGAATTTTCTCCCGGGGCGACGGACTCCACCCTGGCTAAAATTACAGCGCCGATTGCGAACAACACCAGGAGACTCAATGCCCCGTACCGGGAATGCCCGGTGAGCCGGCTCACCAAACCCATGAGAAAGGGGCCCCCAATGGTTGCGAACTTACCGAAGACGTTGTAGAATCCGAAAAATTCAGCGGATCGGTGGGCCGGGATCAGCTTTCCGAAAAAAGAGCGGCTCAGGGCCTGGATGCCCCCCTGGGAGCTTGCCACCATGAAGGCCAGCACCCAGAACATGACTGTTTTCGCGCCGGGCGTGGGAAGCACCGGAAGGAAAAAGCTCAACAGGGTGATGACCATGTACACGAAGATCCCCGCGAACAAGAGGCGCTTGGTGGAGAAACGGGACGCAAGATGCCCGTAAAGAAGGGCGAAGGGAAATGCCACCACCTGGATCATGAGGATTGCCAGGATCAGCGTGGCCACCCCCAGCCCGATATCGCGGCCGTAGGCGGCGGCCATGGTAATGATGGTATCCACACCGTCGATGTAAAAAAAATACGCCGCCAGAAAAAAAAATGCGTTTTTGTGTTTTCGGATGTTTTTCAGCGTGGTGAAAAGCCGGGCGAAGCTTTCCCGGATGGGGGATGCCGAGGGGGGAAGATAGTGGATCTGGTGAACTTGTTTTACCATGGGGAGGGAAAACAGACCCCACCAGAGCGCCGTGATCAAAAAGGCGGCTTTTGCGGAAAAAGTGGAAACCGCCGCCGATCCGCCGGAGGGAATCGTCACGAAAAGGATGCCGATGACCATCAGAAAGGGGACCGTCCCCCCGATGTATCCCCAGGCAAAGCCGGCGGAAGAGATCCGATCCATGCGGCCCTTGGACGTCACGTCCACCAGGAAGGCGTCGTAAAAGAGGTTGGCGCCCGAATAGGCGATCTTGGCCAAGACAAACAGGAATAAGCACATGCGCCATTCTCCCTCCCGGACCGTCATCAACAAGAGGGTGAAGCATATACCCGCGCCCAGAAAAGAGTTGAAGAAGCGCTTTTTCATATACCGGTAATCGGCCAGCACCCCCATTACGGGTGCCATGACGGCCAATACAAGGGAGGAAAAGGATACGGCAAAGCCCCAGTGGGCTGTGGATATGGCGGGGGGGATCCCTTCGGCGGCCACATCTTTAAAAAAGATGGGCATCACCGTGGTGACAAGGATGAGGATAAATGCGGAATTGGCGACATCATAGAGGATCCAGGCCCGTTCCGGCACCGACAAGGCCGTGTGCTTTTTGTCTTTGTTTTTCATGGGCGTCGCTTTTCCACCCGCAAAGGGTAGGGATTCATAGCATGGAAAACGCATCCGGCACAAGGATTTCCCGGAAAGGACGGTTTTTAAAACCGGGAAGGCAACGGGCGGGCGCATGAAGCTGCTTTTGCTCCTGCTGGCCCTGTTGTATGTGCTGTCTCCCTATGACGTGGTTCCGGATCTTCTGGCGGGATGGGGATGGCTCGACGATATCGCCATTCTCGGATTGCTGTGGCGTTATCTTTACAAACAACGGTATAAAAACCGGCCGGCGGAGGAACGCACCACCGGGACTCGGGGGGAATCCGGGAGTCGTGCCACCGATCCGTATACCGTGCTCGGCGTTAGGCCGGGGGCATCTTCGGAGGAGATCAAAAAAGCGTATCGGGAACTGGCAAACAAATATCATCCCGACAAGGTGGATCACTTGGGGGAAGAGTTCAAGGCACTGGCCGCAAAACGATTCAAGGAGATCCAGTCCGCCTACGAGATCCTGACAAAAAACACCACCAGCTGACCAACGGCGTTTGCAAAAGGAGAACCACTGCCCCAAAAATCGGTATCGGTAGCGAAATCGGTATCGGTCGGTATCGAAACGGAAAAAGACCCCGTATCTGCGGCAAACTCGAAAATCGCTCAACTAGGTTCTAGTAAATTCCCAGCTCCTTCAACACGTCATAGAGACCGAGATTCCGGATCTTCATGCGCAGAAATTCGGCGATGGTGGGCTGGTACGCCTTGGTCTTCAAGAACATATTCACTTCGCTGGGAACACTCGACCCTTTCCGCGTGTTGCACGTTCTGCAGGATGCCACGCAGTTTTCGAAGCACGTGGTTCCGCCCCGGGCCCTCGGGATGATATGATCGATGGTCAGCGGTGTTTTTTGCGCCCCACAGTAGGCGCACCGGAATCCGTCCCGGATCAGGACGTTCTTCTTGCTGAAGGGGATCCGGTTCCTGTAAAGGGTGCGGATCAGCTTGATGAGCCGCATCACCGCGGGAATGCGCATTGCCAGGCCCTCCGCACCGTGAATCGTCTTTTCCGACTCCCGGAGTACCTGCACCTTCCCCTTGGCGATGAGGCACATGGCCCGTTTCCAGTGGACCATGTTCAAGAAGGTGTAATCCGCATTTAGCAGTACACAATGCATCCTACGGCCCCCTATAGATCCTTTCCCCCCTTTTCCCCGTTATACACCGCCCCTTCCCGCACATGGACGCATTCATCCAGGGCCGGCGGCATTGCAAAAGGCGGGATAAAAGGCGCGTATCCGGATCCGTGCCCAATGGAATCGATCTGTTTTTAACCGATTTCTTTGTTCAAGTCAATAAGCGGTTAAAGGGGGTGTTCCGTCCGTAGCGCGTTCATCCCTCAGGATGCTTTTTCGGTGGTCAAAAGGAGGGTGGCGGGATCCAGGGAAAGGGTCGTGCCCAATGCCTGGGGGGTGCCGCCTTTGATCCCGCGGACATGGATGCGGTCCGCGGCGCCCTCGATACAGACGATGGATTCAAAGGATGCATTCGATTCGGGCAAGGGCGTGGAAGGGGGATGTCCTTCTTGGGTGGAAGGGTATTCCTGGATCCGGACGGAAATCCAGACCGGGAGCAAGAACTTCCGGGCCAGGTTTTGCAATTCCGCCGTGAAGGCATGCAATGCACTGTCGGACTCGATTCCGTCGATGACGATGACATGAGGGGTAAAAATTTGTTGTTCCACCAGGTCCGCCAGCCGCTCTTCGAGTTTGGGGACGCTGAATCCCTCCACCCGGAAGGTCATGATGAAGCGGCGGGGAAGAAAGGTCGGCCATGCCGCGGCGGCATCCGGAAGCGCCGACCGGCGGGCGATATGGGAAAAAAGATCCTGGTACCACAGGTCCACCTTTTTAATGGGATCCCCCAGGCTCACATGGAGAACGTTTTTTTTCCTGGACATGGCCCACAAGGCCATTTGCACCAAAAAGGCGGTTTTTCCCACTCCGGGGCGCGCGCAAACGGCGCTGAAGGCCCGGGGCTTGAGGAGCTTTGTCTCCTCATAGCCGAGGTGCGTCAAGGGGTTGGCGAATGGGGGCAACGGCGTATTCATGGATGCACCTCCGGCGGCAATGCGTGGGGCGTTTTCATTGCGACTTTCCTTTCGGGTCGGTCTTTTTCCTGGCGAGGGCTTCGGCGACGGCGGCCGGGACCGGTTGATAACTGGAAAACTCCATGGTGAACTGGGCTTTCCCCTGGGTCAGGGATCTGAGTACCGTGGAATAGCCGAACATTTCGGATAACGGCACCCGGGATTCGATGACGCTGAAAAGTCCTTCGTCCTGGGCGCCCTCGATGATTCCCCGGCGCTGGTTCAGGGATCCCATGACACCCCCTTGAAACTCCGTGGGGGTCTCCACCACGACTTTCATGACAGGTTCCATGAGCATGGGCCGGGCTTTATGGAAGGCCTGCATGAAGGCCCCCCGGGCCGCGGCCTGGAAGGCCACATCCGAAGAATCCACAGGATGGGTGTTCCCGTCCTGGACCACGATCTTGATCCCGATCACCGGATACTCCATGAAAGGGCCCTTTTTCAGGCAGTTGCGGAAGCCTTTTTCACAAGCGGCCAAAAAGGGTTTCGGGATGGCGCCGCCCACCACCTGGCTTTCGAAAGCGAAGTCTTCTCCCAGGGCCGGTTCCATGTACCCCACCACGCGCCCGTACTGGCCGGATCCGCCCGTTTGTTTTTTGTGGGTGTAATCGAAATCCGCCCGTTGGGTAATGGCTTCCCGGTAGGCCACCCGCGGCATGCCGGTGGTGACCTCCGCCTGGTATTCCCGTCGCATTCGCTCCACGTAGATTTCCAGGTGGAGTTCCCCCATCCCCGAAATAATGGTTTCCCCGGATTCTTCATCCACGTGCGTCTTGAACGTGGGGTCTTCCTTGGTGAAGCGTTCCAGGGCCTTGGCGATGTTCATCTGGGACTTGTTCCCCTGGGGGAAGAGGGCTAGGGAGATCACGGGTTCCGGGACATGCATGGAAGTCATGGAAATCCCGAGCCCCGGCTTCACGAAGGTATCCCCCGAGTAGCAGTCGACCCCGAACAGGGCGCCGATATACCCGGCGGGGATGGCCTCGATGTCTTCCATCCGGTCCGCGTGCATACGCACCACCCTCCCGATCTTGAGGGTTTTTTCTGTCCGCACGTTTTGCACCGTGTCCCCCTTGGAAAGGGTTCCCTGGTACACGCGAATGTATGTCAGTTGTCCGTAAGGACCGTCTTCCAGCTTGAAGGCCAATGCCACGAGGGGGGCGCCTGTATCGTTTTTCAACTCGACGACGGTGTTTTCCCGCTTCACATCCACCGCCGTGTTCGTCACGTCGACCGGGGAGGGGAGAAACCGGGTGACGGCGTCCAAAAGGGGCTGGACCCCTTTGTTTTTATACGCCGAACCCAAAAGAACCGGCATGATGTTCCGGGCGAGGGTGGCTTTCCGTACTGCGGCCATCAGCATGGGCTCGGTGATGCGCTCTTCCAGGGCGGCCTCCATGAGTTCGTCGGAAAACAGGGAAACGCTGTCGATGAGGGTCTCCCGGCTTTTCTCGGCTTCCTCCCGGAGGGATTCGGGGATCGGTTCGACGCGGACGCTCTCTCCCTTGTCCCCGTCGAAATACAGGGCGTTCATGGAAATCAGGTCCACCACACCCGAAAAGCCGGCTTCCAGGCCGATGGGAAGCTGGAGGGGCACCGCGTGATGCCCGAGCTTCTCTTTGATCTGGCGGGCCACCCGGGCGGGGTTGGCGCCGACCCGGTCGCACTTGTTGATGAAGGCGATGCAGGGGATCCGGTAGCGGTTCATCTGGTGGTTGACGGTGATGGACTGGGATTGCACACCCCCCACAGAACACAGAACCAGGATGGCGCCGTCCAGGATCCGCAGGGAACGTTCCACTTCAATGGTGAAATCCACGTGGCCGGGGGTGTCGATGATATTGATATCGTGCTCTTTCCACCGGCAATAAGTGGCGGCCGAGGCGATGGTGATCCCCCGTTCCTTTTCCAGTTCCATGAAGTCCATGGTGGCGCCCACCCCGTCTTTTCCTTTCACGTCGTGAATGGCGTGAATACGCTGGGTATAAAACAGGACGCGCTCCGTGAGCGTGGTCTTCCCCGCGTCGATATGGGCGCTGATACCGATGTTTCTGACGTGTCGGTTGTCGATTTTCATATCCGTTATAAAACTTGTGGTTGATTTTAATGAAAAGCTGGATAAGGTATGAACCGGAACGCGGTTTGTCAAGGAAAATGCAGCGCAGTATCACCGGAAGAAAGGAAAAGGGATGACCGATCCAGGCCTCTTAAAAGGGAAACGGATTCTCGTGGTCGACGACGAGCCGGATATCCTCGATACCCTGGCCGAGCTCCTTTCCATGTGCCGGGTGGAAAAGGCGTCCGATTTTGAATCGGCCGAAGCATTGCTTGAAACCCAACCGTTCGACCTGGCCGTCCTGGACATCATGGGGGTGGACGGCTATCGGCTTTTGGAAATCGCCCGGGCACGACACGTGACCGCGGTCATGCTCACGGCACACGCCTTGAGCCCCGACAGTATCATCCGGTCCTATGAAAAGGGGGCGGCGTATTTTATTCCCAAGGAGGAGATGATCGATATCGTCTCTTTCCTCGAAGATATCCTGATCGCCCAAAAGGAAGGGAAAAGCCCCTGGGGAAAATGGTTTGACCGGATGGCCGCCTTTTGCGACAAAAAATTCGGTCCGGGCTGGAAGAAAAAGGATCCGTCCTTCTGGGAAAAATTTCCATTCTATTGATGGCTTCGTAAAAAGCCCGCCTGCGGCGTTGCGCGGTATCCCTGCCCTGTCAAATTCTCGCTTTGCGAGACGGCAAAGCCGATTGAACAGGGTGAATCATTGCATCGCAGCGAATAGTACGCCGCACACTGAAGGATTTGCGCGCCTTGGGTGCGGCGCTTTTTTCGATCCCGATCTCGATTCCGATCCCGATTTATGGGGTGTCGGCGGTGCGGGGATCCTCCGGGATCTCCGGGACATTGAGCTCGATCATCCGGAGGCTCGCCAGGATCCGGGCGGCGTTTTTGGATATCGCGGGGAATGTATCCCCGAGCCGATGCAGATGTTGTGCCGCGTCCCGGATCGCCTGGACATGGGGGATCAGGGTACGGATGTCCGGAACGACGCGTCCGGGTTCTTCCTTTTGGGTTCCGATCCGGGTCACATCCTATCCTTTCTCTTTTCGCAGGTCCTTGAACCGCTTGGCTTTCACATCGTAACGCGGAAGGCTGCCAAGGCCGTAAAATTCAATGCGGTAGGCCAGGTTCGTTTTGAGGCGCAGCTGATCCTTCAAAGCGGCTTCGATTTCCTGTTGCCGGTTTTGAACTTCCGGGAGGATCTCCACCTTGAGCTTGATCCGATCCGTTTCCCCCAGCCGGTCCACCACCACCTCGAATTCGTCCCCCAGGCCGTCGACGCCCCGGACTACTTCCTCGATGGCCGCCGGTTGGAGTCGAACCGGATGCACGGCTGGGCCAAACGGTCCAGGGCCGTGATGATCATTTTCCCTCTTCGTCCCGGCGTCTCGATGATTTCTCCGGTTTCCATGTCTTCGATTTCCACGAGGAAAAAGGCCTCGTTGACATGAAGGCCGCCGGGTTGGGGCGCACATTCATAGGACCATGCCCCGATTTCGGTGGCGCCGGCATGGTCGAAGACCCTGGCGCCCCAGGCCGTTTCCATGCGCTTCTTGGTGCTGGGGATACCGGCACCCGGTTCTCCGGCGCAGGTGATCTTTTCGATGGTCAACTGCGAAGGGTCGATGCCCAGTTTCGTTCGGGCCGTTTCCGCCATGCCCAGGACGTATGTGGGGGTTGCCATCATGGCCGTGGCCTGGAGTTCCTGGATCTTCAGAATCCGGGCCGGGGTGTCCAAAACCCCTCCCGGAACCACTTCGCAGCCGATTTTTTCCGCGGCGTAGTGCCCGGCCCAGAAGGCCACGAACACGTTGTACCCAAAAGGGATGAAGACCCGGTCCCGGGGGCGGTAGCCCTGGGCCCAGAGGATGTAGGACCAGCACTCCGCCCACCATTCCCAGTCCTGCCATGTATCGGGCTGGTAGACGGGCTGTCCTGTGGTGCCGCTGGTCTGTCGGAATTCGGTCACCGTTTCGAGAGGAACGCACAGGGCGTCTCCGTAGGGGAAAGGCTCTTTTCTTTGAATATCGCGCATCATGGATTTTTCAACCTTGGGGACGCGCCGGATATCCGCTGTCGTTCGGATATCTTCGGGAGTGACTCCTGCGGCGTCGTAAAGACGGCGGTGGAACCGGGAGCGTTCATAGGCCCAGGTGAAAATCTTTTTGAACTTCTCCAGCTGAAGCGCCGCCAGGCGGTGCCGGGAAAGCTGTTCGAGGTGAGGATTCCAGTAGGGTTGGCCGGGATCCATGGATCGCCTTTTCTCAGTACATCTTGTTGGGAAGGTATAAGATGATCTGGGGAAAGATCACCATTAACGCGGTGCCGACGATGATTGCGACCAAAAAGGGCAGGATGCCTTTAAAGATTCTTTCCAGGGGGATCCCCCCCACGGCACTCTGGGAGACGCCGTACACCACGTACACGTTGATGCCCACCGGCGGCGTGATCACTCCCATCTGGGTGACGAGCACGATAATGACCCCGAACCAGACAGGATCGTAGCCGAGGTCCATGATGACAGGATAGAAGATGGGGATTGTCAGCATGACCAGGGCCAGGGCGTCCATCACGCAGCCCCCGACGAAATAAACGGCGATGATGGCCGAAAGGATCAGGTAGGGCGGAAGGTCCAGTCCCCCGATCCATGAGGCGAGGTTAAAGGGAATCCGGGTCACGGCCAAAAATTTTCCGAAGATCACCGCACCCGCAATCAGGAACATGACCATGCAGGAGGTCCGAAGGGTTTCGTATAAGGACTTGACGATTCCCTCCCAGGTGATGCGTCGCCGCACAGCGGCTACGGCGAAAACGCCGAAAGCGCCCACGGCGGCGGCTTCCGTCGGCGTGAAAAGACCATAGAAAAGCCCTCCCATGACCAGGAGGAAGACGAGGAGGGTGTCCCCCATGTTCGTCAGGGACCGGATGCGCTGGCGCCAGGTGAACCGTTCGCCGGGGGCCCCTTGTTCCGGCTGGAACCGGCACCAGACCAGGATGCACAGGATGAAAAGAATGGTAATGACGATGGCGGGGAGGATGCCGGCCACGAAAAGCGCCCCGATGGATTGTTCCGTGAGGATGCCGTATACAATAAGCACCACGCTGGGGGGCATGATCATGCCTAGGCCGCCGCCGGATGCCACGGATCCGGCGGAGAGTTCATCGGCGTATCCGTATCGACGCATTTCCGGAAGACCCACCGTGGCCAGGGTGGCCGCCGTTGCCGGGCTCGAACCGCAGACGGCGCCGAAGGCCGTGCAGGCCGTCACCGTGGCCATGGCCAGGCCGCCCCGGATGGCACCAAAAAATTTGTAGGCGGTGTCGTAGAGGCGCCGGCCGATCCCGCAGTTGAAGGCAAGCTGGCCCATGAGAATAAACAGGGGGATGGTGGTCAGGCCATAGGAGGCAAAGGTTTCGTAGATGCTCCGGGACAAAAGCCCCAGGCCGCCTTTGAGGGAGATCATCAAGCTGAATCCCAGGAAGCCGACAATGGCCATGACGTAGGCCACGGGCATCCGCGTCATGAAAAGCGCCAGCATGAAAAGGATCCCGAGGACGCCGATGAGGGTGGGGCTCACGATTTCTCCTTGAGTTGTCTGGATATGGAAACGATTTCTTCGAAAATGGTCAGGACAAAGATGAGAAAGGATACGGCGACGGCTAAGATGATCAAGTATTCCGGGAATTTCAAAGAGATGGAGACCTCTCCCGATGCCCGGATGGTCCCGGCATAGACGAACATCCGCCATGTGACCAGGGAGAAGAACACCAACCCCAGGATATTGGTGAAAAAGTCGAATGTCTTCTGGGTCCTTTCGGAAAAATTCTTGACCACGATCTCCACGCCGATGTGGCCCTGGACGTGGTGGGTATAGGGAAGGGCCAGGGCGGCGGCAAGGGTGGCCATGAAACCCACCAGTTCCACAGACCCGAAGATGGGGTGTCCCAGTTTGCGCCCCACCACGTCCACACAGGTCAGCAGCGTCATCCCCGCCAGGCAAAAGGCGCCGCCCACTTTGCATACGAGGCGGAGACGCACCATGATTTTCCGGAAAATATTTTTCACGATGCCATCTTTTCCCAAAGCATAAGGGGGGCGGCGCCCCCCTTATGTGCTCGCATGTCCGTTACTGGGCTTCCGCCAAGGCTTTGGCGGTAAAATCCACCACTTCCTTGGCATTAATGCCCTTGGCGCTGGTCTCTTTGATGTAGTTATTCAGGATGGGTTCCACGGCCTTTTTCCAGCGGGCCTGCTCCTTGGCGTCCACGCCGATGAGTTGTCCCCCCTGGTTCAGGAAGAACTGAATCCCCTCCATGTCGCTGACATCCCAGGCTTTCCCGTGCTTTGTCACCCATTCCGCGTTGATTTCCTCGATGACCTTTTGCACTTCCTGGGGGAGGGCGTTCCACTTATCCTTGTTCATGACCACGAAAAAGGACGTGGTATACGCGGCGCTGAAGGCGGCGGTGCAGTATCCCGTCACTTCTCCCAACTTCCATCCCTTGTTGGCTTCGAGGGGATACACGGCGCCGTCCACCACGCCCTTCTGAAGCATTTCATAGGTTTCAGGCATGGGTTTGGGCACCGGGGTGCCGCCCAGGGCTTGGACCACCAATGCGCTGCGGATGGGTTTCTTGGAATGCACAAGGCCGGGGCCATGGGCATGAAGGTACATGACCTTCGTGTCGTTGAGCTCCTTGGGTTTGAAATGTTCGTAAACCTGCATGATGACTTGTGTGGCGGCCTTCCCGCTGGAATAGCCCAGGGGGAGGTCCACGGCGGCCATGACCGGAAAGCGGCCCCGGGTATAGGCGAAGACGGAAAAACCGACGGCCCCGGGTATAGGCGAAGACGGAAAAACCGATATCCGAAAGCCCCTGGACGACGCCGTCGTAGCACTGGTTGGCCTTGGTCAGGGTCTGACCCGGATAATATTCCACCTTGACTTGACCGCCGGTGCGCTTTTCCACTTCCCGGCACCATGCTTCGGCCAGCTTGCTCTGGATATGGGTGGGCGGAAAGAAGTTGCTGTAGGTCAATTTGATGACCTTGGCCTCCGCCGGCACGGGAGAAAAGGAGATCCCCATGCACACAATGCCGAAAATCAACAGTCCGATCAAAAGGGTCCTTTTTTTCATAGTCCTGCCTCCTTTCATTGGGTGAGACCTTTGCAAAACGCCCCTTTTTGCCCAATTTCTGCGTCAGGCTCAAATTTTAATCCTCGAAATACTCAATGTATTCCTGTGGTTAAAATT
>JAFDGC010000086.1 GCA_019309485.1 Deltaproteobacteria bacterium | reverse complement strand
GGCGGAAGACGCTTGTTCAGGGATATTTCGTCTCGCGACGGCAACCACGGGAAGACATTAATATGGGCTTTGAATTCAAGTATATCGTCGATTCCATCCCGGCCCTGCTCGAGGGTGCCAAGCTGACGTGGTACATTACCATCATCGGCATCCTCGGGGGGCTCGTCCTCGGCACCATGGCGGGGCTCATGCGCCTGGCCGGCACCCGAGAGGTGGGCGGTGAGAGCTACGGCTCTTTTCGTTTTTTGGCGATCGTCAGCCAGAAGGCGGCTATTGGTTACATTGAGCTGATCCGCGGCACACCGATCATCGTTCAGGCCATGTTTATCTACTTCGCGCTGCCGATGCTGGTGGAGGTGACCACCGGTCTAAAGGGCATCCGTTTCGATTCCCTCACCGCCGCGATCATTACGATTATCATCAACGCCGGGGCCTACATGGCCGAAATCGTGCGTGGGGCGGTGCAGTCTGTCAACAGGGGTCTCGTCGAGGCCGGAATCGCGATGGGCATCAGCCGCCTGCAACTGATTTCCAGTGTCATTGGACCCATCGCATTCAAGCGGGCCATTCCCCCGCTGGGCAATCAGTTCATCATCAGCCTCAAGGACACCTCGCTGTTTATTGTCATCGGTGTCGGTGAACTGACCCGACAGGGGCAGGAGATCATGGCCAGCAACTTCAGGGCCCTGGAAATCTGGACGGCGGTCGCCGTTTGCTACTTGATCATGACCTCCGCCCTGGCCATGGTTCTCAGGTTGATCGAGCGAAAGATAAAAATCGTATGACGGCACTCATAGAGTTCAAAGACGTCGGGAAAAGCTTCGGCGAGACGGAGGTACTCCACAACATCGACCTGAGCATCGAGCCGGGGGAAGTGGTCGTCCTGGTGGGCCCTTCGGGATCGGGAAAGTCGACGCTGCTGCGCTGCATCAACGGGCTGGAAATGATCAGCTCCGGCGAATTGATCGTCGATGGCATCCATTTGCCCCTCGAGAAGCACCGGATTCGCGAAGTGCGTCAGGAAGTCGGCATGGTCTTTCAGCTCTTTTACCTTTTTCCCCACATGTCCGCTTTGGACAATGTGGCCTTCGGGCCCCGAAAGGTGCGGGGCATGTCCCGGAAGGAGGCGCACGGCGTCGCCAACGATCTCCTTCAAAAGGTGGGCCTGGCGGACCGCAGCCACCATTATCCGTCGGAACTGTCGGGAGGGCAGCAGCAGCGAGTGGCCATTGCCCGGGCGCTCGCCATCAATCCCAAGATCATGTTGTTCGACGAGCCGACCTCGGCGCTCGACCCGGAGCTGCGGGAGGAGGTGCTCAATGTAATGATCGCGGTGGCTCAGCAGGGCATCACCATGGTGGTGGTCACCCACGAAATGAGCTTCGCCAGCAAGGCGGGTTCACGGCTGTTGTTCATGGACAATGGCCGGATTTCAGAAGACGGCGACCCCCAAACATTGTTGAGGAATCCCAGCAGCGAACGCCTGCAGAACTTTTTGCAACACGTGGGGTACTAGACTCGATCTCCGCCTTATCATAACCAAAAACGTATATCGCACGCCGCCACAGGTCCGATCGAGGATCCGACTGGGGAATTTACCCTTGCATTCTGGCCGGAACGCTTCCCGCAAGCCCCGCCTTTTAAGGCGGGGTCGAGGGAAGCTGTCTCGAAATAGGTACTGACCTTACAGGGGAGCCCCGCTCTGAAGGGCGGGGGCGCCACACCGGTCCGGGCGGCTTGCCGCCGAATACCAAGGAGTAGGGCATCATGCAACCTGCTGTGAAAGCAAGAATGACCGAAAATTTCACGGCGCTTCAGGACATCAACTGGATGCGGCTGGATTGGCGCCGGGAGCTGCGTAACAACATAACAACCGTTGACATGCTCAAAACCTACCTGCCCCTGGGCGGCCGTGAAGAGGCGGAGTTGCGTCTCGTCACGGATATTCACCCCATGAATATCCCCCGCTACTATTTGAGCCTGGTGGACCCCGATGATCCCCAGGACCCCATCCGTCGAATGTGCGTTCCGGATGCCGCCGAACTTGTAGTGGCCGGGTCCATGGGGGAGACTACCGCCGACCCTTACGGGGACGACAAGCATAACAAGGGCAACGGGCTGTTGCATAAATACAGTTATACCGCCCTGGTGGTGACTTCCGAATACTGCGCCATGTATTGTCGGCATTGCTTTCGCAAACGGATGGTGGGGCTGTCGAACGAACTGACGGTCAAGAATTTTCACAATGCGGCAGCCTATATTGCCGATCACCCGGAAATCACCAACGCCATTCTATCCGGCGGAGATCCGTTCATGCTGCCCACCCGGGTTCTTGAAGAGATGCTGGCGGCCCTGGCCGACATTCCCCATCTGAACCACGTGCGGATCGGCTCCCGGGTGCCGGTCAGCTATCCGCTTCGCCTGTTCGACGACGATCTTATGGCGCTGCTCAGGGATTTCGGCGAGCGCAAAACCCTTTTCGTGCCGACGCACTTTAACCATGCACGTGAGATCACGCCCGTGGCCCGCGAAGCAGTGTACCGTCTGCGCCGATGCGGCATCACCGTCAACAACCAAGCCGTGCTGCTCCGGGGCGTCAATGATACGGTGGAGGCCCTCATGGACCTGATGAACGGCTTGTTACGCATTGGTGTCAATCCCTATTATCTCTACCAATGCATGCCGGTGGCCCGGGTGCGGCATCATTTTCAGGTGCCCCTCAAAGAAGGGGTCGACATCGTAGACCGGGCGCGCCGGTATTTCGACGGTTATGCCAAGCGCTTCAAATACATCATTGGCCACGACATCGGCAAGTTGGAGATCTGCGGACGGATCGGTGACAAGATCATTCTGAAGCAGCTGCACGCCCGCAGCGGGAACGAAGACGACGTTTCCCGGCTGATGGTGCGTACGCTTACCGACACGAGCGGATGGCTCGACGATCTTCCGGAGACAAATCTTTAAGGAAGGGCGCCACTCAGGCCTGTTGCGCGGAACTAACAGGCACATCCCAAACTGACAGGCGAAATTGTGGCCCCGCAAAGGCCATGCCTGCGGCTTTACTTTCGCGGAAAAAACTCGGATGAAAAGTTTTACTCCCAATAGCATTGAAGAACTTCAACGCCTCTATTTCAGCATCCGCAGCGGCGAGCATGCAATGCGGTTCACCGAGCGAAACCTGGCTGTCCTCAAGCGTATGCTCGATGAGCCCCACGAAACAGCGACCAAGTCCATTTCCGAAATTGCCCGGGAAAATGGCATCAACATCTCATCGGTGACGCGGCTGGCCCAAAAACTGGGCTTCAGCGGTTTTCCCGGGCTGAGAAATCTCTTTCGCCGGCATGTCCAGCAGCGCAAACGTTTCTACAGCCAACAGGTGCGCAAATTTCTGGAAAAGGGCCCGGATGCGGCCGACGACAAATCCGGTTTGCTACAGCGTGTCATTGAGGACGAGTGGAGCAATGTCATGCTCATGGCGGACACCTTCGAAGAGGTGCAGTTACGGCGTGCCGTAAATCTCATTATCAACGCCAGAGAGATTCACATCATCGGTCTTCGCAGCAGCTATGCGCTGGCCTATTACTTGAGCTTCTACATGAAGATGATCCACAGCGGGGTGTCGCTGATCGGCCGGGCCGGACACACCCTGGCCGAGGATCTGGCGCGGCTTCAATCCGGCGATCTGCTGATCGCCATCGGGGTCAATCCCTACACCCGGGACACGGTCGAAGCCTGCCGCATCTGCCGCGAGCAGAACGTGGATGTATTTGTCATCACCGACAGCCCTTCATCACCCCTGACCAACGAAACCAAGAACTACCTGAGCGTATCGATTCAGGGCGACTATTTCTTCAGCCCTATCGCGGCTGCTGTGATTTGCATCGAAACCCTGCTCTCCGAGTTGGTCAACCAACTGGACGACAGTGTTCTCCATGATCGGCTGAGTCATGCGGAAAAGATTCTGGACAGGATGAACGTCGAGATCTGACCCACCGGCCATCGGGCTCGCGTTCTGCTGAAGACCGGCGTGGAGGGCAAGATATGGCCACTTCGGTGATGCCGTCCGTGCAAAAGTTGGCGGATGATTTTCAGAAAACACATGAAACATTTCCGATCATCGAATAGATCCTGGCGGTCCTTAAAAAAAGTGCAAAGACCGTCTGAAGGGAACTTTTCTTATCACAGCTTTCGCCCTTGTTCCACAGGATACCAGCCCACAAACAGCCATTTTTGTCAGCGTTTACCAAACTTCCGAAAACCAATTTGATTGTTCTGAAGGATGACATTCGTTCTGAAAGTTTGGGACGCTTGACATGGATTTGATACTTGCTAAATTGTAATTTATAGGATACACTTTGTTTTGATGGAAATCCGGCAGACTGAAACTTTCGCCAAGTGGTTAAGTGGGCTGCGAGACCGCCAGGCGCGAGCACGAATTCAAACACGCATTGACCGCTTGCAGCTTGGATTGGCCGGCGATGTCAAGCCGGTGGGCGAAGGGGTATCGGAACTTCGGATCGACTTTGGACCTGGGTATCGAATATATTTTATGCAGCGTGGACAGTCGTTGATAATTTTGCTTGCCGGCGGTCACAAGCGTACCCAGACGACAGATATCAGGACGGCGTTAAAATTAGCGCGTTTTTTATAGGAGACCATAATGAAAAAAACAAAGACTCGACCTTATGATGCTGCCGAATATCTTGAAACTGTGGAAGATATGGCTGCTTACCTAGAAGCCGCTTTGGAAGATGGTGAGCCGGCTGTAGTTGTGAAAGCTTTGGGAGCCATTGCTCGTGCTCGCGGCATGTCCCAGATTGCCCGTGACACAGGATTAAGGCGGGAAAGCCTTTATAAGGCGCTTTCATCGGAAGGCAATCCGGAGTTCGCCACGGTACTGAAGGTTGTGCGTGCACTCGGTCTTAAGCTTCACGCAGGGCCAGATCAGGTATAAGTTTTTTTATTACCTAAAAGCTGCAATCTGGAATTCAGCGCAGCGGGGGCGAAGGCGTGCGCAGAAGCAATCTGGAATTCAGCGCAGCGGGGGCGAAGGCGTGCGCAGAATCCGGGATAGCCGGAACCCCCTTTTCTACCCTGTTGCCGGGGTGGCACTCCCGATAGGGGGGCGAATCACCCATTCGGCTATGCCCCTGTTACCGGACCTGGCCGCCGCAAGGCAGACCGATCCCCCTGATGTTGAAAGTCGCTTTCTTTAAATTTGGAGATGTTCGACTTTAGGCAAATGAAAGGCTTTGAATCGAATCCTCATAGGTCCACCTCTCCTTAAAGGGATAGTTCTTTGACAATTTGAGTTGCCACCGGCGACTGCGTGTAACCAGCTTTGCCGGCACACTGATCAGCCACATCCGGATCGTATTGGGCTCTTCTTTGAACCCGGTTTCATCGTTCAGCCACATCATCCAGACCATGAGATGATTCTTGCACCACTCTATCCAGTTCTCACTGGTGGCCCGCTGACCGTAATATTTATGCGAAGCCATGGGAGAAAGCCCCATGTTGCTCACATAACAAAAATAAGCATACTCGCCCTTGGAAAGATCAAACAGGAGATCCTCTTCCGCTTCGCTTGTGATACCTTCACGGATGGCGACAAATCGGCGGGCTTTTTTCCAGTCACTGCATTTGAATTCGAACTCGGTGCTTTCAAAGCCAGGACGACTTTTAACCTTTCGCCATTTTTGGCTTTCCAGCAACTTCTCCAAGCCCTTGAGTTTTACTTTGATCATGTACCGTGCGCCTTTTTCTTCAAGGAA
>JAFDGC010000006.1 GCA_019309485.1 Deltaproteobacteria bacterium | reverse complement strand
AGGTCAAAAAGGCGGGCGCCGATGCGTACATTCGCAAACCGTTTAGGGAGGATGAGATCTTCTCGGCCCTGGAGCGGTTGCTTGACCTGGATTTTATCCGGGCCGAACAGAAGGGCACGCCCCCTGAAGAGGCCGCCGCCCCGACGCCGGAGGCCGTGGCCGGGCTGCCGGAGGGGCTTGTCCGGGCCATGCGCCAAGCCATGGAAGAAGGCGATACGGCCCGCCTCACGGAGTTGATCGAGCATGTGGCGGAGATCGCACCGGCCGCAGCCCGCATGCTTCGGGCTCTGGCGGATCGATACGACTACGAAACGCTCGGTGAAATACTGGGACAAGAGGAGGAGTGAAGTAAAGGCGCAATACCCTTTCAACCCGAAGGAGTCAGCGTTCGGGTTGAAACGCACCTGGAATTGCGAAACCTGCGGGTCCAACCGGAGAAGCATAACCGGCGCCTGGAGGATCTGGTAGAGGAGCAAGTAGAGGAGATATCCGACTCACAGATGGCGATCATCTACGCGCTGGCGAAGCCGGCCGAGCGCCGCGACGACGAGACGGGCCGTCACATCGACCGCACGCGGGCCTTCTTCAAGGTCCTGGCCGGCAACCTGCGCAAGAGCCCCGGCCTTTCGGCGCGCATCGACGAGACCTATATCCGCACCCTTCAGTCGGCCGCGCCCCTGCATGACATCGGCAAGGTGGGAATCGTCGACAACATTCTCCTGAAGCCCGGCCCGCTCAGCCCCGAGGAGTTCGAGATCATCAAGACCCATACCACGATCGGGGCGGATACACTGCAGGCGGTGCGCCGCCAATATCCGCAGAATCCATTTCCCAATCCATCTGCCCCCCCTAAAAGAGGCGGTCAATCTAATTCCCCCGAAAATTCCTCCCAAGTATCGCGCAGGGGAAGCCTAAGTGTTTGATTTTATTGGTGCCCCCGGCGTGAATCGAACACGCGGCACAAGGATTAGGAATCCTTTGCTCTATCCACTGAGCTACGGGGGCGCAACAATCGGAGAAGCCCTGATTATCAGAAACGGCACCTTGCATCAAGGCATCCGTTTTCCCGAATCCCGGATGCACGGGTTGCGGGAGGCTTCGGGATCATTCCAAACGGATGCCCGGCCAGGCGGAAAGGGTGTCTGTGGAGCGCACCACATGCATCCCGGCGTCGGAAAAGCGCTTGAATGCGGCGTCCGCCTGGTCGGTATAATCGATGACACCCGGAATGACCACCGGCGACGTGCAGTCCTCCAGAAGGTAGACTTTTTTGGCCAGCCGCCGATCGCCCTGCTGGATTTCCGTTAACAGATCGTCGATGGTCCAGGCCAGGCAGTGGCTTTTGGCCTGACCTGCGATGACCACGGCGTCAAAGGTCATCAGACGTTCGATGAAAGCGACATTCTTCCCGCCGATGGGTGCGCCGTCGGGACCCTGAGTCACCTCGGGGCGCAGCACCGAGTAGTTTTCCGTGAAGGTCCGATCCCCCTTGATCTGAAAATCGGGACGGCTGAACCGGGCCATGCCGTGAAAAAAAACGGCTTCCTCCACGGCGGAGACCAGCGCATGGCCGATGCCGCCCAGCATGGCGTGATACGGCCATACCGTCAGGTCGTACCGCCCGCCGGCTTCAAGGGCCTGGACATAATGGGCAAGGTGCCGCTTTCCGTACGCTTTGTCGATGCCCAAGGCAAACGCCAAATCCCTGTTGAATGTCCACTTCCCGTTTTGAATGTCTGCTGCGGTGATGCGGGTGAAAGGATCGGGATGGCGGCCGTCGGCATCCACGAAAAAAACCGGATGAAAGATCTGCATGGCGTGGTGGGTGTCCATCGTGGGGGCGATCAAGGTGATCCGATCCATATTTTGATAAATGAACCGGCACAGCCGGATGTTGTCGTCCACGGCGCCTGTTCCGGACCGGCCGCCCACGAAAAGCTCGAATCCGGGAATGCAGAACGTGTTTTGTACGTCCACCAGCACCAGACACAAAGCGTACCGGTCGGCGGAAGCGGGGCGAATCCCGTGTTTTCGGGCCCACTGCCGTGCCGCCGCGGCAATGGCCTGGTAATCCACGCGCCATACCCGACCCACTTTTTCAGGGTCAAAGTGCGGCGGGATCGGAAGCCCACGGTGTGTCATTTTCCATCCTCCCAAAAACCGGATCGGGTGTGATTACAACACCCGGATCATGAGGGGCAGGGCCACGAGGGTGCCCAGCGTGCTCCCCAGGTTGGTAAAGACCACCACGAGCAGGATCCGGGTAAAAGCGTTTTTCCAAAACCCTTTGATGGAAAGAATATCCAGGGGCAGATTCTGAAAATCCTTGACTCTCGGCCGGCGGGAAAGGGTTTCCACCATTCCGGAAACCCACCCTGCGGCCAGCAGGGGGTTCAAAGACGTCAGGGGTGCGGCCAGCACGGCCGACAAAATGGTCAGGGGGCGGGCCAACGCCGCCGCCGCCCCGAGCCCGGCCAGAATCGCGTTGGCGAGGATCCACCAGGAAATCATTTCCTTTGCGGCGCCGCTTCCGGAAAAGAAAAACCCGGCGGTCACCAGCCCCACCACGAAAAGCGGAATGAACCATTTGAACAGCCCCGCCCCCGGTCCCCGGGGCGGAATCGTTTCAAGGGCCTTGAGATCGATTGTTTCCTTCCAATGGGATCGGATGCCGGGGAGATGCCCCGCCCCCACGACAGCGACGATTTTTTTCCCGGGGGCGTTTTTCAGCTTTTCGGCAAGGTATCGATCCCTTTCGTCGATGAGGATTTCTTTGAGCATCGGGAGTTGGGCGCCCATGTCGGCCAGGAAGGCCTCGATCATGTCCTGGCGCTTCATCTTTTCGATTTCCGCTTCGCTGATCTTCTCGGCCTCTCCCAGGGAGAGGAGCATCTGGAAGAAAAGCTTGAGTTTGGTGAAGAATCCCATGGAGCGCCAGACCCGTGTCAGGGTGACGCGTAGATCCCGGTCCGCCAGATAAACGGTGGCGCCCACGGCATGGGCGGACGCCACGGCCTGGAGCATCTCTTGACCGGGCGTCACCCCCAGCGTCTTGGCGATCCGTTTTTGAAAAGACGCCAGTACCAGGTTCAAGAGGAGCACGGCGCCTTTTTTTTCACGGATCACCTTGAAGATGTCCGTGTCTTCCCATGCCTTGCGTTCCACGAGGGTTTGATACCGGGAGCGGCACAGTTCCACGGCCACCGTGTCCGGCTGCTCCCATTCGATGACCGACCGGACAAGCCGGGCGCTGTCCCGGGAGACATGGGCGGTCCCCAAAAGGAGGATCTCTTTGTCCTGGTAGGTCAGGGGGTGGACCAGGACGTCTTCGGGTTCGTTTTCCATTCATTCATCCGCATTTAAAGGGTTTGTTTCACCTGGGGCCGCAGCAAAGCCTGTCCTCGAAAGGCTCCTTTACAAAATAAGACAAAAATATTACACATCAAGATAAACGGTGCAATGCCCTTTTTCACCGGCACCGCCCACCGGCGGGTGGGAAAAGGAAACGCCGTGGTCAAAATTTATGACGATATCTTTTCATGGGAAGGATGGGGCGGCATGCTGCGGCTGGCCAGCGGCCGATGCCGGCTCCGCATCTTTGATTTATCCCAAGACCCGGGGAGGCCGGGGCTCACCCACCTCAAGCCCATCATCGTCCTGGTGACAGATGTTCCCGAAAGCCGCATGTCGGTGCGCAGCTGCGCCGGGCACATCGCCACGCAGGTCACCCAGAAATTCAATATCCAGCCCCAGCGCATGGTGTACGTGGAGCATTATCCCGCGGTACACTACGGAACCCATGACGAGCGCTTCATCCCGGAGCGGTACGACGGAGTCGAATTCGTCTGGATGGAAGGCAAAGCCATCCGTCCCGCATGGCGGCCGTTGACGCCGCCCCTGCTGGATGTCGTGAAAAAAATGGCTCAAGAGGCATAAGGATGGAAACCTCGCCGGCTTCAGTCGCACAGGCCCTGGGATAAGGGGCCTTCGAAATACTGGGAGACCAGGTGACGGACCCCCTCGAGCCCGCAGGCGTCCGGGGAACAGGTCCTTTCCAGAAAGCTGAGGATTGCTTCCGCCTTTTTCTTGTCCCCCAGGGCCGCATGGGCAAAAAGGCTTTGCTTCAGATAGGTTGCCCCCCGGGAAAGATCGCCTTTTTTCAGGTAAACCCGCCCGATGGCCTCCAAGTCACCGGCGATGCCCGGAAAATTTTGAAAAGCGCGGTCCGCCGCAAGCGCCGACTCCAGGTGGGAAAGGGCGGCTTCGGCCCGGTCCATTTCCAGGAGGAGTCGCCCCAGGGCGCTTCGGGCCCTGGCGGTTTGCAGGAAATCGCCCGGGCCGGTCTCCTGAACCGCCGCTTCCAGGGCGCTTTTCGCCGCTTCCAGGTCCCCTTTTTTCCAGTAATAGAGCCCCGCGTTGATCCCAAGGGCCGGAAACGGGATCCCCAGACGCTCTTGGACCCGGCGGGCCGCGTCCATGGCCCGGGCGGCGTCTTCCAGGCGGCCGCCGTCGATGAGGACGGCCGCCCGATTGGACAACGCCTGGAGCAACCTGTCATCATCTGGAAACTGTCGATAAATTTCAATGGCTTCTTCGAAGAAAACCAGCGCGCTGGACAGTTCTCCGGCGGTACGGTACACGGTCCCCATGTTGTTCAATGCCATGGCCGCGCCTTTTGCATCCCCGGCCAGGGTGAAATACCGGTGGGACTTGAGAAAGGCATCCCATGCGCGCCGCCGGCATCCCTTCCGAAGCCAATCGATTCCCTTGGCCGTTTCCCGATGGCCCGAGAGTTGGGCTTCCGAGGTTTCAGGGGCGGGTTTCACGCCTGCACAGGACCACAGGAAGGCGAGTACCACGATCAGGATGCAGGTGAGTGCTTTCATGCGCCTTTTCAATACCCGGAAAAAACGGCAAAGTCAAAACCGGAGGCGTCTCTTTTCATGCGCGGCAATTTTTAGTAAGGATGGATCAAAAAGGGATGGCAAGCGAATGAAGAAAATCGGTCTGGTGGTGAAAAACGACGTCAAAGCCCTGGAGACGGCCGACACCCTGGAAGCCTGGTTGACCCACCGGGGGATTTCCGTGATTCGAAAACCGAGTGTTCCGCTGCCCCGGGACGTTTTCCTGGAGGAAAAGGCCCATGCCCCGTCGGATCTCTCCTGCGTCCTGGTCTTGGGCGGGGACGGAACCTTTTTAAGCGCCGTGGCCTGGATCGGGAATCAAGGCATTCCGGTTTTGGGGATCAAGTTCGGCGAAGTGGGGTTTTTGGCCGAGATCACCGAAGAGGATCTTTTTCCCGCCATGGAAGCGGTTTTGAAAGGGAATTTTTCCATTGAACGGCGGATGCGCCTTTGGGTTCAACTCTTCCGGGGCGGGGAATGTATTGCGGAAAGGGTCGTTCTCAACGACGCGGTGGTCAACAAGGGGGCCCTGGCCCGGCTGGCGCACATCAAAACCTCCATCAACGGCCGGTATCTCACCACGTACAGCGCCGACGGGCTCATCGTGGCGACTCCCACCGGTTCCACGGCCTACTCCCTGGCGGCCGGGGGACCCATCCTCCACCCGGCGGTACCCGCCGTGGTCATGACCCCCATCTGCCCCTTTACCCTCACCAACCGCCCCCTGATCCTCCCGGATACGGCGGTGATCACCATCCAGCTTGCCAAGGAGGCCGCCCACGTGATGCTTACCTTTGACGGCCAGGCCGGAATCGAAGTCCACGAAAACGATGTCATCACGATTCAAAAAGCGCTTTACCCCGTGGCCATGATAGCCCTGCCGGGCCGGTATTATTACGACCTGTTGAAAAACAAGCTCCGATGGAGCGGGGGCAGGGTGTGACCGCGGTTTCAATTTCCCTTGATTTCGAACCGGTTGCCGTCGAAGTCCGTGACGAAGACCAGGTCCGTGCCGTCGGGCTTGGGAATCCGCAGGATGGGCACGCCGAATTGCGCGCACTTCTCCAGAAAGGCGGCCGGGCGTTCCACTTCCAGGCAGAGATGTTCCACGCCTTTGGGATGTAACGCCGGTCTCGGGCCGATAAAAATCTCCAGACAGAAATCCGCATTGCCGTAAAGGACCAGGGTATAAGGGGCGTCGACGCCGAAAAGCCGGTGCATCAAATCGGCGGAAACCGTCTTGGTACCCATCTCCTCGAGTCCCAGGAGCGCGCGGTAAAACCGGTCGCTCTTTTCCCGGGTTTCACAAACCAGGGCCGCGTGTAACAGTCTCATGATTTCCTCCCAAATGAAAAGCGCCGAAAACGAAGCCGCGCAGTGACGACAAAAAGCCCGTGGATATGGAGGCCGTCACCGGGGGAAGGCCGCCGGGATGCCCCCGTCCACGGGGAGTGAAGCGCCGGTGGTGGGGGTTTTTTCGGAAGCGAAAAAGACCACGGCGTTTCCCACATGTTCCGTCAGGACCTCCGTTTTGAGGAGGCTTCGTTGCCGGTAGTAGGTTTTAAGCCCTTCGGGGCTCAGTCCCCTGGCCCGCATCCGTTCGGGCCCCACCGCCTCCCATAGCCCGGATGCCGTCTTTTGATCCCCGAAAACGGCATCCGGGTTGATCATGTTCACGCGGACCCCCAACTCGGAAAGCTCCATGGCGGCGATCTTGGCCAGCTGGTGGGCGGCCGCCTTGGAGGCGCTGTAGGCGGAAAACGCCGCCCCCGGATCGAAGACATTCTTCGAACTGATGACCACGATGTTCCCTCCGGTTCCCTGGCGCCGGAAAACGGGGATGGCCGCCTTGATGGTATGGAAGGTGCCTTTCAAATTGACGGCGACGGTCCTGTCGAGGGTCTTCGGATCCAGGTCTTCGATTCTGGCCACATGGGCGATTCCGGCGTTGGGGACCACCAGGTCGACGCCGCCGAACAATGTGCTGATCGTGTCGAATCCTTTCTGTACCGCCGTGAAATCGGTGACATCGAAGACAACTGAAGCGATGCGTCCGGGACCGAATTCCCGGATCAATAGATCCTTGCCGCGTTCCAGCCGGGGGATATCCCTGTCCCCGAGGACCACCGCCGCACCGGCCGAAAGGAGGCGCCGGGCGATGCCGTACCCGATGGCGCCGCCCCCGCCGGTGATCAGGGCCACCTGACCCACCAGCGCCGCCGCCGCCGGGGGTTTCAATTTTTTCGTCTGCAAGGGCCATCGTTCCATGTCCCGCACGTGGGCGGCGGGAATGGGGCGGTAGGCGCCCATGGCCATGCCGCGGTGCTTGGCAATCACGGTGTGCTCGCCGATGTCGGCGGCGGTTTCGGCCGATGCCAGGGTTTCGCCGGCGGCGAAAAGCCCGAGGCCGGCCACCAGGAAAAGGACCGGATCCACTTCTTCCGGAGGCTTTTCTTCCTGGCCCGAAAGTCCTTTTCCATAAAGATAGCGCATATAGGCGGCGCGGAATTTATCCACGGCCTTTTTCACGACCATTTTCAGGGCCTCGTCTTCTTCCGGTACCGCATCGAGATATACCATCCGGTTTCGTGTGCGGATGGCATGATCCGGCGTCAAGACCCCGCTTTCACAGATTTTTTTCGCCTCCCGGGAAAGGGAGGCGTTCATCATCGCCGGACCCTGCCGGGAGACCACCAGGCGTCGCAATGCCGAACCGTCAGGGGTGCGGCGCGCGCACATCCCCCGGATGACCTGAGCCACCCGGGCGGTATCGGAAATCCGGGGCGTGCGCCGCCTTCTCGAACGCTCCGCCGATGTCGGGGGGACGCGTTTCAAGGCCTTTTGGATAAAGGCCTCCGCTTTATTCACGCAGGTGCGTATCCGCGCGTAGGCCTGTCCGGCGTCGTCGCCGAAAGTGAAGATTCCGTGATGCAGCACCACTATGGTGTCGATGGCGGGCGCCTTCTCATGGGCCGCGGCGACGGCCCGGGCCAACGGATAACCGGGATGCCGGTATGCCAGCACCGCTGTCCTTTCTCCCAGCACGTCGCGGATCACCCTTTTTGCCTCTTTTTGGTGGGCTAGGATCAAAACGGCATCGGCATGGCAGTGGAAGACATACCGATGCGGTAAAAAGGCATGCAACAACGTCTCCACGGAAGGGTCGGGACATCCGGCGACGACACGCTGGGAGAGAAGGTGATTTTCGAGGGCTTCGTCGGAAAGATCCGAAATCGCCTTCAGCCGCCGAATGGGATCCAGCCGGAGGATGGAAAAGCCTTCCGGTCCGATGTCGGCCATGTGGATACCACTCCCTTTGACATAGAGGATGCGTTCCGTTTCTCCGAAAATGCCGGTGCGCGTGGCTTTGGCAGACGTGTTCCCTCCGCCGTGCAGGACGAGTCCGGGATCGCTCCCGATAAGACGGGAGGCGTGAATCAGGGCGGCGAGGGCCTCCGGGTGGCCGGTTATTGTTTTCGCAATCTCCCGGACTGCGGTTTCCGTGAAACGGGCGGGCATGCGGGTTTAGGCTTTCTTTTCCTGATCGTAGATTTCCTGGGCGTCTTTTACCGAGGCCTTTTCATGGATGATGGCCCGCAGGGCTTTCATCACGGCAACGGGGTGGGCATGCTGCCAGATGTTGCGGCCCAGGTTCACGCCGATGGCGCCCTTTTCCATCCCGTCGTGGACGAAGGAAAAGACCTCCCGTTCGGTCTCGCATTTGGGTCCGCCCGCCATGACCACGGGTACCGGGCATCCCTGGGTGACCTTTTCGAAGTTTTCACACCAGTAGGTCTTGACCACTTTGGCGCCGAACTCCGCGGCGATGCGGCAGCACAGGGACAGATACCGGGCATCGCGTTTTTCGAGTTCTTTCCCCACGGCGGTGACGGCCATGACGGGAATGCCGTAGGTTTCGCAGTCGTCCACAAGGGTGCCCAGGTTGACCAGGGAGTCGTACTCGTAGTCGCTCCCTACGAAGATGGACATTCCGACGGCCGACACATTGAGCCGGATGGCGTCCTCGATGGAGGTCACCAGCGATTCATGGGAAAGATCCTTCCCGATGATGCTGGTGCCACCGGAGACCCGAAGGATCACGGGGGGGGCGTTATCCGGATCCACGCAGGCCCGGAGCACCCCCCGGGTCACGAAGAGGCCGTCCGCGTATGGGATCAGCGGGGCGATGGTCTCTCCGGGCCGTTCCAGCTTCCGGGTGGGCCCTTGAAAGTAACCGTGGTCGATAGGTAAAAACATGCAGCGGCCGTCGCTTTGGATGAGCCGGGACAGCCGGTTCTTCATTCCCCAGTCCATAAAACACTCCTCCTTATTTTGGTTTTACGGCCACATATCTCATTGTCTCAAGTCCGCGTCAAGGCTCTTGCCTTCCACCGGGGGAGGGAGGTTGGAACGGATCAAGACATTCTCCTGGATGGAGTGGATGACCCGGTCCATGCGTTCCACGCCTTCCCGGATTTCCCGGATGCCCTCCTTGGCCGTTCGGGTGATTTCCGGGATGTCCCGGCTCCCTTCCTCCAGGTTGGAAAGGATGGTTTTCATCTGTTTCAAATTGTCCTGCACGGCGTCCATGAGCGACCGGACGCTTTGAATACGTTCGAAGAGTTCCTGCTGCACCCTTTTCAACGTCGACAGGTTGTCCTCGAGTCGGGCCATGGCATCCGGCGCCGCTTCCGAGGCACGGCGGATGTTTTCGAGCGTTTCCCCAAGGGTTTCCATGTTCGCGGTCATGGCGTCATACAGGGCGTCGGACCTCAGGAGCCTTCCGACGGTCCCTTTCCCGGCGTCCAGATCGGCGACGATTCGCTCCAGGTGGCCGGTGGTCCGGTTCAGATTCTCCAGGGAGGAAAAAAGCGGTCCCTTAGGATCCCGGAGCAGTTCCGCGGCGCCGGAAAGGTCCCGGACGGCCCGGATGAATTGTTTGGCGGTTTTTTCCACCTGAAATTCTTCCAGGATGTCGGAAACCGATTTCTTTTCCTTTGAGGGGAGGAGGCTTCCTTCCGGAAGAACGGGGGCATCCGGAGTCCCGGGTTGAATGGAGACGTATTCGGATCCGATGAGAGTGGGGCTTTCCACCGTGACCGTCACATCCTGCCGGATCCGTGGAACAAAATCCTCCAGCACGGCGAGGGTGACCTTCACCTGGTTTTCCACCGGGGTGATCTTTTCCACCTTCCCGATTTCGGCCTTGAGGTATTTTACCGGTGCTCCCACCTTCAGGTTGTATCCTTCATTGAAGGTGGTGTAGTAAATCACCGAGCGCTTGAACCAGTGCTTGCCTTTTCCGATGACGGCCACGAGGGCGATCAGGATGATGCAGACCAGGACGATGAAGGCGCCGGCGGCCTTTTCCTTGTCGGTGAATTCAGGCTCCATGACTCTCCGTTGCCCTTAAAAGCGGATCAGTAAAAGGCTGCCGAGATGCCCACGTTGGCCACCAGGCAGTAAAAGAAACTTTCCATGGCCGCCCGGGAGGCGGCGCGGGGAACGGCGAACATTTCAGGCTGGCGTTTGAACCCATAGAACAGACTGGTCACGCCGATGAGCGTGCCGAAAAAAAACGCCTTCACTGCGGGGACCGCAATATCGGTGGGGACCAGGGCTTTTCCGATCTGGGCCGGAAGGTCCCCCAACAGAATGTCGGACCCGATCCACACCGCGGCGAATCCTCCGAAAATGGCGACCACGTCAAAGACGATAAAGAGCAACAGGAGGGAAAGGATCAGGCCGAAAATCCGGGGGCTGCAGATCGTTTGCCAGTCGCCGGGGATCGGGGCGGAGGGATTCCCGCCCGCTGCGAAGGCGCGCATGCAAAGGACCTCGCCGGTCATGGTGGTGGAGGAGCGGAGGATGACCAAAAGGGCGGTGAGCGCGGGGCCGACCTCCCGGACGATCACGAAAAGGATCGCTTTTCCCATGAAAAACTGCTCCGATACACGACTCAGATAAAGCATCAGGGTGCCGCCGATCAAAAGCGCGGCCGGAACGATGATTCTCAAGGCCTCGATGCAGGAAAAAAAGACTTCTTCAAGAAGGCATCGCCGAAACGTCTTCGAATCTCCGGGCCCTTGCCTGAAAAAGCCGCCGGCGATGCGGTATCCGAACGCCGCCAGTTCGAGCAGGTGATTCCCGGAGCGAAGCGTCTGCCTGCCCACGTAACCGGTGATGCTGAAAGCCATATCCTGACCTCAACGCTTCCTTTTTAAAGATGAACCGCAACAGCGAGCGCATTCCCCGCATCAAGCTGCGGGGAGGCTTTAATCCAGATAAAATGGACCTTTTTACGATTTCATCAATCCTTGCGGCCTGCTGTTTTCCGAAAAATCCGGGCGTGAGGCGAGGGTGATGAGGCCGTAGGCGCCGGAGGGGGTGATGTTCAAGCAGCACGCCCTTCGGATTTTCGGCGCTTTTTCGGTTTGAAACCCATCGACGACCGTTTCGCCTCCGGTGGAATCCGGTACGGAAAAGAGGCGTCCCCGTCGCACGATCACGCTTGCAATGGCCATATCAAACCCCATCCCAACAGGCAATGTCCCGTAATAGCCGGTGTAGTCCACGACCCTGTGATCCCCGGGAAGACGCGGCCGGGCCGAATCCCGATGGCTGTCGATTCCGGTGAGGATCACCGCGTCTTTCGGGAAGGTCGGTGTGTCCCTGGGTAAACGTCCGCTTTCAACGGATTCCACGACACCGTATCCCGATGCGGGTTCCATTTCCGGGGACAACAGGAAAAACACCGCCCCTTCGGCAATCCGGGCACGTTCCAGGCCGGTGCAAAAAGGGCTCAAAAAGGCCGCCGCGTCCCGGGTTTTCGAAAAACGATGATGGCAGTGGCCCAAAACCGGACACCATTCATCCACCCCTCCCACCAGGACCGAAGGGGCGCGCCCTTCTTCCAGCCATTGCACGGCAATGGAAAGGGCATCCGAAAAGGACATTTCAAACCGGCTCACCGTGAGATTGGGGCCCCTCGCCCCCAGGTGCATGGAGATGTGCGCGGCCGGGGCGTTGAGCACCGAGTTGGAAAAAAGGGTGGGGGAGGCACCGGCATCCCCTGCTTCCAGGATCGTATCCAAAAACGCAAATGTGGTGCGGACGGCGCCGTATCCGCTGGCCACCGCGACTCCGGTGTCGGCGTTTCCCCCGGGATCCGCCGCGTCTTCCAGGGCCAGGGCGGCGGCAAGAAGGGCCGTCCGGGAAAGATGATCCATTCGCCTGAGGGATCGCGGGGAGAACCGTTCTTTCAAATTCCGGGTATCGACGGGGGCGTAGGGTTCTCCGCCCAGGGGCTGACCGTCCGGAACGGCAAAGGATTCGATGAAGGGGCCATGATCCATAAGGATCTTTTCCAGGGTTGAAATCCCGGTGCCGAATCCCCCCACAACACCGATTCCCCTGATGACGGCTTTCAAGAGGAATCCCCTCCGCGTTTCAGGAGCAGCACCGCGTTGGCGCCCCCGAATCCGAGGGACTCGGAAAGGGCCAGGTCGCCGCGGATCTTTTGGGGATGACGGGTGGGGTGTGCCGGGAGTTGGGGATCGGGGGTGAAAAAACCGGCGCTTCCGGGAATCGTTCCTCTATTGAGGCAGGCGGCCGCCAGAACGGCCTGGATCGCCCCGGCGGCTCCCAACGTGTGACCGGTGTGCCCCTTGGTGGAAAAGAAGGGGATTCCCGGAAGCAGGGCGTCTAGGACGCGGGCTTCGACGGCGTCATTGTCTTTTGTTCCGGTCCCGTGGGCCGCCACGAAAGCGATACGGGAAAGGGTCTTTCCATCCGCGGACAGGGTATGGCCCGCGGCGCGCCGGAGTCCGGCGCCGTCGGGGTCCGGCGCCGTCAGATGGTACCCGTCGGCGGCCGATCCATACCCCAGGACAAAGGCCCGGGGCGCCCGTTTCCGAACCCGCCGGGAGGTTTCCGGCTCCAGGATCATCACGGCGGCGCCCTCTCCCAGGTTCAATCCGTTTCGATCCCGGTCAAAGGGCCGGCAGGGACGGGTATCCGTTATCATCAGCGCGATGAAACCGTTGTAGGTAACCCGGGACAATTCGTCGGCGCCTCCGGCAATCGCCACGTCGCAAATCCCCCCTCGGATCCATGACATTGCGGTTCCGATGGCATCCGCGCCGGAGCAGCAGGCATTGGAAAGAGTGAGGCAGGGTCCGGAAAGATCGAAGGTTCTTGCGACGGCTTCCGCCGGGTTGCTCGAAAGGAAGCGTCGGACGGGAAACAGGTCCGGCAGCGTCCCGGATCGATAGGTGCGGTAAAAGGCTTCGTCGTTCATGGTGGATCCCACGGTGGTCCCCATGCACACCCCTGTGCGCACCCGGCTCAAGGCTTCCGGATCCCATCCGGCGTCTTCCAGGGCCTGCCGGGCGGCGGCGACGCCGAGGGCGGCGGTGATGGAAAGATCTTCCCTGGAGTGAAGATGGGTGAGGATCGATGCCTCGATCTCGAAAACCGGGTGGGTTTCCGGGTGCCGGGCGGTGAAGCGGGACGGTGGCTTCGGATCCGGATCTTTGGAGAAAAGGGTTTGCACGCAGGTGGGAAAATCTTTTCCCGCGGCGCAGATACACCCCATCCCTGTAACGGCCACAGGCGCCGGGGCCTTCATTCCGGGAGTCGCTCCGCGATGAACGCCGCAAGGGCGTTGACGGACTGAAAGGCCGTGCGGCCTTCCTCCATGTTTTTGATTTTAACGCCGAAGTGCTTTTGGATCTGCACCACGAGTTCCACGGCATCGAGGGAATCGAGCCCCAGGCCGTCACCGAAAAGGGGAACGTCGTTGAGAATCTCGGCGGGCGTCAAATCCTCGAAATTCAATTCTTCAACGATGATGGTTTTGAGTTTGGTTTTGATATCCATGGGTATCGCACGCAAGATTCTAAGATTCCGTCCACATATCATAGAAGTTGAAAAATTGATAGGGGTGCTCCCGGGTATAGGCGTCCAGGGCGGCCACGAAACGATGAACATACGGCCCAAAGGCCCGGGGGGATCGCCCGAGGCCGGCGGGGACCCGGATCACGTCCGGGATCTCGATGCCGTAGCGGTTCGGCCCGATCCTGTGGGAAAAAAAGACTGCGACGGGTGCACCCGAAACGGACGCGATTTTAAAGGCGCTGAAGGGGAAAACAGCTCTTTTGCCTAAAAAGGGGACATGGATGACGTTTTTATCGCTGCCGAATACCCGGTCTCCCATCACGCACAGGATTTCCCCCCGTTCCAGAGCGTCCATCATTTCAAGACTACCCCCCAGGAACCCCTTGGGGTCGATGGCGGCGAACGGCCGGGGGCGACGGGCGTGTTCGTAATAATGCAGGTCCACATCCTGAGCATCCCGTTCGATGAGCATCTTCACGGGACGTCCCAGGGATGGCAACGCCGGCAGAATCACCTGCCACCCCCCCACGTGGGCGTTCATCAGGATGAGTCCCCGGTTTTCTTCCAGGAGGCCAAAGAGACGCGCTTTGGCGGGAAAGGAAAGCTTAAGGGTCTCCGGCCCCCGGATACCGGCTTTGGCCCGTTCGATGAGGACTTTTCCCAGTGTCATGCTGATTCGGTAGCTGTCCGCAAAGCGTTGGGCCGCGCTTTTTTGCGGAAATCGTTTTTCCAGGTAAAAGGCCGTCTTTTGCCGGATCGACGGCCTGCATGTCATATAATAAAAAACGACGGCGTAAAGGAGCGGGTAGGCCAGATGGATGCCCCCTGCCCGAATCAGGGCGTAAAAGATCCGATGCTGAAACTGGGAACCGATGCTCCGGGAGGTCCAGCGTTTCAATCGACGGGCGGAACGGGTGCGGGCATCATTTTTCATGAAAGCGGCCCATGATCGCCAGGGCGACGAAATACGTCACCCCGCCGATGACGGAGGATAAAATCGGCGCCACCACCAGGGATCCGATGCCCCATTCGAGGAGGCGTTCCCATCCCTGGTATCCCAGGGTTTCCATGGAGATTTCGGTTAGGAACCGGCCGTGGCGCAGGTAATACCCCGCTTCAATGCAAAGGGCCGGGACAAAAGGGGGCATGCAAAGCTGGCCGGCGGCCAAGGCCGCCAGGCGGTTCAACCGGAAATACCCGGAGGCGGCAAGGATTGACAGGGTATGAAAGCCGATGGCCGGAAGGGTTCCCAAAAAGACGCCCATGGCGCTGGAGAGGGCGGCTTTTCCAGGGGTTAAATTCTGTTTCAAAAGGATTCTTAAAGACCGGATGGGGTGCAGCGGGGTGATCCGCAACCGCGGGTCTTCCGGCTTGAGAATTTGTCGATGGGGCCACGGTATAAAGGAGCGGAAGGTCAACCGGGTGTTCAAAAGAGAGATGCGCAGGTTGTCCATGATGGGCCGGAAATGGGAGACCCGCTCTTTTTTGGACGGGTAGAACACGGATATATCGAGATCCTTCAGGGGGATCCCCGCCCATGCCGCCTTGACAAGGACTTCCACTTCGAAAGCGTATCGGCGCTGGGTGAGCGATAACGCCTCGAAGAGAAAGAGCGGATATGCCCGAAAGCCGCACTGGGTGTCTTTGGTCTTCCGGCCGGTCTGCACGCGGAACCAGAAATTGGAGAAATGTTTTCCGAACCTGGACAAGAAAGGGGCCCCGGCGGGGAAGATCCGCCGGTTCCCCACGAATATGGATTCGGGATCTTTTTGAATGGCGTCAAGGAAAGAAGGGATATCGGAGGGATCGTGCTGTCCGTCGGCGTCCAGGGTGATCATGTGGGTCATGCCCATGTCCCGCGCCCGGCGTGCTGCCGTCAAAATCGCGGCCCCCTTTCCGCGGTTTTCGGGGTGTCGGAGGACGGGAACGTCGAAGCCGGAAAGGACCGCGGCCCCCGCGTCGGTGCTGCCGTCGTCCACCACCAGCACCCGGGGGATGACCGCGAGAGTTTTCCGGACCACACCGGCTAAGGTGCGGGCGTGGTTGTACACCGGAATCACGGCCAGGGTTTTCGTCTTTTCCGGAAAAATATCAGGATCCTCCCAGGCGTTCGTTCGTCTTTGCAAACCGGATGAAATCGGGCAGATGCCGGACAAAGCGCACCCAGCTTTCAGGAGAGTGCCACAGCATGCCCGCGTAGCCCATGAGGGTACGGGGGCGCAGGAAATGTCTTTTATAAAAAGTTTGAAATCGTTTTTCCAAGACCTCCCGGGTCATTCCCTTGGGGATGAAGACAAAATGCATGCAATCCATCTTTTCCCAGTCTTCTTCAAAACGTCCCTGTTCGCGGACCCGGTCATACAAGGGGGCGCCGGGAAAGGGGGTGAACTTGGTGAGGTTGAAATCATCGAGGGGGAGCGAAAAGACAAAATCCATGCTCATCCGGATGCTTTCTTCCGTCTCCCCGGGAAGCCCCATCATCAGAAGCCCCTTGGCCCGGATGCCGGCGGCCTTGATCCGGTGCACGGCCCCGGCGATGCGCGCAAGGTCCACATGGCGGCGGTGCCGGGACAACAAGGCGGGATCCCCGGTTTCAATTCCCAGGCTGATCATCCAGCATCCCGCCGCCCGCATTTGCCTCAACAGACCGGAATCGATGTGTTCGGCGCGTACGGCGCAGTTGAAGGTCATGTTCAAAGGGCGGTCGATCATCATCCGGGTGAATTTTTCCACCCGCCGGCGGTGGAAGGTGAACAGGTCATCGTAAAAATTCACATGCCGGATGCCAAACCGGTCTTTCAGATACTTCAAGTGGGCATAAAGGTATTCGGCGCTGTTGAACCGGAAACCGGATCCGAAGACGGAACGGTCGCAGTAGTTGCACCTGTAAGGACACCCCCGACTGGAGATGCAACTCGTATGGGGGGATCGGGGATAATTGAAGATGGGAAGCCGATAACCCCCGGGAAACCCGGCGAGCTTTTCATAGGCCGGAAACGGGAGTGTATCCAGGTCCAGACCGGTCCGGGGGCCTGTCCACCTGATTGCTTCCCGGGTTTCCCGAAAGGCGATTCCCCGTATCTCCGGGGACCCTTCATATCCGTTCTCGATGATTTCGGCAAGGCTCTCCTCTCCTTCCCCCGTCACGATAAAATCGACCTCGGGAAAATCCGCCAGAGTTTTTTCTTTGAGGGCGGAGACATGGGGGCCCCCGAAGATGGTTTTTATGCCGGGAAGGATCGCCTTGGCCATCCGGGCGATGCGTATGCCGTCCAAAAATCCGGACGTGGTACAGGAGATGCCGATCCCCGCCGGTTTTTCGCTTATCAGAAAATCCCGGATCCGTCGTCCGGCACCGGGTTGAGCAAAGCAATCGATGAGGCTGCTTTGCACCCCCTTTTGCGCCAAATAGGCTGCCAGGCTTGCCAGTCCCAAGGGCGGCATGATGTTGGCCACCCGGGAAATGTCTTTTCCCGCCGAGTGGGCGGCATACCCCAGGGGATGCACCAACAGGATTTTCTTCGCGTTTGCTTTAGCCATGAAGGATCGCGTCTGCTACAAAGGGAGTTTACGATTCCTCATTTCTTAAAAAAACGGGGTTTACGGGGCGCCTTTCCCTCGAATCGGCGATAGGTGCCGTCGGCCATTTCTTTGCGAATGACCTTTTGAAAGAGTTCTCCCATCTTCCACTGGCAAGAGGCGTTTTCGTAAAAGGTGTCCCAGGCATAGTGGTACATCCGTTCAAGGGTCTCCACCGACATATTCTTGGGCTGAAAGACCACCCGGTCACAGGTGTATTCGATCCAGTTGTCGCTGAGAATCCGTCCTTGTTTTTGAAACTTGGCCCGAATGGGCGTGTGCGGAAAGGGCGTGAGGATCGTGAATTCCGCCATGTCCAGGTCGATTTCCAGGAGAAAATCGACGAGCCGGTAAATGGCGTCTTCGTTCTGGTCGTCCGTGCCCAAAAGGATGGTCCCTTCCACGCCGATGCCGTGGTCTTTGAGGCGCTTGATCCGATTTCGGATCACTTCGGAAGTATCGAAGACGGCCTGATAAACATACCAGCAACCGGCCCGGGCGGCCAGCTCGAGGACCGAATCGTCGTTCAGGATGGGGTGGGAGACCCACTTTTTTTTTAGCGGTACCATGGCCGAAAAAAGTTCCATGAGCCACTCCCGGTCTTGGGCAAGGGAGTTGTCGACGAGAAACAGCCGGTTGTTGGGAATGGATGCCATTTCCGCGATGACCGTTTCGATGGGCCGGGGGCGGAACTTCCGGCCGCCCAAAAATCCCACGCAGCAGGGAAAGCAGTGGAATCGGCATCCTCTGGAGGCGTGCACCAGATCCAGCATCCGCACCCCCCGGTACACATAACGATCCCGGTTCAAAATTTCCCGCCGGGCCGGGCCGACCAGTCGGATATCGGGGGGATCATGCAGATAATCATAACGCCTTTTGAGCCGACCGTTTCGAAAATCCTCCAAAAGGCTTTCGAATCTGCCTTCCGCTTCTCCAAGAAAGACAGCGTCGGCATGGCCGGCGGCTTCATCGGCGTGCAAACTCACAGCGATGCCTCCCATAATGACGGGGATATCCATTCGCCGGTATTGGTCGGCGATTTCAAAGGCCCTGGGCAATTGACATGTGAGCATCACAGAAAGGGCCGCCAGATCGACCGTTTCGTCAAAGATCATGGGATCCACGTTTTCATCGACAAACTCGAGGGCCACCCACCCCGGCACCTGGGCGGCAAAGACCACGGGACCATGGGGCGGCAGGTGAAATTCGGTCTGCCGGTTGAGCTTGGGCCAATAGGGATAGACCAGTTGCATCTTCATTTCATCGGCTCCCGGGTAAAGGAAAGTGGCGGAAGCAGGGAGGGGGTGCTCCCTTTTGACGCCGCACGGATCCGGTCGAGAATCCCGAACAGATCATACACTCGTTTTTGCCGGAAATAGACGTGGTCGTTTTTCCGGACCTCGATTTTCCCGTATCCTTTTTTCCGGGCAGCCGCGCTTTCGATCACCCAAAAAAGGGCATAAGCCGGCGTTTTTTTCTCGAATGCAAAGGGAGCCAAAAGCCCGGTGTCGTATGCCCCCACCACCATGGATACGGCTTCTTTCCGGTGGAGGATTTCCAAAGAAAACCGCAGGCTGTTGAGGGAAAGGGCGTTTTTTTCCTGGACCACGAACCCCGGTCCCGTGAACCCGAGATGGATGGCGACGTCCCCGATGCATGCGGAGGGGAGCGTATAGGCAAACTGGTGGGGACGGGCGCCGGTGCCTTCCCGGGACGAAAGTCCCTGAAAGTAGGCGCTGTCCGTTTCCAGACAGCCGAAGCGGGTGGTGGCGATGATCCCCACGGATTTTTTTCTTCCGGAAAGGTCCATCCCGGCGTCTTTTGCGGCCAGAACAACGGCGGCGAAGGCGGCCTTGGAGACGGCGTCCATGCGGTTAAACCGCGGGTAAGGGGGAGCGGGGCGAAACCGCGTCGCGGCATCCGAAAAAGACCCGGATACGGGCTGGAATGCCGCTGCGGTTTTCCCCGTCCCCCAGGCGACGGCGGTCATCCACCCCAGGCCGGTGACAACAAAGGTCATGGGGCCTCTCCGCTTTCGATAATGACGGCGGCATTGACGCCTCCGAAGCCCGAATTGGTGGACAAAACGCATCCTTTGGGAAGCGGGACCGGCCTCGAAAAAATCCGTCCTTTTCCCAAGGGTTCGGGATCCGTGCATCCCGCCGTGGGTGGAATCTGTTTTTCCTGAAACGCCTTCACGGACACGGCCAGCTCAATCCCCCCCGCTGCCCCCAGGGTGTGTCCCAGGGCCCCCTTGACGGAGTGAATAAGAAATGCACGGTCTTTGAAAACCGTATGAAACGCGGCCAGTTCCATCCGGTCGTTTTGTACGGTTCCCGTACCGTGGGCGTTGATGGCGGCGATGCCCTCCGGGCCGATTCCTGCCGTGGACAGGGCCTGCTTTACGGCCCTTGCAAGACCGGTTCCGCTCCTGTCCGGGGAGACGATGTGTGCAGCATCTCCGGAGATTCCCCAGCCGCGGATAACGGCCAGGGGAGAAATTCCTTGGGATCGGGCCCGGCGGGGCGACATCAGCAGCACGGCGGCGGCCCCTTCTCCCAGGGAAAGGCCCTTTCGTTTCCGGTCAAAGGGGGCACACGGGTTCGCGGAAAGAATCTGAAGGGCCGAAAATCCGGAAAAGACGAATTCCGTAACCAAGTCGGCACAAACCACCAGGACCGCATCCGCCTTTTCCGATGCGATCCGCATCCCTCCGAGAATGAGCGCCACGGTGGATGAAGCGCAGGCGGCGTTGATGTTGACGCCCGGGGTGGAAAGCCCCAATTTTCGGGAAACCGATTCCGCAAGATCCGGTATCAGAAACGGTTCGGTTCCGGTGGCGGATCGGAATCCGTTTTCTTCCAGAAGGTCAATGGGCCCTTTGGTGGTGGCGAGAATCAAAAACGCGTCTTTTGGAATGCCGGTGAGTGCGTCGAGGGTATTGTCGATGAGGGATTCGATCCGGGAGCCGGATTTACCGGGATTCAGCCCGTCGATACAGGCGGCAATGCGGGAGGCATACGGCGCCGTGGAAAAGCGTTTCACTTCCCGGATGCCGGTATCCCCTTTGATAAGCCCCTGCCAGGTGGCGTCCAGGGTGCTTCCCAGGGCGGTCACGGCCGAAACCTGGGTCACCCAAACGCCCGGGTTTATTTTTTTCCCCGTTTCCATCGATCCAAAAATTCCCTGTAAAACAACGGTGGGAGCATGAGCACTTCCTCGTCGGCGTCCAGCATCAACTGTACCGTGTATCCCGTCGTGGTGATCTTTTCTTCATGGTTCCGGATCACGTATTCGAAGTTGAGGCGGGCGGCTTCGGTCCAGTGCAGCACCGCCTCGATGGTAAAGGGTTCGTCAAAGGTCAAGGGAAAGTGATAGTCCACATGGAGCACCTTGATGGGGGTCAGGATTTTATGGGCATAAAAATCCAGGTACCCGATGCCGAATTTTTTTCCCAGGGCGGCACGGGCGTCTTCGAAATAGCTGGCATACCGGCCGTGCCACACGATTCCCAGTGCATCCACCTCCTCGAACCGAACCCGGCGGGGCACCGAGTGGCGCAAGGGCGCCACAGTTTCATCCCCCTTCGGGAAATAGGGTTTGATCATCCTGGCTCTCCGTGGTTTCAAGATTTGCCGCCCCCCCTTTCTTCCGGAGGTCCTCCGGGGACGCCTGAAAAATCAACTGGAACGCGGCCGCCAGAGCCTCCTGGGCGCGAATTTCCACCTTCCATCGTTCCTCCCCGGTTTCCGGAAGCCGGGTGCAGTCCATGCGGATTGTCTTGCCGGGATGGATTTCCATGAGAAATTTCGCTTTTTCGAGGATCCCATCCAATCCTTTAAGGCCCATCGTGTCCCGGATGAGGCGGGCGGCACCGGCGATTTGGACAAAGGCCGGCAGGAGGGGGTATCCCGGAAAATGTCCGGAAAATCCGATGAACCGACTGTCAAAAAAAAACCGCGCCGATACAAATACGCCGGGTTCGACGCGAAGGACCTCCCGGCAGGCGGCGATGGCCTCTTCAAGCGGATGCATGATCCGTTCTCCCGATACCCATTCGATAAAAGGAAGGGACCACCCAAAGCGCCGCGGGGAGGGCGGCCCCGATGCCCAGAATTACGGTGATGCCGATGGAGGACAGGGCCGGATGATGTGCCGCGGCCAGGGCGGCGAATCCAGAGAGGGTGGTCAGGCCGGAGACAAAGACCGCCTGTTGTGTTTGGTGCCGGTACCCCCCGGCGAGTCGGCAGACCATGAAAATCCCGTAGTCGATGCTCAGCCCGATGACCAGGATGGATGCCGCAATGTTGGAAAGGTTGAACGGCAGGCCCAACACCGCCATGCCCCCCAACATGACCACCACCCCCGAGACCGCAGGGATCACGGCCGGGACCAACAGGGTGATCCGCCTAAACAACAGGGCCGTCAAGAAGAGACACACCCCGGCGGCCCGGATCAGAAAGTTCATGAAATCGAATGTTACGGCGTCGCTGACGGTTTCTCGAAACCGGCTCTGGGAGATAAAGAGCACCCCCGGCAACGCGTCTTTTAAGTTGTTAAAGGCGGTTACAGCCGCCGGCGTGTCCGGGACCAGGGTGGCTACGGAAAAGCCGGTTCCGATCCGGCTTAAAAAGGGTTCCAGCATCGATGCCAACCCGTTTTTCGAAAAGGTTTCCAGGGTAATGGGGGAGGCTTTCCGGCGCAGCCGATCCAAGAAGGGTTGAAATGCTCCGGGCGAAAACCCGATCCGTGCGGCCTCCCTGTTCAAGGTTGCCAGGTGTCGGGCGCCCCTTCCATGGAGCCAGTAGGCTTCCCAGGCCTTTCGATGCATCTCTTGCCGCTTCACAGGAGGGAATACGGGGGCGATGCTCACCGGGTCTTGGGATCCTGTTTCCGTTTCCAGCAAAGAAAAGAGGCGATAATTTTGCGCCAGCGCCGTTTCCAGGGTGGGTGCCCGGCAAAGGATCATGGCCGTGCGACGAAAGTCCCCCCAGGTCTTTTGTGTTTTTTCTTCGGCGGTCAAAACGGAATCCGGAACGCGGTTGAGTGCACCCAGGTCCCCGTCAAACTTAAGGTTTCGGATTGCAAAGGCGCCCAAAACCATTACAGCGGCCCAAAGGAAAATCCTCCACCGGCCTTTGGCCCGGTGGGATGCGTACCGCCACGGGCTGGCCTTTGATTGTTGTCCGGAAGACGAAAGGAGATGCGGGAGCACCCACAGGGAAACGGCCACGGCCCAGACAAGACCTGCCATGGAAAAGACGGCCGTCTGGCGTTGCCCCGGGAGGATCGAAAACAACAGGACCGCAAAGGCCGAAAGCGTCGTCAACGCGGAAAAAAGAAGGGGCCTGGCGATTTCGTCGAGAACGGCGCCAGGGTTCTGATTTCCCGAGGACAAAGCGAAATAGATATGGATCGCGAAGTCCACGGAGATTCCTAGGAGGACGGCACCGAAGCCGAGGGTGACGGCGGAGACCTCCGGAAAAACCAGGTATACGGCGCATGCCGCCGCCCCCAGGGAGGATACCGGGACGAGAAATACGAATCCGGCCCGCCAATGGCGCAAAAAAATGAGGAAAATGACAAGAAGGCATGCCGTGGAAAGTCCGATGACCCGCCACACGTCCTTTTGGATGACGTCGGCGTTAGCGACGGTATACCGATGGGCGCTGATATAACGGGCTCGGATATCCGGGGGGACATGGCGGGCGATTCGTTCTTCCAGGTAATGACACAGACGCTTTCCTTCCTGATAATCGGTGGCCTCGACAGGCGTGTCGGCCAGGATGAGGGTGCTCTGCCCGTCCGCACTCAGGAATTGGTTTCGGACGATCCGGGTGCCGGGAAAGGGATTCATGGATTGAATTTTTTCCAGCCCGAAAGCGGCAAGATTCAGGGGATCCTCTCTGAGAAGCGCCTTTTCAGCGATTCCCGTGGGAAAGAGGAGCCTTTGGAAAAGGGCTTCGAGGCGCAAACGGATGGATGACGGGGTGAGGGCCGCATCGATCCGCCGGAGATCCGATTCCGTGATAAGATTGGGTAGCGATTCAAGGACCCAGGCGAAAAAAGCGCCGTCCGCCAGGCCCCCGGGGCCCGAAACCACGCGGGTGAAATAGGGGGGTCCCAGGCTCCTGGACAATTCCCGGCCGGCATCCAAAAGACGTTCCGTTTCCGTCCCAGGACCGGCGCTGAGGGTGATGGCGACCTTTCGGGAAAAAGGCATGTGCTCCAAAAGAGAAAAGAGCCGGGTTGCTTCGGATCGGTCATCCGGGAGCAAAGAGGCGATATTTTCGCTCACCTGGATCTTGCTGGACAACATCATAAAGAGGAAAACGATAAAAAGCGTCCCGGCGTAAAGGATTTTCCGCCGCGGCGAAAAGAAAACATAACTTCTAGAAAAAACGGTAAAAAATGGTTTCATGGAAAAAGCCTGGAATCCACCGGGGGATTGATACGGACTTGTGTGAAACGGATCCGGGAGGTGTCTCCGTTTTTTTCATGGATGTGGACGGTCCGGACATACCGTAAATCTTGGGAGAACCGGATGAGGATCCGATCCAGGACCGCTTTTTCCGCCGGTATGCGCGGCGTCAGCAGGACGGATACGGCATCTTCCGAGGATACGGAAATACGATAGCGGTTCCGAATTTTTTCCACATCCCCCTGGATCCAGGAAAAGATCTGATCCACAAACCCTTGAAGGGCCGGTGCGGCATTCAGATCGAAGGGAATACTTTGGTTCGGATTCTTTTGCCATCGAATGCCCCGGTCCTTGGAAAGGGCAAACCCCTGGGCTTCGGGGGAAAAATATTCCCATCGGAGCCGATCCGGCCTGACGTAGAAAAAACGCCCCTTAAGGCGGACAGGTTCCTTGAGCATCACCAAACGTTTTTCCTCGATGAAATCCGCGGCCAGGGAATGGATGTCTTCCATGGCCTGCCGGATTTGTTCCAGCGCTTCTTCTTCGGGCGCATCGGATGACGAAACAGTGGCGAATCCCGTTGAAAACAGGCAGCAAAGGATAAAAAAAACGGCGGGAATGCTTTTCATTGAAACGGCGCTTCCTGTGCTTTGCCGGGTATCCATACCTTGACGCTCCCCTCGGCCACACACCTGCCATCCAGCGTTACCTCCCCTTCCGCCATATAAAACTCTCCCAGGGCTCCGGTGGGCCGGATTCGAATCAGAAAGGCCCGGGTTCCGTAAACGCATTCGAATATTCGGATCCTGCGGATTCCCACCAGGAAGCCTTTTCGGACGGGGAGTCCCGCCGAGAGGTCCTGGTATCCCTTCATTGCGGCGTAAGCCTGGGCAATCAGTTCGGCCATGACAAAAAGGGGGAGAACCGCGGTATCGGAAAAAAGGGGGTTTTCGGAAAGACGGTGGGACGCTGCCTCTCCTTTTTCCCCGTCCACCCGCAAAAGACGTTCCACCCAGCGCATGGGAGGTGCATGAGGAATCAGGATTTCTGCGGACACGGGAAGGCGTAAGGATGTTTTCATCTCTCCGTTCGTATCTCCGCGAGGCGCCGTCCAATGGCTTCCCGCACGGCTTTTTTCAATTGGATGTGGGCGGTTGGGCCTGAAAAACGCCTCGGCTCCACCGGAGGAAGGGCTTCCAGCCGGATTCGGGCGGGATGCAGCCTCCGGCGACCCGGGGGCAGGAGGACATCCGTCCCGGAAATCACCATGGGAATGACGGGGCGTCCCGTTTCCACGGCCAGGAGAAAGGCGCCCGAGTAGAATCGACCCAACGCCCCGTTCCGGCTCCGGTGGCCTTCCGGAAAAAACAAAACGTTTCCGCCCCGCTCGAGGATCTTTTTGGCCTGCAAGGAGACGCCATCCCATCCCGATGTTTCCACGTCCAAATAATTGGCCATGCGCATGAACGGCGCGTACCAGTACATGCGAAAGGGCCAACTCCGGATGGCAACGGCCACATTGTAAAAAGGCAGAAGCGCCATGCAATAGGTGTCGAAAAAGCTCAAATGGTTCACCACCAGGATTACCGGCTGAATAGATTGGGCTTTTTCAAGGCCCTTTCGCGAGAACCGGACAAAGGGAGAGACCAGGGCGATCCATCCCCTTCCGTAGATCCAGATGAAAAAACGAACGATCCGTTCGGTGGACCACCGGGTACCGAACTTGAAGAGGAAAAAGGCCGCGGGGAATACGGCCATGCTGCCCAGTGTCCACAAGCTGAGCAAAGGGTAGACCGTCAGGGTCATCAGAAAACAGGTCCACATGGATCCGGGGACCGTTTTCGGCGGATGACCCTTTTTTTTGGGGTTTTTACGGAAAGCCATTTAGGAACTTTGAAGGCGCTGGTGTCGCTTGCGGATGACAAAGGCGTGAATGTCTCCCAGGGTCCGGATACTGCGGATTTCTTCTTCTTCCCGGATCTTAAATCCAAAGGTTTGCTCCAGGACAATCACCATGTCCACCAGGTCCAGGCTGTCGAGTTCCAGGTCGTCGAAAAGATGCGCCTCAGGCAACATGGACGCCTCGTCCAGCTCGAATTCTTCAGCCAACGCCGTGTTTATTTTTTCGATGATTTCCTTATCCGTCACGGTTGAATCTCCGCAGCAGCACCGAAGAGTTGACGCCCCCAAGGGCAAAATTGTTTTTTAAAATCCACTGCAAGGATTTTTCTTCAACGCGGCGGACATGCCGGATTCCTTCGCATGCCGGATCCACGTGATCGAGGTTCAACGTGGGGAGCATCCGATTTTGCTGCATCATGAAGATGCACGCCATCAGTTCCAGCGTCCCGCTGGCCGCCATGGTGTGACCCAGATGCCCCTTGAGACTGCTCACGGCCGTGGCGCCGCCAAAGAGTTTGCGGATGGCCTCGCACTCGGCGGCATCCCCTTCCGTGGTGGCCGTGGCATGGGCGTTAATATAATCAATCGCTTTCGGTTTCAAGTCCGCATTTTCGAGACAGGCCTGCATGCAAGAGAGAATGGAGGCTGCATCCGGGTTGGCGATGTGGGATGGGTCCGAGAGGGTGGCGAACCCTGCAACTTCCGCTAAAATCGGTGCGCCCCGCTCCAGTGCCGACTCCAGAGATTCCAAAAGGAGAATTCCGCAGCCTTCGGCACATACCACGCCATCCCGGTCCCGATCAAAGGGACGGGGGGTTCGGTGAGGATGTTCGTTGTAACGGGTGGAGGCCGCGTTCATGATGTCAAAGGTGGCGGTGAAAAGGGGGTGGAATTCATCGGTTCCGCCGCAGAGCATGAAGCGTTGTTTTCCCGAAGCGATTGTTTCGAAACCGATCCCCACCGTTTGGCATCCGGTGGAACAAGCGGCTGCCGGCGCCAGGGTGCGCCCCCGGATACCCAGGATCTGCGTCACGTTGGCTGCCGGAGAATGGTTCATGATCTTGAAAAACAGGGTGGACCGCATCCGTTCCAGGCAGAAACCCGAGAAATATTCCCTGAAAAAGCCTTCCAGGGTGCCGACACTCCCCACCGTGGAGCCGATGGCGACCCCGAAATCTTCGCGGGTCCGCAGGTCCTCCGGGAGGTTTCCCTGGACGAGGGCTTCCTGGGCCGCCACGGCGGCAAAAAGGGATCCGGCCGACATGGATCGACGATATTTCCGCGGCACCTCCTTGGGGTCCACATCCATGACACGACCCGCCACATGGCTCCGGAGTCCCCGGACAGCGGCGGTCTCGGGTTGAAACCGGATCCCGCTTTTTCCCCCGGACAGACCCTTAAAAAGGGCGCCCGTTCCCCGGCCCAACGGTGAAACGGCTCCCATTCCGGTGACAACGACGCGATTTAGAGGCATGCGTTCAATTCCTTCCGGAGGCGGTCATGTCCCAGGATGCTCCCACAGGCCAGGAAAGCCGATATGACGGCCCCGAGAACCCCCGGCGCCACCACGGCTTGCCCCGCAAGATAAAGCCCGTCGATGCGGGTGAGGGACACGGGATTGTATTGGCCCACCCGATGTTTCACACCGTAAAGGCTCCCGGCTGGGCTGCGGGAAAAATCCCGCAGCGTCAGGGGGGTTGCGCCTTCCACGATTTCGATGTCCCCAGAGATTTCCGGACAGCTTTCCCGAACCCGATCTTTGAGCATCTCCATTACACGGGCTTTGAAGGCGCGGTATCCTTCGGGGCGCCTGCCCGGGCGGGAATGCAACCATGCCCCGACCTGACCAAGCGTGGCGGGGCAGATGGCGATAAATCCCGGTTCGGTGGATGCGCCTTTTTTCGGTACGGCCGATGAAATGAAGAGGGGGCGCCGATGCAAAGGCCCTTTTTCCAGGAAACCGTTTTCTGCGGGCGAAAAAAAGGAGAAAATGTTTTTTCCATTAAGCCGCTGATTTAAAGACCGGCTTTTTCCATAAAGAATAAAAGCCGAAAAGGTTTCGTCCAGGCCTTCCAGGCGGCGGACGTAAGAGGGTCTGAAACGTTTAGAGGGTAAGAGCTCGAGCATTTGCCGGGGGTGGAGGGAAACGATACAGGCCCTGCAGGAGATGTGCTCTCCGTCTGCCAGGCGCACACTCTCGGGCTTCCCCTGAAAGGAAAGATCGATTCCGGAAACGCGTCTCCCGCAGAATACGGTGACGCCGTGGTCGAAAAGGGTCTTTTCGAATGCGTGAACGAGCCTGGCGCCGCCCCCCCGGAGCCCGTGGACGGATTCGTAGTAGGATCCGACCACCACCGCATGCTGGGTAAACGTGACATCGCCGGGAGCGGCGCCGTGCAGATAACAATGGGCCGACAAGATGCGCTTGAGAGCCGCATCGGGGCTCAAGCGGTCCAGGACGTCTTTCAGGCTCGGGCCGTGGACGCTGCGCAATTCCTGGAGAGGCGAAAACTCCTTTTCCAAATTGAGATAGGGCCGGGACTGAAAGCTTTCCTTAACCGCGCCGAGATAGGCGTCAACGGCGGCGCGTTCTTTGGGAAAGGCCTTTAAAAGCCGATCCCGGATGCGGCCGTATCCGTATGGAAAAAGGAAATCCCCATCGGGTGCAAAAAAGCGGATCAGATCGAAGCCCTCCGGATCAAAGGGTATCGGTTCGATATGTTCCATGATCCCGAGATACCTGAAGAAAATATCCAGCACACCGCCTTTTTTGAGGCCGCCGGTGTAGTGGAATCCCGTATCGTAATAGATCCCTTTCCGTTCAAAGCCCCGCAAAAGGGGCCCGACGGTGTGGGCCGCCTCGATGAGGGCCACAGAATATCCATGCTTGGCCAGTATGACGGCGGTGCTCATGCCCGATGCGCCGGCGCCGATGACGGCATAGTCGAATTTCATCACGCAAACCCCAAAATCAGGCAGGAATTGGTCCCCCCGAACCCGGCGGAGTTGCACATGACGGTTTCGGGTCCTTTGTGTTGCGTCTCCGTGACGATGTTCAATTTCTTCGTGTGTTCGTCCGGGGCCGTGAAATTCATGTTCGCCGCGATGAAATTGTCTCGGGCCATCAGCGTGGAATATACGACCTGGGAGGCGCCCGACATCCACAGTTCATGGCCGGTCATGGACTTGGTGGACGAAACGGGCGGGCAGCGATCCGAAAAGACCGCATAAATGTTTTCCGCTTCAGCGGCGTCCCCTTCCTGGGTGGAGGTGGCGTGGGCGCAGATGTAGCCGATATCCGAAGGCGTCATGCGGGCGCGTTTCAAGGCCTGTTGCATGGCCCGTTTCAGGCCGTCCCGGCTGGGCACGTAGAGAAACTCGCCGTCTGAAGAAAAAGCATAGGAAAGGATTTCCCCCAGAACAGGCGCATTTCGGCCGTGGGCCCTGTCCATCCGTTCCAGCACCAGGGCGGCTGCACCCCCGCCGGGAACCAGTCCGTCCCGATCCCGGTCAAATGGCCGGGATGCGGCTCCTGGATCCTGGATGCGCGTGGAAAAGGCCCCCAATCCGTCAAAACTGCACACCGTTTCCCAGTTGATTTCCTGGGCACCCCCGCAGATGACCCGATCCTGTCTTCCCGAAGCGATGAGATCGGCGGCTTGTCCTACGGCATGCCCGCCGCTCGAACAGGCGGCGCTGACGGTCCAGCACGCGCCCCGGGTTTTCAGGATGGTGTTCAGGTTCATGGTGACATTGGAGGTCATGGAACGAAAGATCCAACCGCTTCCGATGGATTTGGTTTCCCGATGTTTTTTCAGCAGGTCCACCTGCTGGACAGCCGCCCGGCAACTGGAATCGCAGCCGAAGATCAGGCCGGTTTCTTCGTTTTGGATTGCCCCGGGATGAAGACCCGCCATCCGGAGGGCTTCCATCACGGCCCCGTAAGCCCACACGGAAAAATCGGGCATGGTTTTTCGATATTTCCGGTGAAGGGGAAACGTTAAGTCAAAATTCGCAATGGTTCCGGTGAGGGGACTTCGAAATCCCAGTTGGATACGCCGGGGATCCACGACAACCCCTGATTTTCCTTCCCGGAGCGCCGTGGAAACGGAGCGGATGTCATTGCCCAGGCAGGAAACGATCCCGATACCGGTGATGGCGACACGATGCATGGGTTCCTTACTACGCATGGGTTCCTTACTACCGGGCCGTGCAAGCCCGAGGGGTTATAGATAGATGCCCCCGTTCACACCGATCACCTGGCCTGTGATATAAGCGGCCTTTTCCGAACACAGAAAAGACACCACGGCGGCGACTTCTTGGGGGGTTCCGAACCGTCCCAGGGGAATCGTGGGGAGAATCTTGTCCGCTGGAAGTTTTTCGGTCATTTCCGTTTGAATGAATCCGGGAGCCACCGCATTGACCAGTACATTCCGCTTGCCCACTTCCTTGGCCAGGGCCTTGGTGGCACCGATGAGCCCGGCTTTGGCGGCGCTGTAGTTGACCTGTCCGGGCATACCGCTTTCGCCTGAGGTGGAAACGATATTGATGATCCGTCCTTCCCGTTTCCGGAGCATGGCGTTGAGCACCGGCTTGGTGACGTGGAAGAAGCCGTCCAGGGTAACGGAAAGCACGGTTTTCCATTCCGATTGGGTCATCCAGACCATGAGGGCATCCCGGCTGAAGCCGGCATTGTTGACCAGAGCATAGGGGGTTTGGGTCTCCAGGAGCGTTCCCAGCAGTGCTTCGATCTTTTCCGGATCGGTCACGTCGAAGGGAACGAGGCGGCAGGCGCTTCCAATCGTTTCCACCGCATGGGCGACCCCAGCGGCGGCATCGTGGTTATCGCGGTAATTCAGCCAGATATCGAATCCGTCCCGGGCGAGGCCGCAGGCAATGGCGGCACCGATACCCCGGCTTCCTCCGGTGATCAAGGCGATTTTACGGGGAGCGCGCGATTGCATGACCGATGTCTTTGATCGAATGGGCAAGCGGAAGGGGATTGAATGAAAGAATCCTTACCGAACGGCGGTCACTTTGCCGTCGGGACCGAATATCACCGCAACGCTCCGGAAGCGATTGGTCCAGTACACCCATCGGTTTTCCGTGAGCGAGGGCGTCTGGTGGGCGGCGGGATATCCCAATGCCATCCGGACGCCGTCTTTCGTCATCCCGGGAAACGCCTTTCCCTCCTGAATTCCCCTTTGATCGATCTCGGAAAAGAGAGTCAGGTCCACCTTGACCGGGGAAGCGATCAACTTCCAGTATTCTTCCGGTTCCATGGCCATGCGCTTTTTATCGAATTCGAAGAGAATCTTTTTCCCCGAATCCGGTAACAGGATGGTGAAAATGGATCGCCGGATATGTCCGCCTTTTTTAAAGATCACCAAAGTGTTGACGGGAATGATGATATGTCCGGCCCCCGGGTCGGTCCAGTTGGCATAACTGGCCTTGATGTCGCGCCTTCCCTGCTGGGCGTGAATGTTGTTTTTCAGATACAGCGGGCTTTCCGCCCCGAAAGCCGTTCCGGTTGTCATGAAAACGAGGATCATGACCCCGATGGCCCAAGGGATCCGTCTCAGCGGTTTTTTCATCCGGGGGGCTCCTTTACGCTTGTTTTCATTTGTCCTATTGGGTACATTGAAAGCCTTTAGAATACTTTGCCAAAAGTCAAGACAAGTGTCAAGAATGAACTGCAATCACGGGGAGGGGACTCCCCCATTCAGGATGTAGAGAGGATGAAAAAGGAGGGATGATGAAAGAAGACATTTTGAAGGTGGTGAAAGACAAGGATCCCAATGAACGGGAATTCCATCAGGCGGTAGGGGAGGTGGTGGAATCCATCATGCCGGTGTTGGATCGATTCCCTGAATACCGGAAGGCCAAGATCCTGGAGCGGCTGGTGGAGCCGGATCGCGTGATTCTGTTCCGGGTCCCCTGGATGGATGACCGGGGAGAGGTTCATGTGAATCGCGGATTCCGGGTGGAGATGAACAACGCCATCGGACCCTACAAAGGGGGGCTCCGGTTTCACCCTTCCGTGAACCTGGGAATCCTCAAATTCCTCGCCTTCGAACAGGTCTTCAAAAACGCCTTGACCACACTTCCCATGGGCGGCGGGAAAGGGGGATCCGACTTCGATCCCAAGGGGAAATCCGACACCGAAGTGATGCGTTTCTGCCAGAGCTTCATGTGCGAGCTTTTCCGGCACATCGGGCCCAACACGGATGTTCCGGCCGGGGACATCGGCGTGGGCGCAAGGGAAATCGGGTATCTGTTCGGGATGTACAAAAAATTGACCAATGAATTCACGGGGGTTCTGACCGGAAAGAACCTCAACTGGGGCGGAAGCCTGATCCGGCCCGAGGCCACCGGTTACGGGAGCGTGTATTTTGCCTCGGAAATGCTGGGAACACAAAACAAAACCCTGGAGGGCAAAATTTGCCTGGTCTCCGGATCCGGAAACGTGGCCCAATTCACCGTCGAAAAACTGCTGGATTTCAATGCCCTTCCTGTCACCCTCTCCGATTCTTCAGGGTATATTTTCGATGAAGAAGGGATCGATCGGGAAAAGCTTTCCTTTGTAAAACGTCTGAAAAATGTCAAGCGCGGCCGGATCAAGGAATACGCGGATGCGTATCCCAAGGCCGTCTATACGCCCGTGGATCCCGCCCTCGACTATAATCCCCTTTGGAACCACAAGGCCCACTGCGCCTTTCCCAGCGCCACGCAGAACGAAATCAACGAAAAAGACGCCCGGAACCTTGTGCAAAACGGCGTGGAGGTGGTGTGCGAAGGGGCCAACATGCCCACCGTCCCCGAGGGCGTGGATCTTTTCCTGGACAGTCATATCCTGTACGGCCCGGGGAAAGCGGCCAATGCCGGCGGGGTTTCGGTTTCCGGGCTGGAAATGACCCAGAACAGCATGCGTCTTTCCTGGGCCCGTGAGGAGGTGGACCAGCGTCTGCAGATGATCATGCGCAGTATCCACCGCACCTGCCTGGACGCCGCCGTGGCCTACGGCGCGCCCGGAAATTATGTCCGGGGGGCGAACATCGCCGGTTTCGTGAAAGTGGTGGAGGCCATGATGGACCAGGGGTTGGTGTAAGGACCGGCGACATCGAGAGGGCGGATGATGCACATTCCATCAAAAAGGATGAAACCGTAAAAAACCGACTTAGGGATGACAAAGTAAAAAGCGCCGGGTGCAAGGCGCGCAAATCTTGAGGAATGAGGCGTACTTACAGGTACGCCGCAATGACCTGTCTGCGTGCAACGCACAGGCAGGCGAAGGACGCAGCGCAACGCCGCAGGCGGGCTTTTTGCGAAGCCGGCAAAGGAGTGGAATGGAAGACGCACGCACGGAATACGATTTCAGAAGCTACATCCTGGAACAACTGGAAAAATGGGAAAAGTCCAAAGAAGTGCAGGCCGACGGCAAAGTGCGCCCCATGTCCGTGGTCACCGTTTCTTCTCTGCCGGGAAGCGGCGGCAAAGTGGTGGCCCGGCGCATCGCCGAAAAAATGGGATTCGATCTGTTTGAACGGGAGATCATCCAGCGCATCGCAAGGAGCGCCGACATCAGTACCGCGGTGGTGGACACCCTCGAAAAGCATCGCCTTTCGGGCATCGAAGACTTTATTTCTTCCTTGGTCAACAAGCAATATCTGTGGCCCGGGGTCTACCTGGATCATCTCATGCGGGTAATCGGGGTCATAGGGAAGCACGGCAATGCGGTCATCGTGGGACGGGGGGCCAATTTCATCCTCCCGCCCGAAGAACGCCTGGCGGTCCGAGTGGTGGCGCCGCTGGAAACCCGGGTGGAAAATATATCCAGGGACTACGAGGTGCCGCCCGAAGATGCCCGACGACGGGCCATCAACCGGGAATCCAAGCGTCAGGCCTTTATCCGGAAATCCTTTAACGCGGATGTGGCCGACCCCCTGAATTACGACCTGGTCCTCAACATGGAGCACCTTTCCATGGAAGAAGCCATGGAAGCGGTGACGGCGGTTCTGATGAAAAAAGGATGCAAACCGGTCGATTGGGGATCGAGCACTGGCGCTGTTTGAGAGAGTTCGCTATTCTTTGTCCGGATGACGGATCCGCAGGACCTTGGCGCCCCGGGCTTTTCTTTGTTTCAGTTCCAGGAGCGCCTCATTGGCCCTTTCCAGGGGGAACTCCTGGATGTGAGGCTTGATGGGGATTTCCGCGGCCACACGCAGGAAATCGCTCACGTCTTTTCGGGCCACATTGGCCACACTCTTGATCTCTTTTTCCAGCCACAGGTGCTCGGGATAATCGAGGCCAAGGAGTTCTTTTTTATCGACTTCTTCTTTGCGGATGGCATTGACGACCAGCCGGCCGCCCGGCTTGAGGTGTTTCAGCGCTTCCACCACCGGTTTCCAGGCCGGTGTGGTATCGATGACGGCGTCCAGTTTTTCCGGGGGTGTTTCGGTGGTATCGCCCGCCCAGGCCGCCCCGAGTGTCAGCGCGAATTCCCGTTCGGCCGCGCTTCGGGCGAAGACGTAAATCCGTGTGCCGGGATACCCGTGCCGCACCGTTTGGATCACGAGGTGGGCGGATGCTCCGAAACCGGTTAATCCCATCCGTTGACCTTTTCGGATCCCGGAAAGGCGCAAGGACCGCATGCCGATGGCCCCGGCGCACAACAGGGGCGCGGCCTCGGCGTCCGAGAAAACGTCGGGGATTTGAAACACAAAGTCTTCTTTAACGGTCATGGACTCGGCATAGCCGCCGGGCGCGTCCCTTCCCGTGGCTTGGAAATCCGGGCACAGGTTTTCCTCCCCGTTGATGCAGTGGCCGCAGGCGCCGCAGGTGGAAAAAATCCAGGCCACCCCCACCCGGTCCCCGATGCGAAACCGATGTGCCCCGGGACCCTTTTCCGCCACCCTGCCCACCACCTGGTGCCCCGGAATCATGGGAAAGACGCTCGGCGGTGTCCGACCTTCGATTTCGTCCAGTTCCGTGTGACAGACGCCGCAAACGGTGACGTTGATCCTGATTTCGTTTTCGCCTGGTACCGGAACCGGGATTTCCACAAGCTCCAGGGGCGCGGGATTTTGGGCCGTATCGGTGACTTGTCGTAGAATCAGGGCTTTCATGGGATCTCCTGCATCCCCGATTTAAGAAGCCGCGTCGGGGATCGAAAAGCGCCAGCAGCAGAACCATTCATCCGGGTGGGGATCCGGGGGACACCCGATGCACTCCACGTGAATGCGTGGATCCATGGCCTTTGCGAAATAGGTGTATTCCACGGTGCCGCCGGACTTGCAGGGGTAATCGTCCAGCCCCTTGCGCTTCCGGGCGGATTGCACCCGGCATTCGTTCATTTGGAAAATAAAGGCGTCGGGGCCCTCATCGAGGATGGAATACCGGTTGATCAAGGCGTAGATGCGATAGGTCAATGCGCTTTTGAGCCCTTCCAGCCCCGCATTTTCCGGAATGGATGCAAAGCGCTTGATGGACCAGGCTTCGAAGGGGGAAAAATGCCCCCAGCAGGCATCGTTGCACCGCTTGGCATCCACCATGCCGCTGGAAAACTCCACAGTCTGGAACCATACTCCGTCATTGGCCAGCCAGTTGGCGGCGACCCCTTCCAGAAGGGCCTTTTGCTCTTCCACGGGCATGTTCAGAAGGGCTTCGGGGAGGTTGTTTTCCAGGTTGAAATGAAGGAGCTTGGAAAGGCGGCGCATCTGGATCGGATAGCCCCGGTCCCAGGCCGCCCCCAGCATCTCCAGGGCCTTGTCCGGCCCCATCTGGTGCCGGATTTCCGTGAACCACAGGGCGTAATGGATGAGGATCCGGTGAAAGATGTCCAGAATGAACCGGGCTCTGTCCTCCCGGTCCAGGGCCTCGAATACCAGGGGCGCATCGGGCATGAAGAGTCTCCTTTTGTTTCGGGTGAAAAGGTGTATAAAGGGATATAAAAACCGGCGTCCCTTGTCAATGGACACCCGGCATGGACGGGGAAAAGAGAGTGGGGTTCCGGCTTTTTGTGCGTTCAAAAGACCCTTGACAACAATTAAAAGTATGTCAATATACTTTTATACTTTAATCGGATCGGGGAAAGGAATCACCTGCGATGGGGATGACCATCACTGAAAAAATATTGGCCGCCCATGCCGGAAAAGAGGCGGTCCGTCCAGGGGATCTCATCGACGCCCGGGTGGATGTGGCCCTGGGAAACGACATTACCGCGCCCATTGCCATCGAACAGTTCCGCAAAACAGGGCGGAAGACCGTTTTTGACAAAAACAAGGTGGTCCTGGTGGCGGATCATTTCGCCCCCAACAAGGACATCAAGTCCGCCCAGCAGTGTGCGTTCATGCGCAGGTTCGCCCGGGAACAGGATCTGACGCATTATTTCGAGGGCGGGAATGCAGGCATCGAACACGTGTTGCTTCCGGAACAGGGGATCGTCCTGCCGGGGGATCTCGTCATCGGCGCGGACAGCCATACCTGCACCTACGGTGGGTTGGGCGCGTTCGCCACAGGCGTCGGGAGCACGGACCTTGCCGCTGTCATGGCAACCGGCCGGCTATGGTTCAAGGTTCCGGAAACGGTGAAATTCGTCTATTCCGGAACCCGCCGGCCCTGGGTGGACGGCAAAGATCTGATCCTGTATACCATCGGCAGGATCGGCGTCGACGGCGCCCTCTATCAGGCCATGGAATTCACCGGGGAAACCGTCGACACCCTGTCCATGGACGAACGGTTCACCATGGCCAACATGGCCATCGAGGCGGGGGCGAAAAACGGCATTTTCATTCCCGACGGCGTAGTGGAAACGTATGTGCATCAACGGGCCGAGCGGCCCTACCGTTTTTATGAAAGCGATCCGGACGCATCGTACAAAGACATCGTGGAGATCGACGTGTCGGGCATCGAGCCCCAGGTGGCTTTTCCCCACCTTCCCGAAAATGTCCGGGGGATCCGCGACGTGGGAAAGATCCCCATCGATCAGGCGGTGATCGGTTCCTGCACCAACGGGAGGTTTTCGGATTTGGCCACGGCGGCGAAAGTCTTAAAGGGGAAAAAAGCGGCCCCGGGCGTTCGCCTGATCATCATCCCGGCCACCCCCGCCGTTTATAAACAGGCCCTGACAGAGGGTCTTTTCGATGTTTTTCTCGATGCCGGGGCGGTCATCAGCCCCCCCACCTGCGGCCCCTGCCTGGGCGGATACATGGGGATCCTGGCCGAGGGGGAACGGGCCGTGGCCACCACCAACCGAAATTTCGTGGGACGCATGGGGCACCGGAAAAGCGAAGTCTATCTTTCCAACCCGGCCGTGGCCGCGGCCTCCGCGGTACTCGGGCGGCTCGCCGGTCCGGATGATCTTGGCGTTTTGTATTAGCGTTGCACCCCGCCCTTGGCGAGGATGTATCATAAAGTGACACGTTGAGGGTGCGTGAAGGGGAAAAAGGGTTCGAGGGGCCAAGGGTCCAAGAAAATTAGAAGTACAGGGTTTATCAAAATCGGTAGCGGTATCGAGATCGTGATCGTTATCGAAAACAACACATTGAAGTTACTTGGAAAAAGGAGAATCAATGCGGTTTGAGGGCAGAGCATGGAAGTTCGGCGCCAACGTGGACACGGACGCCATCATCCCCGCACGGTATCTCAATGAGTCGGATCCGGAGGCACTGGCGGCCCATTGCATGGAAGATGAAGACTCCCGATTCGTCTTTGACGCCAGGCCCGGAGACATCATCGTGGCAGGAACCAATTTCGGATGCGGTTCCTCCCGGGAACACGCTCCCATCGCCATCAAGGCCCGGGGCATCCCGTGCGTCATCGCCTCGAGTTTTGCCAGGATTTTCTACCGCAACGCCTTCAACATGGGCCTGCCCATTCTGGAAAGCAGCGACGCCGTTGCGGGCGTATCCGAAGGGGATACGGTGGAAGCGGATCTGTCATCGGGCAGGATCACGAACCTGACCACGGGCGCGGTTTTTTCCTCCAAACCGATTCCGCCCTTTATGCAGCGCATTATTCAAGACGGCGGCCTCATGGGGCATATCGCCAAGGCCAAGGAAAAGGAATGACCCCCGGCGCATCCGATTTTCTTCCAAACACCAAGAAGACGGGCCGGGATGGAAACGGAGCCGCGGCGCCGTGAAATTACCGGGTTCCGTCAAGATCCGGGAAGTCGGCCCCAGGGACGGTTTCCAATCCCTCAAACGCCTCCTCCCCGTGGCGGAAAAGGTTGAAATCATCGAAGCCCTCATCGCTGCCGGCGTCCCGGAAGTGGAGGCCACCTCCTTTGCCAGCGTCAAGGCCTTGCCCCAATTTCAGGATGCCGAACAGGTGTTGACCCGGGTGTCCGGAAAAAACACCCTCCTTTCGGCCATGGTCTTCAATGAAAAGGGGGCCCGGCGGGCCCTTTCGGCAGGGGCGGGGCGGCTGGTCACGGTGGTTTCCGCCACGGACGCCCACAGCCGCGCCAACATGAAGTGCGGCATCGATGCCGCGCTGAAAAACCTCGATGCCATCTTCCAGGCGGCACGGCAATATCATGCACCGGTCACCGGCGCCGTGGCCGTGGCTTTTGGATGCCCGTTCCAGGGAGACGTCCCGGAAACAGAAGTCTTTCGGGTTGTCCGGGCCCTTGTCTCCAAGGGAGCCGACGCCGTCATCCTGGCGGATACCGTGGGGACGGCCGTCCCGAATCTCGTGGAAAAAAGAGTGAACGCGTTCCGGGAGCGATTTTTTGAAACCGAGTTGATCCTGCACTTTCACAACAACCGGGGGACCGCCATGGCCAATCTTTTCGCCGCGCTCCTGTCGGGTGCCACGGTGTTTGACACGGCGCTGGGGGGCCTCGGGGGGTGCCCCTACGTTCCCCGGGCCGCCGGCAATATCCCCACCGAAGACGCGGTCTATATGCTGGAAGAAATGGGGGTTGAAACCGGCATCGACCTGGAAGCCCTCATCGCGGCGGCCCGGCGTCTGGAATCCATCGTCGGCCATCCCCTCCCGGGCCAAGTCATGAAAAGCGGGCCGAGAATGCTCGGCCTGCGGTTGTGAAACGGCATCGGAATCTTGAAGCTCCCCACTGTTTGTTGGAGAGAAGCGGAAATCCCGCCTTGCGGGGCTGCGGGGTAAGCGAGCGAATCTTTAAATTGGCAAAACTCCTTGAGGAGTTGAACGTTGCATCAATGCGAAAAAAGGGTTCCAGGGCGTTTTATGCGTCGGGATCCGGGGAGGGAATCCGGATGCAGAATTGGGTCCCTTTTCCCCGTGCCGATTTGACCTGAATGGTGCCCCCGTGTTGCTTGATGATGTTGTCCGTGATGAAGAGCCCGAAGCCGGTCCCTTTCGTCCCCTTTGTGGAGAAAAACAAATTGAACGCCTTCTCCAGTGTATCGCTGTCCATCCCTGTGCCGTTGTCCTGGATGTTGAAGACGAGTTCCCCGTCTTGTTCAAGCGTTTCAAAGGTGATTTGATGGAAAGGCTTTTCCGTATCCTCAAGGCAGGCATCCACTGCGTTTTCGAGGATGTTGATGAGCGCGGTGCGGAGGAAATCCGGGTCGATGTTCCATTGTTTCGGCGCCCTGTCGAACTTGCGGACCAGTTCCATCGGTTTGTCTTTGATCTTGTTTTCAATGACGTCGGCGACTTCCGCTGCGAATGGAACGACCTCCGAGGGCCGGATTTTGAGTTCCCGTTCCTTGGCGTAGAAGAGAATGTCCAGGACCAATTTTTTGATGCGCCCGGTGGTCTGCCGGACCGTTTCCAGGCCTTCCTGAAGTCGCTCCTTGTGGTTCTTGGCGATACCCGAATCAAGCAGATAAAGACCGGCGTCCAGATTGGTCAAAAGCCCCTTCATACCATGGGATATGGATCCGATCATCAGCCCCAGGGAGGAGAGGCGATCCCGAAGCTCCGTCTTTTCCAGGATCATGGCCTCGAGCTTTTGGGTGTATTCCATAAGCTTCTTTTTCATGAGGATCTTTTCTTCGACCCGTTGCAAAGAGACCCTGAGTGCTTCCACGTTGATGGGCTTGGTGATGAAATCGGTGGCTTCGTTTTTCAAGCTTTGGATGGCCAGATCCATATCCCCGTGGCCGGTGATCATGACGACTTCGGTGTCCGGATTCTCCCGTTTGATCCGCTGAAGCAATTCGATGCCGTCGATCATCCCGGGCATCTTGATATCCGTCAAAACGATGGGAGGGCGCGTTTCCGAAAAGATGCGTAGAGCTTCGTCCCCGTCTTTTGCGGTGAGCACGTCATATCCGGAATTGGAAAGGGCGATGCGCAGTACATCCCGGATATCCTCTTCATCGTCGACGAGTAAAATCGTTTGTTTTCCTTCCTGAGCCACGGTGAATCCTTTATGTATCCGTTTGCGGATGATCTTTGGGCTGAGAATCCGGTTTTTCGACTTTTGCAACGGGGAACCGCAGGACAAAACAGGCACCGTGGCCTTCCACGTTTTTGGCCTCGATTCTACCCCCGCACTCCGTGACGATCCCGTAACTGATGGAAAGCCCGAGCCCGGTCCCTTTCCCCACATCCTTGGTGGTGAAAAAGGGTTCGAATATCTTTTCCAAAAAACTTTCAGGGATTCCCGTCCCGCTGTCTTGCACTTCCAGGATCACCCAGTAGTTTTCACAACGGGTGGTGAGTTCGATCCTCTCGTTTTCCGGCTTGCGCCCATGGGTGTGCCATTTATCTTCGATGGCGTCCCGCGCGTTGACCAACAGGTTGATGACCACCTGTTCCAGCCTTCCGGGGTCTGCAAGGATATAGGGCAATTGGGGATCGAGATTCCGGATGATCTCGATGCCTTTCACCTTCAACTGCTGGCTGAAGATTTCCAGTGCGTTTTCGATGACGTCGTTTATCCGGATCCTTTCCAGTTCCATTTCCGACTTTCTTGCGAACTGTCGCATGTGATTGATGATCCGGGTGGCGCGGTCCACATTGCTGTCCACCTTGGTCAGCATGGTCGAAAGGATTTTTTCCTCGACGGGTTCTTTCTTTCGGATTTTATCGATGAAAAAACTGCTCACGGTCTTGATGACCGAAAGCGGTTGATTCAGTTCATGGGCGATGCCGGTGGTCATTTCTCCAAGGGTGGCCATCTTCCCGGCCTGAATGAGCTGCTGTTCGGCCTCCAGCCGCTGGGTGATGTCGCTGGTGGTCACCAGGAACACTTTTTTTCCGCCGATTTCGGAAGGGGAAATCCGGATGTTCACATAGAGTGTTTTCCCGGATTTATGGACGTGCTTCACCCGATCCAGGACACTGGACACCAAAATCTTAAAGCCGTAATGTTCCCGCTCCTTTTCCGGGAAAAGCATCAAAAAAGGTTGATGGAGCAGCTCTTCGGTTTTGTAGCCGTACACGGCTTCGACACTGTTGTTGGCATCGAGTATCTCATAATTGTCCTCACCCAGGACAAAAACGGGGTTGGGAATATTGCTGAAAATCGCGTGGTACTTTTCTTCGGACTTGGCAAGCTCGACCTCGAGGTTCCGCCTGTCCGTGATGTCCAGGGAGATCTCCATGGCGGCGATGATATCTCCCTTTTCATTGGTGATGGGTGATGTCCTGACGATCCAGTGCCGAACGGTGCCGTCCTTTCCCAGGCCGGTTTCTTCTGCGTGGTGGGATTGCCCGTCTTTGAAGGTTTGCTCCACCGGACAGGGATCGCATTTTCGGCTGCGGCCCTTGTAGGCACGAAAACAATAATCCCCGGGAACGGGATTGAACATATCGGAAAATTCCCGGTTGTAATTCAACAGTTTGAAATTTCGATCCTGGACCGTGATAAGACACGGAACGGATTCGAACAGGTTTTTATATTCCTTTTGCTTTGCTTTCAGTTCGGTTTCGTGCTTGAGCACTTCATTGCACATGTGGTTAAACGCAGCGGCCAGTTCACTCATCTCGTCGATTTGTTCGATTTGAATGGTTCCCGTGTATTCCCCTTTGGCGACCCGTCGGGCGCCTTCGATGAGTTTTTTGATGGGCTGATTGACGAACTTGATGATAAAAAGAATAATAATTGTGGAAGTGAAAAGGAAGATCAGCATGGCGAATCCGAAAAAATTCCTTTCCGACCGCGTGATCTGTTCATCCAACTTTTCCAAGGATACCACGACGTCCAGTGCTCCCAGGATTTTTTTGTCCTGCGGATGGAAGTGGCAGTCTGCATTGCTGCACTGGGGTTCGTTATAGATGGGGCTGATGGTTCCTAGAAGACGATGACCCTCGGGAGCGTCGAAGATCCGAATTCTTTGGGAAAGCGTGAGTTCCGTAAGAGGAGGCTCCGTCATGTGGCAGATAATGCAGGCCTGTTGCTGGGTATCCGTGGTTTGATCGATTTCCCCGGGATTTTTGGAATACTTGATTTGCCCGGACTTGTTGTAAATGCGGATGGCTTCGAACTCGGGTTGGGTCGATATGTTCTTGATGATCTGATTGATGTCTTCCCGGCTGTTGGTCAGCATGGAATAGTAGGCGCCCAGCTTGATGGTGTTGATGAGACGATCCGTGCTTTTGATACTGTAATCGATCAACAGGTTTTTCTGATATTGGAGGTTATAGTGCGCCCAGACCGCAAAGATGCCCAAAAGCACCATGCCCAGCATGATGATCAATTTTGCGGCGAGGTTATAGCGAATATATTCAAGGCGCGAGAACAAAATGCCTCCAAAGGCTGGACGCCCGCCGGAGGCGGGCCGGGAAAAAATTCGAACGACGCTTACAATTAGAGCTTTTTTCGAAACCCGTCGGATACGGCCAGGTTGTAATTCAAACCGATCTCTTTTTCGGTGAGTCCGAACGCCAAGCCCAGCAGTTGAGGAAGGTATAAGACCGTAATGTCCAGATCTTCTTTTGCAAACCGGGACGCTTTTTTCTGGTATGCATCCAGATTGACCTGGCACATGGGACACACCGTCACGATGGCATCCGCCCCTTTGGCGGCTTTCAGTATGGAGGCCACGAGCTCGATCCCCACATCCATCTGGGTGTTCATGTGGGAGGCCCCGCAGCATTTACTGCCCTTGCTCCAGGCATGAATCTTGGCGCCGGTCGCCTCGATGAGAGGTTCCATGGACCTGGGGGTTTCGGGATCGTCGAACTCGATGTAAGGACGCAGGCACTGGCAACCGTAATAGGGCGCGATCGTCATGTCGTTAAGGGATCTTTGGACGCGTTGGGAAACAGCGGCGGCATCTATGTCTTTGGACAGCACATCCAGTAAATGCCGGACACGGAGGCCGCCCGTAACGTGCAGATGCTCTTCCTCGAGTATGGTATTGATTTTAGACAGCAGTTCCGTATCTTTTCCCGTCTTTTTTTCCACTTGCTTCAGATTCAAGTAACAGGCGCTGCACGGAACCAGGATTTCCTTGGCGGCATTGGTCTTTTCAGCCAAGGCGATATTCCGCGCAGGCAACGCCAGCGAGAGCAAATTGCCGGTGGCGGGAGCGGCGCTGGCCCCGCAGCAGGTCCAATCTTCCAACTCCACCAATTCGATTTCCATGGCCGACATGAACGCCCGGGTGGAAATGTCGTATTCTTTTGCTGTTCCCTCCAAGGAACAACCGGGATAGTAATAATATTTCATTCCTGTTCCTCCAACTCCTCTGCCTTACGAAAGAGGGCTTCCAGTCGTCTTTGGCCTTTCGATGGGACCTGTATCCCGACCTTTCCTTTCCCCATCAAGCGCAAGCCCAGGGGCGTAAACTGCAACGGGGTGAACGGATTTTTTAATGATAAAAAATAGAGGGTCATGAACTCCATCTCGCGGACCCGTCCGTGTCGACGCACACTTTCGAGGAAATTGCGGTAAAAGAGCACGCTTTTTTTATGAACCGGATGGTTTTCCCTGGCCGCAATCTGTTTCAATTCTTCCATGGTCTCGGTCAGGGGAAGGCCGCGGGGACAGCGCAGGGTACAGTAATAGCATGCCGAACATAAAAGGAATGTCCGGCTGTTGAAAAGGGTCTCCTTTTCTCCCATGAGGACCAGCCGCCACATGGCCCGGGGCGTATAGTCCATGGCAAAGGCGTTGGGGCAGGAGCCGGTGCAGGTCCCGCATTGAATGCAGGCATACACCCGTTCCTGAATGGCGCGCAAGGGGGCGGGGACGGTGGTGGACACCCCTTTCTCCGGAGGCTCAGGGTGTTGGATTTGGTCCATAGGATCTCCTTTCATAAGAGCGCGGCGTCAATCACGTCCAGCATCTGTTGTTTTTCAAAGCCTTCCAGGACCGATGCGCCGTTCAAGCAGGCCGTAACACATGAACCGCACCCCTGGCACATCAAGGGATTCACCCGGATTTGGGTGTGATCCAAATCAAAGTCCCGGGCGCCGTAAGGGCATGCATCGATGCAGCGTTCGCACAGGATGCAAAGGCTGTGACGCACGACGGCAGTCACCTTGCTGGCCGGAAGAGCCTGTTGATTGAGGATCCGAAGGCTGCGCTGGGCCGCGGCTTCCGCCGTGGCGATGGATTCGGTGATGGAACGGGGAGAATGGGCGATGCCGCAGGCAAAGACCCCTTCTTTGAGGGCATCCACCGGACGCCACTTGGATTCCGCCTCCCGGAAAAAACCGTCGGGATCCAAATGGGCACCGAACGCTTCCGCAAGAGGCTCGGGAAGTGTCGGTACGATGCCGGTGGCCAGTACAACCAGATCGGCCTCGATTTCAACAGGAGCATCGAGGATCGGCTCATGCACCTTGACGAGCAACCCGCCTTCTTCCTGAACAACGCTGGGCTTGTTTTTGACGTCGTACTGGACGAAGAGGATGTCGGCGGCCCGGGCCCGGGTGTAATACGATTCCAGGAACCCGTAAGCCATGAGATCTCGATATAAAATGGTGATTTTTATCGAAGGATTCTTTTCCTTCAGAAAAAGGGCGTGCTTCAGGGCCGACGCGCAGCAGACGCGGCTGCAGTAGTTCCGGGGTTCTTCCCGGGAATCGACACACTGGATCATGACCACCGATTGAAGCGCCGCCGGCTCAATTCGGCCTTCCGTCAATTTCTCCTCGAGTTCCTTTTGCGTCACAACGGCTTCAGATGTGCCGTGTCCATAGGATTTGGTTTTGGCTTCGATCCCGCCCGTGGCCAAAATCGTCACCCCGTGTTCAATGGTGGTCACGGCCCCGTCGCCGGCTTCGATGCTGGTGAAAAACTGTCCGACCTCCCCCCAGGCGCCCGCGACGTGGTGCCCGGCATACACTTGGATGTTCGGATGTTTTTCCACCCGGGCAACGGTTTCTTCCAGAAGGGATTGGGTCTCGTTTCCCTCGATGGTTTTTCGGATCCAGTGGAGGTTTCCACCCAGGGCGGCTTCCTGTTCCACCAAGTCCACGGGGTAGCCGTGATCGGCGACGGCAAGCGCGGCGGTCATCCCGGCAATCCCGCCCCCCACCACCAGTGCGCGCTGCCGGACGGGCGTGGAGGGCAAGGGAGTCGGATCGGTTTCCTTGAGTTTGGCGATCCCCATTCCCAGGGCGCGTTTTACGGCGGCATCCACCTCTTCTCTTGACGCGTCGGCGGCGCAAAAGAGGGGACTGCGAATATCCGCCACGTCCATGAGCGCCCGGGAAAGCCCTATTTCCCGGCTCAGCGCATTCAGCTTGGCGTTGTAAACATAGGGCAGGCATGCCCCGATGAGGACTCGGTTCGGCCGGTGCTTTTTCACCCGTTCCGAAAAAGCCGACCATCCTTGGGCGGTGCACACCTGTTCCAGAAATTCCACGCGATCCACGGCGGGATCCGATTCGAAATGGGCCCGGAGCGCCCTTTTCCCTGATTCATCGAAAATCGCACCGTCGCAGGTGCACAGAGCCAAAAGAAGCCGGGGGGCTTCTCTTGAGACATCCAACGTTTCCGAATCGGGCGGCGCTTGAATGGCCAGCCCGCCCCCCGAGGCATGAATGATCCGGGAGGCCGAAAGAGCGGCTGCGGATGCGTGAATCACGGATTCGGAGATGTCCTTGAGCCCCGAAAAAGACCCCCCGATGAAGACCCCGTCTCTTACGGTGCGTGTTGGGGAAAAGGGGAGACTCTCGAAAAATCCCCACGGGTTCAGCGGAAGGTTCAGCATGTCGGCCAATACCCGGGATCCGGCCGCAGGCCGCTGACCTACGGACAGGATCACCGCATCCTGGACCATTTCATGGATCTTTCCACCGGAATCCCCGTAGCGGATCAAAAGGTCCCCGCTGGAACGGTCCTGGGTGATGGAATGGGCCCGGCCCCGGATGAACCGAACCCCGTGCACCTGTTCCGCTTCATCGCGGTAGCGTTGGAATGATTTTCCGAAGGTCCGCATATCCATGTAAAGAATGGAAGCTTCAAGATCATCGGCTGCTTTTTCCTTGGCGATGAGGGCTTCCTTGACGGCGTACATGCAGCAGATGTTGGAACAGAAGTCGGCTTCCAGCTGGATGTCCCGGGAGCCGATGCACTGGAGCCAGGCGACTTTCCGGATGGGTTTTCCGTCGAAGCGGATCAAACGTCCTTGGGAGGGACCGCTGCCGCTGAACAACCGCTCGAACTCGATACTGGTCATCACGTTGGGATAGACGCCGTAGCCCAGCGTGTTTTTACCGGTGCCCGGATCATAGTAAGCGGTGCCGCCGGTAAGGACGATGGCGCCGAATTCCGCCTGAAGCGCCCCGGCGGTCTCGAAATCTTCATACACCCTGAGGATCATGGGGATCAGCGTATCGGGTTCAAAGGGTTTGATCAGGTAGTCCAGTGCCCCGATTTTCATGGCTTCCACCGCGGTTTCCACGGTGGCGTAGGCGGTCATCATGATCACCGTCGTATCCTGGAACCGTTCCTTGGTCTTTTGCAACAGCTCCACCCCGTCCATCCCGGGCATCTTGATATCCGCCAGCATCAGATGGTAGGGCGTTTCGGATCCGGATAGAATCTCCAGGGCCTGGGTTCCGGATTCGGCCATATTGACGAAAAAACCTTCTTCTTCCAGGAGTTCCTTAAGGGAATCCCGGACCACCAGCTCGTCGTCCACCACCAGGATCCGGAATTTTTTCCGTTCCTGCTCGGATAAACGAATGGCATGGGTGGGACAGACCTTTTCGCATTCCCCGCACAGGGTGCATGCGGCGAAATCGATGACGTACGGATTCGGTATGGCGTGGGGAATGGGAAGATAGATGGCTTTCCGTTTCGACAAGCCGGCGTTGAAGGCGTCCGGCACTTCCACCGGACACACCTCGGTGCAAAGCCCGCATCCCATGCAAAGATCGGGGTCCACCCAGTTTTGCTTCTGCTTGAGACTGACCTGGAAGTGCCCCGGCTCCCCGTCCACCGAGAGGAGTTCGGTGGAAAGCAGCATCTGGATGTTCTCGTGGAAAAACCCCTTCCGGAGGCAGTATTGGGAAGCGGTGTCCCGTTCGATGAGCGGGAGCATCTTGCACATGCCGCAGTGGTTGTTGGGGAATTGATAATCGAGTTGGCTCAAGAGCCCCCCCGCGTGGGATGCCCGGTCGATGAGCGTTACCCCGTATCCGAATTCCGCCAGATCGAGTGCGGCCCGGATCCCGCTGATACCGGCCCCCACCACCAGCGCTTTGCCGTTTTTTCTATTCATGTCTAACCCTTTCCATTGATCGGTTCTGCTTCCTTACATTCTCGCCGGAAAGATTCCCGAGCCGATTCTATCCGTTAGTGTTCGGATTCCGGATGAAAGACCAGGACCTCTTTGAGATCGTCTCCTAAATATTCCCGTTCATTGGGCCCGAGAATGCCCAGAGACAGGCAAATCAACGTCCATAAATGGACCACGTGATAACCCCCGCCGTAGTGTTCGCTGAGTTCGTGAATTTGGGCATGACAGTTGTGACACGCCGCAACACAGTAAGTCGCGCCCGTTTCCTTGATTTGGCGGTCCTTGAGACGCCCGTATTCCAGGCGGGCGTCCTTGAATCCGGATTGAAGGAATCCGCCGCCGCCCCCGCAACAGTAATTGTTGGATCGATTCGGTTCCATATCCACGAAATTTTCTTCCCCCACGACAGATTTTACGACGAACCGAAGATCCTCCGCGATGGGATCCCCAAAACTCTTCCGAACGATCTGACATGGATCCTGAGCCGTGAATTTGATTTTAAGATCCTTGTTCCAATCTGAATTCACCTTGAGTTTCCCCTCGCGGATCCACTTGGCGTAATATTCGTAAATATTTTTCACGACGAAATTGTAAGGGATGTTGAATTTTTTCAGTCCTGCCAGGACCGAGAAGGTGACGTGCCCTCACTCGGTGTTGAGAAAGACCTTGCAGCCCAGCGCATCCGCCTGGGCTGCCGCCGTTTGGGTGACCTGTTTCCAGGATTCATCGTCGGCCAGGAACATGCAGTAGTTCTCACCGGCCCATCCCTTGGAGCCATACGTCCAGTCCGCTCCCACGATGTGAAGAATTTTCCACAGCGGGATCAATTCGTCCGGTTCCGTCACCGGTTCCCGGGAGTTTTGGTTCAGGAAGAATTCCGCCCCTTCCTTGTCGATGGGCGCCGTCATTTCCGCAAACTCGGGCTGGGCTTCCCGATACTCTTCCAGGACATCGTTGACCACAAACTCGAAATCCTCCGGAGAAGCGCCCATGGCGCTGCAACTGTCGTTCTTGAGCGCCATGTCACAGGATCCCAAAATCCCCTTGGGCCGGGATTCCCGGGGCCAGGACGCCCGTGCATGGTAAACCAGCTGCGGGATGTCGATCTTCATGGGGCAGACGTAAATGCACCGCTGGCACGCGGAACACATCCAGACCCAATTTGTACTTAAAATTTCCTCATCCATCCCCAAGGCGGCCATGCGCAGAAATTTTCGGGGATCCATTCCTTCCAGGCCGCTTGCGGGGCATCCTGAAACGCAGGCCCCGCAGGTCAGGCACAGATTCAGATTTCCCCCTTCGGGAAGCATTTCCTCCACTTTGTCCATGAAGGGGCTTTGTCTGTCCCGGCGGATGCGAATCGCTTCTTGAGCCATGATTTTATCTCCCGTGATTCATGATCCTATGAAATGCCCACCACTTCCTCGAATTCTGCTTCTCGAAAATCGGATAGGGGCGGTTTCTCTTCAAGACTCTTCCCGGCTTCGTATTCGAAGGCCTGCTGGGTGCGGTGCGCCATCGTCCGGAAGACCTCCATGACAGGAATGTCATTGGGGCAGGCATTGGAGCACTGCCCGCACCCCACGCATGCCGTGCTCATGTGCGCCAAACGGGTGAGATGGTAAAAGACGGTATCCGTCGGCATCTTGATGACGCCTTTCCGCCGGCTCCATTTCAAGTACTGCGCAGGTTCATGGTAAAATACGTCCGTGACAAAGACGCACTCCTTGCAGTAGCATACGGGGCAGGCCACCCGGCAATTGTAACAGTTGATGCAGTGGGAAAAGTACTCGGCCATCTGATCCAGGCTGCCAGCGGCTTCCCGGGTATCGGCAAACATCTTGTCCCGGTAAGCAGTGCGTTCGGCGACCAGGGCCCCAATGGCCCCTTCCCGGGAGGGCGGCGTCTCGGCGGCGGGAAGCCCCAGTCTTTGAATCAGGTCTTCGCCTTTCGGCGTTTTGCCTTCCACGTACAGCCCGCTTTGCGTGTCCACCCCGTATAAGCCCACCACGAGATCCGCTTGGTCCGGAATCGGGTGTTCACAGGCCTTGCAGGCGGCGGTGATGTCCACACCATCCATTTGGGTGCCCTTGCCGCCGAGTACGTTTTGATAAAACCGCTCGGTGATTTCTCTGGGATTCTCCCCGGCGAGGCGATAATAATCTGCGTTGGAATAGGCTCCCAGACAATCCACCCCTACCAGGATCAACTCTTCCGTGGATCCCTGATTCAGCTTCACGAGCTCGATAAAGGCCCGAATTTCGCACGGGCGCAAGACCGCCACGACCTTTCCGCCCATGGGCTTGCGGGTGAGCCGGGAGACCACCCGAGCGGCATTCAACGGAAAGGCCGGGGCCAGCGGATCCACTCCGTCCAATTGGTCGGGATCCGTCACCAGGGTCGGCATCACCGACCCCTTCACCGGAAGCTGCTGGGGAACCAAGAGGGCGTGGATATCCTCCAACTCGAGGAGGATTTTGAAAAACCCTTGAAACGCCCCCAAAAGATTTTGTTCTTTGACATCGATCTTGACCGCTGTTGCCATACCGTCCTCCGTATCTACATCGCCATCTTGAATTGGGTCTGATTGGGTCCGAGGGCCTTGATCTGGGAAACGATCTCCCGGATGGTTTCGGCGAACTGGATGCCGTCGCTGGCGCCGATCCACGTCAGGCGAAGCCGTTGTTCTTCAATACCCAACTGCCCCAGAATTTCTTTAATGAGTTTCATTCTTCTCCGGGCCTTGTAATTTCCGTTGATGTAGTGGCAGTCGCCCGGATGGCACCCGGAGACCAATACGCCGTCGGCGCCTTCCAGGAAGGCCTTGATGATGTATTGGGGGTCCACCATGCCGGTGCACATGACTCGGATCAGACGGACATTTTTGGGGTAAATGAGCCGGGAGGTTCCTGCCAGGTCCGCAGCGGTATACGTACACCAGTTGCAGACAAATGCGATGATCGTGGGTTCAAAATTTTCCATGTTTTCCTCCTGAGTTACATACCGACGGCATCCAATGCATCCATGATCCCATCCAGTTCCGCAAAAATTTGTTTTTTCTTAAAGTGTCTGACCTGGGCGGCGCCGCTGGGACAGAACCCCGAACAACTGCCGCATCCTTTACAGACCGCTTCGTTGACCACGGAGACGCCCCGTCTTTCGTCGAATTCGATGGCAGAATACGCACACAGCCCGATGCACATCTGGCAGCCGATGCAGATGTCCGGATCGATCCACGAGATGGTGGACGGCACCTCAACCTTGCCGCGGGTCGCCAGAGAAAGGGCCTTCGCCGCCGCACCGGAGGCTTGGGCCACGGTGTCCGGAATGTCCTTGGGGCCCTGACAGGTGCCGGCGATGAACACACCGTCGGTGGCGGTGTTCAAAGGACCCAACTTGGGATGCTCTTCCAGGAAAAAGCCGTCTGCCCCCTGGTTCACGCCGAAGATCCGGCCCACGTCCACGGCGTCCTTGCGGGCTTCCATGGCCGAACACAGGATCACCATGTCCACCGGGACCCGCAACCGCCTTCCCAGGAGGGTGTCCTCGGCCACGGCAATGAGTTTCCCTGCCTCTTCGGGATCAAGGGCTTCATCCGTAATGTCGGAGACTTTTCCCCGGATGAAAACCGTTCCTTCCTCCTGGCACCGGCGGAAGAATTCTTCGTATCCTTTTCCGAAGCACCGCTGGTCGATGTAAAAATCGTAAACACGGGTGTCATGACCGACTTTTTCTTTGATCAGATGGGTGTATTTCAGGGCATACATGCAGCAGACCCTGGAACAGTATTCATGATAATTGACGTCCCGGCTCCCGATGCAGTGGCAGATGGCGACACTTTGGGGTTTCCGGGTGAAATCCCCGTTTTCGTCCCGGATCAGGATTTGTCCTCCCGTGGGGCCGGTGGCATTGCTCAAGCGCTCGAACTCAAGCCCCGTATAGACATTGGGATATTTTTTGTACCCGAACTGTGTCATGGGGGAGGGATCCATCAGGTCGAAGCCTGTGGCCAGGATGATGGATCCCACCTTGACCTGGACCTCTTCTCCTTTCATTTGATGGTCGATGGCGTTGGCCTCGCAGGCGTTGACGCATTCCATGCATTCGCAACAGACCCCGCAGTTCAAACACCGCTCGGCTTCCTGGACCGCTTCTTCTCCAGAAAACGCGGCCTCGACTTCGTCGAAGGTGGAAAGCCTTTCTTCCGGTGCCTTTTGGGGCGGGACAGCGCGCCGGGCGGGATGATACGTCTCAGGAATGTCGCGCCATTCAGGCGCTGCCCCCGAGGACGCGACATCGGCCGCCTCGACGGCGGCGCCGAGGTTTTCCCCGTCCAGAAATCGCTGGATGGCCGCCACGGCCCGGTGACCGGCGCCCACGGCCTCGATGACGGTGGCCGGGCCGCTCACGGCATCGCCGGCGGCAAAAACATGCGGGATGGAGGTCTGCATGGTTTCGGGATTCACTTCCAATGTCCGGTAACGGGACCATTTCAGGTCGGGTTCTTTCTCGGCCCAGGACATATCCGTCCGCTGGCCGATGGCCGGAAGCACCGCATCGCAGGGGATGACATGCTCCGAGCCTTCCACCGGGACCGGCCGGCGCCGGCCGCTTTCATCCGGGGGGCCCAGTTCCGTCCGAATGCATTCCAACCCCGTGACTTTTTCGGCCTCGCCGTGGATCCGGACCGGAGCGGTGAGAAAGCAGAAATCGATGCCTTCTTCCTTGGCGCCTTCGATTTCTTCCGCGTAGGCGGGCATTTCCTGCTCGGATCGACGGTATACCACCGTCACGGTTTCCGCCCCGAGCCGCTTGGCCACCCGGGCGGCGTCGATGGCCACGTTCCCGCCGCCGATGACGGTAACACGTTTTCCCGGGAGATTCCGATCCCCCAGGTTCACGCGCCGGAGAAACTGCACCGCATCGACAACGCCTTCGGAAAGATCTTCCCCCGGGATGTTGAGACTCATGGACGCATGGGCGCCGACGCCGATGAAGACAGCCTGGAACCCTTGAGTTTCCAGATCCTTAAGGGTGAAATCCGCACCAAGGCGGGTTTGGGTTTTGACCTCGATGCCCGTATTCAAAACATAGCCGATTTCCCTGTCGAGGATTTCCGGCGGAAGCCGGTAATCGGGGATGCCCACCCGGAGCATGCCCCCGAGTTTTTCGAGTGATTCGAACAGGGTGATCTGAAAGCCCTTGAGCCTCAGGTAGTACGCCACCGTCAACCCGGCCGGTCCTGAACCGATCACTGCCACTTTTTCAGGACGGTCTTCAATGGCGGGTGTCTCCAGTTCCTCCAGGTCCACCTGGTCGGCGACAAACCGTTTCAAATTACGGATGGAAACGGCACTGTCGATCTCCTTGCGCCGGCACTGAGTTTCACACGGATGGGGGCAAACCCTTCCCAGCACTCCGGGTAACGGAAGGCGTTGCTGGATCAACTGAACCGATTCCTTGAACTTGCCTTGCTTGATCAACTGAACATATCCTTGAACATTGATTCCCGCAGGGCAGGCCGTAACACAGGGGGCGCGGTCTTTTTTGTCGATGCAAAAGGTGATGGGGACCGCCTGGGGAAACGCTCGGTAGATCGCCTTCCGGTCTCCGATCCCCACATCCCACTCGCTGGAGACCGTCACCGGGCAGGCCTTTGTGCACTCGCCGCAACCGGTGCAGACTCCTTCTTTCACATACCGGGGCTTTTTGTAGATGGTCACGGTGTAGTTGCCGATATATCCGGAGACCTCTTTGACCTCGCTGTAGGAGAAAAGCTGAATATTTTTTTCCTGGGCCACGGAAACCATTTTGGGTGTGCCGATGCAGGCGGCGCAATCGAGGGTGGGGAACGTCTTGTCGAACTGGAGCATGTGCCCGCCGATGGTGGTGTCTTTTTCCACCAAATAGGTTTTGTGTCCGGAAGCGCCGATATCGAGGGCCGCCTGCATCCCCGCAATGCCGCCTCCCACCACCAGGATATCCGGGTGGACGTCCACTTCCCGGGTTTCCAGATGGTCATGAAAATTTACGCGGTTGATGGCGGCGGCGGCCAGGGTCTTTGCCTTTCTCGTGGCCTCGTCTTCATCCGCCGTCACCCATGAAACCTGTTCCCGTACGGACGCCATTTGAAAATAATAGGGGTTCAGACCCGCCCGCTGACAGGCCCCTTGAAATGTCTTCTCGTGGAGCCGGGGAGAGCACGACGCCACCACCACCCGGTTCAGGCCGTACTCCTGGATATCCTTTTCGATCATTTCCTGGCCGGGGTCCGAACACATGAATTTGTAATCCCGGGAAACCACCACATTGTCCAGTTGCCGGGCAAAGGCAGCCACCTCCTCCACGCGGACCCGGTATGCAATGTTGATCCCGCAATGGCAGATATAAAACCCGATTCTTGCTGACATTCACGCCTCCATCCTTTTCATTGCCGGTGTCCTAATTCGACGCGCACTCGTTAATTTTTTCACCGTTTTCAATAATACCGCGGTTTCAAAAGGCTTCATGAGATAAGCGTCCGGCAGGGGCAGGGCCCGCCCGGACGGAAATTTCTGGATGTTGTGGAACTGAAAGAATGTCTCCCGTTCAATGGTACAAAGCATGATGACCGGAATGTGTTTCCATGGTTCGTTGCCCTTGAGGCACCGATACAGGTGAATCCCTCCTTCTTCAGCCATCATCATGTCAATGATGACAATATCCGGCGGCTGGCTTTTCGCCTGGCGCACCGCGTCCACCGTGCTTTCGGCCTCACAGGGGTCGAACCCTTCGCTCCGGAGCAGATTCGCCAGAAAAATCAATGTGTCCGGGTCATCGGCGACCACCAAAATCCTTTTCTTCGCTTCCCTGGACATCCGCCTTCCATTGAAGCCTCCCCGCTTCAAGCAGCGGGGAGGCTTCACCGCTATATAGGTTCGCTCGCGAACCCCCCAGCCCCGCACGGCGGGATTTCGGCTTCGCTCCAACCCGCGAAGCACTGCCGTCAGGCAGAACCTGCGGGGAATGCGCCCGCTGTTGCGGTTCAATTTTCCGCAGTCCCGGTGCGGCAAACAGGCCCGCACCCATTGTGACCGTTTCCTTGAGCCGGCACTGTCGGACCGTCTCCGTGGCGCGGGTGAAACGATTAACGCAAAGGGCATGCCAAGCCGCACGGAAAGAGAAGAAACGTATTAAAATCAGTATGTTAAAGAGATTCGGCGGGCCGGAATGGAAAAAGGGCAACGCAAAATATGTGTTGCACGCAAAGCAACACATCGGTTGGGAAAAGGGGATTCTTTGAAGAAACAAGGGGTTCCGATGTTGCATTTTGATGCAACATCGGATGCAACAGTTGCATCACTCAGGGCGCTGGAACGGCATTAAGACGAATCCGGGGATTTTGTCCGAACCGAATCGGAATTGCCGGAGATACCGTGTTTTTTCAGCTTTCGCCACAGGGTGCTCCGGTCTATGCCGAGGGCCTTGGCGGTCCGGGAGCGATTCCCGCCATGACGGCGCAGCATTTGATGAAGATGCAGGCCTTCGGCCTGAAAGGCGTCGCCGTCGGGGGTGGCTGCGGGACCTGAATCCCTCCGGGATACCGGCTTCGGGAAACGGTTGAGCATATAGTCCGGTAAATGCTTGGGCAAAATGGTGTCTCCCGGGCAAATGACCAGGGCATGTTCCAGGATATTTTCCAGTTCCCGTACATTCCCCGGATATTCCCATGAAAGGAGCCGTTCCATGGCTTGTTCGGAGACGCGCACCCGCCGGTTGTCGTTTTCGATGCACAATCGCCTGAGGATGTGCCGGATTAAAATCGGAAGATCGATGCGCCGTGCTTTAAGATCCGGCAACTTGAAACAAAATACATTGAGCCGGTAGTACAGATCCTGCCGGAAGAGCCGTTTTTCCACGCGTTGGGCCAGATCCCGATTCGTGGCGGCAATAATCCGTACGTCCACCTTCTGGGTCTTTCGGCTTCCCAATGGATAAAATTCCATGTCCTCCAGTACCCGTAACAGCTTCCCCTGGAGGGAAAGGGGAAGATCTCCGATCTCATCCAGGAAAAGGGTCCCGCCGTCGGCTTCATTGAAACGGCCGGGCTTGTCCTTGGCCGCGCCGGTGAAGGCCCCTTTTGCGTAGCCGAACATCTCCGATTCCAGAAGGTTATCCGGGATCGCCGCGCAGTTGACTTTGACAAAGGGGTTTTTGGAGCGCGGGCTCGAATGATGGATGACCTTGGCCAGCAAGTCCTTCCCCGTTCCCGTGGATCCTTCGATGAGGACCGTGGCATCGGTTTTGGCCACCACGTTCACTTTCTCGAAAATATTCGCCATCTCAGGGTCTTTCCCGATCATGTCGTGAAAGGTGTATTGATTCGAAATGGCCTGTTTGAGCCGCCGGAGCAACGTCAGATCGTGAAACACCGCCAACCCGCCGATCACAGCCCGTTTTTCATTTTTCAGTGCCATGTAGTTCACGCGGATGGGCACAGGTTCTCCGTTGCTGGCAAGCATCCTGAGGCGGTGATTGTTGATGGTGACCCCTTTGGCGATGGCCTGGATCAGGCTGCCGAATTCCTTGGCCGTGTCCGGCTCGAAAAGGACCGTATATTTCTTTCCCAGAATCCGCTTGCGGTCATAACCGGAAATCTTTTCCGCCTCCTTGTTGAAAAAGGTGATGTACCCGCCTTGATTCACCGAGAAGATTCCCACATCGAGGCTGTCGAGGATAATTTTAAGGCTGCGTTCTTCATAGTGGATGCGGTCGATCAACTCGGCCACCGGGCGATGGTCCTGGAGGATCGTCAGGCATCCGGTCAGATTCCTGTTGAAATCGTATATGGGGGTGGCCAGTCGGGTGAGGAGGTGCCGTGTGCCTTCCTCATTGGCCACAAGGACGTCCGGCTCTTTGTCCAGGGGATCGTCTTTGCCCGAAACCAGGCACGTGACCATACACGGGACCCCGAGGAAGATTTCCCGGCAATCCTGCCCGATGAGTTCGGAGCGTTTGTTGCCCATCAGGGCCAGGGCCGCATAGTTGATGGAGGTGATCTTCCGGTTGAGATCCACGGTGAAGGCGCCGATGTTCAATTCATCCAGCACCTCGATCATTTTATCGCTTAAGATTCTGTTCTTACTGTATTTAAGGCCTTTTTCTGGCACTAACACCCCCCGGCTTCCCGGATGGCGGAGGGCGTGTCCACCGGGGGGAACCGGAGAAAAAACGCGGTTCCTTCGCCGGGTGTGCTCTCCACGTCGATGGTCCCCTTGTGGTTTTGCACGATGCCATACACGGTGGAAAGGCCCAGTCCCACGCCGTAGCCTTCTTTTTTGGTGGTGAAAAACGGTTCGAAAATATGGGATAAATCTTCTTTTCGGATCCCCACACCGGTGTCCTTGACGGTGATAAGGATTTGGCTTTCTTTGCTGTTAAACCGTGCAGACAAAGAGAGCGTGCCGCCGTCGGGCATGGCGTCCACGGCGTTGAAAATCAGATTGATCAATGCCTGCTGTAACTGGTTGATATCCCCGAGTACCGGCGGAAGACCTTCTTCAATGGACGGCTGGAGCGTGATGTTGCTCAGATCGAGCTTGTGCCGGCTCAACGTAATGCAACGGTTCAGAAGTTCGTCGATGGAAACCGGTTCAAATGATGGGGCGGACTTCCTGGAAAAACTCAACAGATTCGATATGATGTACGAACAGCGGCTCGTCTCCCGCTCCACCAGATCCAGGTAGCGGCGGAACTTTTCCAGATGTTCGCCGGTCACGGGCCCTTTGTCCAGGATACGGATCATGAGCCGCAGGTAATTGAGAATTCCCGACAAGGGGTTGTTGATTTCGTGGACGACGCTGGCCGCCAGGCGTCCCAAAGACATCATCTTGTCCTGGTGCAGGATGCGCGCCTGGTCGGCCATTTCCCGCTCCAGATTCCGCATCTCCCTGATGTCCCTGAAAAAAAAGACAAATCCGGAGGTTTCTCCCTGGTCGGTCAGCTCGGTACCCGAGACCTGCACCGGAATGCGATGGCCGTCTTTGGCCAAAATTTCGGTTTCATACAGGTAGAGGCGCCCTTTGCCCCCGTAGCGTTCGCTTTTCAAGGCGGCTTTGAGTTGTTCCGGGCCTCCGGAGGCGAAAAAGCGGCTTAAAGAAAATTTCCGCAGGACCTCTTTTTTTGAATAACCCAGGAACCGTTCCATGCTCCGGTTGTAGATGACGATCCGATCCTCTTCATCGCATCCCAGAATGCCGTCGATGGAGCTTTCGATGAGGTTTTTTTGAAACGACAGGATCTTAACCAGTTCCTGGCTCGTTTCTGCCTTTTCCCGTTCCAAAAGGGCCGTGTAATCAAGGAGTTGTTTTCTCGAGGTGTACCGCTGTCTGGCACGGTTCAAGGCCAGGTGGAGTGCTTCCGAGTTGATGGGCTTGGTGATGAAGTCGGATGCATCCAGCTGCAATGCGCGAATGGCGAGATTCATTTCCCCGTAAGCGGTGGCGACGATGACTTCCATGTCCGGAAAGCGTGTCTTGACCGTTTCAAGAACCTGGAGGCCGTCCATATTGGGCATGCGGATGTCGGTGATCACGATCTGGGGGGAGATTTTTTCACACAACTCGATGCCGCTTTTTCCGTCCGGCGCAGTATGAACTTCGTATCCGGCGTCTTCGAGGGTCATCTGGGAAATCTGGCGGATATCCTCTTCATCATCAATAAAAACGATTTTCCAGCCGTTTGCCTGGGTCATCTTGTGGGTTCCATCCTTGTTGGTTGGCTGGTTGGTCTTATCCCTGCAGTGGATATTGTAACCGGTTTTGTTCTTTAGGAAAAGAAAAAATTTTCCTGACAACGCCGCGGGTTGCCGGGAAGCCGGAAAAAGAGAAAAAACCCGCGCCGCAGCAATCAAAAGCAAACGGGAAACGACGTGCGTGGATCAAGTTGGAGACGCCATTTTTGTTGACACGTAAATTGGAGTGCTGATAAACGAGCCGACAGATGTGTCCGGCGGCCGTTTTCACCGCGATAGAAAGCGTTCACGGCCGATAATTTTCGAATTCCGTTAATTTTCATTGTAAAACGATCGGAAATACAGTGCCGGCAGGAGCCGTGCCCGGCGCTTTCGGCATCGAGACGTTTTTTTGGGTTTTTCAATATTTCAGATCAACGCCGTGCGTTGCCTTGGAAAAGGAGGGAAAATGGGTTTGATATCGAAGGCGAAACTGCTGATTTGGCTTTTTCCCGTTTTTGCGCTGGGTGGAATATTTCCGGAGGGGGGGCACGCCACGGAAGCGGCCACCGCCGTGGCCGCCGGCGCAAGCTATGCCTGGTGGGTGTGGGCCCTGATTCTTTTCATCGTGACCCTCATCATGGGGGTTCTGGCCGTCTTGGGGGGTGTGGGCGGCGGCGTGTTGTTCGTCCCCATCATCAGCGGCTTTTTCCCCTTTCATCTCGATTTTGTTCGGGGAACCGGCCTCCTGGTGGCTCTGGCAGGGGCTTTGGCCGCGGGGCCCGGCCTCCTCAAGGCGAACCTGGCGAGCCTCCGGCTGGCCATTCCGGTGGCCCTCATCGCCTCCACATGCGCCATCATGGGCGCCATGATCGGCCTGGCGCTTCCCACCAATATCGTCCAGATCTGTCTCGGGGCCACCATTATCGGCATTTGCATCTTGATGCTCACGGCCAAGAAATCGGAAATACCGGATGTCCCGGAGGCGGATCGGCTCTCTTCCGCCCTGGCCATTTACGGGGTTTACCACGAAGCCAGCTCCGGGAAGACCATTGACTGGAAGATTCATCGCACCGTCTTGGGATTGGGGCTGTTTGTCATTATCGGGATCATGGCCGGCATGTTCGGCCTCGGTGCCGGATGGGCCAATGTCCCGGTCCTGAACCTGGTGATGGGGGCGCCTTTGAAGATCAGCGTGGCCACCAGCAAGTTTCTGCTGTCCATCACCGACACGTCGGCCGCCTGGATCTACATGAACAAGGGATGCGTCCTCCCGCTGATGGTGGTCCCGTCACTCGTGGGAATCATGCTGGGGTCCTTCATCGGGGTGCGGCTGTTGAAAATCGCCAAGCCCACCTTTATCCGGTGGATGGTCATCGGGATTTTGGCGTTTGCGGGGATCAAGGCCCTGACCAAAGGACTCGGCATCGAATTCATGTAAATCAAAAGGATGGAAACAAAGGAGTCAAATATGGCCCAAGAGTCCCAAATACAATTGGAAGCCTCCGAAGAACAGTTGGTCTACGCCAAGATCCTTGAAAAGGGGATGCTGGTCGGCCTGGGGATTTTGTTTATCACCTTTGCTCTTTACGCCTTCGGAATCATGAAGCCGTATATCCCGCTCAATGAGATCTCCCGTTACTGGGGGACCAATGTGACGGAATACCTGCACAACACCGGCATCGAGCCGGGATGGGCATGGGTGACCATGCTGAAATACGGCGATTTCATCAACTTCATCGGCATCGCCATCCTTGCGGGGGTGACGGTGCTGTGTTACCTGGTCATCATCCCGACGCTTTTAAGAAAAAAGGACTTCGTCTATGCGGTGTTGGCGCTCCTGGAAGCCGTGATCCTGGCGGTGGCGGCAAGCGGCATCCTGGGGACCGGCGGGCATTGACGCGACGCAACATCTGTTTTTAGCGCCGCCTTTTTATTCGGGAATGGTCGGGGGTACAGGAGGGATTTCCTCTGTTCCCTGCCCCCGGCACGTTTCGCACCGGCTGTCGCAGCACATCTGGCAGGAAAAACAATCGGCGCAACCGTGTTTGCGGGGCGCCGCCGAATCCGTTTCCGGCTGATAGACCCTTCCTTCGATCCCCTGTATGTGAATCCATGTCATCCGATTTACCTCAACGTTGCAAAAGTCGGAGGGCTTCAGAGCCAAGGCGCAAAGGGTGAAGCCGTAGTCGTATACTGCGAACCCTTTGCAACGCAGGATCTGGAGTCTTCCGGCTTTCCCGAAGGGTAAAAACATGGCAAAAATGAACGCGATTCTTGACTTCACCCCCGGTGATATCTGGACCGATATCATAGAATGTTTTATTTTGTAAAAAATTCATAACATTGATTTATCCTGTCTTGGGATTTGACCGATCCAAAAAGGTATCCCCGGAATAAACATATCGATCCCCCCGGAAGATCATCTTGGTAACCAGAAGGGGAGCGTTTTCACATGAAAAGTATGTATGGGTTACGAAAAAAAGAGGGGCCCCGAAATTGACCCCCAGAAGGGCGCCCGTGTCCAGGTCGGCCACCCCGGCTTCCACCTGCCGGGCGATTCTGTGGATTTTCAAACCCGTTTTTTCCTGGAAGACATCGATGAACGGTCTTTTTGCCACATCTTTTTTGGTCACGCCGTGAACCTGCTCCGGGAGGGCGTAATTGATATAAAAGGAAACGGGGTTTCCTTTTTGCTTTCGGAGGCGCCGCATCTCCCATATAAGGGATCCGCTTTCCACGTTCATTAGGCGTGCGACGTCAAAGGGGCAGGGGACCATGGAGATTCCCAGCACCTCCACCGCCAATCCCAGGCGCTGGTTCACGGCCGAATCGACCCAGTCGCTGAAATTCCCCGTGATTTTGAGGGGAATCCGCTCGTCCCGGCGGTCCGCGGCCAGGGTGCCGATCCCCCGGCGCCGGACGACCCACCCCTGTTCCACCAACAGGGCCATGGCCTTGCGAAGGGTGATGTTGCTGACATTGAATTCCAGGGCCAGGGCGTTTTCCGACGGCAGGATGGATCCGGGCGCGTACCGGTTCGAGGCGATCCGGCCTTTCACCGTTTCGGCCACGCGGTAGTATAATGCGATGGACGTGTCTTCCCGGCTCACGGATATTTTCCCCTCCTTGAGTAAACGTATATTCTTATACGTTTAATCTGTCAAGGGAAGACCCTGCCGTGGAGTTTGCGGTTCACCGGGACATCTTAATGTCACCGGGAAAAAGCGGTCGTGCTATGGCCGGTGTTGTTCCGGCAAAGCCGCCTTTTCGGGCCAGTCCGCCGGGATTTTTTGCCCCGGTACCTCTCCGAATTTGGCCTTTCGCTCCTTGAGGCCGGGCCGGGCGTATTCCATGTGCCCTTGTCTTTGAGTCCGGCCGTTGATGACGGCTTCGGATCGCAGCCGCCTGCCGATGGTTTTTTCCATCTGTTTCCCGAGCCACAGGACCCGGTCCACGTCGAAGCCGTGTTCGATCCCCATTTCATCGATCTGCACCAGGGTATCTTCCAGGGTCACCAACCCCACGTAACGGGGATCGTCATAATAGTACTCCCCGGTGCCTTTCACGGGGCAGTCGTCCAAAAAATTGGACGGCTGGCCGCCCAACCCTCCGAAGGTGGCCTCGAAGTGGGTGATCCCGGCCTGGAGCGCGGCCAGGACGGAGGCCGAGGCCATGCGCTTGGTTTCGTGGAAATGAGCGATGTGGAGCCGGGTGTCGGGGATTTCGTCCAGGATCATGGAATAATATCGATAGACCTCCGGTGCCGAGGCGCTTCCGTCGTGGTCGGCGTGCTCGATGTCGCTGGCGCCGATGGAGAGCCACCGCTTGGTGAACTCCACGGCGTCTTCCAGCCGGGTGGCACCCCCGATGGGGCTTCCCCAGATAGTGCTCACCGTGCCGCACATCTTCATTCCGGCGTCGGTGCACTTTTTGATGCAGCGCTCGGCTTCCTTCCAGTACTCGGGCAGGGTGGTGCTGGAGTTGGCATAGTGGTGTTCTTCTTCCGTGGAGACCATCATCAAAAGGCGATCGGGACCGATCCCCTTTTCCCTGAGGCGGATGGCGCGGTCCACCGCCGGTTCCCTAATGGTGACCGCGGTGAAACAGACGTCATCCACGTTGATCCCCCGTTTTTCACATTTTTTCCGGAAGACATCCCCCCGCAGGTACGCCAGGATCTCCTCGGCGTCCCGGAACTGGGGCATGATCCGCGGGTTGGCCAGGTTGGTCACCTCCAGGTGCCGGCAACCGGCAAAGACCATCTCTTCAATATAAAAGATCTTGGCGGCGGTGGAAATGAATTTCTCCTCGTGCTGGAACCCGTCCCGGACGGTGATGTCGCCGAGGGTCACTTTCCGGGGCATCCTCGGAAAGACCTTCCACAGATCGTACTCGGTCATAATGTTATCTCTCCTTTCCTGTATCGAACGCCTTTAAGTCGATGTCATTCACCGAAGGATACACACTTTTGTATCTTAATCGGTATCGGTATCGGTATCCCAATCGATATCGCAATCGATATCGAACCAATAAAGCCTGCGGTCATTTTCGATTTCGATCCGTTGTTTCCGAAATGAACCTCCAATCAACCCTATCCTGTTTTAGGTCACAACCTCCGGTCTATTTTCCCTTGAAGTCGGGTTTTCGTTTCTCCTTAAACGCGGCCAGGGCTTCGGTGCGGTCCTCGGTGGGAATCGTGACCCAGTAGGCGTTGGATTCGATGGCCAATCCCGTGTGGATATCCGACTCAAGGCCGTAGTTGATGGCGTACTTGGCCTGTTCGATGGCAATGGGGCCGGTTTCACAGATCATGGCCGCCATTTTCATGCATTCCTCCATGAGGGCCTCCGCCTTGCAGACCTGGTTCACCAGGTGGATGTCCAGGGCTTCTTGGGCCCCCACCCGCCGTCCGGTGAAGATCAACTCCTTGGCTTTGCCCCTCCCCACCAGCCGGGGAAGGCGCTGGGTGCCGCCGGCCCCGGGGATGATGGCCAGCCGGGTTTCGGTGAGTCCCAGGGTGGCGTTTTCAGAAGCGATGCGGATATCCGACGCCAGGGCAAGTTCGGTGCCGCCCCCCAGGGCAAGCCCGTTGATCGCGGCGATCACCGGCTTGTTTAAAAACTCGATGCCGGTAAACAGGTTCCGGATGGTATAAATATACTCCCGGACCTTTTCCGGGGAAAGGGTGGCCCGTTCCTTCAGGTCGGCCCCGGAGCAAAAGGCCTTGTCCCCGGCGCCCGTGATGATCAGGACCCGGATCTCCGTCCGGGTCCTGAGCTCTTCGACGGCACGCCGCAGGGCATAAAGGAGGTCAAAGTTGAGGGCGTTCATGACCTCGGGCCGATTCAGTGTCAACACCGCGGCCTGATTCTTTTCTTCCACAAGGAGGATGTCACGATTCATGGGCATGTCCTTTGGTAATGAAATCGGGTGATGCGGCGGCGTTCCGGAAACCGCCGGTACATCAAAACGCCTCGCTCCCCGGTGATAGTTTTATGACCGAGCGCTCGGTCGTTTTTTTGGAACTTTACCGGATATCCCGGGGCGTGTCAATACTTTTTTGTGCCTTGACAGGCGCGGATTTGGGTGATACGTATGAACGAGCGCTCAGTCGTAAATCGACGATTGGATGCACGAAGCGGCCTGTAGCAACAAAATCCATATAAAAGGTCCGCCGCGGGTGTCCCGGCGGCCCGAAACACCGGCCGAAAGGCAGAGCCCATGCCGGAATCCAGACCGGTTTCCACCCACAAAAAGAATTCCAACAGCGCCGAAGGGATCCCCACCCAGATCAAGAATCCCGAACTGGTGCGCCGCCGCCGCCGCCAGATCGCCGAGGCTGCCGTGGGGCTTTTTATCGAAAACGGCTTTCACAAGACCACCACCCGGGAAATCGCCCGGGCCGCCGGTGTTTCCATCGGGTCCCTTTATGAATACGTGGCGTCCAAGGAAGACGTCCTATATCTGGTGTGCGAGTCGATTCACGAAGAAGTGGAACGGGGGGTGGCCGAAGCCATGAATCGGGCGGGCAGAGGGAAGGAGACCCTGGCGGCGGTGCTCCGGGAATATTTTTGGGTGTGTCACCGCATGAGCGATTTCATCCTCTTGATCTATCAGGAGACGCGGTCTCTGCCCCCCCAGTGGCGGAAAAAGGTCCTGGAAAACGAACTGCGCATCACCGGGATCTTCGTGGAAGTCCTGGCCCGGCTGGCGGAGCAGGGAGCGATCCCGAAAATGGACGACCGCTCCCTGGAGATCGCCGCCCACAACATATCGGTTCTGGGGCATATGTGGACCTTTCGTCGATGGTTTTTGTCCCGGCATTATCATATCGAGGAATATATCCGTTGCCAGACCCGGTTCATTTTGAACCTTGTGGGCCGGCCCGCTTGACGGGGCCGGGAGGAACCGGGAAACGGAATGAACGGCCGATGAAATGAAGGAGGAGGCATGAATCGGGAACCCGAGCCGTACAAACCCCGGCATTTCGTGCGGGTGGTCACCGCCACATCCCTTTTCGACGGGCACGACGCATCCATCAACATCATGCGCCGGATTCTCCAGGACACGGGCGTGGAAGTCATCCATCTAGGGCACAATCGCTCCGTGGAAGAAATCGTGAACGCCGCCATCGAAGAAGACGCCCAGGGAATCGGGGTTTCCAGCTATCAGGGGGGGCACATCGAGTTTTTCAAATACATGATCGATCTTCTCAGGAAAAAAAACGCCTCCCATATCCGGATCTTCGGCGGCGGCGGCGGCGTCATCGTCCCCCATGAAATCAAGGAACTGGAATCCTACGGTGTCGCCAAGATCTATCATCCGGAAGACGGTGCCAGATGGGGACTCCAGGGGATCATCAACCACCTGGTGGAAAAAATCGATTTTTCCACGGTCAAAGCGGGGGCCTTTGATTTTGACCGGCTTTCCACGGAGAACAAGGGGGCCACGGCGAACCTGATTTCCAGAATGGAAAAGGCCGTCGCCGAAAAAGACGATTCCCTGGTGGAATTGAGAAAAAGGATGAAAGAACAAACCGGTGACCGCAGGGTCCCCGTGTTGGGGATCACGGGGACCGGGGGCGCCGGCAAGTCGTCCCTGACCGATGAGTTGATCCTGAGGCTCCTTTTCGATCTGCCCGAGGTCACGGTGGCCATCATCAGCTGCGATCCCAGCCGGCGCAAGACCGGCGGGGCGCTCCTGGGAGACCGGATCCGCATGAACGCCATCGGCAACCCCCGGGTGTATATGCGCAGTCTGGCCACACGGCTGTCCCACACCGAGATACCCGAAGCCCTCCCCGACGTCATCGATGCGGTGAAGGCGGCGGGATATGACCTGGTGATCGTGGAGACGGCGGGCATCGGGCAGGGGGATTCCAGCATTGTGGACCTGGTGGATCTGTCCCTTTACGTCATGACGGCGGAATTCGGGGCGGCCACGCAACTGGAAAAGATCGACATGCTCGACTTCGCCGACCTGGTGGCGGTGAACAAGTTCGAAAAAAGGGGCGGAGAGGACGCGGTCCGGGATGTCCGGAAGCAGGTCCAGCGCAACCGGAAGGCCTGGGACACGCCCCTGGAGGAGATGCCGGTTTTCGGCACCATCGCATCCAAGTTCAATGACGACGGCGTCACCGCCTTGTATCACTCCGTTCTCGACGGTCTCGCCGGCCGCACGGGCGTCCGGTTCGAATCCCGCCTTCCCCGGCCTTTGGGAAAGACGTCGTCTTCCAAAACCATCATCATTCCCCCCGACCGCATCCGTTATCTCAGCGAAATCGCCGATACGGTGCGCACCTACCATGAAGAGACACGGGTACAGGCCGAAGCGATCCGGACCCAATGGCATCTGAAAAAAACCATCGAATCCCTGGAAAAATCCATCGCCGACGCCGACACCGCCGCGCTGATCGCCCGATTGAAAGAAGAAACCGCACGGGCCGAAAAACAGCTCAAGGAAGAGACTCGGGACCTCCTTTCGGACTGGGACGCCATCCGGGAAACCTATCAAAAAGAGGCGCTGGTGTACGGCGTCCGGGATAAGGAGATCCGGGTCCCCCTGTACACCCTTTCCTTGAGCCACCAGAAAATTCCCAAAATCTGCCTCCCCAGGTTCAAAGATCCCGGGGAGATTTACCGGTGGCTTCGGGAGGAAAACGTCCCCGGGCGTTTCCCCTTCACCGCCGGTGTTTTTCCGTTGAAGCGGACCGACGAAGAGCCCACCCGGATGTTCGCCGGGGAAGGGGACCCGGCCCGCACCAACCGCCGCTTCAAGCTCCTGTCGGCGGCATACGAGGCCAAGCGGCTGTCCACGGCCTTCGACTCGGTGACCCTTTACGGATTCGACCCGGACACCCGGCCCGACATCTACGGGAAGGTGGGGACATCGGGGGTTTCCATCTGCACCCTGGACGACGTGAAGGTCCTGTATTCGGGATTTGACTTGAGCGCCCCCAACACCTCCGTCTCCATGACCATCAACGGCCCGGCTCCCATGATGCTGGCCATGTTTTTGAATACGGCCGTCGACCAGCAGGTGGAAAAATTCACCGCCGAAAAAAACCGCCCACCCACCCCGGCAGAACAGGATGCCATCCGCCGCAGAGTCCTTTCCAATGTCCGGGGAACCGTGCAGGCGGATATTCTCAAGGAAGACCAGGGGCAGAACACTTGCATTTTTTCCATCGAGTTCGCCCTCAAGATGATGGGGGATATCCAGGAGTATTTCATCGAAAACGGGGTCCGGAATTTTTATTCCGTTTCCATCTCCGGATATCATATCGCCGAAGCCGGGGCCAACCCCATCTCTCAGCTCGCCCTTACCCTGGCCAACGGGTTCACCTATGTGGAGTATTACCTTTCCCGGGGAATGGCCGTGGACGCCTTCGCCCCCAATTTGTCCTTCTTCTTTTCCAACGGCATGGAAGCCGAGTACACGGTCATCGGCCGGGTGGCCCGGCGGATCTGGGCCATCGCCATGAAGCACAAGTACAATGGGTCGGATCGCTCCCAGATGCTTAAATACCATATCCAGACTTCGGGGCGTAGCCTGCATGCCCAAGAGATCCAGTTCAACGATATCCGGACTACGCTCCAGGCCTTGTGTGCCATCTACGACAACTGCAACAGCCTCCATACCAACGCCTTCGACGAAGCCATCACCACTCCAAGCCGGGAGTCGGTGCGCCGGGCGTTGGCCATCCAGATGATCATCAACCGGGAATGGGGGCTTGCCAAAAACGAAAACATGAATCAGGGGAGCTTCATCGTCGAAGAACTGACCCGCCTGGTGGAAGAGGCGGTCCTTTCCGAGTTCGACCGGATCTCGGAGCGGGGCGGGGTCCTGGGTGCCATGGAGACCGGGTATCAGCGAAGCAAGATCCAGGAGGAATCCCTGTACTACGAGAAATTGAAGCATACAGGGGAGTTGCCCATTATCGGGGTCAACACCTTCCGGGATCCGGACGCCGACCCGGACCAGCTCAGCGAAAACGTAGAGCTTTCCCGGGCCACGGAGGCGGAAAAACAATCCCAGCTCCAGCGTCTGGAAGACTTCCGGAAGCGGCACGAGGCCGAATCCCCCGGCGCCCTCAAGCGGTTGCAGGAGGCTGCCCTGGAAGGAAGGAACATCTTTGCGGAACTCATGAACACGGTCCGGTACTGCACTCTGGGACAGATCACTCAGGCCCTGTACGATGTGGGCGGGAAGTACCGGCGGAACATGTAGAATCCAGGGGCCGTGAAGGGGAAAAAGGGTTCGAGGGGTCAAGGGTTCGAGGGGGCAAGGGATCAAGAACATTAGAAATACAGATTTTATCAAAACCGGTATCGGTATCGAAATCGTGATCGGTATCGAAAACAACACGTTGAAGTTTCTTGGAGGTGTTACGTTTTAAGTGAAAAGCCAAAGAAACTAAAGAAACCAAACAGACCATCAAAGGGGAAAACGGTATGCGGGAAGCAGTCATTGTCAGCGCGGTGCGCACCCC
>JAFDGC010000085.1 GCA_019309485.1 Deltaproteobacteria bacterium | reverse complement strand
GGGATACTACCAGATGGATGGATAAAGCCCGAGATGCTTTTTGACCTCGACAACACGATCCCCATGATCGATGGCCCCATTAAGGTGACCACAAACTGGCCCCATTAAGGTGACCATGAAGTGGCCTCATTAGGGTGATCACAAGGTGGCCTCATTAAGGTGACCACGGAATGGCTCTATAGCAGTGACCATTAACACCCCGGTCTACCGACCCCGGAGTTCACCTCTCTACCGGCTTCTCGAGGAGCATTTCGAGCGGTTTCGCGTGGTCCATGAGGAGGAATACGAGCGATCCGGAAGATCCTCGCCCACCTGAAGGAGAAGGGGATCGACGCCCGGGCGGGACCCTTCGCCGACAGTACCGCGTGAGTACCTCCCCGCTCTCTCCATCCCGAATTATCATTTCAGCTCCGGAGTGATCAGTGTGTCCGGGAGGGGGAATACAGTCGGTTGTCGTCTTCCGGGTGTGGTTTCTCTGAGGAATAACTGCAGGAATTCTGCCGCAAAGAGCGGATCGGTGACTTGACATCTCCTGAACAATGCGGTAGAATAAAATTATAAGAAGAAATGAAATATTAGGTTTTCCTACGAATTATACTGGTTTGTCTGGATGAAACATCGAATGCCGAACCATCCAAGCTGATCCGCCAACCGACTTATCAGCAACGACAAAATTAAAGAATTGAAAGAAAAAAGACAAACCCCGGAAGGCAAACTCGATAAAAACGGAAAACCCAAAAAATATTCCCGGGATCTGGAGTCCGACTGGAATGCCAATTATCTCCCATACTGCACCGTCTTTTCCCGTCATACGAAACAGCCTATAGAAAAGGTATATGCCGATAAAGCATACTTTGGAGAACCCAACCGAAGTTTCCTTGCAGGAAATAAAATCCAAGGCGGTATCATGCGAAAAGATACGACAACGTCCAAGCTAACCCCCTATGAAGAAGAAAGAAATAAACAGATCTCGAAAATCCAATATATTGTGGAACAATGCTTCGGGTTGAGCCATCTTTCCGATCACGCCAACAGGGCCCGATTCCCCCAAATCCCCAAAAACAACTTCGATTGCTGGTGCCGCCAGGTTTACCCCGTTAAATTCCGAAGGACCATTTAACCGGGGCGGCGTTCAACATAAAAAGAGGATTGAGGATTCTAAAACTGGCGTTCATATAAAAGAGGATAGGTGCGTCCAAAAAGTAAAAAAGATCAAATCAACATAGAAAATGATGAAAATCGAGGCAAAATAGAAACGATTCCTGCCGCATTTTGAACGGAAAACCAGTTACATTCCGCAAATCGACTCTCAGATTTTTCTGAAAAATATTCCAAAAAGCGAAAATCCGGAATCTGAGTAGTTTTTCAAACCTCACGCTTTGAAGATTGCCAATAACATTCGGAGTGAGTGGAGACAATGATGGAAGATCGATCTGCCCGTGCGTGGACGTACGCAAACAGGTGGCTCTCCGTGGATGAGATTGCGGCTTATCTCGGCATCAAGCGGGATACCGCTTACAGGTGGATAAGTGAAAGGAACATGCCCGGGCACAAGATCGGCCGACTCTGGAAGTTTCGGAAGGAAGAGATCGAAGAGTGGGTGCGTGGCGGAAGTGCCGGGGATAAACAGTGCCTGAAAGAGACGAACCGATAGGAATGGGAGACTGAACCATGGCAGAGACGGGATACCACCATGAATCATAAGAGATCGGAATCCAAAAGAATCACATTCATCTCCTCTTTTGTTCCGCGGCAATGCGGCATTGCCACTTTCACATCGGATTTGATCACGCATACCGCAAAAGCGTCTTCGGGCAAGTTGTCTGCAGAGGTCATAGCCATGGAATCGGCCGATCGTCTCGGCTACGGCGATGCAGTCAAACTCACCATCCGCAGGGACCAAAAAAAGGATTACCTGGCCGCTGCCGACTATATCAATTACAGAAGCGACACCTTCGTATGCCTGCAACATGAATATGGGCTGTTCGGCGGCAAGGCAGGAAGCTACATCTGCGAACTTCTCGAGAATATTACCGCGCCGGTGGTGACCACCCTGCACGCGGTATTGGAAAAGCCGGACGCATCCTATCGCGATACTATGATTCTCATCGCCGACGCCTCCATCAAGCTGGTGGTCATGAGCAGGCACGGCGTGTCCATGCTGCGCGAAATCTACGGCGTGCCCGCGGACAAGATCGAGATGATCCCGCATGGCATCCCCGATCTGCCCTTTGAGGACCAAGCATCATTTAAGCACCGCCTCGGGTTCACGGATCGAAAGATCATCCTGACCTTCGGCCTGCTCGGGCGCAACAAGGGCATCGAGTGGGGCATACGCGCACTTCCCGAGATTGTGAGGCGGGATCCGTCGATCCTTTATCTGGTGCTCGGGGTCACGCATCCGGAGGTGAAGCGCAACGACGGCGAGGAGTACCGCCTCTTCCTGCAACGACTGGTGCTCGATCTGGGCCTTGAGCGCCACGTCAGGTTCATTAACCATTTCGTCACTGACGAAGAATTGCATCAATTTCTGAACGCGGCCGACTATTACCTGACGCCTTATTTACACAAGGAACAACTGACTAGCGGCACGCTGGCCTTTGCCATGGGAATGGGCAAAGCCGTTATCTCTACCCCCTACTGGCATGCCGGGGAACTGCTGGCCGACGGCCGCGGGATCCTGGTTCCGTTCCAGGACCACAAGGCCATCACCGCGACGATGATCAGCCTGCTTGAGAATCCGGCCGCATGCAATACCATGCGCCGGCGCGCCTTCGAGTTCGGCCGCGGCATGACCTGGACCAAAAGCGGCGAGGCATACTGGCGGTTGTTCGGGGGCCTGGAATCGCCGGCAGCGCTGGGAGTCGCCCTGGACCTGGAAGCCTTGCCCACGAAACGGATGACGGTCAAAGAGCTTCCCGAACTGCGGCTGGACCACTTCCTGCGGTTGTCGGACGACATCGGCATCCTCCAGCACGCCCGGTATACCATCCCGGACCGCTTCCACGGCTACTGCACCGACGACAACGCCCGTGCCCTGGAGGTCATGGTCCGTTGTCACCACTATCACCAGGATCAGGAATCGCTCAGGCTGATGGAAATCTATTTTGCCTTTCTCCTGCATGCCCGGAAGCCGGACGGCGGCTTTCACAATTTCATGTCGTATGAGCGGCGCTTTCTCGCACCCATCCAGTCCGATGACGCCACCGCGAGGGTGATAGGCGCCCTCGGGACGCTAATCGCGTACTCCCCGAGGCCGTTGCTGGCCGACCTTGCGCGCGATGTACTCCTGCACGCCATGACCGTGGCGGACGACTTCAGCCTGCGCGGCCGGGCTTACGAAATTCTCGGCCTTGCCGATTATATCAAGGGATTTCCCGATGATGTTCACATACGCCGTGAAATGGACAAGGCCGCTGACTGTCTCATGCAGTCGTATCGACAACACGCCACGGCGGATTGGCCGTGGTTTGAGAATCAGTTGAGCTATGACAATGCTGCATTGCCCTCCGCCCTCTTTGTCGCTTCTCAAACGCTGCAGAACAAGACGTATCGCAAAACAGCCGTCGACGCATGCCGCTTCCTCATTGAGGCGACATTCACCGGTAGTCACTTTTCTTTCGTGGGTTGCCATGGATGGTATCCCAACGGCGGAGAAAAGGCCCGTTTTGATCAGCAGCCCATTGAAGCGGCATCCACCGTACGCTTATTGCGAGAGGCATTTGCAGCCACGGGGGATCCCTCTTTTATCAAATTGATGCGAAAGGCGTTCTACTGGTTCTTCGGAGACAACGATTCGGGCGTTTCCCTGTTCGACTTCAGATCCCGGGGCTGCCACGACGGCCTGACCCCCGATGGTGTCAACCTGAACCAGGGGGCGGAAAGCCTGATCAGTTACATGCTGGCGTACCTGAGTATCGAGGAGGAGCAGAGCACCGCAACCGCGGTCAAGGCTGCCAATGGGTGACCGGATCATCCCGGCGCATGACGCCCTGCGCCGGAAGCGACGATCTTGCGAACATCCCGGGCCCATGGACAGGCCCCGATTTTAATCAGGAACAAACATGACAGGGAGATAATAAACAATGAAGCCGATCGTCATCATTTCCAGTTGGCCGCCGAGATTGTGCGGTATAGCCACGTTTGCCGAAGAGGCGAACGAATTCATCCGAAAACATAATCCCGGCCGCAAAGTCCTGGTGATCAGCCATACCGACGGCGCCGGTGACGATGTCTTCCCCCTGATTGACATGACGCGGCGTGACTGGTGGAGGCCGGTAGCGAAAAAAATCGGGGAACTTGATCCCTTTGCCGTTCACATTGAACATGAATACGGCCTCTATGAATATTATGACGAGCGGGGTCTCGGCGACACCAACGCCGGCTTCCTGGCCTTGCTCGGGGCCATCCGGGACTATCCCGTCGTGGTCGAACCGCACACGGTGCACGG
>JAFDGC010000084.1 GCA_019309485.1 Deltaproteobacteria bacterium | reverse complement strand
GGTGAAGAGCATCACCATCCGGTCGATTCCGATGCCTTCTCCGGCGGTGGGGGGCATGCCGTACTCCAGGGCTTCGATATAGTCTTCGTCCATGGGATGCGCCTCTTCGTCTCCGGCCTGCCGCTGCCGGACCTGCTCGAGGAATCGATTTTTCTGGTCTTCGGGATCGTTGAGCTCGGAAAAGCCGTTGGCCACCTCCCGGCCGCCGATGAAAAGCTCGAAGCGCTCCGTAAATGCCGGGTCGGTTTCGCTTCTCCGGGACAGGGGGGAGACTTCCACCGGGTATCCGGTGATAAAGGTGGGCTGGATCAAGTGGGGCTCCACCAGGGCGTCGAAAAGCTTGGTCAGCATCTTTCCGGTGCTCCCTTTCTTGGTGATCTGGATCCCCTTGGCCTCGGCCACGGCCAACAGCCGGTCCCGGTCGGAAATCGCTTCGGGGCTTACTCCGCCGTAGATTTCAAGGGCCTCCAGGAGCGGCATCCGCTTCCAGGCCGTCCCAAGATCGATGGTGTTGCCCTGATATGTAAGGGAAAGCCCTCCGGAAACGGTCTCGGCCACGTACCGGAACATCTCTTCGGTCAATGTCATGAGGTCTTCGTAAGTGGCATAGGCCTGGTAAAATTCCAGCATGGTGAATTCGGGGTTGTGCTGGGTCGAAACACCCTCGTTTCTGAAGTTCCGGTTGATTTCAAAGACCCGCTCCAATCCCCCCACCACCAGCCGCTTCAAATAGAGTTCCGGGGCGATCCTAAGATACAAATCCATCCCCAGGGCATTGTGAAAGGTCTTGAAGGGGGCGGCTTCCGCCCCTCCGGGAACGGGCTGCATCATGGGGGTTTCCACTTCCAGAAAGTCTTTGGCGATGAGAAACTCCCGGACGCACTGGATAATCCGGCTCCTTTTGATGAAGAGTTCCCGGACCGAAGGGTTTACAAGGAGATCCAGATACCGCTGCCGGTACCGCTTTTCCGGGTCTTTGAGCCCGTGAAATTTTTCGGGCAACGGCCGCAGGGCCTTGCAGATCAGTTTCAGGTCCGTGGCCAGCAGGGTCCATTCCCCGGTCCTGGTAACGAACATGGGGCCCGTAAGACCCACGAAATCTCCGGCTTCCAGCTTCTGGAAAATATCGAAAGCCGCCGCAGGCACCTTGTCCTTTCGGATATACGCCTGAAGCTGACCGGTACGGTCCCGCACTCGGATAAAAGCGCTCTTGCCGAACCGGTTCACGGCCATGATCCGACCCGCGGTTTGAAAAATCGGTCCTTGTTCGGTAATGGTTTCCGGGGGCGCCTTTTCCACCGATTTCCGGATGCTGTAAATATCGTGGAAAACCCGAAAGTCATTGGGATATAAAGGAATATCTTTTTGCTTAAGGGCTTCGAGTTTTTGTCTTCGTTGCGCCAAAAGGTCGCTGAGTTCTTCGGTCATCTGATTCATCCGGTCTTTCTGGTCTGTTGGGTCTGTCTGGCCTGTTAATGATTCAAGGTTCAAGATGCCCGGGTATGCCGGGATTCAAAGATTCAAGGTTTGTTTGCGACGCTCGCCTTAAAGCACGACGAAATTCAATATTCGAATTTTCCCCACTCGTCACTCGTCACGGTTCTTCCGGCACGGTCGGATATAAAATCCGACCCTACAACCTTCACCATTCACCGTTCACCGCCCTTCCCACTCGTCACTCGTCACCCTTCTAAAAAGTAAACTTAAATCTTTATATGAGTTATCCCGGCAGTGTCAAGGATCAACCGTGAACCCACCCCGGCCTTTGCCATTTCGACAGCCGAAGAAAGCTCCTGAAAAATTGCGGCAACGGGCTTGTGAAGAAGCGCAAATTCGGGTAAGGTAAATGCGTGTACGGAAATACCCCACAAGGGCCCGACCATCCGGCGTAACCCAGTAAGGAGGCGACACATGCGCACGAAATCAATGTGGATCCTTTTCTTTTGTGCCGTTCTTGCCGCCCCTGCCGCCGCCCAATTTTACAAATACACGGACAGCCAGGGAAACGTCCGCTTCACGGACGACTTGAACCAGGTCCCCGAAGCCCAGAGATCCGGCGCCACCCCTTATGAAGCGGTGGAAAGCCGGCCCGACGCATCCCCTATCCCGGAAAGACCCGAAGATAATGAAAAAAGGGCGGAAGACGCCGCCGGTCAACAGGCCGCCCTGGAACAGGCGCGACAGGCACTCGAGGAAAAAAAGAAGCAACTGGAAGCCGAATACAAGGCGCTGATGGAAAAGCGCGCCGCCCTCGAGGCCGAAAAGGGCAAACGGAAGACCCGGACCCAGGCGTTGGAGTACAACAAGGCTGTCATGAACCTGAATGACGATATCGCTGCATACGAAGGGCGCCGAAAGGCCTTCGACGCCGAAGTGGAGGCCTATAATGAACGGTTGAAAGAGGATATGAAAAAACGGCTGGAAAAGATGGAGGCATCCCCTACACCGGCCCCATAACATTCATTTGATTTCCTTGACAACAGGCACATGGAACCCCCGTTTATCCGGATCGCAGGTCTCGAAAACGCCATCGAAGCGCAACTGGTGGAATCCATCTTAACCGAACAAGGAATTCCCCACCGGATTCGCTCTTATTACGACACCGCCTATGACGGGCTCTTTCAGGTCCAAAAGGGATGGGGGGAAATCCATGCCCCGGCATCTTTTAAGGAGACCATCCGGGAAATCCTTGTCGACGTACGGGCGGAAAATCAATTTTCCCCTCCCCTGGAGGGAGGGGATTAAGGGGAGAAGGAGGAGAAGTATGGCAGTCAGTTCGTCGGATTTTCAAAAAGCGCTGGAAATCGGCCGCCCGGAGAATATCCGGGAATTTTTTCCCCATTCCAAGGGACTCATCGTCAGCGGCAAGTTCATCGATCGGGCCATGCTGAAAAAAGGCAAGGCCATCGCCATGGCCGCCAACGGCCGCAACACCATTGTCATCCAGGGCGTCCTCCGGGCCGCCCAGCGGGCCAACGCCGCCGTCATCATCGAAATCGCCAAGTCCGAAGGCGGGACCGGCGCCTACTGCGCCATCAACTACTGGAACATGGCCCGGATCGTGGACGCGCTCCTCAACGAAATGGGGATCACCGTTCCGGTGGCCCTGCATGCCGACCACTACGGGATCAAGTCCGACAAGGACATCGAACAGGCAAAGACCGAAATCCCGACCCTTTTCGAATTCGGGATGACCTCCATTGCCATCGACGCGTCCCACCTGGCCGACGACCAAAATCTTCTGGCCAACATCGCCCTGAACCCCTTTGTCCCTTCCTGGGCGGGTCTGGAAACGGAAGTGGGTGAAATCAAAGGAAAAGAAGGGCTTTCTACCGTGGATGAAGCCCTTTTCCTGATCCAGGGTCTCAACGCCCACAGTATCTTTCCCGACTGGATCGCCCTCAACAACGGGACCACTCACGGCATCGAAGCCAGCGACCAGGGGATCCAGGTGGACTTGACCCGACAGATCCACGACGCCCTTTCCCCCTACCGGATCTCGGGCGCCCAGCACGGCACCTCCGGCAACAGCTCGGACCGTCTCCGGGAGATCGCCGCAAAGACACGCACCACCAAGGCCAATGTGGCCACCGCCCTGCAGATGATTTCCTGGGGCCTGGAAGTCAACGACTACGGCAATGCCCAGCTGAATGAAAACGGGGAATTCATCAAGGTCAAAAACGAGGGGGTCACCGAAGCCCTGTGGGCCGAAATGAAAGCCTTTGCCGAATCCAAAGGATGGAAAAAAGGGGACTTTAAAAAGCTCAACCTCCCTTTTGAAAACAAGCTGCTGGCCCAGCCGAAACCGGTCCGGGAGCGGATGGTCCGCCGGGTGGAAGACTTTGCCTATAAAATGATCGCAGAGGTCTTCAACGGCCGGGACACCGCGGATATCTGCGTCGAGACGATCCTGGAATCCGGATCCTTTGACCCCGGACCCAAAGGGGAGAGAATCGAAGACCCGGCCGCCTGGACCCCGGAGGCCATCGTTAAAAGAGCCGCGACCCTGAATTCCAGCAAAGGCCCGGCCGGAAATTACGACGACTAGCCATGCCGGAAAAAACCCACTGCCCCTTTTGCGGCCACCGCCTGACCCGGCGGTTCATGGAAGGCCACGACCGCCTCTTTTGTGCCGCCTGCGACACGCCCATCTATGAAAACCCCATCCCCGCCACCTGCCTGGTGGTGGTGGACGATCGGGACCGGATTCTTCTGGTCAAGCGGAGCGTTGAGCCCATGAAGGGGTACTGGTGCCTGCCGGGGGGGTTCGTGGAACTCCATGAGACGCCCGAAGACGGCGCGCTCCGGGAGCTGTACGAAGAGACGGGGCTTTCCGGAAAAATCACCCGGTTGTTGGGCGTCACCACGAACCCCAGCCCCCAGTACCACTCCGTTTTGATGATCGGATATCTGGTCCGCACGTACGAGGGGATCGCCCATGCCGGGGACGACGCCTCCGACGCGGCGTATTTTG
>JAFDGC010000032.1 GCA_019309485.1 Deltaproteobacteria bacterium | reverse complement strand
CAGCCTTCTGGCATCAACCCTACGTAGGGTGGGGTTTTACACCCCACCGTAAACCGCCCGTCACCCCCCGGTGGCATATAAAATGCCACCCTACATCCAGGCCTTCTAACCTTCTGGCCTTCTAACCTTCTAACCTTCTGGCCTTCTGGCCTTCTTGTTGATACCGAATCTTTCTTCTGCGGTCCGGCAGAACACGGCGGTCTTTGCCGCTCCTTCTTTCCGGAATGTGAATGGAATAGGAAAACTGTCTTCGTTCAATCCCCGATCGCCTGCCGCCGTGGTCTTTGAGTGGAACACGCGTCTCCATCTCCGTTTCCCGCATCAATTGCATCGTCGTGTTTTCCGGTTCGGCCAATTCCTTACCGCGTCTGCATCGCACGCGTGATCAAGGAATTTCTTGCAAACAATGTGCCATGAATTGGATCGTGGGTTTCATTAATGATTGATCCGTGAATTGAACCCCCCCCCTCTTCCTCCAAGGAGAGGGCCGGGAGAATGCTGAAAAACAGATGTATTTTCAGTATATTCCATACCAACTCCCCTTAATCCTTTCCCGCAAGGGGAGTAGAAAACCGGATTTTTATGATTCCATCGGGCCTAACGAAGAAGAGCGGACCGGAGCTGCACCCGGGCAGATTGGGAAGATTAGGTCATACTTTTAGAGAAAGGGTATGAAAAAAAATACATAAAACAAGAGCGGTTCCAGTGGATACCCGGACAGGGACCGGTGCTTTAGGGGCCGGCGTGAATATCCAGGGAAATAAGACGGGATCTTAAGTTCTCTTTTTTGTTTTGAATGCGGAGTTTCTTGCGCAGATTGTTCCGATGGGTGTCCACGGTGCATTTGGCCACGCCCAACAATTCGGCGATTTCTTTGGAGGACCTTCCCTCCCGGACGTATTTGGCGATCTGAATCTCCGTTGGCGTCAGATCGAGATATTTTGTGGAAAGCTCGTGGAGAAACGGTGACACAATGTGCACCAGCTGGTTTTCGATGGCATTGACATGATTTTTCAGGGTGTTCGGTAAGGGTGCGCGCTGGAGCCGTTCCAGGTGGGGCAGGATTCCGGCCTTGACGTTTTGGAGGATGCGTTCCTCCACAGCTTTTCGGTCTTCCTCCCTTCGCTGGAGGAGCACTTTCATGGCGGTGTTGAGTTCCCCCAGGTGGGCGGACTTGGCCGCCAATTCGTTTTCCGCGGTTTTTTGCCGGGTGATGTCGATGAAGATCCCGTTGACATACGCGTCACTGGATTCCGGATCATTCACGAACTTTGAAAACAGTTGCACCCAACGCTGTCGTCCGGTCGGACCCTGTTTTAGCCGCAAGGTCCGGTGGAAATCGCGGGTGGCGAAGGATTCCCGGAGGGTTTCAAACAGCCACGCTTTTTCTTCCGGATGAACATTTTCAAACCATGCGCTAAATTCCATGGGATCGGCCGTCCCCATGATTTCGGTAATGGAAGGGCTGACAAAAATGACCTGAAACCCCAGGGGTTGGGTAGGTTCGGCCGAAAGACGGAAAATGGCGAAATGGGAAGCGGTCTCCATCAAAGACCGGAGATGGGCTTCATTTTGCCTCAGCTCGAGGTTGGTTTTTTCCATGACCGCTGTTTGTGCTTCGACCTGCTGCTGGAGTTGGAGTTTGGTCCTTTTGACCTCTTGATCCAGCACATGCTTGTGCAGAGCGATTTCGATGGACGCCTTGAGTTGCCATATTTCGATGGGTTTTGTGATGAATCCGGCGGCGTTGCAGGCCATGATTTTCTGAATGTATTTATCTTTTTTATGGCCGGAGATGAAAATGACGGGAATGTCGTGGTTGTTACGGATGGCCCTGGCGGTGGCGAAACCGTCGGAAGTCCCCTGCAGCACGATATCCATGAGGATAAGATCGGGCGGGTCGGCCTCGGCCTTGTGGATGGCTTCGTCGGCGCTGGTTGCCGTTCCGGTCACTTCATAACCCATGGAAGAGAGTTCTTCCGTTAAAAACATCGTAATGACGGGATCGTCGTCCACCACCAGAATTTTCGCCATAGACCCCCTCTCTTTATGGAACGGCTCGGTTTTTCGGCTGCCGGAACGAACTTTACGTGTGCCGGCCTGATCCTAAGGGTGTTTATCTGTATTTTACGGATCCAGGCTCAATCTTCTATATACTATCAGTAGACAAGGATAGGTGTCAATACCGTACTCGCGTTTAAAGGGATGTTTCCAACAACGGTAGAGGCATAGGAATTACATTTCCCATTTCCTATGAAACATTTTTCACAATATATGAAATAATTTTCCGTTTTTATGGGCACGGCAAAGGGGGTTCGGCCGCCGTCTTTGATGAAGTTCCGGTTTTTTCATACTCGACGGTTCCCGATAGGCTCAAAATTCGCAAAACGAATCGAAATTCTGCTGTATTGTCATCCATCTTTGAATTGTGCATGCTTTTTGCATTATGTCTGCGTTACGAGACGGAATCCTGTTTCCACAGAGAGGCAACGGATGAAAAAGACTTTAAAAACAACGGCGGGAATCCTGATGTGTTGCCTGGTGCTTTTGGCGGTACCGGCATCGGGCTTGTGCAATACGCTCCTTTACGAGGATGACTTTTCGGATCCGGCATCGGGATGGCCCAGGGGTGAAAACGAAGAAATCGGAAAGCTGGATTACACGGACGGAAAATATGCGGTGCGTACCAACAAGCCTTGGCCGTCCATGGTCTTCGGCAACCCTGAAATCATTTTAAACGATATCGATTTGGAGGTGACGGCGACCCAGGTGGTGGCGCCGGCAAACAACAATAATGCCTACGGCGTTTTGTGCCGCTACACGGAATACGAAAAACCCTTCAGCGCGTACGCATTCCTGGTCAGCGGGGACGGATACTGGAGCATCTTGAAGATCGCGGATAAAAAAATCGAAGCCTTGATGTACTGGGCCTTTTCATCCGCCATCCGGCAAGGCAACGACACAAACGTGCTGCGGGTTATCGCCAGCGGCACATCCCTTCATTTTTCCGTCAACGGGGTCTATTTGGGAGGGGTTACGGATTATCGGCTCCTTTACGGAGATATCGCCCTGGTATCCATCTCCTATGAAGACAAACCCGTGGAAGTCCACTTCGACGATCTTAAAATTTATTCCCCGTATTAAAACGCAGAACAGCATTTTACATTCCTGACCGACACTTTTTTCGAGAACCTCGGCGCACATGCAATCGGGATCGGGATCGAAATCGGGACCGGGATCGAAATCGGGACCGGGGTGAGGGGGCGGACGGGGGAACTTTACATTGACATCTCATCCGGATTTGCCTAAAAGGGCACACATCCTCATTCGTGTGCGCCCGTAGCTCAGGGGACAGAGCGCCGGACTACGAATCCGTAGGCCGCAGGTTCGAATCCTGCCGGGCGCACCAATACTGTTTTTCTCCTTTTCAACTCAATGCAAAAGCACGCCCTTTCTCCTTGCTCAAACACGGCATCGATTGCGATCGAGAAGCGGATTTCGATAACGATTTTGATACCGATACCGATACCGATACCGATTTTGATAGCGGCATCTGGCGCCTGCCCCGCTTTTGAGTTGAATCACGGAAGGATCCGGCTTAGAGCATGAAACATGCGTGAAACAGACGTCCATTTCATGGGTCTTGCCCTGGAGGAAGCCCGGAAAGCCGGAGACGCCGGGGAGGTGCCGGTGGGCGCGGTCCTGGTCTCCGCAGACGGCGAAGTCCTGGCCGCCGGCCAAAACGAAACGATCCGGCGGTGCGACCCCGGCGCTCACGCGGAAATGCTCATCATCCGGGAGGCGGGAAAAAGGATCCGAAACTACCGATTGTTGAAGACCACGCTTTATGTTAGCATCGAGCCGTGCATCATGTGCATGGGCGCCATGATCCATGCCCGCATCGGCCGCCTGGTCTTCGGGGCGGCGGATCCCAAGTGGGGCGCGGCCGGGTCGTTGTATAATTTTGCAGCGGACACCCGCTTGAATCATCGGATACAGGTGTGCGGCGGGGTCATGGAAGCAGCGGCGCGAGCCCTGATGCAGGATTTTTTCAAAAATAAACGATCGTAAGGAGCAGCCGGTGGCCAATATTGTAATCATCGGAACCCAGTGGGGGGATGAGGGCAAAGGGAAAATCGTCGATCTTTTAGCGGAGCGCGCGGATGTGGTGGTCCGGTTCCAGGGGGGGAACAATGCGGGGCACACCCTGGTCATCAACGGAAAGCAGTTCGTTTTTCACCTGATTCCTTCCGGCACGCTTCAGAAAAAAACCTGCATGATCGGAAACGGCGTGGTAGTGGACCCGGCGGTGCTTCTGGAAGAACTCGAGCAGCTTGCCGACGCCGGCGTATCCGTGAGCCCGGAACAGCTCCGGATCAGCGACAAGGCGCATCTCATCATGCCCTATCACAAGGTGATAGACCTTGCCCGGGAATCGAAAAAAGACGCGTGCAAAATCGGGACCACGGGCCGGGGGATCGGGCCGGCCTATGAAGACAAGGCCTCCCGGTGCGGGATCCGCTTCGCGGAGCTTTTGGATGAAACGCTTTTTGCCGAACGGGTCCGGGGCGTTTTGGAAGAAAAAAATTTTTATCTGGAACAGTATTTTTCGCTGCCCACCATCGATCCGGAGGACGTAATCGAGGAATACCGCCGGTACGCGGAGACGCTGGCGCCCTTTGTGGCGGATGTACCGGTGGAGCTGGAGGCGGTGGCGGCGGCCGGAAAGCAGATCCTTTTCGAAGGCGCCCAGGGGACGCACCTGGACATCGATCACGGGACCTACCCGTACGTCACGTCGTCCAGCACGGTGGCGGGAAACGCCTGCTGCGGAGCCGGGGTGGGCCCCAAACGGATCACGGGGGTCATCGGCATCGTCAAAGCCTATACCACCCGGGTGGGGATGGGGCCGTTTCCGTCGGAGCTTTTGGATGAAACCGGAGATTATCTCCAGGAAAAAGGGGCCGAGTTCGGGGCCACGACAGGGCGGCGGCGGCGCTGCGGGTGGCTGGATATGGTGCTCCTCAACAACGCCGCCCGGCTCAACGGGATGACGGGGGTGGCCATCACCAAGCTGGACGTGCTGGGAGGCCTCGAGGAACTCAAGATCTGCACCGCCTATGAATGCAACGGGAAACACACGGCGGCCTTTCCCGCAAACCTGCGGATGCTGGAGGGCTGCACGCCTGTTTACGAGACCCTGCCCGGGTGGGCGGAGGATATCTCGGGGGCCCGGGCGCTGAAAGATCTGCCCGAGGCCACCCGGAATTACCTGAACCGGATCGAGGAACTTGCCGGGCTTCCCATCGACATCGTTTCCGTGGGACCGGAGAGGGGACAAACCATCGTCACGCGGAATCCGTTTGAAGAGTAATTCAGGGGTCGAGGGGTCAAGGGGTCGAGGGTTAAGAACAGGTGTCGGGTGCCAGGGGTCAGGTGCCGGGATCGAAATCGGGATCGGGATCGGGATCGAAAAAACGCATGGCCTTGGGACACGAAAAACTTGATGTCTACCGGCTCGCCATAGACTACGTGGCGTGGGTTTATCAGGAGTCGAACCATCTTACCGGGTTTCATCGATCCGCACGGGAGCAATGGCTTCGCGCCAGTCAATCGATCCCATTGAATATCGCAGAAGGCAATGGCAAGGCAGGTGATGCGGATCGACGCCGGTATTTCGAAATTGCGCGAGGTTCAGTCTTCGAATGCGCCGCAATCCAGGACGTTCTTGTTGCCGGTAACGCGCTGGACAAACAGGAAAACCGCAAGCAAAAAACGACATTGGATCGTATGGCCGCGATGTTGAGCCGAATGGGCGGAAAGGGTTACTGCGTCAAGGAAGATCCCGCGCACTATGGATGTGAAAAAGTCGATGGCGATAACGATACCGATACCGATACCGATTTTGAAAGCGATGGGGTGCCGGGCAAATTTTATCAATAAAAGTGGAGGGATACCTTAAAAGGCGGTAAAAACAGTGGATACCGGTTTTTTTCGTCCGGTCAATTTCCAATTGACAAAAAAGGGATAAATTCGTAAGAATCCAAGGATAAATTCGTAAGAATCCAAGGATCGGTCGGGAAGTGGCTCAGTCTGGTAGAGCACAGCGTTCGGGACGCTGGGGTCGCTGGTTCAAATCCAGTCTTCCCGACCAATAAAATCAAGGGATTAGAAAATCGATAAGCGTCGGAAATGGATACACCGCGTTGTACCGAAAGGGGAAGGCAATGGAATCAAAAAAGGAAATTAGCCTGACGGTCAACGTTTTAGTAAAAAAGGAAGGCGATACCTGGGATCGGCTTTCTCCGGGGCGGTGGCGGCGTCGGCCACGGCGCCGGGGTCGAGTTCCGGAAGCGGCGGGGGCGGCTCCTCCGGCGGCGGGGGCGGAGGCGGAGGCGGAAGCGGCTGGTAGCCCCCTGTGATCTTTCCGGATCCCCCCGGTCTACCGGAGCGTTTGATAATATAACGCGGAAACCACGGCCCACACCAGGACCAGGACGGTGGCGAAGGCGCATGCGGCGGCCAGCAGCTTGTGGGCAACTGTTTCGCGTCTCCGCTCGCTGTATCCCATAAGATATCCCATGCCGGCCCCGGCGATGAGCCCTCCCCCGTGCCCCCAGTTGTTGATCCCGGGAAAGAGCAGGCCAAAGATGAAGATCCCCAGGGTCCATGCGCCCAGCTGGCGGTAGATGGCCATGCCGTAGTTGCCCCCCAGGCTCCTTCCGAAGTACAGGCTCGCCCCGATGAGGCTGCACAAGGCGGCGCTGGCGCCGATGGTGAAGGTCACCCCCGCAAAATAGGAAGCGATAAATCCGAAAGCCCCGCCCAGGGTGTACATGATGATCATCCGGTTGACCCCGTATTCCCGGACCACCAGGGGGGCAATCTGGTTGAAGGCGAACATGTTGAAAAAGATATGCAGGATGGATCCGTGCAGGTAATTGGCGGAGATCACCGTCCACCAGCGATTCAACTCCCCGATGGGGATGGTGCCGGTGGCCCCCAGCAGCAGGAGACTCCGGTTTTCCGGGGACAAAAACATGAGCGGGTTGTAGGAAAACCGCGGAATCATGGGGTTTAGAAGCAGCGAGATGACGTACATGCCTGCATTGAGATAAATGATCCAGCGGATGATCTTAAGGGGATCTTTCAAACCCCGGGTCCAGAAGTTGTACTTCAAGGGCGACGCCGGGTGTTTCAGGCCGCAATGGGGGCATTGGGGCTCGTCTTTGCTGATCAGTTTGCGGCAATTGGGGCAGAGGATGGAAGAGGGCATGGAATCCTTTCATTGATGGGCGTTTGTGGCCATTGATAGCATCCGGGCCTCTGGTTGTAAAGGGGGAGGGGAAAAGCGGGAAAGGAAGCAGAATTCCTTAAAATTATTAACAAGTTAACTGTTTCAAAAATTTGAAACGCTCAGCTTAGGAGAATCTTTTTTACAGCACCTCCGTCAGCGAAACCGGATCCCGCACCCCTTTCAGAGATACCGGGTCCAGATCCCGGAGGGTATAGGATTCTTTCAGTCCCGTCCGGGTGGCGGCGGTGATGAGGATATCGGTGGAAAATGTTTTATTTTCGTTTTGCACCCGGGAGGCCAGATTCACCGTGGCCCCCACCATGGCGTAGACCTTCCGGTCCGGGCTCCCGATGTTGGCCGCCACCACTTCCCCGGTGTGGATCCCGATGCCATGCCGCAGGGGAGGCGTGTCCGTCCGTTCCAGCCGGTTGTTCAAGGTGGCCAGGCGTTTGCACATCTTCAGGGCGGCCCGGACGGCCCGGTCCGGATGATCCGGAAGGGCCAGGGGCGCGCCGAAAACGGCCTCCACTTCGTCGCCCACATATTGCAGCACCACACCGTTTTCGGAGAGGATGGCCTGGGTCATCTCCGTGAAGTAGGCGTTTAAAATGCTCACCATGGTCTTGGGCGGCGTCGATTCCGTTAACGGTGTAAAATCCCTCAAATCCGAAAAAAGGAGGGTGACGGTGCGCACTTCGCCGTCCAGGGAGATGCGGCCGGCCAGGATCTCGTCGCGGACTTCAGGGGCCACGAACCGGCCGAAAAGCCGCCGCACAGAAAACTCCTCGTCGCTGATCCGGTCCAGGGCCAGGTTCCCGCTTGTCAGCCGCTCGCACAGCATGCGGATGACCGCCATGGACAGATCCGGGCACTCCCGGCACATCCTGAAGAAATGCTCTTCGGAAAAGAGAAGAAAACTGGAGGGCTGAACCAACTGGACAAAGGCGGTGCGGGGGCGCCGGGCAAGGACCGATATTTCCCCGAATCCCTGCCCCGGCCCGAATTCCGCCAGGGGAATCTCCAGGCCGGAACCGCTGATTCGAAAGGCCCGGGCCTTCCCCGAAACGAGCAGGTAAAACTGCTTTCCGACTTCGTCCTGCCGCATGAGCACAGTGCCCACAGGGTATGTCTTCAAAGGCGTTTCGAGGATCACCTTCTCCAGGATCGCCCTGGTAAGCCCGCCGAAGATCTCCGACCGGCCCAGGACTTCCAGGCATTGTTGTTCCAAGGCACGGGTCAGGCCCTCCGGGGACAACGACCCCGACTCCACGAGGATCTGGCCGATGGGGCGATAGGCCCCTTTCCCGGAAAGGTCCTTCTGGCGCAAAAGCCCCTTCTGGATGTCGTCACTCCGGCAGCTTTGGTGGGAAAGGATGAATTGTCCGGTACGGGTGACCTCCATGGTCGGACCCCCTGCAGAGACGTCCATCCCCGGGGATCACACGGGGTCACGGGGTTGCGCCTCCTGAAAAAGAAAAACACCCCCTCTCCTCGGCACCGGACTTTTCGTGCCGAAAGGCGGGTCAAAAAACGTGTAAATCCACCGCGCGGAAAGGGCTCCGGTTCCGGCTGCGGAGAGGATTCGGCGCTTAACTCTTCTTTGACGTGATGGTCTGAAAAGCGGCGATCTCCCGCCGGACCTTTGTTCCCTTACACTTGGGGCACTGGAAAGTCTTCTTCTTGTCGTACTCGGACAACTTGAGATTCAACTCGAACGTCTTTTTACATTTTTCACAGTAAAACGGGTATGTCGGCATATCCGCCCTCCTGGGAAAGATGATGATGATTCTTAATCTAGTCGATTTTAGTTAAAAAAACAAGGTTTTTTTCTCCCCGGACGCCCCCGAATGGATATTGACGCCATGGCCGGGTTCTGATAGCTACTGGCTCCAACCTAAGTTGAGCGTTTCAAAAAAATTATTACCAATTTAACTGTTTCAAAAAATTTGAAACGCTCAGCTTAGGTCCAACGAAGTTTTTGGCGGCGTATGCAAATTTACCGGGAAAATTATATCAATGCCCTGCGGTCCGAACTGCAGGAAATCGTCCGGGATCTGTTGACCCCGGTGGCCCTGCGATACGGCTACAGTGAAACCCCCCTGGAGATCAGCATCAAGTGGCGGCCCCTGGTCCTGGTGATGGGAAACTATTCCTCGGGTAAATCGGCGCTGATCAACGACTTTTTAGGCGCCGACATCCAGACCACCGGCCAGGCCCCCACCGACGATTCTTTCACCGTCATCACCCTGGATGAAAAGGAGGCGGTGGACGGACCTGTCCGGGTCACGGAAGAACGGGACGGGAAGTACCTCCTCAACGATCCGGAATTCCCCTTCGAGTCCCTCAAAAGGCACGGGCAGCGCTTCTCCGCCCATTTCCGGTTGAAGCGGGTGGTCTCTCCGTTCCTCAAAACCCTGGCGGTCATCGACACCCCGGGGATGCTGGACAGCATCACCGAACGGGACCGCGGATACGATTACCAGGAAGTCATCGGGGACCTCGCCCATATCGCGGATTTGATCCTGGTCCTCTTCGACCCCCACAAGGCCGGCACCGTCCGGGAGACCCACACCAGCCTCCGGGACACCCTTCCCTCCCGCACCTTTGAGGACCGAATCCTCTTTGTCCTCAACCGCATCGACGAGTGCGGCTCCTTGAACGACCTGCTGCGTGTCTACGGGACCCTGTGCTGGAACCTTTCCCAGATCACGGGGCGGAAAGACATCCCCATGATCCATTTGACCTATTCGCCCCGGGTGGTGGCCGCGCAGCAGCACCGGGAGGACCGGGAGACGGGCTACCTCAAATATTTGGAAAACCAGCGGGAAGACCTCAAAAACGCCGTCCTCGAGGCGCCCCGGTATCGCCTGGACAACCTGGCCACCTTCGTGGAGACTCACAGCGAACGCTTGAGCCACTTCCTGGAAGCCCTTTTGAGCTACCGCCGGGAATCCCGGAAGGCGGCCTTCAAGCAGGTGTTGGCGGGTCTTTTCCTCAGCGCGGCCGGGGCCGCGGCGGGCGTTTCTTTCGTTGCGGCCTACACCGGGCTGGGGGACCCTTACCTCATGCTCCTGATGGGCGCCGGCGTGGCCACGGCGCTGATGCTCGTGTGGCTGGCCGCGGTAATGAAGCTGTTGCGGGACCGGTTCCATCGGAAAGCCCTTAGAAACATCGATGCACTCACCTCCAAAGAAAATCAGAGCCGCCGGGATACCTGGGCGGCGGTGCGGGAACCGGTCCTTTCCTACCTGAAAAAGACCGCTGGCCGCTTCTCCACGGGGAACGTGAAGCGGGACATGGAAACCGTTCATGCTGTGTACGAGCGCGGCTCCAAGGAGATCCGGGAAGCCCTCAATGAATTGGCCGCGCTGCGCCCCGATGTCCCGGTCACCGAACCCCCCGGGCCCTTCCTGGCCGCCCTCACCGCGGAAAAAGAAAAAAAACAAGACTAAAATTTTCTTGACTTAACTGTATTGTAGCTGTAATGTAGCTTTTGCTCGACAAAACCGGTTTCCTTCGGGTTAGCGCCGCACCCCGCCTCTGGCGAGGATTCATCATAAAGTAACGTGTTGAGGGTGCTTGAAAGGAAAAAAGGGTTTGAGGGTCCAAGGGTCCAAGGGTCCAAGGGTCCAAGGGTCCAAGAACATTAGAAATACAGGGTTTATCAAAATCGGTATCGGTATCGGTATCGAAAACAACACATTGAAGTTACTTGGAAGGAAAGGACCATGCACAAGCTACTATCGGACCAGGTGGGCGAAAAACTGCTCCTTTTGGGCAACGAGGCCATCGCCCGGGGGGCCATCGAAGGTGGAGTGGCCTTCACCAGCACATACCCGGGGACGCCCTCTTCGGAAATTTCCTTGAATTTTTTCCAGATGTCCCAGGAAAGCGACCTTTACTTCGAATACAGCACCAATGAAAAAGTCGCCCTCGAAACCGCCGCCGCCGCGGCCAATTGCGGCCTCCGCAGCATGGCGGTCATGAAGCACGTGGGCCTCAACGTGGCCGCCGACGCCCTCATGACCCTGGCCTACGTGGGGATCAAGGGAGGAATGGTGGTTCTCACCGCCGACGACCCCTACATGTTTTCCAGCCAGAACGAGCAGGACAACCGGTATTACGGCAAACTCTCCGGACTCCCGGTACTGGAGCCGTCTTCGGTGGAAGAGGCCAAGGACCTGGTCCCGTATGCCTTCGACATCTCCGAACAGCTTCAGGAACCGGTCATCATCCGGACCACCACCCGCATTAACCACTCCACCGCCGTCGTCACCCTGGGCCCCATGCGCCCCCGGACGGTGAAAGGGGACTTCAAAAAGGATCCCCTCAACCTGGTCACCGTCCCGGCGGTCTCCCGGAAACTCCACGTCAAACTCCTGGAACATATCCAACAGGCCCAGGGCCTTTCCGAAAAATCGCACTTGAACTTCACGGAAGGCGACGGGGCCTGGGGGATCATCTGCAACGGCGTGAGCCATGCCTACGTAAAAGACGCCGTGAAGGATCTTAACATCGCCGGGAAAGTAAAAATTTTGCGCATCGGCTTTTCTCACCCCATGCCGACATCCCTGGTCAAGGAATTCCTCAAAGACTGTGAAAAAGTCCTGGTGGTGGAAGAAGGCGAACCCTACATGGAAGAAGCCGTGAAGGCCTTTGCCCAGGAGGACGGAAACACGGTGGAGATCCGCGGAAAAGGGGAAACGCTCTTCTCCCGGCTTTACGAGTTCGACCCGGGAATGGTCCGCGAGCGCATCGCCGCGTATTTCGGGATCCCTTACTCCCGGCCGGCCGCCGTGGATGTCTCGGATGCCCCGGAAGTCCCGGCCCGGCCGCCGACCCTTTGCGCCGGGTGTTCCCACCGGGCCACCTACCATGCCGTCAAGAAGGCCGTGGAGGGAATGGAAACCGTTTATCCCACGGACATCGGCTGCTACACCCTGGGGGTCCTTCCGCCCCTTTCCATGGCCGATTTCCTCTTGTGCATGGGCTCGTCCACGGGGACGGCCGGGGGCTTTTCCAAGGCCACTAACCGGAAAGTCATCTCCTTTATCGGCGATTCCACCTTTTTTCATTCGGGCATCCCTGGACTCATCAACGCCATCTTCAACAACCACGATCTGACCCTGGTGATCCTCGACAACGGGACCACGGCCATGACGGGCCACCAGCCCCATCCCGGCGTGGACATGGGGCTGCTCCAACTGAACGGCTACGGCCGCCTTTCCATCGAAAACGTCGTCAAAGGCCTCGGCGTCCCCTTTGTCGTCAAGATCAAACCCTACCGGGTGAATAAAAGCATCGAGGCCATCCGGGAGGCCGTCAACTTCAAAGGCGTCTCCGTGGTCATTTCCGAGGAGATGTGCGTCCTTTACGCCAAGAGCCTGGGACTGGCCAAAGGAAAACCCTTCCGCGTCACGGAGAAGTGCAAGAATCACCGGGATTGCCTGAGCATCGCCTGCCCGGCCTTTTTCGTCTGGGACGGGAAAGTGAACATCGACCCGGACCAGTGCACGGGGTGTGCGGTCTGCGCGCAGATCTGCCCGGAAAACGCCATCCTGCCGGTCAAGACGGAAAAGGCATCGGCATGAAGGTCCCCCGGGCCTTTGGGGCGGGAATTTAACGGATTAACCCATTTCAACAAACAGGATTGGATCCAATGAAGACAACGCGAGTCATCATCGTAGCGGTGGGGGGACAGGGGAACCTGCTGGCCTCCAAGGTCCTGGGAGAAGCGGCCCTTTCGGCGGATATCCCCATCCGCATGAGCGAAATCCACGGCATGGCCCAGCGGGGCGGCGTGGTGGAGTCCGCCATCGTGTTCGGGGATGCCCAAAGCACCATCATCTCCAACGGCGAAGCCGACGTCCTGGTGGGATTCGAGCCGTCGGAAACCCTTCGCGCCCTGAATAAATGCAACGCCGATACCCTGGTGATCACGAACCTTTCCCCGCTCATGCCCTTCACCGTCAATATCGGGAAAGGGGTCTACCCGGACTTAAAACAACTCCAGGATCTCATCGGCGCCAAAACCCGGAAACTCATCGCCTTCAACGCGGCGGAGCTGGCGAAACAGGCCGGAAACGTCATGGCCGTGAACATGGTGCTCCTGGGGGCGCTGATCCGGACGCAGACCGTGCCGCTGACCGCGGACCAAGTGAAGACCGTCATTCAAACCAAGACGAAAAAAGCCTTTACGGAAGTGAACTTGAACGCTTTTGAACTGGGATTTTCGGCCGCGGCGCAATAAGTGCCGGAATATCCGGAACCAACATCAGCCAAGGAGGAAGGAAATGCCCTGGGAGGATCAATTCGAATGCATGCCCGCGGAAAAAATGCAAGCATTTCAGTTGAAAAAACTGAAGGAAACCCTGGAATGGGTGTATGAAAAGATTCCTTTCTACCGGAAAAAATTGGATGAAAACGGCGTCAAACCCGCCGACATTCAGCATGTCCGGGATCTCGCCAAGCTCCCCGTGACGGTGAAAAACGACCTGCGGGACAACTATCCTTTCGGCCTATGCGCGGTTCCCATGGAACAGTTGGTGCGGATCCACGCCTCCTCGGGCACCACCGGGAAACCCATCACCGGACCCTACACCGCCGAAGATCTGGAGCAGTGGACCCAGTGCATGACACGGAACCTCTGGGCGGCGGGCATCCGGAAGACCGATATCGTTCAAAACGCTTACGGATACGGCCTGTTCACCGGCGGGCTCGGATTCCATCAGGCCGCCACCCGGATCGGGTGCGCCGTGGTGCCCACCAGTTCGGGCATGACCGAAAGACAGATCACCCTCATGAAGGACTTCGGTTCCACGGTCCTTTTCAGCACCCCTTCCTACGCCCTGACCATTGCGGAGCGGGCCGAGGAGATGGGCGTGGACATCCGGGATCTCCCCCTGCGGGTGGGCGTGTTCGGCGCCGAGCCCTGGACCACGGCCATGCGGGATGAAATCCAGGAGCGCATGGGGATCAAGGCCATGGAAGCCTACGGCCTCACCGAACTGTGCGGCCCCGGGGTGGCCTTTGACTGCGAAGCCCAGGACGGCCTCCACATCAATGAAGATCATTTCCTGGCCGAAATCGTGGACCCCGTGACCCTGGAGCCCCTCCCCCTGGGGGAACCCGGGGAACTCGTCTTCACCGCCATCCAGCGCCGGGCCATGCCCATGATCCGCTACCGCACCAAGGACATTACCCGCTTGCGCCGGGAGCCGTGCGCCTGCGGCCGGACCTTCATCAAGATGGACAAGATCACCGGGCGTTCCGACGACATGCTCATCATCAGCGGGGTCAACGTGTTCCCGTCCCAGATCGAAGCCCTTTTGCTGGACGTGGAGGAAGTCCTGCCCCAGTACGTCCTGGTGGTCCGGAAAAAAGGGCACCTGGATCAGCTCAGCGTCCGCGTGGAAGCCAAACCGGAAGTCTATGATCAAGGGGAAGAAAAACGCGGACAGGTTGAAAAGAAGATCGGCGCCCATATCCAGGGGATGATCGGCATCGGCGTGAAGGTGGAGCTGCTGGCGCCCAAGACCATCACCCGGAGCGAAGGGAAGGCCCTGCGGGTCATCGACGAACGGCCCAAAGGCTGAACCGTCCCCGTTGCAACCACTGGAGCGGTTCAATTCACAAGGTTATCGAAGGCGGATCACCGGTTGAAAACCGGTGGCCCGCCTTTTTTTCCGCCGGCCCGGCCAATCCGGAGAAACCGCGTTTATCCCAAACCGAGCAAAAAGGCAAATTACGGCTTGCGGAAACCATGATAAACTGGGTATAAATATTAATTTTACGCATTCATCCACATGAAAATTCGGGTTATCCGCCGCTTCATGGACTCGCAAAAAAGCAAATCATGACCGCTCCGCGACGGCGCAAAGGCACGGGTGTACCGGCGTCTTCAACGACGCCCGCCCGCGGCCCTGAAGACGCCAGGACCCACCAGGACCGCTACCGGGTCTTCATCGAAGACGTGGCGGACGCCTTCTATGAAACCGACCTTAAGGGGAACTTTACCTTTTTCAACAACGCCTTGTGCCGCATCTTCGGATACACCAAAGACGAAATCCAGGGGCAAAACTTCAGAAAGTTCATGAATGCGGAAAACGCCAAAAAGGCGTTCGAGAGCACCAATCGGGTGTACCGCACCGGCAAAGGGATCACCAACATCATCTGGGAAATCATCCGTAAAGACGGCCAAACCCGGATCCTTGAAATCTCTTCCAAGCTTATCCTCAACGATAAAGGAGAAAAGGTGGGATTCCGGGGCATCGCCCGGGACATCACCACGGAAAAACGGGCAGCCCGGACGAACCAGGCCCTGTTTCACATGGCCACCGCCCTGGTCCGGTTCCGTTCCCTTGACGAGCGCCTTTCGGTAGTTGTCCAGGAGGTCCGCAAGATTCTCAACGTGGACGGTGCCTCCGTCATCATGGTCGACGATGCAAAAAAAGAGTTTTTTTTCCGTGTGGCCGACTATGAAAGCACGGAAACGATCCGCCGGATCAAAGAAGTCCGATTCCCTTTAAAAAAGGGGGTGGCCGGCCGGGTTTACCGGACCGGCAAACCGGTGATTTGCGCCGACACCTCCAAAGATCCGGACTTTTACGGGATCGTGGACCAACTCTCCCAGTACAAAACCCGAAACCTGCTGGATGTCCCCATCTGGGTCCAGGATCGGATGATCGGCGTGCTGTGCGCCGTAAACAAAACAGACGGAACCTTCACCCAAAACGACGTGGATCTTTTTTCCACCATCGCCGGCACCGTGGCATTCCCCATCGAAAACGCCCGCATCAACGAAGAGTTGAAGCGCTCCTACGAAGAAGTCAAGAGCCTCAACAGCGCCAAAGACAACATCATCCACCACCTGTCCCACGAACTCAAGACCCCCATTTCCATTTTGAGCGCTTCCTTGAGCCTTCTGGAAAAACACCTAGAGGCCGAAAGCCGGGATTCCCGGTTGAAACGCATCCTGGACCGGGCCCAGAGAAGTTTAAACCGACTTCTTGAGATGCAATACGAACTAGATGATATCATTGAAGAAAAAGGATATACGGCCCATTTGATGCTCTCCACCCTTCTGGACGCCTGCACCGATGAACTGGAAGCGTTGGTGGAAACCGAAAACCCGACGCCGGTCCCGGCCGCGGTTCCGGATGCCGGGGACGAAAGGACCGTCGAACGCCTCATCGACCGTTTGAGAAGACGCATCGACGCCCTGTTCGGTCCCAAGGAAGCCTCCCCCGAAAGGATCCGGCTGGACACCTTTGTGAAAGGCCGCCTCAAGGCCACCCGCCCTTTTTTTTCCCATAGAACGTGCGTCATCCGCGAACACTATGAAAAGACCCCGCCCGTTTGGATCCCCAGGGAAGTGCTCCAAAAGACCGTGGACGGCCTCATCCGCAACGCCGTGGAAAACACGCCCGACAACAGCCGCATCGAAATCCACGTCAAGAACCAAAGTAATGGGCCCGTGTTCGTTGTCTCCGACCGGTATGCCACCAAAAAACCTTACGATTTCAACGCCGGGGGAAAGGGCTTCGACCTTTTGCGCATGAAGATTTTTTCTGAACGGCATCGATTCGAGATCGCCGTTCACTCCCGACGGTGCCGTTTCATTCCCCTGGATTCGGACATCTGTCCGGGAGATGCGGCAGCGTGCCGGTTTTGTGAAAAGGATCAAGACTGCATCGAATCCGGTGGAACCGCGGTCACCGTCGGGTTCGCTCCGGCCCCGAAAATAAAGAAAAAACCAAAAACCGCCGTGAAATAAATGGATAAAGGAAACGCCTGAAATGACGAAGACCCAAACGGAAAGAAGCGCTTCCAGGCATTTTTTCCGGGAGATCGAGATTCAATTTCTCATCCATGAGATGAAGAACCCCATTGCCATCGTGGAAACGGGCGTGCGCACCCTGTTGGACCGGCAGGACAAGTTCGGAGCCCTTTCCGCCCAGCAGGAACGCACCTTGAAGCGGACCCTGCGAAACGTGGTGAAGGCGCGCGAAATGCTCAACGGGCTCCTGGAAGTGGGCCGGTCGGAAGCCGGAATCTGCTGTGCGGACAGGTTCGATCCGGCGCCGGTCATCCTTCAGGTGATCCTGGATGCCCTGGAGACCCACCTGTCACCCGATGCGGACGCCGCCGTCTTCATGGACCGCCCCGATAAATTGCAACACGTCCTGGAAAAACACGGCATCCATTTGGAGATGTCTCCGCGCATTCACCGGATCCGCATGTGCCAGGACGAAACCCGATTCCGTCAAATCGTGGGTAACCTTTTTAAAAACGCCCTTTATCACCGGAAACAGCGGATCGATGTCCGCGTGGACACGGACGGCTATTTCCTGGTAGTGGCGGTGACCGATGACGGCGCGGGCATCGATCCCAAGCACCACGAACTGGTTTTCCGGCAGTATGTTCAGGTCACCGATACCGCAGGGCACCTGCCCCGCAAGGGGCACGGACTGGGCCTTGCCGGCGCCCTCATCATGGCCCAGTCATTAAACGGCACCCTCCGTTTGACAAGTGAAAAAGGGCAAGGCGCCACCTTCTCCCTGCGGCTTCCGATCACATTCAATCCCAAAGCCCCGGAGGACGCCGGATAAAAAGCGCCTGGTTTCCGCATGAAATACGCGTTTATCCAAAAAAATCTTTACAGGCAATGAGGATTTTGATAAGAAATAACACTTAGATCCGGTTTTTTAGGCTTGAACCGGAACAGCAGGCGCGAACCCCGCAGGTTCTGCCTGATGGCAGTGCTTCGCGGGTTGGAGCGAAGTGGGAATCCCGCCTTCCAGGGCAGCGGGGTTCGAGGGCGAATCACATCCATTCCGAAAAGAGGGGTTTTTTATGGGGAAAAACAGTCTGGTCAAATCCACCACCAAGAAAAAAAGCGCAACGAAAAAGAAAAGCGCAAGTCCAAAGGCCAAGGATACGGCAAAAAGCGCCCCCGCCAAAACCCGTCCCGCCAAGGGGACAGGAAAACCAAAGGCAGGGAGCGCCAAGATCAAAAAACAACAAGCCCCTTCCCTGAAAACGCTGCTCTTTAAAAAATTCGACACCTGGCAGCCCGAAAAACCGTTTGTCCCCAAGGGAACGAAACAACCCCGGGCGTTCACCGCACCACCGTTTTTCACCGGGAAAAGCGAAGCCGAAAGCAAGAAGCTTAGGGCATTGCTGTTCAAGAAATTCGACCTTGCGGGCGCCCCTTCGGTCCCTGTTGAAGAAGCCCCGGCGACAAAGCCGCCGCCCGTATCCCCTACACCAGCGCCCGAACCGCCGACGCCGGCCGAACCCGCGAAACCGGTAGTCGAAGCGGAACCCGTCACCGAACCTGTCGCTGCGAAAGGCAAAGAAGAAACCGTGAAAACCGATGCTCCTCCGGCGCATGGTGCGCCTGAACCCGAAAAGAAATCACCGGAACCGGAAATCACCGGTTACCAACCGCCGGCGCCGCCCAAGGAAGCGGATCCCATGGAACGGGCCATGAAATTCTGCATCGCCGGGTTTGCCCTGCTGGTCCTGATTCTCATAGCCGTGAGCGCTTCCAACGCAAACCGGTATGCCGTAACGTCTTCCAACGGCGGGATCGAAATCTGGAAAGGAAACTTCGCGCCCATCGGCCAGAAGCGCATCCTGGTCCTCCCCGGCGTTCAGCCCTCCAAACCCTTGAAGAGCCAATATACGAAAGAAGAAGCCTTCACCTTGGCCTTCGATTACTACCTCCAAAAGGCCGACGGTCTTTTAGAGGTTTCCGGCATGCCCGATTTCGAAGGCATCCGCCGGTCGCTGACCACCGCCGCGTCTTATGCCGTCGCCGAGAATCAAAGGGCCCAGGTGAACAATCGCCTGACGCATCTCGATTTGATGCTGCTCCTTTACAAGGCCGACGTGGCCCTGGGGAAAGGGACCCTCGAGGGGGTGGAAACCGCCATGGGCCACCTCAAGGCGGCGGGGGCACTGCAACTCGACAAGAATCAGCGCGCAATGGTCAATACCCGGATGGAAGCCGCCCAAAAGAAAGCATCGGAGTTAAAAGCAAAAGCCCCGGTAAAACCACCGGCGCCGACCGGCACGCCTCCCCGGGCCGCCGGAAAAAAAGCCGAAAAGAGTCCTCCGGAGACGCCGTAATCCACACGGCGCTAATAGAGGTGGCACCATACATGGTGCCTGCCGGACACCGTCTCTTTGGGAATTTCCCTCCGGCAGACGGGCATGACCTTCGGGCACCGTGTGTGAAAAACGCACCCCGGCGGCGGCGTCATGGGTGAAGGGGTTTCCCCGGACAGGACGATTCTTTTTTTCCGATGCACCCCCGGGGCCGGTACCGCCGAAAGGAGGGCCTGGGAATACGGGTGTTTCGGTGTTTCCATCACGTCCCCTGAAGGCCCCGTCTCCACGATCCGGCCCAAGTACATCACGGCGATCCGATCCGCAATATACCCCACAACGCTCAAATCATGGGATATGAAGAGATAGGATAGCCCGTGCCGCTCCCGCAGGGCCAGGAGGAGATTGATGATCTGGGCCTGAACCGATACGTCCAACGCGCTCACGGGTTCGTCGCATACGATCAAATCGGGCCTCAAGGAGATGGCCCGGGCGATGCTGATCCGCTGGCGCTGCCCGCCGGAAAATTCATGGGGGTATCGGTAGAGGGCGTCCCTGCCCAGCCCCACCTCGGATAAGAGGCGGGCGGCATGGGATTCCCGGTTGCCTTCCACCATGCCATGCTGCACCAGCCCTTCCGTGACGATATCCAGCACATTCATGCGGGGATTCAGGGACGCTACCGGATCCTGGAAGATGATCTGCAACCGTTTCCGCAGGTCGCCGAGTTCATGCCGGCGGAAACCGGACAGATCTTTTCCGGAAAACAGGATTTGCCCGGAAACGGGTTTTTCCAGCATGAGGACCGTCCGGGCCAGGGTGGTCTTGCCGCAACCGGATTCCCCCACGAGGCCCAGGATCTCCTTTTTCTCCATGAACAGGGAGACGCCGTCTACGGCCCGCACATAGCCCACGGTCCGGGCAATGACGCCGCGTTTCACCGGAAAATACGTCTTTAAATCCCGGATGGTTAAAATATGGCGCGGGCGAGGTTCCATTACACCCCTTTCACCAGAAAGCAGGCGGCCCGGTGGCCGCCGCCGAGGTTTCGCAATTCCGGGACTTCCCTTGCACACCGGTCATGGGCAAAGGCGCACCGGTCCCGGAATCGGCAACCGGAAAGAAAATGCAGCGGCGACGGAACCTGCCCGGAGATGACCTGCAGCCGGGATTTGTTCCGCACCGGCCTGGGAATGGACGCCAGCAGGGCGCGGGTATACGGATGGGCCGGATTCTTGAAAAGCGCGTCTTTTCCCGCCTCTTCCACCACCCGGGCCGCGTACATGACGAGCACCCGGTCACATGTTTCCCATATGATCCCCATGTCATGGGTGATCAAAAGCACGGCGGTGCTGATTTCCCGCATTTGCAGCAGTTGCTCGAAAATCTGGGCCTGGACCGTAACATCCAGCGCCGTGGTGGGCTCGTCGGCGATGACAAGGTCCGGATTCAAAAGGAGGGCCATGGCTATCATGACCCGCTGCTGCATCCCCCCGGAAAGCGCATGGGGATAGGCGAACATCTTCTGGGAAACATCCGGAAGACTCACTTTTTTCAACGCGGCTTCGGCCATGTCCCAGGCTGTTTTTTTTGAAACGGCGCGATGCAGTTGCACCGCCTCCACGAGTTGATGCCCGATCCGATGCAAGGGAGACAAGGCCGACGTGGGTTCCTGGAAAATCATGCTGATCTCGTTGCCGCGGATTTCCTGCATCCGCTTGACCCCGACCCGTAACAGGTCCTCATCCTTGAATAAAATCCGTCCGGATTCGATGCGCCCCGGGGGAGACGGGACGAGCCGGAGGAGGCTCAGCGCCGTCACCGACTTGCCGCACCCCGATTCCCCCACCAGGCCCACGATTTCGCCGGGGGAAACATGGAAGGAAACCCCCTCCACGGCCCGGAAGGTGCCTTCGTCGGTGGTAAAGGATACGGTCAGGTCTGTCACCTCGAGCAGGCGATTCATGGTCACTCCATGCGGGCGTATCGTTTGGGGTCATATGCGTTGCGCACCCCTTCCCCGATGAATACCCCCAGCAGCATCACCGTAAACAGCGCGCAGGAAGGATACAGAATCAGCCACCAGGCCCATCGATACTGCTGGGCTTGAAAGAGCAGCTCCCCCCAGCTCGGTGTGGGCGGCGGGAGGCCGAACCCCAGGTAATCGAGGGCGGCCAGCGCGCCGATGGCCCCCACCAGGGAAAAGGGGAAAAAAGTGATGACCGGAACCAGGGCATTGGGAAGGATGTGCCGGAACAGGATCTTGGGGGTGGATATGCCCATGCACCGGGCCGCTTCCACAAAGGCCTGGCGCCTGAGCCGCAAAAATTCGCCCCGTACATAATAGGAGATGCCGATCCAGTTGAAAAGACCGTAGCAGAAAAGCAAAAGGGAAAAGCTTCTCCCGTACACGGATCCCATGAGAATCATGATATATAAAAAGGGCAGCGCGCTCCAGATTTCGATGATCCGCTGGGCGGTGATATCCAGCACCCCGCCGTAATACCCCTGAACGGCACCGGCGAAGATGCCCAGCGCCATGGAACCCGCCACCAGCAGGAGGCCGAAGGTCAGGGAGGTCCGCAATCCATAGAGGATGCGCGCCAAAACATCCCTCCCCGCCGCATCGATTCCCATCCAGTGCCCCTCCACCGATGGGTAGGGAAAGCGCACCTCTTCTTTGAAGATTTCCACCCGGAATCGACGCCCCTGGGCGGCGAGAAAAAAGGGTTCCACGGGGCCGAGAAGCCGGTTTTGGGCCTGTTCGAGAAGCCGGGTGCGGTCTTCGGGGGAAAAAACCGGCATCAAGGCGGATCCGTCTTCAACCGGATCCAGGGTGCCGTTTTTTTGCGCGAAGCGGATGTTCACCGGTTTTTCCTCGGAAGAAGACAACATTTCCCTGAAGATCAGGCGGACGCTTTTGGGCGGAGCCTTTCGCGGTTCGAAGCGGGAAAGGAAGACCTGGACCGTCCGGCCGCTTTCATCCTGGATCTTTTCCGATACCAAAGGGGCCGGCTCGTTTTCAAAGCGGGCTTTCACCGCCTCGATGATGCCCGGTGTCAAGGGCTGAATCTTTCGGAGATCCTTTCCCAAAACGGCGCCTTCCGGTCCTCCGGCAAAGGATTCGAACGCCCGGAACCGAACGATGGAAAAGGTACGGTCCACGTTCACGGATCCCACGGCCGGCATGGGCACAAGCCGTGCGGTGACATCCTTGGAGACCGGTATGGATGCGGGATCCACACTCTCATAGGGGCCGTAGGGAATGGGCGCAAAGACCATGAAATTGGAAGGATCGTCTCTGAATTCCGGGATCCCGGCAAGGGCCTTGTAATCGGGGCGCGTCTTTCTTCCCCCCTTTACAAAGGTTTCTTCCGGATAGAAGAAAAAGACCGGAAAATAGCTGCGCCCCTGGAAACGGACCAGCAGGGGTTTGTTGTTGCAGATGAGTTCCGCCCCCAGGCTGATCAGGTAAAGGCCGCAAAGGATCAAGAAGGAAATCCAGGCGTACCGGACTTCTTTGAAGCGGGCCAGCCTTTTGCGGGTGACGGGGTTTTTAATGCGATAAAACATCTTCCGGTCTCAACAGGCCCCTGGCCGGGCCGTCGCGGTTTGCGTCATGGCAGTGGTCAGTTCTTGCGGAAATGGATTCTCGGATCGATAAGGACATAGGCAAAATCCGAAAGAATATTTCCGATCAGGCCGAAAATGGAGGTCAGTGAAAGGATCCCCATGAATACCGGATAGTCCCGCCCCACGATGGCCTCCAGGCTCAGCCGGCCCATCCCCGGAATTTCAAAGACCTGCTCGATGATGACCGATCCGGCGAACATGACCGTGAGGATGGAACCGAAGCCGGTGGCGATGGGAATCAGGGCGTTGCGGAAGGCGTGCCCCCACACCGCCCGGGAAAAACTCCCCCCCTTGGCCAGGACGGTCCGGATATAGTCTTTACCGATCTGTTCCAGGAGGGAGTTTTTCATCAACAGGGTGAGGACCGCAAAGTTTCCGATCACATAGCAGAGCACTGGAAGCGCCATGTGCCGGGCGATGTCCGCGGCCTTTCCCCAGAGGGTGAAATGTTCAAAGCCTTCCGAGTGGAACCCCGTCACCGGGAAGAAATCCCAGAATCCCTCCACCGTACCGCAAAAAAGCATCTTCAAGACCATCCCGAAGGCAAAGGGCGGGATGGCGTATCCCGTGAAAACAACGATACTGGAGACCACGTCGAAGACCTTTTGATGCCGCAGGGCCTTGTGGATTCCCAAGGGGATACAGACCAGATAAGAAAGGATGAAACCGGTGATACCGAAGACAAGGGAGACGCGAAACCGTTGTGCGATGAGCTGCCAGGTGGTCTTGTTGGGATACTTGTAGGATTCCATCCGCATCCCCAAGCGGTCCTTCACCAGCCATTTCCAGTAGCGCTCATGAAAGGGCCGGTCGAATCCGAAGTGGGCCTCCAGCGCCTTTCGCTGTTCTTCGGAAACAGAGGCCTGGAACCCGGCACCTTGGGCGCCTTCTCCCGTGCCGATCCCCTTCATTAGCATGATGGCTTGCTCCACGGGACCCCCGGGAACAAACTGGATGAGGCCGAAGCACAGGACGGTGATCCCGATGAAGGTGGGCCCCACCAGGAGGATCCGCCGGATGAAATACGCCATCCGCTCCATGTTCCCTTATCCTTTTCCGCTCGAAAATAATCCATTTTCTTTTATACAAGAAGCGGCGACATTTCAAGAAAAGGGCTTAATGAAGCGCAAATTCCTTGACACCTTTTCCAAAGCTGATCTATGGAAACCCCAAAAGAAAATCGACGCACCCTGATTTCGATTGGAAGAGGAATACCCTTGTATCCTGGCCTCCCGAAACCACCCACCTCCGAAATACACCAGCGCATGAAAGCCCTTCAGGCGCATCTTTTAGCCTCCGGCATCGACGGCGCACTGATCGTTCAAAAGGCGGATCTGTTCTACTTTTCCCTGACCGTGCAAAACGGCCACCTCTTCGTGCCCGCCCGGGGGAATCCGATCCTCATGGTTCACAAGAACATGGAACGCGCCGTTTCCGAGGCCTGCATCGACACCGTGGTCCCCTTGAACAATCCCAAAGAGATTCCCGGGATTTTAAAAACCGCCGGCGTTTCGATGCCCCGGATCCTCGGACTGGAGCTCGATGTCATCCCGGCAAACCTGTATCTGACCTATCAGAGTCTTTTTGAAAAGGCGGTTTTGACGGATATTTCCCCTGCCGTGCGGCGCTTGAGGGCTGTCAAGTCCGAAACCGAAATCGCCATGATCCGCCGGGCCGCCCAACTGGCCGACCAGGTGGCGGAAAGCGTTCCCCGGTTCTTACGCGAAGGCATGACGGAAGTGGAACTGGCCGGACAGATCGAAGCCGTCGCCCGGAAACTGGGCCACCAGGGGATCGTCCGCATGAGGCTGTGGGGAAGCGAACTCTTTTACGGGCACCTCATGTCGGGTCCTGCGGCCGCGGTTCCCAGTTACCTTTCTTCTCCCACCGGCGGCCTGGGGCCCAGTCCGGCCGTGGCCCAGGGGCCGGGGTTTCGAAAAATAAAGCGGCACGAACCGGTGCTCGTGGATTATGTCTTTGCCTATAACGGATATTTGGCCGATCACACCCGGATCTTTTCCCTGGGCCGGCTCCCCGATCTGCTCCACGACAGGCACCGGTTGATGTTGGCCCTATCCGGGGAGATCCGTCAGGCCGCCAAACCGGGGGTTTCGGCCGGAGACATCTGGGAAAAGGCCGTGGCCTTCGTGCGCCGGCACGGCGTGGAGGATCACTTCATGGGCGCCGACGACCGCCGGATCCGCTTTGTGGGACACGGCGTCGGGCTGGAACTGGATGAATATCCGTTCCTGGCCAATGGCCAGGCCCAGCGCCTTGCCGCCGGAATGACGCTGGCCCTGGAACCCAAACTGGTCATGCCGGATGTCGGCGTGGTAGGTGTCGAAAACACCCTTCTGGTCACGCCCGACGGGCTCGAACCCCTTACCCGTTTCGAAGAAGACGTCATCGTGATTTGATCCCGGCGGATCCGCGCCCCCGGAAAAACAGATAAAAAAAGGGATCCGGTTTTCCGGATCCCTTTTAAAGAAAAGCCTGAGCGGTTTAGCGCTTGGAGAACTGGAAGCGCGCGCGTGCCCCCCGCTGGCCGTATTTTTTCCGTTCTTTGATCCGGGGATCCCGCCGCACGAAACCCGCCTTTTTCAAGGGCCCGCGGAGTTCCGGCTGGGCCTGGATGAGGGCCCGCGTGATGCCGTGGCGGATGGCTTCCGCCTGTCCGGTCATCCCGCCGCCCCGGACCCGGACCTTGACATCAAAGGTTCCACGGGTATTGGTTAAAATCAAGGGTTTTGTCAAAACGACCCTGGCCGATCCGGTTGGAAAGTAATCTTCCAGAGCCCTGTCGTTCACGAGGATCTGTCCGCTGCCGGGGCGCATCCACGTCCGGGCCGTGGCGGTTTTCCGTTTTCCGGTGGCGTAAAATACCTTTTCCTGTTCCATGTATCGTCCTTTTTATAGTCTTTTGTGATTCACTGTTGAATGGAAAGCGGCTCGGGTTGCTGTGCCGAATGGGGGTGTTCCTCTCCGGCATACACCTTCAGTTTCTTGAACAGCGCCCGCCCCAGCCGGTTTTTTGGGAGCATCCCCCTGACGGCGAAGCGCACAATGTCTTCGGGACGCTTTTCCAAAAGGGTTTTCGCCGTGGTGGTCTTGAGTCCCCCGATATATCCGGTATGGCGGTAGTATCGCTTTTGGGCAAGCTTTTTCCCGGTCAAAACGACCTTGTCCGCATTGATGACGACCATGTGGTCCCCCATATCCATATGGGGGGTGAACAGGGGGTGATGCTTTCCCCGGAGACGGGATGCCACCACGGATGCCAGCCTCCCGAGAACCACGCCGCTGGCATCCACCACATACCATTTTCCCGGGTTTTCCGTCTTTTTGGCGCTCTTCGTATAACCCTTCAACTTGAATACTCCTTTTTCACTCACCGTAAGTGATCGTTTCCAAAGCGGAAAAACCTCCGCGGCACGTCCGGTCCATCGAATTTACAATCCTATGATTATATTTTAATCCGGCCGCTTTTGTCAAGAAAAAAATGCCCGGTTTTTTCCCTCAAGCGCCGTTCAGGGACTGTCCGGCCCGGGATTCTTTGGCCACGTGAAAGAGCCGCTGGAAGGCGGTGAAGTTGGCCATCAGGGCAAGGAAAAGGAGTCCCCAAAAAAGCTGTCCCGACAAAAGGGTCCCGATCAGGACAATGAATCTTTCCATGCGGGAAAAAAGCCCGACGTTGCAGGCAATCCCCAATCCTTCGGCCCGGGCCCGGGCATAACTGACCATGATGGATCCCACCAGAGAAAGGATCACCAGGAGCACCATATCGTGCCGGTTTTCAAAAGTGGCCCAGCAGGCCATTCCGAAAAAGAGGGCCGACTCGGAGTATCGATCCATGAAGGAGTCGAAAAACGCCCCGAAACGGGATGTTTTCCCCGCCTGGCGGGCCAGGGTCCCGTCGAGGGCGTCCAGGATGCCCGAGAGCAACAGCATCAAGCCGCTTTGGGGGAATCGGCCCAGCGCCGCCAGCACCCCGGATGCAAGGGCCAAAAGGAATCCCACGAAAGACAAAAAATTGGGTTCCACGCCCATCCTGAAAAGGAATCCCGCCAAGGGCTCCAGAAAGCCTTTGGAGGCATGCTTTGCCCGGTCCGTAAGCGTTTTTCGGTGTTTGGGGGACTGGGATCCGGTTTGCATTTCAATCCTTTCGTCTTGATGGAACCCGCCTGCAAATACCAGAGGGCTGTTTTTCCTCCCCCCGACGGCCATGGGTCTTTACACCAAAATCGCTGTCCGATCAACGGCAAACTCGAAAATCGCTCAGCTTAGGTCCGTGAAAATCGGTTTTAAGACCGGCGCGGTTGTGGTAGACTCGCATCAAACGCATCATGACACATCCACATCAAAGGGAATTCAGCCAAAAACCGGCCCCCGATTTTTCGGTCATGTCCCTGAATCTTCGATTCGGCCTGGCCGACGACGGAGACAACCGCTGGGAAATCCGTAAAAAACGCTTATTTTCCTTTTTTGAACACTACCGTCCGGATTTCATCGCATTTCAGGAGGCCAACGCGTTTCAAATCGAATTTTTATGCAACATCCTTCAGGGACATCGATATATCGGAAAACGCTCCCCGGCGCCGCCTTTTTGGCAAAACAACGTGCTTTTCTACCCGGATTCCTGGGTTTGCCGATGGTCAGACCATTTCTTCTTGAGCGATACCCCGAATGTTCCGAGTCGATTCCCGGAAAGCAAATGGCCCCGGCAATGCACCTTAGGCGCCTTCACCCGGGAAGACCGCTGCCTGGTGTGTGTTTCCACGCATCTCGATTTTGACGCCCGGGTCCAGATCCGGAGCGTGCATATCATTCAACGCCGCCTGAAAGGCAGGTGCGCGGATGTGCCGGTGATCCTGATGGGGGATTTCAACGCCACCCCGGACGCCCCCTGCCATGCCGCATTGACCGCCCCGGAAGATTCGGATTCAAAAGACGCCCTGGTATTCAAAAACGCGTTTTCGCCCCCCTACCCGCCCACCTTCCATGGATTTTCCGGGAAAACGGACGTGGGGCACATCGATTGGATCCTTTATCGGGGGAATATCGTCCCGCTTGGCACCCGGGTGATCACCGAGACTTTTGACGGGGGATACCCTTCCGATCACTTCCCCCTTCTGGCGGAGTTTTGCTGGAACGGCGCCGGGCGGACGAATCTTCGAAGACCAGCCGGACCGGGTCCCCTTTCCTGACGCCCAGCCGTTCGGCGGCATTTCCGCAGCAAAGGGCCACCTCGAGCCGATTGCGGCTCCCCATCAGCGCCAGGAATGCCGCCTTTCCCGCGCGCATGTAGGCATCCGATATCCCCCGGATCCGGCATTTCTTGATTTCCACCCGGAGCTGTTGCCATGAACGGCCGACGGCCGTTTTATCGAGATCTTCCCGGCGGATATTGGTGATCAGGTTGCCGAATCGGTCCACGGCCGTCACGCGCCCCGTAAGCCCATGGCGTCCGTCAGGAAGAGGCACGGGGATTTCCATGCGTTGAATATCCTCGAGTGAAACAGGCGCCCCCAGGGCCGCAAGGGGCGTGCCGCCGGCAAGGGAAGCGGCCACGGGCGCAAAGATATCCCTTCCATGGAACGTGGCGCTGACGGGCGTTAAGAAAAAGGCGGTTTCGGTTACCGAGACAAGGGCATCCACCGGAGCATCCCTTAGGATCGGCCACAGGACGCCGTTGTCGGGGCCAAGGAAAAGATGCCCCCGGGCCGCGGCGGCAAGGATCCGCCGGTCGCTTCCCACTCCCGGATCGACCACCACCATGTGAACGGACCCCTTTGGAAAATACGGGTACGCGGCGTCCAGGGTCTCGGCGGCCTGGAGGATGTCCTGGGGATCGATGAGGTGGGAAATATCCACCACCTGTGCCTCCGGGCATCGGGAAAGGATCACCCCCTTCATGACACCGGCGAATTCGTCTGTAAGTCCGAAATCGGTGGTCAGGGTGATGACAGGAGGGGACATTGCCCTGGGCTTTCGTTCGGTTAAGGGAAAAGGGGGCGCTGCACCCGGAAACCGAGATGCTTGTACGCCGCTTCCGAGGCCTTCCTTCCGGATGGCGTCCGGATGATCATTCCGATCTTCAAGAGATAGGGCTCCACCACATCCACCAGGGTATCGGCTTCTTCCTGCAGCGTGGCGGCCAGGGCTTCGATGCCCACGGGTCCCCCTTTGTAAAATTCGATAATGGTTTTCAGGTATCGCCGATCGAGTCCGGTGAGTCCAACGGTATCGACCCCTTCCAGTTCCAGGGCCGCTCCCACTGTTTTCCGGGTGATGACGCCGTCCGCCCGCACCTGGGCGTAATCCCTTACCCGTTTCAACAACCGGTTGGCAATCCGCGGCGTCCCCCGGGACCGGACGGCCAGTTCTGCGGCGCCGTCTTCATCGATGGGGACTTCCAGGATGTGCGCCGAGCGCTGGATGATCCGGACAAGATCCTTGGGGGAATAAAAATCGAGGCTCCTGAAGATACCGAACCGATCCCTCAGGGGCGGAGAGAGGAGCCCCACCCGGGTGGTGGCCCCCACCAGTGTGAACGGATTGAGCCGGTACCGATGGCTCCTGGCATGAATCCCCTTGTCGAAAATAAAGTCCACGGCGAATTCCTCCATGGCCGGGTAAAGGAATTCCTCCACGGTCTTGGGGATCCGGTGGATCTCGTCGATGAAAAAAACGTCTCCCTGCTCCAGGTGCGTCAGGATCCCGAGGAGATCTCCCCCCTTTTCCAGGGCGGGTCCCGAACTGACGGTCAACTCTCCGGAAGTCTCGTTGGCGATGATGTGGGCCAGGGTGGTCTTGCCGAGTCCCGGGGGGCCGTGCAACAGGACGTGATCCACGGGCTCTCCCCGTTCCTGCGCCGCTTCAATGGCGATCTTGAAGGCTTCCACGATCTCTTCCTGGCCCACGTATTCAAAAAGGTGCTGGGGCCGCAGGGACATGAGCTCGGGCTGCTCATCCTGGGGAAGGCATGCGGGGGAAGCAATCCCCTGTGTCGCGGGGGCGGTGTTTTCAGCCTTTTTTTTCACCGGGAAATCTCCCCGCGGTAGACTTCTTCAAAAAGGGATTCGGGGGTGGTAGCACCCGGATTCCTTTTCAGGGCATCGGCCACCATCCGCTTGGCTTCGGCGGGTTTGTGACCCAGCTGTTCGGTTAAAACCTCCAGCACCTGCTTGACAAAATCCGGATTCGCCACGGGGGGTTCGGCTTCGGGCTTCCGGATGAGGGCGAATTTTTCCATTTTTCCGCTCAGGGTGGCCACGATTTTTTGGGCCGTGCGCTTGCCGATCCCCTTTAATTGCGTCAGCCGTGTCACGTCCCCGGCTTCAATGGCCCGGGCGATGTCCCGAATGGGAATGTTCAAGGCCTTGACCGCCTTCGAAGGGCCGATGTCCTCCACGGAAACGAAATATTGAAAAAATTCCCGTTCCGCTTCCAGGTTGAACCCGATCAACACCGGCTTGGGCTGCCTTTCGGTCTGCTGAAAATAGATATAAAGGGCTACCTCGTCTCCATGCCGTCTTGGCGCCAATGTTTCCATGACCACCGCCGGCAGGAGGACTTCGTAGCCCACCTGGTTCACCAAAAGGAGAATCCGGTCCGATTCCTTCTTTAACAGAACTCCCTTAAGATAACCGATCACTGCCGGGACTCCTTTTGATGTGGGAACTCCGCAAGAGACCGATGACGGCCAGGGCCACGGCATCGGAGGCATGATAGGGGCGGATGGGCGCGACAGCCTTCACGAAGTGCCGGACCGCCCGCTCGAGCTGATCTTTTGTGGCCTTCCCGTTTCCGGTAAGCGTCTTTTTCACTTCCCGGACCGGGATTTCCATGACGGGCACACGGCGCTGGCATCCCGCCAGGAGGACGGCGCCGGCGACTTTCCCGAGTGTGATTCCCGATTTGGGGTATGTTTCCAGGGAGAAGACATCTTCCACCACCATCAGATCCGGCCTTTCCCGGTCCAGAATACGGACCAATTCGGAAAAAATCGAATGCAATCGTTCCGGGAGCGGGGTTTGGCGGGTCGTGCGGATATGGGCATAGGAAAAGGTATCGATCCGTTTCGGAGACCCCCGAACCATCCCGATCCCGGTGTCCGCCAGTCCCGGATCCACCCCAACGACCGTCGTCATCGGAAGCCCGCCATTCCTAGCCACGATAAGGGTTAAGGCATCTCCGCCAGCTTCTGTCGGGCGATCTTTGCTTCGGTGCTGTCGGGGTATTTGCGGACGAGCTCCTTCAGTATCAACCGGGCGTTTGGGTTGTCCCCCAGTTGCTGAAAGGCCAGCCCCTGCTTGAGGAGGGATGCCTGAACCTTGTTTCCAGTGGGATATTGTTCGATGACTTTCTGGTATTCCAGGATCGCTTTTTCATACCATTTTTCGCGGTAGTAACTCTCTCCGATCCAGAACTGGGCGTTGTCGGCGTGGATGGACGCCGGATGGTTCTTCAGCAGGTCCTGGAACAGTGTCCGGGACTTTTCATATTCCCCGCGGTCAAAGGCCTGTTTGGCCACGGCGTAGGCCTCGTTTTCCGACAGGGGCTTGGCCGGTTCAACAGCCGGCGATGCCGCGGGCGCTTTACCGGAAACCCCCGCCCCCCCGGATTCCAAATTGAGGTAGCCTTCGATGCGACCGATCCTTTCCTCTTGTTCCCGAACCGCCTTTTCCAGGCTGATCAGCCGCTTTTCCTGTTCCATTTGCGCTGTTTCGGTGGGCTTGAGCAGGAATTCCGCCTCTTCCGTTTTCCCCCGGAGCACCTGCATCTCTTCGGCAAAGCGATCCAAGGAAGCCTGGATTTCGGCGGTTTTGACCCTGAGATCTTCCGCCTTTCCTTCCCCGGTTTGCCTGAGGAGATCCAGACGCTTTTTCATCTCGGCATTCTCGCGCTCGAGCGTCGTTATCCGGCGATAAAGGGATGCCATGTTGCTGTCGAGGGTGACGATATCCTCGCGCGCGGCACACCCCAAAAACAAAAGGGAAAAGGCGACAAAATAAATGATTGGTTTCATCTTCATCAAAGCGTGGAAGTGATTGTATTTAAATATCCGGTCGTCGCGTCGATGCCGGCGGAGCCGGGACCCCGGCGGCAGGGTGATGTCGCCGGAGTCTCCAGTGCCGATACGCTGTTGTGGACGGCGGGTCTTCGCCCGTTTTCAGCCCAATGAAAGGGCGAGCCATACACCGGCCATGGCCGGTTCCCCGCGTTATTGGATGACGAAATGGGCGCGTCGATTCTTGGCCCATGCTTCTTCGTTATGCCCCGGATCCACCGGCCGCTCTTCCCCGTAGCTGATGGCCACCATGCGGGAGGCCGGAATCCCCAGGTCCTTCAAAAACTGCATGGCGGACTTGGCCCGACGGTCTCCCAGCGCCAGGTTATACTCGTGGGTGCCGCGTTCGTCGCAATGGCCCTCGATGACCACCGTCAGGTTCGGGTTTGCCTTGAGGTACTCGGCTTTTCTTTTCAATATCTCCTGGGCCATGGGAAGGAGGGTGGCACTGTCGAACTCGAAGTAAATATCTTCGTTTTCGAACCGGGCCCGTTCCTCGGCGATCATTTTCCGCTTGGCCTCTTCCGCTTCCTTCAGGCGCTGTTCTTCCAGGGCCCTCTGGCGGGCCAGTTCTTCTTCCCGGGCCTTTTCGGCTGCCGATTTGGCGGCTTCGCTTTCTTCCTGCATCATGCCCGGTTCGGAGGCCACTTTCTTTTTGGCGCAGGAAACGGTGAACAACAACCCCGGAACAACCAGGAACAGGGCCGCAACGATCCACAACTTTCTCTTCATCTTATCCTCCTTTTCCATGTTCAAAACCGCTTTTGAATCATCCATTAATCTCTTTGGCTCCTGGGCGACCACGCTGGATCGGTCTGTTCTCCCGAAAGCGTCAACAGCCGCCGTTGATCCGTACCGAACGCCGTCATGACATAAATGCGCGCGGGACCCTCCCGATAAGAGCAAAACGCGATCAGGTTGCCGTCCGGCGACCACGCCGGAGATTCGTTGTCCCCGGCGTTGCGGGTGAGCTGTACCGGCTCCTTCCCGTCGATACCCACGATGAATATATTTGTCTCTCCCCCTTCCAGGGAAGTATAGGCGATCCGATCTCCGGCAGGCGACCACGCCGGTTGCGTGTTGTGGCGGCCGTAATAGGTGACCCGCTGCACCACATTCGATTCCACATCCTGAATATAAATCTGGGGGGTCCCGGCGCGCTTGGAGACGAAAGCAAACTTTTTTCCGTCCGGCGACCACGAAGGCGAAACATCGATCCCCTGATTGTGGGTCAATCTCTTAACGGTTTTTCCCGTTTCCGTCAATAGATAAATTTCCTGATCCCCCGTAAAAGACAGCGTCGCCGCAAGCTCTTGCCGGAAGGGCCGCCAGGCCGGTGTGATGTTGAGGCCTTCATGGGTCACCTGGTGGCTTCGCCCGTCTTTGAGGTTTTTGATGAAAAGATCCGGCTTTCCCTTCAGGTAAGAGGTATAGGCAATCCAGTCGCCGTCTAAGGACCATGCCGGAGAAATGGTGATCGCTTTGGTTCGCGTCAACTGCTTCGGATCGCTGCCGTCAAAATCACACGTGTAGATCTCCTTGTTTCCGGTGCCGTTGGAGACAAAGGCGATGCGGCTCGTGAAAATACCGTGTTGCCCGGTCAGGGTGTAGATGATGTCATCACAGAACCGGCGGATGATCTTTTTCAGATCCGTCCGGGCCCCCTGATAGCGCTTTCCCACCAGCAACCGCCCCTTGAAGGTATCGTAAAGGCGGAGTTCTATGGCCAGGGCACCGTCCAAAACCTCGAACCCGCCGGTGACGAGAAGTTCGGCCCCCACCGTGGTCCAGCTGTCAAATCGGATTTGGGGGGTTTCGATCCCCATGCGCTGAGGGTCTTCCAGGAAGCCGGCCCGATCCAGGATCTTGAAAAATCCCGTGAATTCGAGGGTTTCGGCCAGCCGGACCGCGCCTTTTTCGGCGATTTCCGCTTGAACTTCTGTTCCGGTTTTGGCCTGAAAAAACGGAACGGCAATGGGGATCTTTCTGATAAACGGATTGTTGATGTCGATGTATTCCACGGCGCCGGCAACACCCCGGAACACCATCACCGCCACGCCCATGAAAAACAACAACCGCGCCATACCCCGGCTCGGATTCAATCGCCGCATGCCATTCCTTTCGCAAAAAAACTTCATTTTTAATTCAACCCGGAGGGTGTAAACCGCAACCCGACCATGTAAGAGGGGCGCCGGTATCCTCTGGGCAAGGGCGGCAGCGGATCCGATTTTTGCACCGCTTTATAAACCGAATCATCAAAATACGCGTTTCCGGATTTGGTTTCAAAAAACATATCCGAAATCCGGCCGTCGGGGAGTATTTTAATGACCAGCCGCGCCTCCAGGTCCTTTCGCCCGCCCACCATCTGTTCCGAAAAGGCCCAGTTCTGCTGGATCAAATAGGCAATTTCGATCTTGTAGATATCCATCTGATCCAGACCCGTCTTCCCCCCGCCGCCATTGCCCTGGCCGCCCCCCGTTCCCGGCGGCCCTTCATTGACTTTCCGTTTCAAATCCGCCAGGGCTTTCTCCAGGAGGTCGGACGCCCGGGGTTGTGCCTTTTCCTGAACATTTTCGTGGACATTCTCGACGGCCCTCTGGATGGCCTTGTCGGGCTTATAGGTCTTTTTCTTTAAGGATGTCTTGGCTTCCTTCTTTTTCGGGGCAAGGGAAATGGTGTCCGGCTTTGATTTGAGATCCGGGGCGGGCGCCTTTTTTTTGGGAACCGGTTTGTATTCTTTTTTCGCCTCCGGAACGCGGGCTTCTTTCGGAGCCGGCGGATTCAACGCCGCCCCTTTCCCGAGATCCGGCAACGACACCAGGCTGACATTCACCACCGACGTGGGCCACCGCCGGGCCGGGGTGAGGTCCGGAGAAAAAACGAGCCCCATAAAAAGCGCCCCGTGGCACACCGCCGATATTACGGAAGTCCATAGAAACTGGCGCCGGTAGGCCTTGTCTCCCCTTAAAAAAGTGGGAGGATGTGCAGGTCCCGCATTCACGGTTCTTTCATCCGGAATCGTTATCGTTTCTCCTTTGTCTTGATCGGTTCCGTCACCATGCCCAACTTCTCGACACCGGCCCCTTTGGCTTCGGCCATGACCCGGGCCACAAGACCGTACGGAATCGCCTTGTCGGCGCGGAGATAGACCATGCGGTCCGTTCGGTTTTCAAGGATCTTGGCCAGTTTTTCCCGCAGGAAATCGAATTGGACTTCGAAATCGTTGATGTAGATGCGCTGCTGGGTATCCATGGTGATCATCAAGGGTTCTTTTTCCGCGGTGATGGGATCCAGGGTCGCCTCGGGAAGCGACACACTGGCACCGTGGATCATCATGGGAGCCGCCACCATGAAAATAATCAACAACACGAGCATGACATCCACCAGCGGAACCACGTTGATTTCGGACAGCAGCCCGTTTTCTTTGCCGCCTGAGGTCATTCTCCTCTCTCTTTCATGCGCATGAGATCGCGCTCCACGATGTTCAAGAAATCCGCCGAAAAACTATCGAGCTCGGATTCGAGGATCCGAATTTTATGCATAAAATAATTGAACGCGATGACCGCCGGGATCGCCACCGCCAGCCCTGCGGCGGTGGCCACGAGGGCTTCGGCGATCCCCGGGGCCACAACGGCAAGGCTGGCGGATCCCCGCAGGCCGATGCCCTGGAACGACCCCATGATCCCCCACACGGTGCCGAAAAGGCCGATGAAGGGAGTCGTATTCCCGGTGGTGGCCAGAAAAGGGACCATCTGGGTCATCCGGGTGGTTTCGGTGGTGATCCCCCTCCGCAGGGCCCGCTTGACGTTATCGACACCCATGGTCCGGGACCTTATGGAGACGGGATCGGAACCTCCTGCATGGGACGGTCCGGACTGGATGTTTTTTTTCAACTCCGTGTATCCGGTCCGGAAAAGCCGGGCCACCGGACTCGCATGGAGGGCCTTGGCCTTGGCAAAGGCCTCTGAAAAATCCCGACTTTTCCAGAAATAATCGATGAAGACCGCCGACTCCTTGAAGGCCTTCCGGATGAATCGAAACTTGACAATGATAATGGTCCACGAGGTGATGGAAAAAAACAAAAGCACCAAGAGCACGAATTGTACCATGAAACTGGCGTTTGCGATCATGTGAATGATGTCGATTTCGTGAGGCAACATGCGGTCTCCTAATATGTTCCCGTATCCCGGAACGGGTGTCAGAGGATCCGAAAACACAATATATTGTATAGTATTAAAAGGATTTTACTATATGAACTCCAAAACCCTGTCAAGGATTTATCCTTGATTCAAATCCCTATCTGTATATCATATTATGGTGAATGTATGAAGATCCAATTGAAAAGGAAATCGTGCCGTGGACGCCATCGTCGATCTTTTATTTGAAGCCGCCATGCTGAAAAAAATCCCCCGGTCCGGGTACCCGTTCCTGGGCGCAGGGAGCGAATCCGTGGCCGAGCATGTTTTTATCACCACCTTCATCGCATACGTCTTTTCCCGGATGCGATCCGACATCGATGCCTCCCGTCTCATCCACATGTGCCTGGTGCACGATCTTTTGGAAGCCCGGACCGGTGATCTCAACACCGTTCAGAAAAAATACGTCACCGCGGATAATGCGCGCGCCCTGTCCGAAGCCGTCCGGGACCTTCCCTTCGGCGAAGACCTCGCCTCCCTGGTGAAGGAATTCGAGGCGGGGGAGAGCGAGGAGGCAAAACTGGCCCGGGACGCTGACCAGCTCGCCTTTTTAATCGATCTCAAGGCGCTGGCGGATGCGGGGCATCAAAGCGCCGGGAAGTGGATCCCTTTTGTCAAAGAGCGTGTTCGAACGCCCCTGGGCAGACAGGCTGCCGAAACCCTGTTGAACACGCCCCACGACCGCTGGTGGCTCAAACCACTGTTGAATGATCCGAATCCCTGAACCGCAACAGCGAGCGCGTTCCCCGCAGGTTCTGCCTGACGGCAGTGCTTCGCGGGTTGGTTTGCGGTTTCCTGAAATGAAAGGCGCCGGGGGAAATAAAACCCCCCGCCCCGCTGTCCGGCGCATCTTCGTGATCCATCACGGCGCCCTGGGGGACCTGGTGACGGCCTTTCCATTGTTCGGGGCGCTGAAGGCGGCCGGGTTTGAAATCCGCCTTTTGTGCCGGGGATCCATCGGGGCGCTGGCGGCATCCCTGGGCCTGGCGCGTCAGGCCTATGCCCTGGAATCGGCGCGGTTCGCCTCTCTTTACCGGGAAAACCCGGACAAAGCCGCCATGCAGCCCGTGGAGGCCTGCGACATCGTCCTGGCCCTCACCCGGTCCGATTCCCTTGTCGCCGGCCTTTCCCGGTTTTTCAAAAAGCCGATTCACCGGATTCCGCCCCGTCCCGATCCCGGCGCCCGGGTTCATACGGCCCATCATCTTTTGCACGCAAGCCTGAAGATCGGGCTTATTCCATCCCTTGAAGAACGCGTTTCCGCCCCTGATCCTGATTTTGCTTCCGGGGAAAACACCCGGACCCTCTGGATCCATCCCGGCGCGGGGAGCCCCCTGAAACGGTGGCCCCTGGACCGGTTCGTTGAAACGGCGGTGTTGCTCCGGGAAAAAGGATTCGATCCGGGGTTTCTTCTCGGTCCCGCCGAGTTTTTTTTGGAAAGCGCCCTTTCGGCCGCCGCGCCGGATTTCCGCATCTTCACCACAGGGGACCTTTCGGCCCTAGTCCGGGCATTGAAATCCGCTATGGGGTTCATCGGGAATGATTCGGGGGTCAGTCACCTGGCCGCCTTTTTGGGGCTTTTCACCGTGGCCGTCTTCGGGCCCACGGATCCCGCCCGGTGGAAACCCCTGGGACCCGCCGCCACCGTGGTGCAGGGTGTTTCGGATTGTTTTCCCTGTTTTGAATCCGGAAACAAAGACTGCCGGCAGCCCGTGTGCCTGGAAAGCATCACGCCGGCACGGGTCCTCGACGCTTTTTTCAGGATCCTTCCGGCATCAAAATCCGCTCCACGGAGTGCTTGACCCCTTCCGGGACCGGTGCTACGATTCACTTCACCTCAGTGTTGCATAAAAAACATGGCAAAGAGTGTTTAATATGCTGAATTTTTTATAAACTTTTGCAACGTTGAAGTTCACGATGCCAGCTATTTTGAAAGGATGCCGATTCCGCGATGGATAAAACCATCCCCGAAACCTATGAAAAGTATTTAAAGGGCCTGATGGACATCAGCCGGGCCATTACCTCGGAGCTGTACCTGGAAGACATCCTCAAGCTCATCGTGATGGTGACCGCCAGGGTCACCGGTGTGGAGATCTGCTCCTTGTGGCTCATCGATGAAAGCGCAGCGCCGAAAAAGATCCGCCTCAAAACCACCCAGGCCATCGATCCCGATTACATCAAGGACCGGTCCCTGGGCATGGATGAAGGGGTCGTGGGATACGTGGCCACCCACAACCGCCCGCTTATCTTGGAAAACGTCCTCGAGGAGCCGCTTTTCAAAGAAAAAGAAATGGCCAGGAAGCTGGGGCTTGTCTCCATGCTCAGCGTCCCGCTGCAGGGCAAGGATCAAAAGGTGATCGGCGTGCTCAATTGCTTCACAGCCGCGCCCCACCGGTTTTCAGAGACGGAAGTGTATCTCATCACCACGGTGGCCAACCAGGCGGCCGTGGCCATCATGAACACGGAACTGATGGTCAAGACCCGGGTGATCCAGGAAGAACTCGAGACCCGGAAGATGGTGGAGCGTGCCAAGGAAATCCTGATGAAGCGGAGAAACAAGAGCGGGCACGAGGCCTACCGGTGGCTCCAGAAGCGGAGCATGGACTCCCGGAAACCGATCCGACAGGTGGCCGAGGCGGTCCTTCTCTCCGAAGAACTGGATCACGGATAGCACACCCGGGTTCGTGGAACCGCAACAGCGAGCGCATTCCCCGCAGGTTCTGCCTGAGGGCAGTGCTTCACGGATCGGAGCGAAGCGGAAATCCCGCCTCGCGGGGCAGCGGGGAGGCTTAAAAAGACAGCGGTCAGGATCACCGGGAGCGGCGCCTCGGGTTACGCCTTTCTTTTCGCCCGCTCCAGGGACGCCTTGATGAAATCCCGGAACAGGGGATGGGGATTCATGGGCCGGGACTTGAATTCCGGGTGGAACTGGCATCCCAAAAACCAGGGGTGATCCGAAAGTTCAATAATCTCCACCAGGTCCCCGCCGGGGGAGACTCCGGAAAAGACCATGCCGTGTTCCGCCAGGCGTTCCCGGTAGGCGTTGTTGAACTCATACCGGTGCCGGTGTCGTTCCGAAATCGCGCCACTCCGATAGGCCCGGTACGCCGTCGTTTTCTCCGTCACCCGGCAGGGGTAGGCCCCCAACCGCATGGTCCCCCCCTTGTCCGAATGGATATCCCGTTGCTGTATGGTCCCGGTCTTTTCGTCGAACCATTCCAGCATCAAGTCGATGACCGGGTGGGGGGTCTCCGGGTTGAATTCGCTGCTGTGGGCCCCTTCCAGGCCGGCCATGTGGCGGGCAAACTCGATGACCGCCACCTGCATTCCCAGACAGATTCCGAAATAGGGAATCTTTTGCTCCCGGGCATACCGGGCGGACAGGATTTTTCCTTCAACGCCCCGGGATCCGAATCCCCCGGGCACAAGGATGCCGCCGGCCGAATTCAATGTCTCTTCCAGGTTTTCCGGGGAGAGGTTCTCCGAGTCCACGAATTTCAATTTGACGTTGCACCGGTTCGGTATTCCGCCGTGGCCCAGGGCTTCGTTGAGGCTCTTGTAGGATTCGGTCAGGTTCGTGTACTTGCCCACGATGGCGATCTCCACCGTCTCCTCCGGGGTCTTGATCCGGGAAACCAGCTCATCCCAGGCTTCCAGCCGGGGGGCTCGGGTCCAGATGTGGAGCTTTTCCACGATCTTGTCGTCGAGCCCTTCCTTGTGGAAGATGAGCGGGACCTCGTAGATGCAGGCCACGTCCTTGGCGGTGATCACGGCATCCACGTCCACGTCGCAAAACAGGGCGATTTTGGTCTTGATCTCTTTGGGAAGAAAACGATCCGTGCGGCATAACAGGATATCGGGCTGGATCCCGATGCTGCGCAGTTCCTTGACGCTGTGCTGGGTGGGCTTGGTTTTGACCTCCCCCGCCGTGGGGATGAAGGGGACAAGGGTGAGGTGGATGTACAGGGTGTTCTCCTTCCCCGCATCGGTCCGGAACTGCCGGATGGCTTCCAGGAAGGGAAGGCTTTCGATGTCCCCGATGGTTCCGCCGATCTCCACGATGACCACGTCCACGTCGTCGGAAACCAACCGGATGCTCTGCTTGATCTCTTCGGTGATGTGGGGGATGACCTGGACCGTTCCGCCCAGGTATTCTCCCCGGCGCTCCTTGGAGATGACGGAATAGTAAATTTTGCCGGTGGTGAAATTGTTGTCCCGTCCCAACTCGGCATGGGTGAACCGCTCGTAATGGCCCAAGTCCAGGTCCGTCTCCGCGCCGTCGTCGGTGACGAAGACTTCTCCGTGCTGGAAGGGATTCATGGTGCCGGGATCCACGTTGATGTAGGGATCCAGTTTCTGGAGCGTCACCGAAAGGCCGCGGCTTTCCAGAAGCGCGCCGATGGAAGCCGACGCCAGCCCCTTTCCCAGAGAAGACAACACCCCGCCGGTGATAAAGATGTATTTTGTCGGGCTTCCCATGATCCCCCCCTCAACGCATCGATGTGCGCGCGCCAGGCGGCCTTGAAATCCTACCGGATTGCGGCCTAGTTGTACATGTTTTTAAAGGCGTCAATGGTTTTTTGAATCTCGTCGGATACCGGCGCGTCTCTTTCGACGTTGGACGTTGCGTTCTGTGCCGGGCGCACCTTTGATTTCAAGGCCGCCATATCGAAGAGCGCTTCGGGTGTGGGCGGATTCACTTCCAGGGATTGAACCCGGATGGTTCGGGCCAATTCTCCGTTTTGATAAAACTCGATCCGCCAGGGGTACCACGCCGATCCGATCCGGGCCCAGTTGTTGTACCGGATCTCGAGGGTTTCCCCTGTTGACGGCCCCGATCCTTTCACAAAGATCCAGCGAAGGGGCCAAAAGTGCTCCTTGTCCATGACCAGCCGGGAGGCGGATGTGTCCGGGTACCGGGCCCCGAGGACATACACCACGGCGTCTTCGAACCGTCCCAGGCTGCAGATCTCATATTGGATGCCGTACCGGGAAAGGAGTCTTTCCAGCTGCTCCCGGTTGCGGCACAGGAGGAGGTCCTTGTACCGGTCGAATCGATCCCGGCCCGGGGAAAGGATGTTTTCGTCCAAAACGGTGAGGATTTTTCCATCCACATGAAGATGAAGGCGCCGGGTCGGGCCGAAGACGGCCTCCGACCGAAACGCGCCGGGAAAGCGGTATCGGACCGTTTCCGGCACGATGCGCTCCTCCAAGCCGGGGGCTTCGGTGCGGATGCTAACTTCCTGCAGGATCAACAGGGTCTTTTCGTCTCCGAGGCTTTCGGCATAGTAGTGAAGCACCGCCCGGCCCGGGAGCACGTATCCCGCCGCCGCGGAGCACCAGAGGAGGATCCCTATCCCGAGTACCGTCCATGGGAAGGCTTTTTTCCAAAACACAAGCGGTGGCCGTAAATCGGCGCTTTCGGGGGTTTCATCCACCGGGTCGGCAGGAAACGCGGGCCGCGCTTCGGTTAGATGAGCTGGTTGCAAAAGCGTGCCCCTTTTCCGAGTTCTTCTTCGATACGGATGAGCTGGTTGTACTTGGCCATCCGGTCGCTCCGGGACATGGATCCGGTCTTGATCTGCCCGCCGTTGACCCCCACCGCCAGGTCCGCGATGAAGGCATCCTCGGTTTCGCCGCTGCGATGGGAAATGACCGTGGTGTACCCGGCGTCCTTGGCCATGTCGATGGTCTCGAGGGTTTCGGTGACGGTCCCGATCTGGTTGAGCTTGACAAGGATGGCGTTGGCGATCCCCTTTTCGATTCCTTTTTGGAAAATGGCGGAGTTGGTGACAAAGATATCGTCTCCCACGATCTGGATGAACCCTTCCAGGCGTTCCGTCATGGCGGCCCATCCCTTCCAGTCCCCTTCCGCGAGTCCGTCTTCCACGGAAAGTACCGGATACTTTTCAATCAGGGATTCGTAATAATCGATCATCTGCTCCGAAGTCCGGGTTTTTCCCTCGGATTTCAGATGATATTTGCCGTTTCGATAAAATTCACTGGCGGCGGCGTCCAGCGCGATCCCCACGTCGGCGCCCGGCCGGTATCCCGCAGATTCGACGGCATCGATGATGACCCGGATCGCGTCTTCGTTCGATTCGAGATCGGGCGCGAACCCGCCTTCGTCGCCCACCGCGGTGTTGAGGCCCCGGCTTTTGAGGAGTGCTTTGAGCTTGTGGAAGATTTCGGATCCCATACGGATCGCCTCGGTGACGGAGGACGCCCCCACCGGCACGATCATGAACTCCTGGATATCCAGGGTGTTGGCGGCGTGGGCGCCGCCGTTGACGATGTTCATCATGGGCATGGGGAGATGCCGCGCGACCGTCCCGCCGAGGTACCGGTACAACGGCAGGCCGAAGGACGCCGCAGCAGCCCGGGCCGCAGCCATGGAGACGCCGAGGAGGGCGTTGGCGCCCAGCTTGGATTTGTTGGCCGTCCCGTCCAGCTCGATCATCCGCAGGTCCAGGGAGATCTGATCGGCGGCGTCCATGCCGCACAGCGCCGGCGCAAGGATCTTCCGGACGTTTTCCACGGCCTTGGTCACCCCTTTTCCGTGATAGGCCTTGGCCCGTTTATCCCGAAGCTCCAGGGCCTCCCGTTTTCCCGTGGACGCCCCGGACGGCACCGCCGCCCGGCCCAGGGCGCCGCACGCCGTGGTCACGTCCACCTCCACGGTGGGATTTCCCCTCGAATCCAGGATCTGTCTCGCCTTGATTTCAACGATCTCGGTCATTTTCCCCTCCTTTGCGCCCCTTGTGGATGGCGGGGCAACCGGCTTGACAAAAATCGGTGAGATGCTACTCTCATTCAAAAATGATGTCAACCGCCCGAGACCCTGAAATATGCGGGGTTGCAGGCGATCAACGCGATTTTTACATTTCAACGGAAACGGTTTTTTGAAAGTGAAAAACAAGGACTTATATACCGAAGCGCACCTGGTGGTGGCCGCCGTCCGGGTTTTGGAGCACCGGGAAGACGCCCCCGCGAGCATTGAGGCCGTGGCCGAACTGCTGTCCTTTTCCGCGGAACACGTCAACCTCATCTGCAAGAAGCTGGCACAAATGGACATCCTCAAGGTCGCCCAGGGGCCTTTCGGCACCCGGTTGTTCATCCAGGATCATCGACTCCTGGAAAGCATCCCGAAAGGGGAGACGGGGGATGTCTTGAAGGACGCCGTGGAGGCGTTTCAGGCCTCCCGCAAAAACATGGACGCCCGGATCGAGTCCTTCAAGGCACAACAGGCCCAAAAACAAAAGGACCTGTTCGACAAACTCGACCAGAAGCTGAAAGACGATCTGAAAAAGGATCGTTAGCGGTCCCGATCCGCCAGGGCGGCATGGGCCGCGGCCAGCCGGGCGATGGGGACCCGGAAGGGCGAACACGACATGAGTTCCCCCACCCCTTCCCGGTCGATGACGGCGAAGGGGTTCTCCTTGAGGATTCCCTTTTCCAGATAGTCGATGAGGAATCCCGCTTCGGTGTCGTCCCGGGATATCCCGAAGGTGGTCTGGGTCAGGTCGTTGGTCCCGAAGGAGAAGAACTGGGCATATTCGGCGATCCGGTCCGCGGTGAGGGCCGCCAGCATCCCGTGCACATCGTCGGGCTTGGTCTCGGGCCGGACCATGATGACGTCCTTCCCGTCCTTTTTGGCCCATGTCTCGGCCAGGTCCGCATCGAAGACCACCATTCCGGAGGCGGCCCCCGGGGATACGCTTTGGGTACAGCCCGGGGGATCTGCCAAGACAAACGTTGACAAAAGGCCCCGAGTCGGTTACTTTACGCGATATCCGTTCCTTTCCCTTCCCCTTGAAAGAAGGAGGTCCACCATGTACCGATCCCTTTTTATTCCGGTTCTTATGGTGTTGGCGCTGACGTTCGGCTGTGCCGCACCCCTGATCAAAGACGGCAAGAAAAACGACGCCG
>JAFDGC010000083.1 GCA_019309485.1 Deltaproteobacteria bacterium | reverse complement strand
GGGTTTTTACGCGTTCATCAGTGTTTGAAGCTGCGCTGCCCGGTGAAGACCATGGTCACCCCGGCCTCGTTGCACGCCTCGATGGACTGGTAATCGTTTTCGGAGCCCCCGGGCTGGATCACGCAGGAAATCCCTTCCCGGATCCCCACGTCCACGCCGTCCCGAAACGGAAAAAAGGCGTCGCTGACCATGGCCGCGCCGATGAGGCCCCCTTTTTCTTCAGCCACCCGGGCGTCGATGTCGGCCTTCTTGTCGGCATCCTTGAGGTCGTTGTAAGGGATTTGATAGGCTTCAAAGGCGTACCGGTCGGCCAGCTTCCGGTAGGCCTTGTCCCGGGCGATCTCCGCCACCCCCACCCGGTCCTGCTCTCCTGTGCCGATCCCCACCGTCGTCTGATCCTTCACGTAAAGGACCGAGTTGGAGGTCACCCCGGCCTCCACCATCCACCCGAAGAGCATGTCGTCCACTTCCCGTGGGGTGGGCTCCCGTTGGATGCGATAGGTTTTTCCCTTGTACTCGCACGCGGCCAGGACCAGGTCTTCTTTTTTCTGGGTTTTGGGGACGTACGACAACTGGGCGATGATCCCGCCGTCGATCAAGGACTTGAATTCCACGGTTCGGGCCTCGGCAAAATCGGCCAGGGCCGCCATGTTGGGAATCCGGATCACCCGTAAGTTCTTTTTTTTCGCGAAAAGATCCAAGACCCCCGCTTCGAATTCGGGGGCCACCACCACCTCAGCGTACTGGGCGAGAACCGCTTCAGCGGTGGCCCGGTCCACGGACCGGTTGAGGGCGATGCACCCCCCGAAGGCGGCCACCCGGTCCGCCAGGTTCGCCTTGATGTAGGCTTCTTCCAGGGTGTCGGCCCGGGCCACACCGCAGGGGTTGTTGTGCTTGACAATAACGGCAGTGGGCCGGTCCATGAGGTATCGCAGGATATTGAGGGCATTGTCCGCATCCGTGATGTTGGTCTTTCCGGGATGCTTGCCGGATTGCAGAAGCGCCGGGTCGGAGGCGAGATATCGTCCGGCTTGAAGGGTCTGGGCTTCCCCCAGGACCAGGTTCCCGTTGATCAGCTTATAAAGGGCGGCCTCTTGACCCGGATTTTCCCCGTACCGCAACCCTTTCTTCTCGCCCTCGATGATCCATCCCACCTTTTCGTAAATGAGCTTTTGGGTCTTTTGCGCGTCAATGAAATGAATCTCCATTTTTTCGGGGAAATGATCCCCTAAAATGGTCTTGTATATCTTTTTCAAGTCTTCAGGCATCAATGTCTCCTTTTTCTCGCGGTATCATCGGAAACGGCGGGTCACGGGATCAGGATGGTGAATCCCGTTGTCTTTCGATTTTCCAGATCCGTATGGGCCCAGGCCTCCTCTTCAAGCGGATAGGTTTGCCCGATATCGATTTTCCCCGCCGCCGGTTTCATGGATGAAAACCCCTTTGGGCATGAAACAGCCCCTTTGTTTTCCCAACCGGACCCCTTTATCCGCCGTAAAGGACGGCGAGGATGGTGGCCCTTTCCTTTTTCGCTCCGATAAAATGGGGCGTGGTGGAAAGATAATAGGCGCTGTCCCCGGGATTCAGCTCAAAGGCGTCTCCGGCGATCTTCAGGAGCACCGTGCCATCGAGGACATGGATGAATTCCTCGCCTTCGTGTACGGACGTTTCTTCTTCCGGGTTTTCCTCGAGCTCCACGATGAGGGCCTCCATGTGGCGGCCCTTCACCTCCGGCGCCAGACTCTTATAAGTGTAGACCTTCTTTTTCCCTTTCTGGGAGGTGGAGCGGGAAACGATCTTTTGCTCGTCCTTTCGGGTAATGGAATAAAGGCGGCTTCCCACCCCCGACACAAGCCTTCCGAATGCACTGTCCAGGGCCTTGGACAGTTTGATCAAGGTTCCGAGTTGGGGTTGGAGCTGGTCCGACTCGATTTGGGCCAAAAACGCCGTATCGTAGCCGGTGATACGGGAGAGTTCTTCCAGAGAAAGCCCCTTTTCCTGTCTCAAGGTCCGGATTCGGCTTCCGATTTCCTCCACTTCCCTGGGGGTGTCTCCGGCGATCTCGCCGGTGAGATCCTTGAAAAAATCCATATGACTTTGGGCGTTCGCGTCTTTTTTTTCCATACTATTCTCCTTGGGTTCCCTTTACGAAGGCGGAACCGTTTTCCGGGAAAAAAGCGCAATCCTCGGGTTACATGCACCGGGCGCCGATATGCCGGGCGATGACGATCCGTTGCACCTCGGATGTTCCTTCTCCAATTTCCAAAAGCTTTTGGTCCCGGTAAAACCGTTCCACGTCGTATTCCTTCATGAGGCCGTACCCGCCGTGGAGTTGTACTGCATGGTTGGCGCACCGGTACATGACCTCGGAACAGTAGAGTTTGGCCATGGCGGCTTCCTTGGCATAGGGGAGATCGTTATCGCACAACCAACACGCCTTGTATAACAGGAGCCGCGCACATTCGATCTCCATGGCCATGTCGGCCAGCTTGAAGGCGTTGATCTGAAAATTGGCGATGGGCCGGCCGAACTGCTCCCGCTCGTTGGCGTATTTCAAGGCCATATCGAAGCATCCCTGAGCGCCCCCGAGTCCCATGGCGGCAATGGAAAGCCGCCCGCCGTCCAGGGTTTTCATCATCTGGTGAAACCCTTCCCCCACGGGCCCCAGGGTGTTTTCAAGGGGTACCCGGCAGTCCGAAAAGTAAAGCTCACTCGTGTTGGAGGCCCGCCACATCATCTTTCCGTGCATGGGTTTCGCGGTAAATCCCGGGGTCCCCGTTTCCACGAGGATGCAGGTCAACTCGGGTTTGCCGTCCGGCCGGGTGCCGGTCCGGCAAAGGACGGTCACACCCGCCGTAATGTCCGTGGAGGCATTGGTGATGAAAATCTTGCTTCCGTTGATCACCCATTCGCCGCCGTCTTTTACGGCAGTGGTCCGGGTGGCCATGGCATCCGACCCGGCGTTGGGCTCGGTCAAACCGAAACCCCAGAGGGTCTCGCCGCTGCACAGCCTGGGGAGGTACTTTTGTTTCTGGGCTTCGTTTCCGAAATAATAAAGGGGGCTGATCCCCAAAGAATTTTCCGCCGCCACGGTGGCGGCGTGGGATCCGTCCACCCGGGCGATCTCTTCCACGGCGATGATATAGGAAATGTAATCCATTCCCTGGCCGCCGTATTTTTCAGAAACGACGATGCCGAACAAGCCGAGCTCGGCCATCTTGGCCATGGTTTCGTAGGAAAAGGTTTCTTTTTCGTCGAGATCCCCTGCCACGGGCCGGATCTCCTTTTCGGCGAAAGTGCGCACCGACTCCCTCAAGATCTCCTGTTCAGTGGAAAGCTTAAATTCCATAACCGTTCCTCAGCTTGGTTTCCGTTTGGCGGTCCCGGCCCTGAAGGGCGGTGCTTTTCGATAAGGGCGGAATCGGAAGAATTTTGTTCGCGCCGCCTTGTCCGCCCCCGGCAGGAACCCTTCTCTGAAAAACAGGGACAACGGGTTGAACGGCGCTCATAAAAACCTTTTTACGCGTTTATCAAAAACGATCCATATGCTATGATACGTTCTTGGTTATATATAAAAAAGAGGCGCCGGGTTGTCAATTAAAACCCGGCGGAATCAAAGGACGCCATGATGCATACGCCGCGGCATCCCATGGTGGAAGAAAACAGGAAGCGTTCACGTTGGTTCTTCCGCGCACCGATCCCTCCCGATGGGGCCGGCGGGGCCCAAAACGATTCTGAAAGTGCTTTACAAGAAGAACCGGCTTCTGACGACGGGGATCCTCTCTGCTGTCGGGCCTGCGGCCGGATCATCACCCGCACCGGCCACCGGACCGAAGTGGACGGGGCCCACCAGCACACCTTTGCCAACCCCCACGGCATCGTGTTTCAGATCGGATGTTTTAAAGACGCCACGGGATGTGCCCTTGCGGGTCCGGCCACCGACGATTTCACCTGGTTCAAGGGATTTGCCTGGCGTGTGGCCGTCTGCGGGTCATGCTTGACCCATATGGGATGGATGTATGTGTCATCGTCAGGCGCGTCTTTTTTCGGACTGATTTTGGACCGACTGGTGGCGTGCCCGTGATGCTTTTTTTGGATCACGACTCAAAGAGAGGAGAGGGCGAGGGGGTGATACCCCGGAGCCGGTCCTTCAGTCCCGTATAGCGCTTTTGGGTCTTGTCGTTTTTAATTCCGATGGCCAGTGCCTTGCGGGTCCCCACCATCACCAAAAGCTTCTGGGCCCGGGTGACGGCCGTGTAAATGAGGTTGCGCTGGAGCAGGATGTAGTGTTGCGTCAACACCGGAACGATGACAACCGGGTACTCGGAGCCTTGGGACTTGTGCACCGATACCGCATAGGCCAAGACGATTTCGTCGAGTTCGGTGAAATCGTAGACTACGGCCCTGCCGTCATAGGAAACGATCACCTCTTGATCCTCTTTTAAAATCTGCACGATCCTTCCGATATCCCCGTTGAGTCGGCCCGGGGGTTCAGTTCCTGCTGGAGCTGGCGGTTGAGATTTGCAGCACCCACCACCCCTTTATGCATGGGGCTTAAGACCTGGATTTCCTCCATGGGATCGAATCCAAACCTGGCGGGGATCCGTTCCTTGGCCAGCCACAAAATGGTCTGAAGCGCTTTTTCAGGATCTTGGCGCTCCACGAAGAAAAAGTCGGCCGATGGATCCGTCTCCTTTGACGTGATGATGTCCGGAAACTCCCCGGCGTTGATGCGATGGGCGTTGACGATGATACGGCTCCCTTGGGCCTGTCGAAAGATTTTCATCAGAAAGGCCGTGGGGATCCGACCCGAATCGATAATATCTTTCAACACATTCCCCGGTCCCACGGAGGGGAGTTGGTTGACGTCCCCCACCAAAATCAGTGTGGCGCTTTCGGGGATCGCCTTCAAGAGATGGTACATGAGAAAGGTGTCGATCATGGAAGCTTCGTCCAGCACCAGAAGGTGGCATCGCAAAAGACGGTTTTCATTGCGCTGAAACGCATGCAATTTGGGACTGTATTCCAGGAGGCGGTGGATGGTCCTGGCACTGAATCCACAGGCCTCGGTCATCCTCTTGGCCGCCCTTCCCGTAGGCGCGGCCAGAAGAATCCGGGCGCCGCGGTGGGCAAAAAGGGCCAAAACAGCCCGGATGATGGTGGTCTTTCCGGTTCCGGGCCCGCCGGTGATCACCAGCACCTTGTGGTGGACGGCCGCCTCGATGGCCCGGAGTTGATCCGATTCCAACCGGATGGAAAGAAACCGCTGGGCGATCTTCAAGGCTTCTTCGGGGTCCGGGATCGACAAGGATCGGGGGGCATCGGCCAGCCGTCGCAGTGCATGGGCGATCCCGGTTTCAAAGCGATGCAGCCGTGCAGGATAGACCCTTTGTTCTTCCGATGGATCGCCCTTTGTTTTTTCGATGACAATCTTGTGCTCCAGGAAAAGTCGTTTCAGTCCAGCCGTCACTTCTTCCGGATCCACCGAAAGGGTTTGGCGACACTTTTCCACCAAGGGAACATACGGGTAATAGACGTGTCCTTCTTCTGCCAGCCGCTGCAGGGTATAAAGGATGCCGGCGGCAATGCGCATGGGGGCGTTTTTGGGAATGCCGAGTCTTTCGGCGATGCGGTCAGCGGTCAGAAACCCGATCCCGAAGATATCTTCGGCCAGGCGATACGGATCTTCCTTCACCACGGTGACGGCGTCCCTCCCGTATGCCCGGAAGATCTTGACCGCATACCCCGGACTGACCCCTTGGGACTGCAAAAAGATCATCACATCCCGGATCTCCTGCTGATCGTCCCAGGATTTTTTGATCATGGCGATCCGTTTTTTTCCGATGCCTTCCACCTCGAACAATCGGGCGCTTTCGCTTTCGATCACCTGGAGGGTCTTTTTCCCGAATCGCTCGACGATTCTATCGGCCATCACGGGGCCGATCCCTTTGATCATTCCGGATCCCAGGTATTTCCGAATGCCGTAGACCGTGGCCGGGGTTTCGGTTCTCGATTCGATGATCCGGAACTGTTCCCCGTATTTGGGATGATGGACCCATCTTCCCCTCATCTGCAGCACTTCCCCGGGGACGGCGGAGGTGAGTTCCCCCACCACCGTCACCAGGTCGTGTTTTCCGGGGACTTTGACCCGGGCGATGGTGAATCCGCTTTCGGCATCGGCATAGGTCACGTGCTCGATTTGCCCGGAAAGTTCGGCCGGTTCCATTTTATTCGGATTTTTTCTTCCAGTTGGGGAAACGATACGATTCAGGTGCACCCTCGTAAGGGAAATAGCTCTTGATGTCGATCACCGGGGATCCGTCAAAGGCATCGATGGCATCCACCTGGATGAGGGTGTCTTGGATGGCAAGGATGCGGCACCGGGTAAGGGCGATCAGGTTGGGGCGCATGGGAGAGTGGGTGGCAAAGACGCCGGTCAAGGGGTTTTCCTTGAGGTTGCGCGGGTGCACCTGGAGGACGGCGCGTTTTTCCGGGGTGTCGTTTTTGTGAAACCAGTAAAGGACATGAACGTGGGAGAACTGCTCCAGGCCCAAAAGGCCCTTACGGTATTG